>JANMRZ010000185.1:0-34800 GCA_031388805.1 Chryseolinea sp.
TCCAGACTTCATCATGCCTTCATAATGTCTCATCAAAAGGTAGCTTTCAATTTGTTGAAGGGTGTCTAACACAACACCAACTAAGATCAACAATGAAGTGCCACCAAAGAACTGAGCGAAGTTCTGACCAACCCCTGCCCGTACTGCAAATGCTGGAAGCACCGCAATAGCAGCCAGGAAGATTGCACCTGGAAACGTAATTCTTGATAATACTGTATCTATAAACTCAGCAGTTTGCTGTCCTGGCTTAATACCAGGAACAAATCCACCGTTTCTTTTCAAGTTGTCAGCAATGTCGTTCGAGTTGATTGTGATTGCTGTGTAGAAAAATGTGAAGACCAAAATCATTGTTGCAAACAGCAAGCTGTACTGCCATGAATATGGATCTGAAAACGTTGATCTTAATGATGCACCAAAATCACTGTCCGCCCAAAGTCCACCAAGCAAAGCCGGGATGAACATCAAAGCCTGAGCAAAGATGATCGGCATTACACCTGCAGAGTTAAGTTTCAATGGGATAAACTCACGTTTGCCACCATATAACTTGTTTCCAATAACCTGCTTTGCATATTGAATTGGAATTCTTCTGGTTGCTTGTGTAAGGGCAATAACCGCTACTACGATTCCAAAGAGAACAAACATTTCAACGATAAAGAAGATCGCCTTACCAGGCCACTTGTCCGATATTTCAGATACCAATGATATAGGTAATCTCGATACGATACCGATCATGATCAACATTGAAATACCATTACCAATTCCTTTGTCAGTAATACGTTCTCCAAGCC
Source organism: Chryseolinea sp. (assembly GCA_031388805.1). GTDB lineage: Bacteria > Bacteroidota > Bacteroidia > Cytophagales > Cyclobacteriaceae > Chryseolinea. The sequence continues at coordinate 789 of JANMRZ010000185.1, forward strand.
ACATACAAAACATTGTACCTGCAATGAGAATAACAACGGATGATACATAAAAGAACATTCCCGGATTAATAATTACCGCAGGATCTAAAGCTCCTTTCAAATAGCTATACCCTTGGAATACCGTGATAAAAATCGTCAATACTCGTGTGTACTGATTCAATCTCTTACGCCCAGAATCACCTTCCTTCTGAAGTTTCTGGAAATACGGAACAGCAAATGATAAAAGTTGAACAACAATCGATGCTGAAATGTAAGGCATGATGCCCAATGCAAAGATTGATGCGTTGTTAAATGCACCTCCTGAGAAGTTGTTGATGAATCCTAAAATACCACTTGTTTCGCGATCTGGATCTAAGAGCGTAGCTTCGATACCAGGCAATACAATAAAAGAACCGACTCTGTAGATGATCAAGAATCCGATTGTATTCAGAATCCTAACCCGTAGGTCTTCAATTGAAAAAATGTTCTTTATGGTCTCTAGGAAACGCTTCATTACTTCACGGTTGTAACAGTTCCACCATTTTTTTCGATTGCTTCAGTAGCAGTGGTTGAGAAAGCGTGTGCTTCTACATTCACCTTAGCTTTTATCTCGCCTCTACCTAAAACTTTCACTTTATCCGTCTTATTCACTACACCTTGCTCGATCAATACCGCTAAAGTCAGGCTGGCTGATTTTAACTTTTCTGATAAAGCCTCAAGAACATCTAGGTTCAGAGCCTTATAGTAAATCTTATTGTTATTCTTAAATCCAAACTTTGGAATACGTCTTTGCAAAGGCATTTGTCCACCTTCAAAACCAGTCTTCTTAGAATAACCTGATCTTGATTGAGCACCCTTATGTCCACGTCCTGCTGTACTACCACCAGAACCTTGGCCTCTACCTAATCTCTTATTTGTGCGTACCGAACCTTCAGCCGGTGTTAATGTATGCAGTTTCATATTAAAGCGCTTTTACCGTGATAAGGTGATTTACCTTTTTAATCATACCGGCAATCTGAGGAGTTAATTCTACCTCAACCGACTTATTTATTCTTCCAAGACCAAGAGCCTTAATGGTACGCTGTTGCGTATCGGGGCGCTTTATCATGCTTCTGGATTGTGTGATCTGTACCTTCGCCATGTCTACTATCCGTTAAATACTTTCGATAAAGAAATACCTCTGTTCTTTGCTACAGTGAAAGCATCACGCATGTTAGTCAATGCCTTGAAAGTTGCTTTTACCACGTTGTGTGGATTTGAAGAACCTTTTGACTTCGCTAGTACATTGTGTACACCAGCACTTTCTAACACGGCACGCATCGCACCACCGGCTATAACTCCAGTACCGGGTGAAGCTGGCTTAAGAAGAACGAATCCACCACCAAATTTACCAGTCGCTTCGTGCGGAACAGTTCCTTTGATAATAGGCACTTTTACTAAGTGCTTCTTCGCGTCATCGATACCTTTCGTGATAGCGTCTGTTACTTCATTGGCTTTACCAAGTCCGTAACCTACCACACCATTTCCATCGCCCACAACCACAATCGCTGCGAAACTAAACCTACGCCCGCCTTTCACCACTTTCGCTACACGCTCAATGGCTACCACTCTCTCTTTGAGATCAATTTCGCTGGCTTTTACTGTGCTAATATTGCTTACTGACATATTTCAGTTACTTAGAATTTCAAACCACCCTCTCTGGCACCTTCAGCCAAAGCTTTGATATTTCCGTGATACAAGTATCCGTTACGATCGAATACCACAGTTTGTACTCCAGCTGCAGCGCTTTTCTCTGCAATGCTCTTTCCTACTGCTTTCGAATTTTCAATATTCAAACCTGCCTTCTCGCCAAGTTCAACTGTTGAAGAGGCTACAAGTGTTGTACCTGTAGAATCGTCAATTATCTGGGCGTAAATTCCGCGGTTGCTTCTGAAAACAGATAACCTTGGTCTTTCTGTAGTTCCCGTAATTTTCTTACGGACACCCTTCTTAATTCTCTCTCTTCTCTCTCTGTTCTTGCCTGCCATAGCTTTCTATGATGCTTGTTTATAAATATTATTTAGCGGCAGTCTTACCTGCTTTTCTGCGTACAAACTCACCTGTGAAGCGAATACCTTTTCCTTTGTATGGTTCAACCTTACGAAGTGATTTAATTTTTGCTGCCACTTGGCCAATCAATTGCTTGTCGATACCTTCAAGGATAATCGTTGGGTTTGAACCCTTCTCCTGCATCGCAACAACTTTAATTTCAGATGGAACGGCTAGGAACACATTGTGTGAATACCCTAAGCTAAGTTCCAACACATTTGATTGTGCAGTCGCTTTGTAACCCACACCAACTAATTCAAGTTGTTCTTTATAACCCGTAGAAACACCAACTACCATATTGGAAATCAACGCACGGTATAGACCATGCATAGACTTATGACGCTTCTGTTCTGTAGGGCGCTCAATGGTGATGACGCCTTCTTCATTCTTGATACTGAAATCAGGATCGATAGATTGATGCAATTCACCTTTTGGTCCTTTTATAGAGACCTTATTATTTTCCTTAGAGAAATTAAATGTAACTCCCTTTGGGATTGATATCGGTTGTTTACCTATGCGTGACATGTCTTCTTTAGATTAATAGACGTAACACAAAACTTCTCCACCTATATTCATTGTGCGTGCTTCCTTATCAGTAATCACACCTTTCGATGTAGATAAGATAGCAACACCCAAACCGTTCATTACGCGTGGCATAGTATCCATGCTGGCGTACTGACGCAAACCTGGAGTGCTTATGCGTTGAAGTTTTGTTATTGCGGATTCTTTTGTCTCCGGATTGTATTTCAAAGCGATCTTAATCACGCCCTGAACGTCACCTTCCTGAAACTTGTAATTCAAAATGTATCCCTTGTCAAAAAGAACTTTTGTAATTTCCTTTTTGAGATTTGATGTCGGAATCTCCACCACGCGGTGATTCGCCTTTATGGCGTTCCTTAATCTGGTCAAATAATCTGCGATCGGATCAGTCATTTCTTTAAACTTTTCTTATAAAAAGCAAGCCCGCTTTTAAACCGGGCTGCAAAGATATATAACAATTTATATTATCCAAACTGTCATCGGGTTTCGGCGTTTAAACCGACTTCGACACTCAGCAACCAATATGTAGTGTAATTACCAGCTAGACTTTGTCAATCCAGGGATTTTACCGGCAGATGCCATTTCACGAAATACGTTACGGCAAATTCCAAATTTACCCATATATCCTTTCGGACGTCCGGTCAATTTGCAACGATTATGTAACCGAACTGGAGATGCGTTGCGGGGCAACTTATCAAGTTCAGTATAGTTACCAGCTTCTTTTAATGCTTTTCTTTTGGCAGCGTAAGTTGAAACCAACTTTTCGCGTTTTGTTTGCCGAGCAATTACGGATGTTTTAGCCATGGCTAATATTAATTTTTGTTAGCAAAAGGCATCCCGAAAGCTTTCAGGAGCTCATAACTTTCTTCGTCAGAAGCAGCAGTTGTTACGAACGTAATGTCCATACCGCTGATCTTGTTTACTTTTTCGATTGAGATCTCAGGGAAGATAATCTGCTCTTTAACACCGAGCGTATAGTTTCCATGTCCATCAAAACCTTTTGCACTTACTCCGCGAAAATCGCGAACTCGTGGAAGAGCGATGTTCATCAATCTGTCAAGGAATTCATACATCTTTTGGCCACGCAATGTTACGCGTACACCAATCGGCATGTTTTCTCTCAACTTGAAGTTAGAGATCGCTTTCTTTGATTTTGTCGAAACTGATTTTTGACCTGTGATGGTTGTAATTTCTTCCAACCCTTGATCAATCAATTTCTTATCACTTACCGCTACACCCATACCCTTATTGATACAGATCTTCTCGATTTTCGGAACTTGCATTACGGAAGTATAATTGAACTTCTCTTTTAATGCCGGTACGATTTCGGTAACGTACTTTTCTTTTAGTCTTGGAGTTGCCATTACTTAATAAATTCTCCGGTTTTTTTAGAATATCTCTGAAGCTTATCCTTTTCGTTAAGCTTTTTACCCGTACGGGTCGGTTTTCCTGTTGCAGGATCCACCAACATCAAATTACTGATGTGGATCGTACCTTCCATCTTCTTGATTCCACCTTCTGGCTTACCAGCGGATGGTTTCTGATGTTTAGTTACGATGTTCACTCCTTCTACAATAGCTCGGTTAGTGTCTGTAAAAATTTCCAGAACTTTACCAATCTTTGGTTTTTGTGCTGTGCCTTTATCATCACCAGCAATCACGACAACAGTGTCGCCTTTGCGGAGTCTGACTTTTTGTTTTGTATCTGTCTTCGCCATGGCTTATATAACTTCTGGGGCCAATGAAACTATCTTCATAAACTGCTTTTCTCTTAACTCACGTGCCACTGGACCGAAAATCCGAGTTCCACGAGGTTCGTTTTGAGCATTCAACAATACAGCAGCGTTATCTTCAAAACGGATGTATGAACCATCCTTTCTGCGTACTTCCTTTTTGGTTCTTACCACTACTGCTTTTGATACAGTACCTTTCTTCGCTTGGCTACCTGGCATTGCTGACTTAATAGTCACAACGATCATGTCGCCTACTGAAGCGTAGCGTCTTCCTGTTCCTCCAAGCACGTGTACACAAAGAACTTCCTTTGCGCCACTGTTATCTGCTACCGTAAGTCTTGATTCGCTTTGTATCATAATTACTTCGCTTTTTCAACTATTTCAACTAATCTCCAACGCTTGTCTTTGCTCAACGGACGAGTCTCAGAAATACGTACAGTATCTCCAATACCTGCCGAGTTGGTCTCGTCATGCGCCTTGAACTTAGTAGTTCTGTTCACAAATTTACCATAGATGGGGTGCTTCACTTTTCTATCAACGGCAACCGTGATAGTCTTTTGCATCTTGTTGCTGAGCACTTTCCCAATTCTTTCTTTTCGTTCGTTCCTTTCCATCGGAATTATTTTTGGAGTTCTTTAGCCCGTAACTCAGTATTGAGCTTGGCAATTAGTTTGCGTGCTACCCTGATTTTCATTGGGTTTTCTATCGCAGCCACCTGATGCGCAAATCGCATCTTTCTGTAGCCTTCTTGCTCACTGCCGATCTTTTCTTTCAGTTCGGCAACACTCAAGGCTTTTATCTCTGAGTTCTTCATGACTTATGTTATTCTACGTAATCTCTCTTCACTGTAAATCTTGTCTTGAAAGGCAATTTTGCCTCTGCTAACGTAAGTGCTTCCTTAGCTGTCGCCATGTTAACACCACCCGCTTCGAACAAAATAGTACCAGGCTTAACTACTGCTACCCAATATTCAGGAGCTCCTTTACCTTTACCCATACGAACCTCTGCAGGCTTCTGAGTAATAGGCTTGTCAGGGAATATTCTGATCCAAACCTGACCTTCGCGTTTCATCGCACGGGTTACTGCAATACGAGCAGCTTCAAGTTGGCGTGAAGTAATCCATCCGCCTTCTAAACACTTCAGACCAAATTGTCCGAAAGCAATAGAGTGACCTCTGGTTGCCATTCCTTTAACACGACCCTTTTGTGCTTTTCTAAATTTCGTTCGTTTAGGCTGTAACATTGTTACCTACTTTATTGCGTTCTAACTAATTATCCGTTTCTTTTTCCGCCACGGTCACCACCAGCACTGCTGCCACCGCGTCTTGCTCCGCCACCGCCACCTTGGCCACCGCGTCTGTCATCGCCTCCGCGACCACCACCGCCTCTGTTTCCTCCGCGACCACCTCTGTCTCCACCACGCTCATTTCTGTCGTTAGACTTGCCAGAACCTCCTGGTCCTGCTGGTGCGTTGCTTCCTACTCCTACGTTTGGAGAAAGATCACGTTTGCCGTAAATCTCACCCTTGAAAATCCAAACCTTTATTCCCAACTTACCATATACTGTTTGTGCTTCAGATAAAGCATAATCAATATCAGCACGAAGTGTATGCAAAGGCACACGTCCTTCTTTATATTGTTCCGAACGGGCCATTTCAGCACCTGCTAAACGACCGGAAACTTTAATCTTAATTCCTTCAGATCCTACTCTCATAGCCGCAGCAATAGCTTGCTTCATTGCACGCTTATAAGAAATACGTGCTTCAATTTGTTGTGCGATTGACTCACCAACCAATCTAGCATCTAATTCCGGACGCTTAATTTCAAATATGTTGATCTGAACATCCTTGTTCGTGATCTTCTTCAATTCCTCCTTGATCTTATCTACTTCAGTACCACCTTTTCCAATAACAACTCCTGGACGTGCAGTATGAATAGTTAACGTGATTCTCTTCAGTGTTCTTTCGATGACAACTTTAGCAATACCACCTTTTGGAATACGGGCATCAACATATTTTCTGATCTTGTGATCTTCAACCAACTTATCAGAGAAATTCTTTCCACCGTACCAGCTGGAGTCCCAACCACGTACGATACCTAGCCTGAATGCTACTGGATTAATTTTCTGTCCCATTATTCCTTCGTTTCTTTAGTCGTTACTACTTCAGCGGCCGGAACATTTTTCATGCTATCCAACACTAATGTCACGTGGTTTGAACGCTTTCTTACGCGATGCGCTCTTCCTTGTGGTGCTGGCTTCAATCTTTTCAATTGACGGCCACCATCTACGAATATTTCTTTTACAAAAAGATCAGCTTCTTCCAATTTTACATCTTGATGTTTTGCTTCCCAGCCAGAGATGGCAGATAACAAAAGCTTCTCAAGCTTTGGAGAACCTACTTTCGGTTCGTATTTCAAAATATTAAGCGCCTTGTTAACCCGTTCGCCTCTGATCAAATCTGCAATCAATCTCATCTTGCGAGGAGACGTTGGCACATTCTTCAATTTCGCTACTGCAGGTCCGTTCTTGGCTGCTTCTTTGCGGGCATCGCGTTTCTCACGCTTCAGCACCGATTTCTTTGTCTTTTTCGCTACAGCTTCCATGTTTACTTAGCGTTAGTCTTATTACCTGAGTGTCCACGGAATGTGCGTGTTGGTGAAAATTCACCAAGCTTATGTCCGACCATGTTTTCGGTTACATATACAGGAATAAATTTATTTCCGTTATGAACTGCGAATGTATGACCGATCATTTCAGGCACAATCGTTGATCTTCTCGACCACGTCTTTATTACAGACTTTTTACCTGATTTCTCTGTGGCTTCTACTTTCTTCAAAACCCTGAAGTCACAATAGGGTCCTTTTTTAATCGAGCGTCCCATTATTTTTTGCGCTTAGATATGATTAGACGATCTGAATATTTCTTTGGATGACGAGTCTTCTTACCCTTCGTGTAAAGACCGTTGCGTGATCTTGGATGTCCTCCAGAAGCGCGACCTTCACCACCACCCATCGGGTGATCTACAGGGTTCATCGCAACTGGTCTTGTGCGAGGACGAATACCTCTCCAGCGACTACGACCTGCCTTACCAACGCTTTCGTTCATGTGTTCTGCATTTGACACAGTACCTACTGTTGCCATGCAGACATCCATTACGTTACGCATTTCACCAGAAGGCATTTTCAATGTTGCCATTCCGTTTTCACGGGCAAGCAATTGAACAAATGTTCCTGCGCTACGAGCAATCGCTCCGCCTTTTCCTGGCTTCATCTCAACATTGTGAACGATAGTACCCAAAGGTATTTTAGAAAGCGGTAAAGCATTTCCAACTTCTGGTGCTACGTCTGCGCCAGCAAAAATTTGCTGACCTGCAGTTAATCCTTCTGGAGCAAGAATATAAGTCTTGGATCCATCAGCATAATACAACAATGCAACACGAGCTGATCTTGTTGGATCGTATTCAATTGATTTTACCGTTGCAGGTATTCCAACTTTATCACGTTTGAAATCAATCTCGCGAGATTTCTGCTTATGACCTCCACCGATGTAGCGCATTGTCATGCGACCATCTGTGTTACGACCACCTGTTTTCTTTATGATCTTAACCAAAGACTTCTCAGGCTTCGATGCTGTAATGTCATCGAACGAAGGCGCGAGTCTATGTCGCGTACCTGGTGTTACTGGTTTTAGTTTCTTCAACGCCATTGTCTATGAATTATACGTTGCTATAAAAATCGATTACTTCTCCTTGAGCTAAGGTTACAATAGCCTTCTTGTAGTTCGGCTTGCGACCTGACAATACTCCTGCTTTCGTGAAGCGGGATTTGAACTTGCCCATTACGTTCATAGTGTTTACGCTTTCAACGTTCACACCATATTTCTTTTCTACGGCCTTCTTGATCTCTACTTTGTTAGCAGCAGTATCTACAATGAAACCATACTTGCCTTTTTCATTCAGGGCAGAAACTTTTTCTGTCACCAATGGCTTTTTCAGTACACTCATTATTCTTTCGTTAATAAGTTTTGAACTTTCGTAAGGGAGCTCTCAGCGATGATCACGGTATCAGCATTCATCAAATCATACGTGTTGATTTGTTCTGCTGTAGTGATCTTCGTGTTCTGGATGTTTCTTCCCGACAACACTACGTTCTTGCTTGTATCAGGCAACACAAGAAGTGTTTTCTTGTCTGCCAATGACAACGCCTTAAGCATTGTTACATATGACTTTGTCTTTGGAGATTCGAAATTGAAATCTTCTAAAACAGAGATTGAGCTATCTTTCAATTTGTAAGAGAGTGCTGACTTACGCGCCAGATCTTTTACTTTTTTGTTCAATTTAAAAGAGTAGTCGCGTGGTGTAGGACCGAATACACGTCCACCTCCCTTAAACAAAGGACTCTTGATGTTACCCGCACGGGCTCCACCAGTACCTTTCTGTTTCTTTAATTTCTTAGAAGAACCAGAAATTTCGTTACGCTGCTTAGACTTATGAGTTCCTTGGCGTTGGTTAGCCAAATAACTTTTAACGTCCAGGTAGATTGCGTGGTCGTTTGGCTCTATACCAAACACTGCATCCGAAAGACTAATCTTTCTTCCAGTGCTTTCGCCACTATATTTTAATACCGCTACGTCCATTACTTTACAAGAATTACGGTTGAATTTTTCGCTCCAGGTACTGAGCCACTAACAACAATCACATTTGATTCTGCGATGATCTTAACAACTTTCAGGTTAGGCAACGTTACGTTGTCATTACCCATACGGCCCGCAAGACGCTTACCTTTTGGAACACGTGCTGCGAATGACGCGTTACCGTTAGAACCCGGTGCACGAAGACGATTATGTTGACCGTGTGTTGCTCCACCCACCCCAGCAAAGTTGTGACGCTTAACAACACCTTGGAAACCATGTCCTTTAGAAACACCTTTGGCATCTACAAAGTCACCTTCAGCAAAGATATCTTGAATGTTGATTTCTTTTCCTAGCTCAGCTAATCCATCATACTCAGTACCGAAGTCGCGAAACTCAGTTACTGCTCTCTTAGGCGTAGTGTTTGCTTTTTTGAAGTGACCGATAGCGGCCTTAGTTGAATTCTTTTCTTTCTTCTCACCGAAGGCAAGTTGAACCGAACGGTATCCATCCGTTTCCATATTTTTTACTTGCGTTACAACGCAAGGACCAGCTTGTATCACTGTACATGCTATATTCTCGCCATCTGGGCCGAATATGCTGGTCATTCCTATTTTTTTTCCTATAATTCCAGGCATTGCTGAACCAATTTATGCTCGTTTCTCAGGACTTTCTACACTCTTTCCGTAAAAAGGATTGCAAAGATAGGAACTAAAGCATAGTTACCAAATACGGGTTTCAAAATTTTTAGGAATTGACGGTCTTATCACCTTCAAAACCCTGCATATAGCTGAAAATCGCTTATCATTGTCAAGATTACTTTATGCCGATATCATCGTTTAAAACCCTTTCAAGCTGGATTTTACTACTATCACTGCTGGTGATATTGTTTGTGGTAAATCTTTCGCTCGGAAGTGTCAGCATACCCTTATCGGAGATTTTCGCTATCATAATACAGGGACAGAGCACGAATGAGGTGTGGATGAACATCGTTTGGGATTTCAGAATAACCAAGGCATTAACCTGTATTCTGGCTGGTGGAGCACTTTCCATAGGTGGTTTACAAATGCAGACCTTATTTCGAAATGCCTTGGCTGGACCCGATGTACTTGGCTTAAGTTCAGGCGCAAGCCTGGCGGTGTCCCTAGTCTTTATGGGGCATGTTGCCGGAATTCATTTTCTTAACTCTCCATCCTCCTGGTCAATTGTGATTGCGTCAAGCCTTGGCGCCTTTGTCGTATTCATTTTAATATGGAGTCTTTCTCAGCGATTGCGCGATAACACATATCTATTAATAATAGGAATAATGATTGGAGCCGCGACCTCCTCCATGGTGAACGTCCTTCAATTTTTAAGCAAAGCAGAAGAGCAGCAATCCTTTTTACTCTGGACATTCGGAAGTTTGGGCGGATTAAACTGGACTGAAATTCAGATTTTGACAGGTATTCTTATTGTGGGTAGTGTGATCGGCATACTATCAACGAAGGCATTGAATGCATGGGCTTTGGGCGATAACTATTCAATGAGCCTCGGCATTAATATAAAGCGATCGCGATTTTTAATCATATTCTCAACAAGCATCCTCACAGGAGCAGTGACTGCTTTTTGCGGGCCAATTGCTTTTGTCGGTTTGGCAGTTCCTCATTTAACTAAGCTGTTAATAAAGACCAATAACCATCGAATACTTATTCCAGCAGTTGTCATTATGGGAGCCTCACTCCTGCTTTTTTGTGATATCATCGCGCAGCTTCCCGGAAGCATGTATGTATTACCCATCAATGCTATTACCGCTTTAGTGGGTGCACCTGTTGTTATCTGGATTATTCTTCGTGCAAAACGCTTGTCTGTTTAAGTATGGAGAAAACGAACATCATACAGCATGCTATCACAACGAGTCAGTTATCGACTGGCTACAAGACAAATCATATTGAGAATATTCTCTTTCATAACCTTAACCTTTCGCTTCAAAAAGGAAAGTTAACCTGCTTCATGGGCCCGAATGGAATTGGAAAATCCACTTTGATTCGAACGCTAGCAGGGCTTCAAAAACCATTGGCAGGCGAAATTCAGTATTTCCCCAATGAAGAAAAGAAAGAAGCACCTTTATCGCAGCAGATTGCATTGGTACTTACGGATCGGATAAGCATACCAAACATGACGGTTTACGAGCTCATTTCATTTGGTCGCTATCCCTATCTCAATTGGAATATTAAACTGAGCGATGCTGACACAACAATCATTCAGCAATCCATTCAACAAGTACACATCGAACATCTCGTTGATAAAAGATTGTACGAACTCAGCGATGGACAACTTCAAATGGCAATGATCGCCCGGGCACTCGCGCAAGACACTCCTATTATATTACTGGATGAACCCACTGCTCATTTAGATTTGAATAACCGGGTAGAGATTATGAATCTGCTTCGTCAACTTTCTAGATTACTAAATAAAGCCATCTTAATCGCTACTCATGAACTAGACTTAGCCCTGCAAACCGCAGATGAAATCTGGTTAACTGGAAGAGATAAAAATATCATCACAGGTATCCCTGAAGATCTGATACTACGAGATGTGTTTGATGAGATTTTTCAGTTCAAAGGTTTTGATTTAAAAACAGGAAGAGTAGAACATGAAGTACATCGTAATATCTCCATCAAACTGATAGGAAGCGGTTACGAATTTCTCTGGACAAAAAATGCACTTGAGCGAAACGGTTATCTCATCAGTGAGAAGCAATCAGACCTCTCAATCACAATTCTCAATGATCAGAATACTTACACCTGGAGGATAAATGATCAATCTACTTTTTCCACTCTTCAAGATGTTTTAACTCATCTTGCTCAGTACGCTGAAAAACTTCTCTGATTTCTTTAACTGCTTCAATCGTTTGCGTTTAGAAAAGCATCGCAAATACTTACGTGATTCTAATTCTATTCAATCTCTTTGCTAGATTGGCAGCTCGCATAAACCTATCCTATGTTAAATGTAGAAGAAATCTTTCCTTATTCTTTCGATAAAAAATACTCCAAGCCGGTGGCTTACTTCTCTATGGAGTTTGCTGTTGATCAACCCTTAAAAATTTACAGCGGGGGTCTTGGCTTCCTGGCAGGCTCTCATCTTCGTAGTGCATACGAACTGAAACAAAATCTCATTGGTATTGGTATTCTTTGGAAGAAAGGATACTACGACCAAGAACGCAATCAAGATCAAACCTTAAAAGCCAGCTTTCGCGATAAAGATTATTCTTTTCTAACCGATACCGGAATTGTTTTTCCGATCACCATTCACGGTGCAAAAGTTTTTGTTAAGGCATACTTGTTAAAGCCTGAAGTGTTTAACTCTGCACCGCTCTTTTTATTAAGCACGGATATCCAGGAGAATGATTTTCTTTCACAAACAATCAGTCATAGATTATACGATCCAAACGAAACCACACGCATTGCTCAATCAATTTTACTTGGAGCTGGTGGAGCAAAGTTATTGGATGTATTGAATCGCAGAACAGAAATTTATCACATGAATGAAGGACACGCCTTACCCCTGTGTTTTTACTTGTTGGATAAATACAAAGATATAAACGAAGTGAAAAAACGTGTTGTCTTTACAACACATACACCAGAAAAAGCAGGTAACGAAGAACACAGCATTCCACTGTTGAACAGCATGAGTTTCTTCAATGGGCTCACGCCTCAACAAGTCGCTGATTATGTATATCCCGAAAATGGTGTGCTCAATTATACCTTAACTGCTTTGCGTTTGGCGAAAGTAGCGAATGGCGTTTCCCAACTGCATGGTGAGGTGTCCAGAAAAATGTGGGGAGACTATAAGGGTATTTGTGAAATCAAAGCGATTACCAACGCACAAAATAGAACGTACTGGAAGGACGATGTATTAGACAAAGCTTTGGCAGAGAAAAATATGGATGCTTTAGCTGGTCGCAAAAAAGAATTAAAGAAGAAGCTCTTCCGCGTGGTGGCCAACCAAACTGGAAAACTCTTTGACGAAAATGTGCTCACCATTGTTTGGGCGAGACGATTTGCTGCATATAAGCGCGCCAATCTTTTGTTGTCTGATGTTCAACGCTTCTTAAAAATTGCCCAGAACAAAGAATTTCCAATTCAAATCATTTGGGCCGGCAAACCATATCCTGAAGATTACAATTCGATCAATCTGTTCAATGAAATTTATTGGAAGACAAAAGAGTTACCGAATTGTACTGTTGTAACAGGATACGAACTTTGGCTATCCGGACATTTAAAAAAGGGGTCTGACATTTGGTTGAATAATCCGAAGCTATACCATGAAGCATCTGGAACATCTGGCATGACCGCTGCGATGAATGGTTCTGTCAATGTATCCATTCCAGATGGTTGGGTTCCTGAATTTGCCAAGCACGGAAAAAATTCATTCATCATTACTCCGGCAGAAGATTCACTATCGCCAGAGGCAAAAGATAAGATTGAAGCACAGCATCTTTTAGATTTACTAGAAAATGAAATCATTCCAATGTATTACAACAAGTCATCTAACTGGATGAAGGTAGTGAAAGCTAGCATGGAAGATGTCCTGCCTTTCTTTGATTCAAATCGGATGGCAAACGAATATTATGAAGAGTTATATAAATAACTGAGTAAACAATTGACGGCAAATAAAAAGACCTTCATTCAAATTGGACGAAGGTCTTTTTATTTGCCGTCAATTCTATTTCGATCCCATGCCAATAACTGCTCCTATGACTCCACCTACAATTGCAGTAATAATAGTATAGGCAACAACATCTGCAATCGCGCCTGTTATGTCAATAATATTGGTTGTATCATATTGAATTAGATCATGACCTACTGTCATCAGGAATCCAATAATAAGTCCAGCCTGCAATCCTGCTGAAAATGTTTTGATATTAGCCCATTTGATAAAAATATAACTCAACAAGGCTGCCTGAGCCAAATTACCTACAAACAATGGCCAGTATTGCATCTCAGTTGTCTTTTCTACTCCGGTAGCAGTTCCAGAATGAACCTCAAAGAAACCATCCAGAAGTAAAGCATAGACAATAAAGCCCAACAGAAAGTAAACAATACCTCCCATTATCGTACTAATCAAAAATTTCCTGGTGTCCATAGTATGTTGGTTTGGTTCAAATCAAGTTAACTCTTTTTTTAAACTTCGCCATCCTCGCAACGTACAGGCACCCCAAATATCTTCCGCTGCGGTATGCTTCAATATGCAAGTAGTGAAGAAGTGATAAAAGAATCTGGTTGGTCGTTAATAAATAAAACACAATGCAAAACGGTTTAAGCCAACTTTTCAAGATCACGAATAAGGATTCTCTTGCGATCGAAGTTAATAAGGTTCTTTTCTTTCATGTCGTTTAGAATCGTGGTAACGGTTTGGCGTGATGTGCCTGTAAGTGATGCAATATCTTTATGTGTAAGCTGCGTTGGTATTAATGTTTCGTAGCCTACCTTCTTTCCCTTCCAAGTAGCCGCATCTTTTAAAAATTCAACAATGCGTGTGCGTGCATCTTTAAAAACCAAGAGCTCAAGTTTGCGCTCTAACTTCATAATCCGAAGTCCTATGAGTTTAAGAATTTTAAAGCTCAATTCTTTATCCCCATACATCAGCTCACGCAGTTCGTTTAACATAAGCGGACAGATAGTAGTGGCTTCGATGGATTGAGCAAAATCTTTACGCTTCTCCTCTCCGGCTAAGGCAAGTTCACCAAAAATTTCACCGGTGGAAAGAATTGCCGAAACAACTTCATCACCATTATCCAGGTAATGACCAATTCTTACACGGCCATTTACAATCATATAGATATGAGTAGCTGAATCATCAGGCATATAAACAAACTGATCGCGTTTGTATACAAGAAACGCATGTTTATCGCCCATCTTCTTTACCTTATGCGGGCAAAGGATATTATAGAGGTTAACACTTTCAAAATACCAGAGGGCAGAGGCGTTTGTCATTACACTGTTAATGGTTAATGGTTAATGGTTAATAGTTAATTTTGTTCAAAAGTTCACACATCCTTAAGGTAGACCTTTAACTTTAACGGATAACAATTTACTTTTAACTCTCAAAAATAAAAGAAAAGTTCATGGCCGACTTAAAGCTAAGCGAAATTTGGATTTACCCGATCAAATCACTTGGTGGAATTCAGGTACAGCAATCTAAGGTTTTGGAGAAGGGCTTGCAACATGACAGGCGATGGATGCTGGTAGATGAAACGGGTCAATTTATGACACAACGTATTCATCCGCAGATGGCACTTTTTAAATTGAGCTTTGAGAAGGCAGGCTTGAATATCATGTTCGGCAATCACACGAATCATCTTTCATTCACCAATCCATCAACCATCGATTTGATGAAGGTAACAGTCTGGGATGATTCCGTTTTGGCGTGTGAGGTTAGTCCGGCACATAGTGAATGGTTTTCTTCCCTACTCGGAATGAAATGCAAACTGGTCTTTTTTCCGGAAGGAAATTCACGGCCAGTTGATCCTGCCTATAAAATAAACGATGAACACGTTAGTCTCGCTGATGCGTACCCCTTTCTTATTATCGGTCAAAGTACATTAGATAACCTGAACGAAAAATTAGAAGAAGCATTGCCTATGAATCGTTTTCGTCCGAACCTGGTTTTCACGGGTGGCGAACCGCATGAAGAAGACACTTGGAGAAATTTTGTCATTGGAGCAAATCGCTTTGTAGGCGTGAAGCTGTGCGCACGTTGTGTACTTACTACTGTAAACCAGGATACCGCTGAGAAAGGTGTTGAACCTTTGAAAACATTGGCTACCTATCGAAAGCAAGGAAATAAAATTCTTTTTGGTCAGAATTTAGTAGCATTAGACCATGGCCATATTCACGTTGGTGATCAAATTTCAGTACAATAAAAATGATGAAACTATTGTCCGCTGACGTTGGACTGATGACTTTTGCCGCATGACTTCCCACTATCTTAAAGCAGTACATATTATTTTCATTGTCACGTGGTTTGCAGGATTGTTCTACATACCCCGGCTTTTCATTTACATGATCGAGGCGCATGAAAAACCAGAGCCTGAGAAATCAATTTTACTGAAGCAACTTAAAATGATGAGCTCACGATTGTGGTTTATTATTACCTGGCCATCGGCTATTGTTACTTTAGTGATGGGTACTTCACTATTAGTCAATCAACCCGAATGGTTAAAGATGGGATTCATGCACATCAAACTCACATTGGTGTTTCTTCTTTATCTATATCACATTTCGCTACACATTTTATATAATCAGCTGAGTAAAAACGTTGTTAAATACTCATCACAACAAATGCGTGTCTGGAATGAAGTGGGCTCATTGTTTTTGATCAGCATCGTATTTTTGATTGTGTTGAAAGATGCCTTGAGTATGGTGTGGGGAATTATCGGGTTGCTTGGCGTGGGCATTTTGATGATGCTTGGAATTAAGGTGTATAAAAAATTTAGAAAAGATGAATAAGTCAACGGTCAACAGTCAACGATCGGCCGTGGTCTGCGGACCATGGACGGCGGACTCAAATTTTATTACCCCCTCTAATTACTTAGTTTTTCTTGCTTTTTGCTTTTTACTATCAGGTTGTATTCAAAAGAAAGAGGTACCTCTGCCAATCTTTGGTGAACGTGAAGTCGCAGGTTCTGACACAGTGTATCACGTCATTGCTGATTTTAAATTCGTGAACCAGGACAGTGCAGAAGTTACAGGCGATACCTTCAAAGACAAAATCTATGTAGCCGATTTCTTTTTCACATCGTGCCGCACGATCTGTCCAATCATGAAAACACAGATGCTCCGCGTTTATGATTCCATTCAAAGTGAAAACGATGTTTTATTACTCTCTCACAGTATTGATCCGGAATTTGATACTGTCGGATTACTTCACGATTTTGCCGAACGCCTTGGAGTGAAAAGTGATAAGTGGCATTTTGTAACCGGCAAGAAAGAAGACATCTACAAAATTGCGCAGACCAGTTACTTCGCAACTGCACTTGAAGACAAAACAGAACCCGATGGTTTCATTCACACCGGAGCATTTTTATTAATTGACAAGAAGAAAAGAATCCGTGGCAAGTATGATGGCACAAAGGAAGAAGATGTGAATCGGTTGCTTGCTGATATAGCACGATTGAGGAAAGAAGATGGGGAATAAGAATTTAGAATTTAGAATTCAGAATTTAGAATGGCTCACACCTTTTAGCTTTCTACTTTTAACTTTCTGCTTTTCATCTTGCTCAACCAAACCAGAATCAAAGTCTTCTACATCATCAACCAAGTTTCAACAGTACATTATTCAAGGAGAACAATTGTATGTGAAAAACTGTAGCAACTGTCATCAAAAGAATGGAGCAGGTCTTGGGTTACTTTATCCTCCATTAAATCAATCTGATTTCATGGACAATCATTTTGAAGAAGTGATTTGTTTGATGAAGAACGGAAAGGAAGGTGAGTTGATTGTAAACGGAAAGAGCTATAACAAAGAGATGAAAGGAATTTCAACCTTAACCGATTTAGAGATTGCTGAAATTGCTACGTATATTTTTAATACCTGGGAACATCGGCGAGGTATTGTCGAGGTGCAGGAAACTTCAAGGATACTTTCACACTGTGATTCAACATCGACTCCCGTTAGTAGCAGCAACCACTGATTACCAAATCAACCTACATATACTTCATTGTAATAACCTGTTGCACAGGCTTACCCTCCAATTTTATTTTGACTTGATCAAATTTCGGCGGTCCGAAAGATCCCATTGCATTGTTTCCAAACGCAAATCCTTCTTTTGGTATTCCCATTGCCTTTGTGTCTAGTTTCTCATTTCCATTTTCATCGTGAATAACACTCACCGCATACTCACCGGCAGGGAGATCTTCAAAAACCACTTTTACTTCGGTACCGTTGGCATCTACTATTTTACCCTTAACAGCAGTCTTTAAAAATTCTGCTTCTGTGGTAAACAGTCCTATCCGGATAGTGCCCTTTGTTCCCTTTATGTTTTTTACTGTTACTTCTAAGGATGTATTTTGCGCAAAAAGATTTGCCGAGCTCAACATACATACCAAAACAATAATGATTTGATAGATTCTTGTTTTCATTTACTAAAAGTTTATTCAAACATCTTCACTTCAAAATAAAAACTAAAATTACACATTCTGAACACGCGATTAATCCAGATCAATTGTCTGAATTAAATGATTAATTGCAACATAAGAACCCCGAACTTCAATTCTCATTCGAACCAATAGCAAAACTCAACCCAATTAACTCAAATTCATCCACCCATACCTCGAAACACACCTTAACATATTATTCATTGGTGTGTTGACTGAATATTTTGTAAGTTTCATTACCGCCAACAAAATCCTCACACCATGGCTTCACTTACCTTAAAAATCAACAACAAAAACTTTACCGTAGATGTCGACCCAAAAATGCCGCTGCTTTGGGCCATCCGCGATGCAGTGGGTCTCACCGGAACCAAATATGGTTGTGGCATCGCACAATGTGGCGCGTGCACTGTTCATCTTGATGGACTTCCTATACGATCTTGTTCAGTTCCAGTCTCGGTCGCTACCAGTAAAAATATAACAACGATTGAAGGCTTGTCGGAAGACAACTCACACCCCGTGCAACAAGCCTGGATTGCAGAACAAGTTCCACAGTGTGGGTATTGTCAGTCAGGACAAATTATGGCCGCAACGGCATTATTGAAAAAAACTCCAAATCCATCTGACAAAGACATTGATACTGCCATGCAAGGACACATTTGTAGATGTGGTACCTATCCTCGTATACGAAAAGCAATTAAAACAGCATCGCAATTGATGGTGCAAAAGGCATCCGCTAAATAAAAAATTGAAATTCCTCGCTCTCCTTCATAAAAGTCGGAGTGAGGCTTAAACTCAATCAACATGGAATCAATGTCAAAGAATTTATCGAGAAGAAATTTCATAAAACTCTCCGGCTTGACTGGAGCAGCACTCACATTGGGCTTTCATATGTCAGCAAACGGGAAAGAAGCTGAAATAATAAAAATGGAGACGGCAGAAAATCTTGGTATTGATCTGAATGCATGGATCTCTATTGATACCTCTGGAAAAGTTACCATTACGAATCATCGATCTGAAATGGGTCAGGGCTCGTGGCAATCGGTTCCCCAGATTATTGCTGAAGAATTGGAAGTAGACCTTAACAAAGTCA
This sequence comes from Chryseolinea sp., assembly GCA_031388805.1. Taxonomy (GTDB): domain Bacteria; phylum Bacteroidota; class Bacteroidia; order Cytophagales; family Cyclobacteriaceae; genus Chryseolinea. The sequence goes on from JANMRZ010000185.1 coordinate 19,983, forward strand.
ATATCATTTTTGCACAAGGAAATAATGCCAAATATGGCAGTCAGATAACCGGAGGTAGCTCTACTGTTCGGGGCACATACAAAAAATTACTCAACCTAAGTGCAACAGCTCGCGAAATGTTAATCGAAGCTGCAGCAAAAAAATGGAATGTATCCAAAATAGAATGTTATGCTGAAGATGGTCATGTAATTCATAAACCCTCTGGAAAGAAATTACATTATGGTGAATTGGTGCAGGAAGCTTCCAAGCTTGAGCCACCAAAATCAGTGAAGCTTAAATTGCCCGCTGAATATAAAATCTTACGCAAGCCCTTGCCGCGTCAAGACACACCATCAAAAGTAAACGGTTCGGCCATCTTTGGCCTTGATAAAAAACTTCCGGGAATGTTGTATGCTGTAGTAGAACGCAATCCAAGATTCCAGGGGAAAGTAAAAAGCTTTGATGATACTGAAACGAAGAAAGTTCCAGGGGTAAAACACGTCATCACAGTTAAGATGAGTGTGTTTGCAACGTTCAGGGAAGGTGTTGCCGTAGTAGCCGATAGTTTATGGGCTGCGATGCAGGGGAGAAAAGTATTGAAAGTCGAATGGGATGATTCTGGCTTTGAACATTTAAGTACAGAACAACTTTACAGTCGAATGAATGAAGATCTGAAAACGAAAGAAGGTTTGTCATTCAGAACAAAAGGAAACTTTAATGGTGCGCTGGAAAAATCCGAAAAGAAGATTGAAGCCATTTATGAAACTCCATACGAATCACATAGCTGCATGGAGCCCCTTAATTGTACTGCTCACTATCAGGATGATAAACTTGAAATCTGGGGACCAATACAAGGACCGGATTGGGTTCAGGATTTATTAAGTCCGTTGATGAATTTGCCAAAAGAAAAAATCATTGTCAACATGACTTTTCTTGGTGGTGGTTTTGGTCGCAAAGCATTTATGGACTATCCACATGAGGCCGCAGTCATTTCAAAAGAAGTAAAAGCTCCTGTTCAAGTGGTATGGACTCGTGAAGATGACACAACACAAGGACCATTCAGACCAGGCATGGTGTATCAATGTTCTGGAGGTGTAAGTGGTGGACGAATATCTGCCTTCAAAACAAAAGTTGCCGGACAAGATATGGATCACCAGTGGCCCGGTGCGCAAAAAGATTCATATCTCGGAAGTACCACAGAAGGATTTCTTGAGCCTTATTTCGATGGCATTTCACATTATAGTTTTTCTGATATTCCATTAGATGTACCTATCCCGGTAATGTGGTGGCGTTCCGTTTATGCATCAACAAATGGTTTTGCATTCGAGAGTTTCATCGATGAGCTTTCTGTTGAAGCAGGTAAAGATCCTCTTGATTTCAGAAGACAACATTTAGGTGAAGAGCGTTATCAACACCTTATCAATAAACTGGAAGAAGTAACGGGCTGGAAATCACGAAAGAAGAATGAAGGATATGGCGTTGCCATCACAGAGTGTTTCTCCAGTATTGTTGGAGAAGTGGTGAAGGTTTCAAAGAAACCAGACGGTAAAATAAAGATTGATAAAGTGTGGGCTGTGATGGATTGTGGATGGTATGTAAATCCCGATATCATCAAAGCGCAAGTTGAAGGTAGCATCATCATGGCGCTTGGAGCGGCCGCTGTACATGCAACTCACTTTATGGATGGCAAAGCCGTTGAACAAAATTTCAATACATATAAAATGCCGCGCATCACGGATACTCCAGAATTTGAAGTGCACATTGTCGACAATGAAGAGAAGGCTGGCGGCGTTGGTGAACCTGGATTACCTCCCTTCACTCCTGCATTGACAAATGCTATATTCGATTTGACTGGTAAGCGTATCAGAAAATTACCTTTCAACTTAAATGAAGTATAAGAAAATAAGCAGCAGGCAATTGCAATAGGCAACCCTTTTACTATCAATTGAGTGTCGCGAGAACTCGAAACTTTAAACCTGGAACTTTGAACCCTTGAACTAAAACAATGAAAAAAGTAATTGCAATCATAACATTAATTATCACCGGAGTTTTCTTTTTTTCTTTCAATCAGAAGTTTGATCTCAAAGCCAGCGTTGAACGTGGTAAAGGAATATATGAAGCGCAATGCATCACTTGCCATATGGAAAAGGGCGAAGGTGTAGATGGCCTTTATCCACCATTAGCAAATTCTGATTATCTGATGGCAGATAAAAAACGTGCAGCACAGAATATTCTTTACGGAGTCAGTGGCGAGATAACCGTAAACAAAAAGCTGTATGCCGTTGATATGGCCGGTTTCGAGTTGACAGACACTGAAGTGAGTGATGTGCTAAACTTCATTACTCATTCTTTCGGGAATAAAGGATATGTAACAACACCGGCTGAAGTAAAAGCCGTTCGTAAATAAAATTGTTTAACCTTTTGATGACTAACCCATCCTACCATGGCATCATACACTCTCAACATCAACAATCAAAACCTTACTGTAAATGCTGAACCTGATACACCGTTGCTTTGGGTTCTTCGCGATGAGCTTGATCTTACAGGAACAAAGTTCGGCTGTGGCATGGCACTGTGTGGCGCATGCACCGTTCACTTAGATGGAAACTCAGTTCGATCATGTTCCACTCCTGTCTCTTCTGTTGGAGATAAAAAAGTTACAACCATTGAAGGTGTTTCTGTAGGAACTGCAGAAGGAAAATTACATCCCGTACAACAAGCGTGGATGGACGAAAATGTTCCGCAGTGTGGGTACTGTCAAACCGGGCAAATCATGTCGGCAATTGCGTTGCTGGATAAGAATCCCAATCCAAGCGACAGTGATATTGACTCCGGGATGGCAGGTAATATTTGCCGTTGTGGTACATATGAAAGAATCAGGAAAGCAATTAAAAGAGCCGCTAACACTACTGCCAAATGAAAACTGAAATCTACGAACACAAAATTTTCAAAGTTAGTCGCAGAGACTTTTTGAAAACAACTTCGATGAGTATGTCGGGCTTGTTGTTGGGCATGCAATTTAGTTGCACAGACACCTCAAAGAAATTAACAGGTAATCCGAGCACAGTATTTTCACCCAACGTTTATATCAACATCAATGGCAATGGCGATGTTATTTTATTTGCGCACCGATCCGAAATGGGAACCGGTATTCGCACCAGTCTTCCGCTCGTTATGGCCGATGAACTGGAAGCCGATTGGAGCAGAGTAAAAGTTGAACAAGCAACAGGAGATGAAAAATACGGTGACCAAAATACAGATGGGTCATATAGTTTAAGGATGTTTTTTATGCCCCTCCGAAAAGCAGGTGCAACGGTGCGTTTAATGCTGGAACAAGCGGCTGCCAAAGAGTGGAATGTAGACGTTTCAGAATGCAAGGCGCAAAATCATGAAGTGGTACATACTTCTGGCAAAGCATTTGGCTTCGGATATCTGGCAGAGAAAGCAGTAGCCCTACCCATTCCCGATGAAAGTAAAATCAAATTGAAAGATTCAAAAGATTTTAAATTCATCACCAAACAAAGTTCCATTGTCGACTTGAAAGATATCGTAACCGGCAAAGCTAAATTTGGATTAGATACTAAACTTCCCAACACAAAAATTGCAGTCATTAAACGTAATCCGGAAGCAGGTGCTGGCTTGATATTATTCAAGATGGAAGCCGCAATGAAAGTGCCTGGTGTGATAAAAGTTTTCTCCATCGATGCTCCTGGGTTTCCAACAAACTTTAATAAGCCCTTGGGCGGTGTCGTGGTTGTAGCTGAGAACACATGGGCTGCATTAAAAGGTCGCGAGGCTTTGGAAGTTACATGGGCAAAGGGCATTAACGCAGATTACAATTCGCTTGAATATGGTAACGACATGTTAAAGCGCGCCAAGACAAAAGGAAAAGTAAGAAGAGCAAATGGAAATATAGATCAGGCGCTGAGCAAGGCTAAAAAAATAGTAGAGGCAGATTATGTCGTTCCCCACCTGGTGCATACGCCCATGGAAACGCCATGCGCAGTAGCTCATTTTCATGACAATACGTGTGAAGTGTGGGCACCTGTTCAGGATCCACAAGGCACGAGAAAATCGCTGGCCGATGCACTGAAGATCGACCTAAAAGCCGTGACGGTTAATGTCACACTTTTAGGTGGTGGTTTTGGTCGCAAATCGAAACCCGATTTTGTTGTAGAAGCTGCTCTCATTTCGAAAGACATGGGTACTCCTATTAAAATACTCTGGACTCGTGAAGACGATATTCAACATGGCTTCTACCATTTTCCATCAGCGCAACATTTGAAAGTAGGTATTGATGAAAATAATAAAGTGAGTGGTTGGTTGCATCGTTCTGTTTTTCCAAGTATTGGAGGCACAGCCAATCCTGCTTCAGTAGAACCCAGTGGAGATGAGCTTAATCTGGGCATGATTGATTTACCCTATGCCATTGATAATATTAGTTGCGAGACACAAGAAGCAAAAACCAAAATCCGAATTGGATGGCTGCGATCTGTATCCAACATACAACATGCCTATGCAGTAGGTTGTACAATTGACGAAGTGGCCCACGCCCGAGGAGTTGACCCTGTTCAAAATATTCTCGATATGCTGGGTGAGGATCGATTGATTGACGCCAAAGTATTGGGCTCGGAGTTTCAAAATTATGGTCAAAAGAGTGAAGATTTTCCATGGAACACCCGCCGCTTTAGAAAGGTAATTGAAACGGCAAAAGAAAAATCCGGTTGGGGAAAGAGCCTGCCAAAAGGAAGTGGCCAGGGCTTTGCTGTGCATCGAAGTTTTCTTACCTACGTGGCGTGCGTCGTTGAAGTCGCCGTGGATGCGAATAACAAAATTAAAATCATAAAAGTAGATTACGCAGTAGATTGCGGAATACCGGTAAATCCAGAACGGATCAAATCACAATTTGAAGGAGGCGCGGCATTTGCAGCAAGCCTTGCTATGAAAAGTGAGATCACGGTAGTCAAAAGTGCAGTACAGCAATCGAACTTTCACGACTATCAGGTAGCGCGAATGGCAGATGCTCCTTACGAAACGGCAGTGCATATTATTGATAGCAATGAAAAACCAACCGGTGTTGGAGAACCTCCTGTTCCTCCATTTATTCCGGCATTGTGTAATGCCATCTTTGCCGCAACGGGTAAACGAATTCGTAAACTGCCGATTAGCTTGGCGTAAGAAGTTAAATTTCATTCATGGTTGACAACGAGTTTAAGATTTTCTAATGAAAGAATTTAAAACCATACTGGAGGCGTGTAAGAACGTTGATTTCACTCAACGTAAAGCAGCACTTGCTACTGTTGTAAAAGTTCGCGGCTCTTCATATCGGAGTCCTGGCGCTAGAATGCTCATTACAGATGATGGCAAATGGGTTGGCTCCATTAGTGGTGGATGCCTCGAAGGAGATGCACTTCGAAAAGCAAGGCAAGTCATTATGAATAAAATTCCCATGACCGTTACGTATGATACGCGTGAAGAAAGTAATCAAAATTTAGGTATTGGTTTAGGATGCAATGGTGTCATCGATGTTCTCATCGAACCCGTAGACCTTCAGGATAATAACAATCCGGTTTTCTTTTTCGAAAGCATTATTCGCATGAATTCTCCGGTAGCATTAGCAACCGTGTTTGATAGTCAGGATAAAAAGTCAATCGGCAGCAAACTTCTGCTCACTGCAGGCGCAACAAAGCTTCATAATTTTTCAAATCAACAGCTTGAGCAAATAATTACAACTGATCTGCAGGGTCTTTTCGAAACAAAGAAATCAGAAGCAAAGAAATATCAAATAGAAGAAGGAGAAGTAGAAGTGTTCTTAGAACTCATTCAACCTTCTGTTTCAGTCATTATTTTCGGTGGTGGTTTTGACGCACGACCTGTTAGTCAGTTGGCAAAATCATTGGGGTGGGAAGTAATGGTAACAGACGAATGCGTAGCACACATTGCTCCCATTTTTTTTCCGGATGCTGATAAGCTTTCACTTTGTCATCGTGATTTTATTGATCGCGATTTTTACATTACTCCATACACAGCATGTATACTCATGTCACATAACTATGACTATGATCGTGATGTACTAAAGAAATTGCTTCGCACGGAGACCCCGTACATTGGCATACTCGGTCCGCGCAAACGATTCGACAAAATGCTGAAGGAGTTTTCAGAACAAGGCATTGAATTAAGCAAAGAAGATTTCCATCGAATTCATTCACCTATTGGTTTAGACATTGGCGCCGAAGCTCCTGATGAAATTGCTCTATCCATCATCGCTGAAATACAAAGTAAATTCTCTAATCGTTCAGGAGGATTTTTAAAATACCAACCCGGACCCATTCATCAACGCGATCCACAAAGTGGACAGGTATTTAAACAAGTATACCTTAACGTTGAAGATGGAAAGAAGTCGGCTACTATCTAGCAAGATGAAGCGATGCATCCTTTTCTCAATACTGCTTTTACTAAGTGCAGAATCCTTTTCTCAGGATTATACAAAAGAGATAAATGATCAGGTGTGGAAACCGTTCATTCAAACATTCAATAATTTCGATGCCGCTGGATTTCTTGCCGTTCACTCCGAAGATGTAATTCGTTCATCACGCGATTCAAAAGAGATATTGAATTGGGAAGAATATCTGAGGCAACAAAAAGCAGGTGATCAGCGATCAATAGAACGAAGATCAAAACGAACGCTTGAACTTCGATTTACAGAAAGAATTGCGAATGCTGAAAAAGCGATTGAAGTAGGCATTTATAAAACCACATCCATAAACTCAAAAGGTGAGAGTCAATCATTCTACGGTCGCTTTCATGTTGTATTGCGAAAAGAGAATGGCGTCTGGAAAATATTGGTGGATACGGATTCTTCAGAAGGCAATACCATCTCCGAAAAGAACTTCCATTCCGCCCAACCGATTGAGTAATTCAACCCGCTTGCTTTCTATCTAAGAATTTATCAGTTTAATGGAACGGAATCAGTCAAGCCATCAATTTATTGATCCACCCAAAAATGAAAATCGGAGTCATCTTACTTGCTGCAGGATCTTCATCTCGTATGGGTCAATCCAAACAACTCTTATCGGTTGGTGATGAACCCATGTTGGTAAAAATGGTGAAGGTATCTCTTCGTGCCGGAGCTAGTCCGTTGATTGTAGTGTTGGGATCTGGAGAGAATGAGCACCGTGAAGTGATTGAAGATTTTCCTGTCGATGTTGTTTTTAATTCGCAATGGGCAACCGGAATGGGAAGTTCATTAAAGTGCGGAATTGACCATCTCACTACAAAATTTGAAGACGTTGATGCCGCCATTGTTTTAGTTTGCGATCAGCCGCACGTTTCAAGCAAATACATTCATTCTATTATTGAACGATACGAAATCACAAAGCGATCCATCGTGGCTTCTTTCTATGCCGGAACATCCGGAGTTCCTGTTTTATTTGACAAGAGTTTGTTCCCTGAACTTTTGAATCTTAGCGATGAAGAGGGCGCAAAGAAATTACTCAAACAATATCCACGTCACATCGAACTCGTTGATTTTCCTGAAGGCTCAATCGATCTTGATACTCCTTCTGACTACGAACAGTTTTTGAAACGAAAAAATTAGCGCAAAAAAAGAGGTCACTCTTTTGGAATGACCTCTTTCGTATTCGAAATGGATGTAGTTACACTTTTATCTCAACATCAACTCCACTAGGTAATTCCAGTTTCATTAATGCATCTACCGTCTTTGCGCTGTTTGAGTAGATGTCTACCAAACGCTTGAAGGTACAAAGTTGAAATTGCTCACGTGCCTTTTTGTTAACGTGTGGAGAACGTAACACAGTGAATTTCTCTTTCTCTGTTGGAAGAGGTATCGGACCGCTAACCACAGCGCCCGTTGCTTTTACAGCTCTAACGATTTTCTCGGATGACTTGTCAACCAAGTTGTGATCGTAAGACTTCAACTTTATTCTGATTTTCTGGTTCATACTGTTTAGTTAAGGAAATCGTCTAAATCCTATTTATTATTTTACTGCTGCTGCACCTTTAACATCTTCAATTACTTTCTCAGCCAAGTTCTTAGGAACTGGGAAATAGTGAGAGAATGTCAGTGATGCCGAAGCACGACCTGAAGTAAGCGTTCTCAAATCGGTGATGTATCCGAAAAGTTCTTTCAAAGGAACATCTGCCTTGATAAGTTGGGCACCTGAACGAGTGTCCATACCTTTCATAACACCACGTCTTCTGTTCAAGTCACCCGTTACAGAACCTGTGTATTCATCTGGTGTCATTACTTCCACAGACATAATAGGCTCCAATAATTGAGGAGCACATTTCTTAGCAGCCTCTTTAAATCCTATACGAGCCGCCAATTCAAATGAAAGGGCATCCGAGTCAACGTCATGGTATGAACCGTGATATACTCTAACCTTCATGTTATCAATTGGATATCCGGCTAACGAACCGTTTACCATTGATTGCTCAAATCCTTTTTGAATTGCCGGGATAAATTCGCGAGGAATAACACCACCCACAATATCATTAACGAATTCAAGACCTGGTTTATCTTCAGGACCCAATTCTTCACGGGGACCGATTTCAAATACGATATCAGCAAACTTACCACGACCACCCGTTTGTTTCTTGTAAACTTCCTTGTGTTCAACTGACTTCGTAAGCGCTTCTTTGTAAGCAACCTGAGGAGCACCTTGGTTAATCTCAACCTTGAACTCACGTTTCAAACGGTCGATGATAATTTCCAAATGCAATTCACCCATTCCGCGAAGAATAACCTGACCAGTTTCGTGATCTGTATTTACGCGTAACGTTGGATCTTCTTCAACCAATTTAGAAATCGCCATACCTAACTTATCGGCATCAGCTTGTTTCTTTGGTTCAATAGCATAACCAATTACGGGCTCAGGGAACACCATTGATTCCAGAATTACTTTACGTTTTTCATCGCAAAGTGTATCTCCTGTTTTGATATCCTTAAAACCAACAACTGCACCAATATCACCTACTGTCAGTCGCTCAATTTGATTTTGCTTATTTGCGTGCATTTGGAATACACGTGAAATTCTTTCTTTCTGTTCAGTACGTGTATTGTAAACGTAAGAACCCGATTCCAATACTCCGGAGTATGCGCGGATAAAGCACAAACGACCTACGAATGGATCCGTTGCAATTTTGAAAGCCAATGCTACGAATGGTTCTTTCTCATTTGGTAAAATGGATACAGGCTCGTTTGTATCTGGATTGATACCGATGATTTCATCCTTGTCTAAAGGTGAAGGCAACAATTCCATTACATAATCCAACATGGTTTGCACGCCTTTGTTCTTGAATGAAGAACCACACACCATCGGAACAATTTTCATGCTGATGGTTGCTTCGCGCAATGCCTTTAAAATTTCTTCTGTAGAGATCGAATTCGGATCAACGAAATATTTTTCAATAAGTGTCTCGTCTACTTCCGCAACAGCTTCAAGAAGTTTCTCGCGATATTCTTTAGCCTCTTCAATCATATCCTCAGGAATTGGAATCTCCTGGAACGTCATGCCTTTATCATGCTCATTCCAAATGATACCCTTGTTTCCTACAAGGTCAACAACGCCTCTGAAGTTTTCTTCAGCACCGATTGGTAACTGAAGAGCAACTGCTTTACTTCCTAACTTCTCTTTTACTTGCTTACAAACATCCAAGAAGTCTGCACCAGAGCGGTCCATTTTATTAACGAACCCAATACGGGCAACTTTATAATTATCAGCAAGGCGCCAGTTTGTTTCAGATTGTGGCTCAACGCCATCAACCGAACTAAACAAGAACACCAAACCATCAAGAACTCGCAAAGAACGGTTTACTTCAACCGTAAAGTCAACGTGACCTGGAGTATCGATAATGTTAATGTGATAATCGTTCTCACGGTATTTCCAATGTACGGTAGTCGCTGCTGAAGTAATGGTAATACCTCTCTCCTGCTCTTGCGCCATCCAGTCCATTGTCGCTGCACCGTCGTGCACTTCACCAATTTTATGGTTTACACCAGAGTAGTAAAGTATGCGTTCTGTTGTCGTGGTTTTCCCCGCGTCAATATGGGCCGCAATACCAATGTTTCTGGTGAACTTTAAGTCTCTAGACATGCTGTGGAGCTAAATTAAAATCTAAAATGTGAAAATGCTTTGTTCGCCTCTGCCATACGATGAGTATCGTCTTTCTTCTTAATAGCAGCACCTTCTCCTTTTGACGCTGCAATAATTTCAGCAGCCAATTTATCCATCATGGTCTTTTCGCCACGAAGACGGGCGTAGTCAATAAGCCATTTAATGCTCAAGCTCAATTTGCGTTCAGGACGAACTTCGATTGGCACCTGGAATGTTGCACCACCTACTCTGCGGCTCTTCACTTCAACGGCTGGTGAAAGATTGCTCATCGCACGCTTCCACACTTCGAGCCCTGGCTCGCTTGTTTTCTTTTCAATTAATTCTACAGCGTCATAGAAAATGCTGTAGGCAACACTTTTCTTACCCGCTTCCATTAGGTAGTTAACGAACTTCGTTACTAATGTATCCTGAAACTTAGGGTCAGGAAGTAAATATCTTTTCTTTGGTTTTGACTTTCTCATCGCTTCTAAAGATTATTTTTTCTTAGCTTTTGCTGGCGCTCCTTTAGCAGGTGCAGCAGCAGCGGCTCCAGCCTTCGGACGTTTAGCACCATATTTCGATCTGCTTTGCTTACGGCCATTTACACCAGCTGTATCTAACGCACCACGGATGATGTGATAACGAACCCCTGGTAAATCTTTTACTCTTCCACCGCGGATCAACACGATAGAGTGTTCCTGTAAGTTGTGACCTTCACCAGGTATGTAGGCGTTAACCTCTTTTCCATTGGTAAGTCGAACGCGGGCTACTTTACGCATCGCTGAGTTCGGCTTTTTAGGTGTCGTTGTGTACACACGTGTACATACACCTCTGCGCTGAGGACATGAATCAAGCGCGGGTGATTTTGACTTAAACGTCAATTTCGTCCGGCCTTTTCTTACAAGTTGTTGAATGGTAGGCATTTATATTTAGTTTTATAAACCTCTCAAAAATTAGGACTGCAAAGGTATAATAAGAAACAAGGGAAGCAAAACCTTTTTCAAGAATTTCGAATCCATTGCCACGGTAATACCCTCTATTTAAAGGCTTTTCCCATTAGGCCTCCCCAATAGTTCCCCCAAAATTCATGGGAAACTTGGGCATATCATCTGTTCTTTTAATTGCGCCAAAACTTGCTTCATACTTCTCAATATTGTCCTTTAGAGCCAATAAGAACCGTTTTGCATGCTCAGGCGTGATCACAATTCTGGATTTTACCTTCGCCTTTGGCACGCCCGGCATGAGCCTGATGAAGTCAATTACAAACTCGCTGTTGGAATGGGCAATCATTGCCAGATTGGAATAAATTCCTTCTGCAATCTCCTCCGAAAGCTCAATATTGATCTGATTTTGAGCCTGCTGTTTTTTGTTTTCCTCTGCCATGGCGTTTATAAAAAAGGGTTGATCCTTTTCAGAATCAACCCGTATTGACTTAATCTAAAATCTAGAAGTGTAGTTCACGTTCTTTGTCTTTGGTACGTTCAGTAGCCGAAGTCATTGAATTTAACTCGTCTTCATGTGTAACCAACAAGTCATTGTAAGCGCGTTGTCCAGTACCTGCTGGTATCTTATGACCTACGATAACGTTCTCTTTCAAGCCCATTAAGAAATCGGTCTTACCACGGATAGCAGCCTCGCTCAACACCTTCGTGGTTTCCTGGAAGGATGCTGCTGACAACCAGCTTTCAGTCTTCAAGGACGCCTGGGTAATACCCTGAAGCGTTGGTCTTGAAACCGCTGGCATAGCGTCACGAACCTCAACTATTTTCTGATCTCTTCTCTTCAATGCTGAGTTCTCGTCTCTAAGTTCACGGGCAGAAATGATCTGACCTGGCTTAAGGATTTGAGAATCGCCAGCTTCAATAACAACCTTCTTATCTAAGATCAAGTCGTTATCTTCTCTGAATTGAAGTTTATCAACATATTCATTTGTCAGGAAGCTTGTGTCTCCTGGATCGATGATTTCAACTTTCTGCATCATCTGACTTACAATCGCCTCGATGTGCTTATCGTTGATCTTCACACCTTGCAGACGATATACCTCTTGGATTTCATTCACTAAATATTCCTGAACGGCTGTTGGGCCTTTGATCGAAAGAATATCCAATGGAGTGATAGATCCGTCTGAAAGAGGTTGCCCTGCTTTCACGAAGTCATTATCCTGAACAAGGATGTGCTTAGACAATGGCACCAAGTAACGCTTCTGAACACCATCACGTGACTCAATGAAGATTTCTCTGTTACCACGTTTAATGCCACCGTATGTTACTACACCATCAATCTCACTTACTACCGCTGGATTCGATGGATTACGAGCTTCAAACAATTCCGTTACTCGTGGAAGACCTCCCGTGATATCGCGGGATTTACCCATGGTACGTGGAATCTTCGCCAACACCTGACCTGCCTTAATCTTCTCGGCAACATCAACTGCTAAGTGAGCTCCTACTGGAATGTTATATCCTTTAGTATCGGTCTTGCCTTTCACAACAACCGCAGGGTTCTTAGTCTTATCACGTGTTTCGGTAATTACCTTTTCACGGTGACCAGTCTGTTCATCTGATTCTTCTTTGAACGTAACACCTTCAATGATCGATTCATATTCGATCGTTCCATCAAACTCAGATAGAATAACCGCATTGTATGGATCCCAGAAACAAAGTTCATCACCCTTCTCCACCTTCTGGCCATCCTTCACTTTAAGGAACGCACCGTACGGTACGTTGTTCGTGATCAACACTCTGCTTCTCTCAGTATCTACTATTCTGATTTCACCAGTACGGCCCATTACGACCTTCACTGACTTATCATCTTTATCAGTTGTGTCAATTACACGGATACCTTCGAATTCAAGTACACCACTGAATTTCGCCTTGATGTTTGCTTCAACTGCGATGTTAGAAGCAGTACCACCCACGTGGAAAGTACGAAGTGTCAGCTGAGTTCCAGGCTCACCAATTGATTGAGCAGCAATTACGCCCACTGCATCACCGGCTTGTGCCATATTACCCGTTGCCAGGTTACGTCCATAACATTTTGCACAACCACCAATTTGTGATTCGCAAGTAAGTAAAGATCGTATTTCAACTTCTTCAATGCTGGTCTCTTCAATCTTCTTAGCAATCTCGTCAGTGATCTCCTGATTTGCATCACAGATCATCTCATCATTCAGTGGATCGTAAATAGCGTGTACCGTTACACGACCTAAAATACGCTCGCTCAATGGCTCAACGATATCTTCGTTGTCTTTCAAAGCAGTAACCTTAAGACCGCGAAGCGTTCCGCAATCTTCTTCAGTGATTACTAAATCCTGAGCAACGTCTACAAGTCTTCTTGTTAAGTATCCAGCATCCGCAGTTTTTAACGCTGTATCCGCAAGACCTTTACGCGCACCGTGTGTAGAAATAAAGTATTCTAATACGTCTAGTCCTTCTTTAAAGTTAGATAAAATCGGGTTCTCGATGATCGAACCAACGGAACCGGCAAGGTTCTTTTGTGGTTTCGCCATCAACCCTCTCATACCCCCTAACTGACGAATCTGTTCTCTAGATCCACGAGCACCAGAGTGCATCATCATGTAGATCGAGTTGAATCCTTGCTCATCTTCTTCCAATTGCTTCATAAGCGTGTTGGTAAGAAGTGTGTTGGTTCTGGTCCAGATATCAATTACCTGGTTGTAACGCTCGTTATCTGTGATAAGACCCATCATGTAGTTGTTCCATACACTTGCAACTTCTGTTTGTGCACCGGCAACTAATTTCTCTTTCTCAGCTGGAATCTTAACATCGTCCAAGCCCATTGAAAGACCGCCTTTGTAGGCCATCTGGAATCCTAATTCTTTAATATCATCAAGGAACTTCGCTGTCTTTGCCTGACCCGCTAATTTGAAGACATCAGCGATAATCGTCTGAAGTTTCTTCTTCGTCAACAACTCATCAACAAATCCAACTTCTTCCGGAACGTATTGGTTGAAGATCACACGACCTGCAACAGTTTCAATTACTCCGTAAGAGAATTCGCCTGTCTTCTTATCCTTCACATTAGCACGTACTTTAATAATGGCGTGCTTCGATAATTTACCTTCGTTATAAGCAATGATCACTTCTTCCGCTGAGAAGAAACGCTTGCCTTCACCTTTAATGTTACGTTCTGGTATGCTCTTTCTTCCTTTCGTCAGGTAGTAAAGACCCAACACCATGTCTTGAGAAGGTACTGTAATAGGTGCACCGTTAGCAGGGTTCAAGATGTTGTGTGATGAAAGCATCAACAACGAAGCTTCCAAAACTGCTTCTTGTCCAAGTGGAACGTGAACGGCCATCTGGTCACCGTCAATGTCAGCGTTGAAGGCTGTACATACGAGAGGGTGTAACTGGATCGCTTTTCCTTCGATCAACTTTGGTTGGAAAGCTTGTATACCTAATCTGTGAAGCGTTGGAGCACGGTTCAAAAGAACAGGATGCCCTTTCAATACGTTTTCCAAAATATCCCAGATCACCGGATCTTTTCTGTCTACAATTTTCTTCGCAGACTTCACCGTCTTCACAATACCTCTCTCGATCAGCTTGCGAATAATAAATGGCTTGAATAATTCAGCCGCCATATCTTTTGGCAAACCACATTCATGGAGTTTCAATTCAGGACCTACAACAATAACTGAACGACCTGAGTAGTCAACACGTTTACCCAACAAGTTTTGACGGAAACGACCTTGCTTACCTTTAAGC
>JANMRZ010000186.1:0-37838 GCA_031388805.1 Chryseolinea sp.
CTAACTCCATAAACTTATGGGCTCCTTATTATAAGCTTGCCTGTCTCCCCATGTCTAAGATATCTGATATCCGTCAATTAAATAAGTTACTGACAACTTCATTAATTGACATCCTTATCCTTGACTAAACAACCCAATATTATTATCATGTTGGATAAAATCCACCTGCAGGGTTTACATGATAATCTTTCTGAGTATCTCAAGGGGATATCATCAACCCGAAATCTATCGGAACATGGATTCCTTTTATAGTACACATCACACCATACACATAATGGCATTACCCAATCCATAGAGATAATTGATCCAAATATGAATATCACTCATTTATGAATTAAAGCATGTACAGCTTGTTATCTTATGTAGTCAGTACACACAAAGTGTACTAGTGTAATTCTATAGTCAAGATAGACTAATACCAAATTACACTTCAACTATACTGATTGTTTGCCTAGAACCATAGAGCAAAAAAATAAACTCAAGCGCGCACGAACATTCGGAATAGTGATGGGAGGAGCCGCTATTGTCTCTATTCTATTTTTGGTTTTTGCACTTTATCAAAAATCACAAGCTGACATCGCCACAGAACGAGCTGTTAGTTTACAAGTAGCAGCTCAGAAATCTGAAGCAATTGCAAAAACAGCTCGTGATGAAGCTCAACGCGACCGTGATGCTGCCTTAAAAGCGAAAGAAGCAGAAGAACAACAACGCTTACAAGCTGATGCTGCTAAATTATTGGCTCAACAAAATGAAGTTCTCGCTAAGAAAAATGCTGCTGAAGCAAAGAGGCAAGGAGAAATTGCAAATAGAAACGCTGAAGAAGCAAA
Source organism: Chryseolinea sp. (assembly GCA_031388805.1). GTDB lineage: Bacteria > Bacteroidota > Bacteroidia > Cytophagales > Cyclobacteriaceae > Chryseolinea. The sequence goes on from JANMRZ010000186.1 coordinate 828, forward strand.
TCGAAATGCGATAGAAGCAAAGAAGCAGGAAGCAAGCGCTATAAAAAGTGCTGCTGATGCACAACGACAACGTTATCTTGCTATCGCCAAATCCATGGCCGTAAAATCAAAAGAGCTTACTAATCCTGAACAAGAAGCGCTTATTGCCCAGCAAGCTTATAAGTTCAATACACAATATGAAGGATACATATATGACAATGATATTTACAATGGCTTGTATGCAGCCCTCAAAAACAATGATGATCCGCTAACGAAAAGTTTGGAAGCCCACGCCCAAGGAGCTGCACGAACATTGGTTACGCGTCAATCAACTAACCAGATTTTCTCTGGCGGAAGTGATGGTAAAATCATCCGGTGGTCAGAACAAAATAACCAGTGGAAATCAGAAATAATTATTACCAGTACGGATTATCAATACTATTCTATTGCTATTAGCCCTGATGGTAATTGGCTCGCGGCCGCAGGATTATTTCCGAGCAATGAACTCAACAACTATGTTGAGTTGTACAATCTTAATGATCTGAAGGCTGCACCTAAAAAAATAAAAGGGTATACCTATGCTATTGAAAATGTAAGCTTCACACCGGATAGCAAAGGATTCTATGCTCGCGATAATTCAGGTAAAAGCATTAAGTATTCTGATTTAACGACAAGCAAAGAAGTGATTAAAGCACCCATAAAAATAAATGCTATTGATGTTAGTATAGACGGAAATAAAATTGCAGGCGCTGGTGAAAACGGAAGTTTATACATCTGGGATGTTATGACCAATTTTTCGGTTACCGAGATTAAGGATTTAGGCAAGCATCTTACCTCCGTTACGATTGCACCAGAAGGTCGAAGAATTGTTGTGGGCGACAATACTGGTCTTGTAAAAATCTATGACAATCAAACTGGATTTGTCATTCGTACTTTACCAGGTCACGAATCTTCAATTGAAGAGATTCAGTTCAATCACGCGGGAACTTTTATGGCCACAGCCAGCAAAGATAAAACAGTTCGCCTTTGGAATATGAGTAGATTGAAGGAGCAGCCCATCAAACTAAGCGACCACCGCGATTGGGTTTGGAGTGTTGCCTTTACTCCTGATGACGAACAACTTCTTGCCAGTGTTCACAGTTCTACTGAAACCGTAAAAGGTGTTGAGCACACCATTCATGCGTGGCCAACAAAAATACCGAGCATGGCGAATATTTTATGTGGTGATGTAAAACGCAATATGAATAAAGATGAGTGGGAAACCTATGTAGGTGATGACTTACCGTATGAGCAAACTTGTGCAGACCTCCCAGCTAACAACAACTAATGAAGAATGAAAAAACTTTTACCAACTCTCCTATTTCTCTTTTTGTCAATCTGTAGTTATGCACAGCTCACGTCAGGCGCGCAAACATTGCGCCTTGCCCGTGCAACTTACGAACAAGGTAGACTGCATGAGATACCCTCTATCCTCGAAAGCTTTTTACCCAAATTCAACAGACAAGAAAAAGTAGAAGCGTATAAACTTCTCACCCTTTCCTATATCTATTTGGAAGAACCAGAAAAGGCAGACGATGCCATGCTCAAACTTTTGCAAACAGATCATTACTTTGAAATAAATCTGAAAGATGATCCGGCTGAATTCATTGCACTATATAGAACTTTTCGTACTGTTCCAATTTATCGAATCGGTGCAAAACTCGGAGCGAACGCAACACAACCTAATGTAAAAAGCTACCTTCCCTCCAATGACGGAACGAGCAAGTATGATTTCGGAATTGGATTTCAAGGCGGTATAGTCGGTGAATATCCACTTGCAAAAAATCTGGTACTCAGTGCCGAACTTAATCTTCAATTGAAATCATTTAATTATGAGAACAAGGTAAGTAAAACTGATCTTAGCAATGGCGAGACTTTGGAATACACCACGACAGGTAAGGAAAAACAAACATGGCTGTCGATTCCCATCTCTATTCAATATGCCTTTTTGAAAAAGAGTAAACTTAATCCATACATCGCGTTAGGTGTTTCTGCTGACTATTTAACGAAAGCAACGAGCACTTTCTCACGTTCTAAGACAGATCGGAGTTCATATGAGGAACAATCTGAAAACATTACTTTTCAACGCAATCAGTTTAACATTAGTGCATTGGCATCGGCCGGCATAAAGATCAAAGTACCGAATGGCTTTGCTGTTGCAGAAGCCCGGTATATGTATGGGCTTGCTACCATTACGAATTCTGAGAATATTTATGATCTCTACACAAAATCAATCCCTACCGATGGTTATGTAGATGCTCTTTTTTCTATCAATTCAGTAAGCTTTACCATTGGGTATGTTTACAATGTGTTTAATCCTAAAAAGCGTACGCGCAAATGAAGAAGTTCTCCCCTTTCTTGATAGCAATTACAGGCTTAGTCTTTCAACAATGTCAAAATCTGGAAGATGCTCCTATAGAAAATCGAAACACCTTCATGCATTTTTATGAAGGTGGCAATAGCTACGTGGCCTCAGCTGCAGAAATCACTTCTGATGGATTTATCATTGTTGGCACTGTGCTGGTGGCTGGTGAGGTGGATGATTCTAAGATGTTGATCATTAAGACGGATCGATTTGGACAAAAAATCTGGGAAACCGTCCTTGATGGTGGAACCGCTAACAGTGTAACAGAAACCGCGAATGGTTACATCGTTTTAGGAGATAGTATTCAAACCAATCCCAACAGTGAAAAGATTGCAGATCTCATAAACAATTGGTCGCGTATGGTTATTCTAAATCCAACTACCGGTGACGTTACAACGGACAAATCCTACGCTATAGTGAGGGATGATCCTGCAGATACGGTGGATATACATATTGACTTCCATGCCAAATCCATAACAAAAGATGGCCAGGGCAATCTGATTACACTGGGGAGTTTTAGGATTCCGGGTACCACTGAAAATTCATTTATCTCAGCCCTCAATCCAACTACACTCGATACCATCTGGACGAAACAATACAATTACATTGACCGGAATTATACACTGGCAAATGGTGTGTACTATAACAATTCAGGAAATATTCTCTGGGCTTCATCACTTACTATAACGCAGGGTGTACTAACGCGAGGTTACATTACTGTACCCGTAGTAAAAGACAGTTCTACTTTTGTAAACAGTAACTATTATGGTGAGGTTAGTGACCGATCGTTTGTTGTCAATGATCTTCGCCCTGCAGCCATTGGCTATTGTGCCATTGGCACAACTTCGCAGACGGATGGAGAAAGGAGTAATCTGTTTTTTATCCGAGTAGATAACAATGGCAATTTTAAGCCTGGCTCTGCCCGCTATTTTGATGGCATCAATTCCGAAAATAATACTGCACTATCAGACTCAACAATATCAGTTAGTGACGACACCGGTGATGCTATTACCGCAACCAAAGATGGTGGTTACTTATTAGGTGGAACGCTAACGACAACACCTCAAAGGGGTAATGGAGGAAAAGACATCTGGCTTATCCGCTTAGATGCAGGTGGAAATGTATTATGGAATAAAATTATTGGTGGCTCCACGGATGAGACCATCGCTTCCATTCGCGAAACAAGTGATGGTGGTTTTCTGATTTGTGGATCAAAATCCCTGGGAGGTCAGTCTTCCATTCTGTTAATTAAAACAGATGAAAACGGAGAATTAAGAAATTGATTGGTATGAAAGAGAACGAAGGATTATGAATAGCAGAAATTTACGTATGAATAGCGTTAGGAAACAATTATTGCTGGCAGTGCTGGTATTTCAAAGTGCATTTGTTTTTGCGCAGGATGTAACCATCAATGCACTGACAGGAGGTGTTGCTGCTTCCCCACTTGTAGCAGGAGTAACGAATCAGGCAATACTTGGAATTCGGTTTGATAAAGCTGGTGGAGGAACCAATTCCTTGAAAGGTCTTACAATTGCATTAACAGAAGATCCGGTTGGCCGATTTTCTAATGTAAGACTGGTTCGTTCAGACAATGATAATTCGTTTGACGCTGCCGATCTCTCCAATCCTGTTGGAATAGTAACGGTTGGTAGCAGTCCAGATGAGATTGTCATTACAGAAGAATCAATTTCAATTCCAATTACACCCTTTGGAGGGGATTCAGGGCCGGTAACCAGATGTTATTTCCTAGTGGTTGATGTAGAACCAACGGTTACAGGGGCAACCGCACCAATACAAGCGTCTCTTGCAACGGCTGACGTAATACTTGCTAACAATACTGTCCTCGGTAGTACTGTTACAGGTACCAACTATTCCTTTGCTAGCTTAACCATTACACTTGCACAACTCACAACAGGAGTTGCTGCTAATCCATTAGGTGCCAATACTACTGATCAGGCATTATTAGGATTTTCCTTAACATCCAATGGTATTCCTGATTTTACGTCCATCACTATAAATACATCGTCAACTTCAGCCGGTAAATTAACCAATATCCGATTATTCAGTTCTGCTAATAATTCTTTCGGAAGTGATGTGAGTATAGCCACAGCTTCCTCTGTTACCGCAAGTACTATTGTTTTTACAGGGCTTTCTGAAGATCTATCTGGCTCGTCAAGCAATTTTTTTATAGTGGCAGACATTGAACCTACAGTAGACGCCTCTACCCCACAAATTGAATTATCATTTGATGAAAGTAATGTTGTTGTGTCTGCTGGTACAGTACAAGCGCTTACCATTACAGGTACTGACTATTCATTTGCTGACATTGCTCCCCCGGTAATTATTGCGCGTAACCCGGCAGACAATGCAACCGGAGTAATTGTAGGGCTCAATACCTTGCAATTTACCTTCGATGAAAATGTAACCTTTGTTGGTGATAACTCAGATGATGACAATCGCATCCGTATTCGCGACCTGGATGCTTCAACATTTATTGAGACAATACTTCTTGCTGATGTAAGTGTGGCTGGCAGTGTTGTCACGATTAATTTTACTTCTTCTCTAACCGAAGACACAGACTACGCTATTTACATCGGTAATTCCGTTTTTGAAGATGCAGAAGGCAATCTGTTTATTGGAATCAGTAATGACACGGGTTGGAATTTTGAAACAGAAGAGGCACCTGATATTACGAGCTTAAGCAATACAACACGATGCATTGGTGATCAATTGATTATCACAGGTACTGGATTCACCGGAACGGGTGGCTCAGGAAATACAAAACCAAATGTAAGGATCAACGGATTCTTGATACCCGCTGTCACAATAACGGCTTATAGCAGTACTTCAATTACATTAACGGTTCTGGCTGGTGCATCAACCGGAAATGTAATCGTTGAAAACCTGGATAATGGTCTGTTCAGCAATGGAAGTGCATTAACAGTCAATCCTCAAATAAACACGGGACTAACAGTAAATCCAGCAACGTTGAATCCGGCTCAGAATACGAGTGTAAATATCAGCATCTTAAGTACACAGGATAATAATTATTCGTATTCCTTAATTTTAACTTCAGCCCCTGGTGGATATTCGCTCGGTACTCCTGCAACTGTACATACAGACGGAGGTAATAATGGCACGCGAACCTTGAATACTTCGGAAGGTTCAGATCCTGACTTAACACACATTGGTAACTACACCTATCGCATTGATGTTTCAAGGACAGGGTGTACAACGAGATCCCTTACAAACACTCCTTTTACGCTTACCGTTGCATCCCTTACAGCCAGTGTAAATGCCACAAGTGCATCTGTTTGTGATGGAGGGAATTCCATTCTGATAGGTTCCACAAGCGGAGGAACAGGCTTCTATCAATTCTCATGGACCGGACCAGATGGGTTTTCAAGCAATAGCTCTAGTCCCACCATCACTCCTGATCACCCTGCAGGAACTGGCTGGTATATACTTACGCTAAGTGACAATTCAGCCAACCAGGCAAAAGACTCCGTTTACATAACAACATTTCCATCCTTTGCTGTTAGTTTTGAGCCTGTAGCTGGCGAAGCATTTGTTCAAACAGAGTATACAAATCAGGATCAGCTATTTGAATTAAATGCATCGCCCAGCCAACTCATTAGTGCAGGAGCTACCTTTTCAGGCTCAGGCGTTGTTGCTTTATCCGACAGTAACAAATTTTACTTTAATCCTCAGTTAGCCGGTAACGGCCAACACACCATTACCTATTCCTACTTTAATGGTAATTGTACAAATGAGACGAGCATAGTTTTCAGAGTCTCGAATACGTTCATTAATAATTTGGATCCGTTTTATTGCGCAAATGGAGGAGATAGTGACCCGCTTTCATTAAGTATAATTGGGAATAACTACTTAACAACTTACTATCCTTCATATGTTGTTACGCGGTTCAGGTTTTTGCGGTTTGAGTACAATCCCATTCTTGGCTACTATGTTTATAATTATTACGACTCGGCAAGCCAACCTCAACTTGAGCCTCTCTTCAGACCCAATCCTGTATCACAACCATATACCTATAAACTGGATATAGCAGAGCTAGTAACGAACCATGGTATTGCGCCTACCAATGCATCTTACTATGTAGTAGTATTCGCTGCTGATGCAAATAAAATTGCCAATCCTCTCACTTACCCAGGCTATACAGATGAAGCTGTTCTTTATAACTATTTTAGAATTGTGCCGTTAGGCGTACAACCTAATATTGTTGGAATTAATGAATTGGAAAATATTTGCGCGGATGCCTCCGCAATTCCATTGTCACAATCGATCAATGGTTACAGCATTAATAATTTTTCAATTGCTCCTCCGTATAGCTCGTCACTTTCCGGCACAACGTTTAATCCCGGCCACAGTAGCTTAACGGGAAGTCCAAACAATGAGATTCCATTAACCATCACACTTAACTATGATGACTTCAATGGATGCACAAATACTACAATAAGAAATTTTAATTGGGTGAAGAAGCCTGCTGCTCCAAATGCATTGGATACAGCGTATTGTCAGATTACTTCTGGTCCTGGTTCGAGTTTTACCATTACAGCAACTCCTAATGGACCCGCAAATAATCCTTACTGGTATGAGTTAGATCCTGTGAGCAATCCACCTGTTTTGGATTCAGTTAATTTCATATTTACTGCCCCCGGCATTACAGGTTTAACTCCAACTATCAAAACATTTTATGTTACACAAAGCTACAAAGGATGCGAAGGAGTTGCCACACCAGTTGATATTGAAATAAAAGCTGCCCCGAATGCAAACTTTACAACACCTCCAATTTGTGAAAATAGAAACTTCACTCTTACTGGTCCTCTCGATGGAGCTGTTCCATATCAGCAATATGATTGGGATCTTTCGGATATTGATAGTACTGTTACTAATAATAATTTGATCACACATAACTATGGTCCTGGGTCTAAATTCTTACCAATAAAATTAACCGTTACCAACAGTGATGGATGTATCAATAAATCGGAAAGTAATATTACAGTAGGGCTCAATCCGAAGCCAACTTTCACTTATCAGAGGATTTGCGAAAATGATGTGACCGAATTTTTCTCTCCCGCTGGAGATATAGCTGTGGATAATTACACATGGGATTTTGGAGATTCATCTCCAATTGTCGGTCCGGGTGCCTTTCAAAATACTACACATTTGTTTACCTCAGGTGCTGGTCAATATAAAGTTAAACTAACTGCATATACTTTGCAGGGTTGCTTTGATTCTGATTCAACCATTGTTTCTATTTTGAATTACTTTACCTACACCTCTGATGATCCTTATGAAATGGCCTTGGTTGATGGCGGAAAAGGTTTCTGGACAATTGAAGATTTTAAAGACAGTACAACATGGGAATTTAATGTTCCGAACAAGACCCTTATTCAATCGGCATCATCCGCATGGGTAACAAATCCCAGTGGTAACTATAAGGCCAACGATGCCTCCGTTCTGAATAGCCCTTGCTTAGATATTTCAGCAATACAAAGACCTGTACTTTCAATGGATTTTATTTCGAACACACAAGAAAGGTATGATGGTGCAGTATTAGAATTTTCGATAGATGATGGTTTAACCTGGCAAGCTTTGGGGTCTCAACCAACGGGTCAGAACTGGTTCAATACGACCTCCTTTATTTCTGGTAAGATTGGTAATAGCCTCGTTGGTTGGTCAGGTGATTTATGGGAAACCAATAACCAATGGTTGGAAGGAAGGCATGCTATGGATGCATCCATTCCTTTAGTAAACCGATCTAAAGTAAGATTACGTATGGCTTTTGGTAGCAATGCAGATGATCAACGTGAAGGGTTTGCCTTTGCCAATCTCTCCATAACAGAACGAAACCGGATTATACTTGTTGAAAACTTTACAAATGAATCTGATCCCCTGTATGCAGCAAACAATACTTCTTACAAAGCCCTACCCTCAACTGAATTGGTAAAGTTACAATACCATTTATCATTCCCAGGACCTGATGCTATATCGGCTGATAACAAGATTGATCCTAATGCCCGTGCAGCCTTTTATGGAATCACAAACGGCTCACAAATTATTCCCCGTGTGTATGTGGATGGTGAAAGTAAAGGTAATCTAACCACAAACTGGTTTACTAATTTCGCAGCACAGCGTACCCTAAAAACCTCACCATTTTCAATTACAATTGAAACACAGCCATCAACAAATCCAAATGAATTAACAGTATTGGTTTCAGCAAAAGCACTGCGCAATATTGTGAGTCCGCTTTTTACTAAACCCGTTATTCATCTTGCCATTGTAGAAAAAGTAGTGGGTAATAACGAATTTGTATTGCGCAAACTCTTACCTGATGCCACAGGAACACCAATTCCCTTACCACTGATCAATGACGACAGCGTTATTGTGGGACCTATTACGTGGTCTTCCACAGTAACTGATTCAGATGATATTGCTATTGTAGCTTTTGTTCAGGATGAAGTTAGTAAAGAAGTATATCAGGCACATATACTTTCCAATCCAAACAGTCTTCATCTTCCTACTATTGTTACGGGAACCGAACCAACAATTGCCAATCAGATACAACTATATCCGAACCCGGCACAAGGAGTACTCAATATTCGATTGCCACATGCCGCTAAAAAATCAACGCCAATTATATTGGTTGATAACTTTGGTAGAGAAGTTTATTCAAATGAGTTTAAGATTGGAGAGCGAGAAAAATCAATTAACACTACTGAATTTTCTGCTGGCGTTTATATAATTCAAATCAAAGCAGCTTCTGGTGAGGTGGTGAGAAAGAAAGTGATGATTACTAACTGAGATTCTAAAGATTCAGGGCAGGCGTTATTGGTTTTTCTTCATAAATAATTACATTACTATGCAATTATTAAATATATTTTATGAAGACGTTATTTATCATCTCTTGCATTTGTGTCATGTCAGTTAACCCGTTGCTTTCTGTCACTGGATATTCGCAGTGCAACGTTACAGTCACTACTGGATTGAATCCGCGTATTTGTAAATTCTCAGCTACTATTCCAACTGTTACTTATGCTGTAACCGGCTCCCCAAATGAATATATGATTGACTGGGAAACCCTCAATGATATTTCGTGGAGGTCGTTACCCGCAAGTCCCCTCCCCATATATGGTATTGGTTTCAACGAGGCAGTTGGAAGTTACTTTGGAAAGTTATATGTAAGAAACACAATAACGGGCTGTGTTTCTCAATACACAACAGTTGCTTTTTCTGTCTGTGAAGTCCCTGTTGTCTCCCTTGGTCCTGATCCTATAGCTTGTTATGGTTCTTCAACCGCGTCTATACAGTACAACAGCGATGGACTTGCCAATCAATATATGATCGATTGGGAAGATCTACCTGACACAGGATGGAACTCCATTCCGGCAAATAGTTCAACTCTCAATATATCAAATTTTCCCTCAACACCAGAATCAACTACTGCTCACTTTGGCAACATATAATAGCTCAACGCTTTGCCAAAGTGGCCGCCCATTTAAATTAACGGTGTACCAAAAAGGAATTTTAAATATGAATTCCAACCTATACGTTTGCCAAGGTGTACGGACCACCGCTTTTGAGGTCAGCAGTCCTGATTGTTACAGCGTTTCTCTGCAATGGAGTGCAGCTGCTATCGCTGCGGGGCTAGGAAACGCTGGTAGTACTACGTTGACTGGCAGCACAACAATCCCCATTACCACTGTTCCTTTAACTCCTGGGACGTATACAGGAACACTATACGCTAATGATTATCAGGGATGTTCTTCACCATACCCTGTCTCCATAACAGTCGGAGGATCTCCTGTGGCAACAGCCGTTGGTCCAACCACATTTTGCAACGGAGGTTCTGTTGATTTAAAAACGATGGGTGGTCAATATGTAGGATATCAATGGAAAAAGGATGGTATCGCTATTTCCCTTGCACGCTCAAGCACATACAACGCAAAAACATCTGGAACCTACACATGTGATTTAAGCATTCCCTCATCCTGTACAATAACCACCAATCCAATAGTTGTTACCGTTATTCCACCTATCACTGTGGATGCTAAATTCGTTTGCAGTGGAGCTTCGGTTGCACTTACCGGCACGCCAATAGGTGGAATATGGAACGGAACAGGTGTAAGTGGTTCAATATTTAATTCCTCCGGATTATTGGTTGGTGATTATACTGTAACCTACATGGTTACTAATTCGAATGGTTGTCCATCCACCAACAGTGCGGTTGTTTCAGTTAAGCCACTACCCATTACAAATGCCGGTGCTGACAAATCGATCTGCAGCGGAGAATCCTCTACCATTAGTTTGAGTTCAACACCTCCAGCATCATCTTTTTCGTGGACTTATTCCGCAACCAATGTTACTGGTGCATCTACTGGTTCAGGAGCTTCGATTAGTCAAATACTAGTTAATTCTGGTATTTCAGTGGGCAATGTCATTTATAGAATTACACCTATTGCGAATGGCTGCGCAGGCACACCAACTGATGTTACTATAACGGTAACTCCTAAGCCGACCATAACAAATACTACAGCTCAACTCCAGACAACAATCTGTACTGGGTCATCATTAAATTTTACGCCAACAACAAATCTTGCTGGAACAGCATTTACATGGACAAGTAATGTTTCTGGTTCAATTACCGGAGTCGCTTCAAGTGGGTCTGGTGCAATTACAAATACGCTAACTAATTCGGGCAGTTCTTCTGGTTCAGTAACTTATACCATTATACCAACAACCTCAGGCTGTAGTGGAACAGCAGCCAATTACATAGTTACTGTTAATCCAAAAATAAATGCAACTCTAATTGGCAGTCCTTCATTTTGCACCAGCACAAAACTTTCTGCCTACCCTGCTGGAAATTCCTATTTATGGTCAAATGGAATGACAACCCAATCCATCACTGTAAGTTCTTCTGGTACATACAGTGTAACTGTGTCAAATGCCACCTTGTGTTCTGGGACTGCTTCTATAAGTGTAGTAAGGAAACCAGCATCAGCATACATTTACCAAGAAGGAACTGACTTATGTTCGGGAATAACTCTAACGTCATCGTATGGAACTTCTTATCTTTGGTCAACAGGGGCCCAGGCTTCGTCCATTCTTGTTTACTCGCCAGGAACTTATCGTGTTACAGTCACAAACAGTAATGGATGTACTGCGACAGCTTCATATATAGTTTCATCTAATCCACTCGTTTCACGTGTAAGCGGAGGGACAGTTCTTCCATCTGCAGTACCACCTTGCCCAACTGCTCAAACATCATTATCCGAACAATCTCAGTCTGAAATTTCTGTCTATCCAAACCCAGCAAATGAAGAAGTTGTTGTTCAATTAACTACAAGTCTAAAGTCTGATGCACAATTAAGCCTGTTCAATCAACAGGGAAAGAAAATGGAGAGCGTCACCTTTCAAGAGGGTGAACGCACAAAAACAATTCCCACTAAAAACTTATCCGATGGGCTCTATTTTATTAAAATCGGAAATTCTTTGACAAAAAAAATAATAGTAAAGCATCCCTAAGCTTTAGAATTTTAAAAAGAAGCTGCCTCGAAAGAGCAGCCTCATTCTCGTTTTAGGGGCTTGGAATGTAGAGTTAAGACTTAATTTCAACATGGTGATCTATTTCCATCCACTCCTATGTCAAACTTCCGGAATTCGGAACTTAACTGATAACGCTATTCATCTCGAAGTACATTGGCTGGGTTTAGCTTCGTTGTTTTATAAAGCTTATAACCGATTGACAATATCGAAGCTGTAAACAGAATCAATGCTGAAATAATCATAGATGAAATCGTCACCTTTTGATAATAGTCCCATATACTCTCCATGAGCATAGCCGACATCCACCAACCCAATAGTCCACCGCCCACACTCGCGATGAGTAAAATAATTACAAATTCTTTGTTGACAATTTTTGTGATGTTCCAGGTAGATGCGCCTAGTACTTTCCGAACTCCAATCTCCTTCATCTTCTTGATAATATTCAACGAAACCAACGTAAACAAACCCGTTATAGAAAGCATCAGTGCAACAATCCCCAGGAAGACGAACATTTTTACGAGATTGGAATTTACCGTATCGGCTTCAACCATTTCTTCATCCATATAGTTACCATCGTACATCTTGTCGGGGAAAATTTCTTTCCACTTTTTTTCCATGAACTGATTAGCAGAAATCAAATCCCCGGCAGAAGCCTTAACCAAAATATGATTCACGTTGTCCTTAGGGGCATACCGGAACATCACAGGTTCCAGTTTCTCCCACATTCCATTATTGTAAATGTCTTTTACAACTCCCACTACATAATACCGAACCGTATCCAACCAAATAATTTCCTTACCTATAGGTTTAACGAGACCGAGTTTGCTTGCCAGCCCTTCCGTGATAATAACAGACTCCTTCCGATCTGTTTCTGATTCGGGCTCAAAGTTTCTACCTTCCTTTAAGGTAATGCCAATGGTGGATATATAATCAGCACTAACATCTAAGATATCCACTTCTATTTCTTTGTCCTCATGCTTAATTGGATCGTTAAACCCAGAAGAATATAAATGGGCCTGTGTGCCGGTGATGGAAATTATATCGGGATTTTCTGCTAAAGCATTTCGGTATGTTTCATATTCTGACCGGCCGTTCACGTTGGTGAATACAACTCCTCTCCGATCAAAGCCCATATCAAAATTGCGCTGAAAGGTTGCATTGTCAGTAAAAGCAAAGCTGCAAACAATGCCAGCAAGAGAAATAGCAAACTGAAGGCATAACAGTATACGTGTAAATGAATTAGTCCCTCCAAATTTTAAAGTTCCTTTTAAAATACTGGCCGGTTGAAACTTGCTGATGTAAAATGCAGGATAGCTTCCCGCCATTAAGCTGGTAAGTAATAATGTCAGGATCATAAAGATCATGAAGTTGGGACTTCCAAAATAGTCTGTCACCATATTGAAATCCGGCCAAAGTTTATTGAATGCAGGAAGCAAAAACAATTCACCAATGATCACTCCTACGATCAATGCCAGAAAACATATCAGTGTAGTCTCTCCAATAAATTGAAATACCAGATCTTTTCGCGAACTACCCATTACCTTCCGAATACCAATCTCTTTCAATCTGCGTGAAGAAATGGCAATGGCTGTATTCGTAAGATTGAAGATGGCAATTAACAAAACAAAGATTCCCATTAGGTCAATCCCAATAACCGCAGCTAAGGGTGAGCCATCACGCGTCCATGTTCCATTCTTATCGCTGTAACTATCGCGCACAGCCATTCCTTCAAAAGGCTCAACTAAAAAATAGTCAATAATAAAATCTTCCCGAATTTTGTTGTTGTTGTCGGTATACGGCCTTAGTTGATTTTGAATAAATACCACACGAGCGGGGTCTTTGATCTGTACAAACAAAGTATTGCGGAAACGCCAGCTGTTTTCAGTATACTCTTTATCCGCAAATTCGAATGCATTATCATAATGAGAAAATGCTTGTCCGTAAAAACTTGAATTGCTTGGCTGCTTTTTAAAAACCCCAGCCACCACATACTCTTTTCTTTTACCACTGTCGAGCATTTGCGTAAGTGGCTTGCCAAGTGCTTTTTCCTTACCAAAATATTTAATAGCCAATTCATCACTAATGCAAATTTCACTTGTACTCTTTAAATCACCGTTACCTTCAATAAATTCATAGGTAAACAATTTAAAGAAGGGTGGATCAACATAAGTAAGGTCACTACTGAACAGCTCATCCTTAACTCTGAAATTACCACCTTCCGGAGCGTACCGAACCACTTCATCTACATCGGGAATATTTTGCTTTATGACATTTCCCAAAGCAATTGGTGCAAATCCATATTCTGTTAATTCATTTTGAAATTTACGAACAGAACCAACACGGTAGATAGAAGAAGCTTTTTTATGAATCTGGTCGAACCTGACATTAAAGTCATAATTAAAAAAGCCAACTATGCAGCAGGCAATGGAGGTTCCCATGCCGAAGATATTGATGAAGAGATACAACTTGTTCTTCATCATATTTCGAAGGGTAATGAGGAGTTGGTTTTTTAGCATAGGGTAGTGATTGATTCAAATAAAGGATGCTTAAATATGGTTATGGTTGCACCTTTGTTAAGTAGCAACATGAGAACAGTTAAAACAACAATGAATATACATAATACTTTATCTCTATTCGTCTTTTAGAGTATTAACCGGATTCATCTTAGCCACTGTAATCACTTTGTATCCGATCGTGATGAATGAAACGATTAACAGTAATCCGATAGAAATTACAAATGTCAGGGTATTCACACCCTGATAATATTTCCAGATGCTTCCCATTATTAAATGCGTCATGGTATAACTGGCCCAAGATCCCAGCATAGAAGCAACCAAAAGGATGATGACAAATTCTGTATTGATGATCCTGGTAATATTCGACACTGAAGCTCCTAAAATTTTGCGCATTCCAATTTCTTTCATACGCTTAATAATATTCAAGGATACAAGAGTGAACAGACCTGTAACTGAAAGTACCATAGCGATGACACCTAAGAAGGTATACATGTATGCAATGTTCGTATTCACTTCATTCACTTGCTGAAGATCGGCCCCTAACATACGGCCATTATACAACCTGTTCGGAAATATTTTATTCCACTCTTCGTTCATAAATTTATTAACAGAAGAAACATTTTCAGCTTTGGTACTAATCACAATCTGACTGTATTTATCGGGCAATACATAGCGAATCATCATCGGCTCCATTTCACGCCAAAGTCCCATGGTATAAACATCTTTCACCATACCAACCACATAGAGGTTTATGGTATCCTTCCAGATTAATTCCTTTCCAATGGGTTTATCCCAACCAAAAAGTTTCGCCATCTGTTCGGTTATGATCACGGACTCTTTCTGATCGGTCTTAGAGTTTTTTATAAAATCTCTACCCTCAAGCAGTTTAAGGTCCATGGTGTGAAGGTAATTATCACCTACAGCAATAATATCCACTTCTGATTGCTTTGATTCAAACTTCACAGGCTCATGTGTCCGGTTCGAAAAAACTCCACTGCTTGCCCCGGCAATTGATAGTATTTGAGGATTGGATTGTAATGAATTGCGATAGGTATCAAACTCACTGTCATTTTCGAGCCATGCTATTACCGATCCCCGAATGTCAAATCCAAGATCATATTCTCGTTGAAAACGCGCATTCTGAATAAATCCAATGGCACTGACAATTGCAATCAGGGATATGGCAAATTGTAATCCTAAGAGAATTCGAGTAAAGTAATTAGTGCCGCCAAACTTAAGCTTGCCCTTTAATATGCTGACCGGTTCAAACTTACTAATGTAAAATGCCGGATAACTTCCCGCTAAGATGGCCGTGAACACTAATACACCCACCATAAAAAATATAAAAACAGGGTTATCAAGATAATGAGGAGTTAGTTGCATGTACTCCCACATAATATTCCATCCGCCTATTAAAACATCTGCAAGAATTAAACCTAACACAAGCGCCAGAAAACAGATAAACATCGTTTCACCAATGAATTGAAAAATTAACTGAGCGCGCATACTGCCCATCACTTTCCGAATTCCAATTTCTTTTAATCTTCTGCTTGAAATAGCAATGGCAGTGTTCGTTAAGTTGAAACATGCAATCAATAAAATCAATACACCCATAACCATTGAGCCTATTATGGCGGAGATTGGAGGAGCATCCCAAGTTGATGATCGTGTACTTTCTGCCCGATCCTGATGTGCCATAGTAGTTAACGGATTCAATACAAATTCTTTAATTTGAAAGTCTTCTCTTACTTTATTGTTATTGGAAACATACTGCTGTAGTGCTTGCTTAACATTGCTTACTCGATTAGCATCCTTGATCTGAACAAACAACGTACACTCTCTCATCCAATCATCTTCCCGGATGTCTTTATGCTCATCTTTATAATTCTCGAAATTCAGAAAGGCTGAACCCTCTTGTCTGTAAAAGCTTGAGTTCATAGGCTGCTCGTTAAAAACTGCAGCTACCTTTAATTCCTTCATTTCACTTCCATACACTTGGGTAATTGTTTTTCCGAATGCATCCTCAGGCTTTCCAAATAATCGAACTGCCATTTCTTTGCTAATAAAGACACTTGTTTTGTCTTTTATATCAGCCGGATTGCCCGCAATAAAATCAAAGGAAAAAAGCGTAAAGAAATCAGGATCTACGTAGGATATATTCGCGGGGAAGAGATCGTTCTCACGTTTAAAGTTTGACCATGAATGGAAGTATCGGCTTGATTCATCAACATCCTGAAATGTTCGATCGACAACATCACCTAATGGAAACGGAATAAAACCAAAACGAGTTAATGTATTCTCAAATTCACGAACTGCGCTTACGCGATATATGTGTTCTCCGTTTTTATGTACTGCATCAAAGTTAGTATCATACTCATGGGCAAAATAACCTACGATGCAACAGGCAATGGAAACAGCCATTCCGATTACATTAATGATGATGAACAATTTGTTCTTCATCATACTACGTATGGTGATGAGGAGGTGATTTTTTATCATGTAACTTGAATTTAGGGATGTTTAGAAGACCTGGCAAACACGCAAAAGTTGCATAGACGCCAATAAATATACCAATTGAAAAAAGCATCCTGTGTGCATGGAAACGAAAGCAACCCGGAAAGAATCGTTCAGTACTGAACAACTTAGTGTTCACTTTTTAAGCATAAAAAAAGCTGTTCCGAAACGAAACAGCTTTTTATTTCACTTCAATTTCAATTAGATATGAAATTGTTCTTTGATATTCTCCGTTACCACTTTACCATCGAAGAGGTTGATAATGCGGTGTGCATAGTTTGCATCATACGGTGAGTGAGTTACCATGATGATGGTTGTTCCTTCCTCATTCAATTGAGATAGAAGCTTCATTACTTCTTCGCCGTTCATAGAATCTAAGTTACCTGTAGGTTCATCGGCAAGTATTACTTTTGGTTTGGCGACTATAGCACGTGAAATCGCAACACGTTGTTGCTGTCCACCTGATAATTGCTGGGGAAAGTGATTTCTACGGTGCATGATGTTCATGCGCTCTAATACTTCTTCAACACGGGTCTTGCGCTCTGCTGAAGGAACCTTCATGTATAATAATGGAAGTTCTACGTTTTCAAATACTGTAAGTTCGTCAATCAAATTAAAGCTTTGAAACACAAACCCGATTGAGCCCTTACGCAATTGCGCGCGCTGACGCTCAGAATATTGTGCTACTTCATGTTCACCAAAGTGATATTCTCCACCGGATGGATTATCCAACAAACCCAAAATATTGAGCAAGGTTGATTTTCCACAACCCGATGGACCCATAATGGCCACAAACTCTCCCTCTTTAATGTCAAGGTTGATATTATTGAGTGCTGTTGTTTCTACTTCTTCAGTCGTATAGACTTTTTCAAGATTCTTTAGTTTAATCATGGGATAAGGATTTATGATTTCAGTTTATAGGATGTTTATTTTTACAATTTAGTTTTAGACGGGGTATTGGTTCTTTTTGTTACGGTTGATTAATTCAAAATCAATACTTCATTGTTTCCAAAGTTCTCATACGATGAGGTAATTACCTTATCGCCTGGTTTTAAACCTTCTAACACTTCAAAGTTTTCTGTATTCTTACGACCTAATTTTAACTCTCTTTTCACGGCTTTATTGTCGCCATCCAAAACAAATACCCAGTTGCCTCCAGTGTCTTTATAAAATCCACCAACGGGTAGAAGCAATTCTTCTGATGATTGACCCAACTCAATCCGTAAACGTAAAGACTGTCCTCTGCGGATACCTTCCGGGTTTTCGCCGAGAAAATTCATATCGACTTCAAACCTTCCGTTTTGAATGGTGGGATAAATGTAGGTAATCTGCAATTCGTAATCTTTATTATTAAGTGTTGTGGTTGCGTGCAATCCCGTTGTAATACGAGGTAAATACAATTCATCAATAGGAACACGAACTTTATAACTTCCCAATATATCAATCTGCCCTAAGCGTTGTCCCTGGTTCACATTCTGACCAGCATCCAATTGCGGTCTTGAAAGTTGCCCATCCAATGGAGCTCGAATAATGAGGTTATCTAAAATTCTACCTACACCATCTAAACTCTGAAGAAGCTTCTTCTCAGATCGATCTAGTTGTTCCATCTGACGAAACCGATCAACTGAATCAAGCTTATAAGCGGCATACGTAATTTCCTTACGCTTGATATTCATTATGTAATCTGCTTCTGTCTTTTCAAATTCCTGTTTTGAAATCAATTTCTTTTCAAACAATTGTTTCTGCCGTTGATACTGAGGCTTCAGAATGGCCAATGCATTGTCAATAGTAACTAAACTCTCCTGTTGACGCAAAGCATTCCCGGTTATCTGTAGTCTCGTCTCTCTACCCCTGTTTATACTTTGTGTAAGATTCGATTCCTGGTCTAAGACACTAATCTCGCGGTTAAGGTTGCTTAATTCCAAAATAATATCGCCTGCCTTTAACATGGCACCACTCTCCGCCACTACGCGTTTGATCGTTCCTCCTTCAACAGCATCCAAATAAACGGTACGGCTTGGCTCTACCGTTCCGGTTTGGGGAATGAACTCCTGAAAAACGCCACGCTTTACTTCGGAAATGGTAATCTTATCCTTTTCAATTTTTAACGTTTGCCGTCTGTCTGCGAAAATTATCTGGTAGCCAATAAACCCTATCAAAAGAGCTCCACCACCATACGTTGCAATTCGCTTCAGCGTCCAATACTTCTTTGCGATCTTCTTATCCATTATCCGTTAGCTATTACCTGTTAATTTTAAATACGTTACACTGAAGTACAATTCTTTTGTCATACAGCAGACGTGTCCGCAAAGCCAACAAGTATGCCAAGCGTCTTAAAGCTTGTTTTAAGCTTCAATAGCCATTAATTCAATCTTGTGTTCGTTCACATGTGAACGTGTGTGTCCGTATGCGAACGTAAAATTTAATTGAAGTTTGATGCGAAATCCTATTTTTGAAGCAGAAAGGCACTGTCTCGCTTTCGGTACACCCTTTGCCCGCTGATGAACAGTTTCGAGTCTAGAGTTTGAAGTTGAGCGATCAATCTGAACCTTAGCTACACCAAAACCCGAAACTTTAAACCCGAAACTTAAACTATAAACTCTCACATGTCCGAATCCAAGCAAGGCAAAATCCTCATCGTTGACGATAATGAAGATCTGTTAAAAGCTGCGAAGATGCACCTCAAACGTCATTTCGCGCAAGTTGATATTGAGAAAAACCCTGAAGCAATACCAGCACTAATGAATCAGGAAGATTACGATGTCATTCTGCTGGACATGAATTTTACAAAAGACGTAAGCAGTGGAAGTGAGGGATATTATTGGCTTGAGCGCATTTTACAAATCGATCCTTCTTCCGTTGTTGTTCTCATTACCGCTTATGGTGATATTCAAATGGCTGTAAAAGCAATCAAAGCCGGTGCAACAGATTTTGTGTTGAAACCATGGGAGAACGAAAAATTATTGGCCACGCTTTATTCTGCCATGCGCTTGCGCGAATCGCGTGATGTAATTGAGGTATTGAAAAATAAAAATCACGAAATCAATCAGGCACTGAATGATCGTTATAGCGAAATCATCGGTCAAAGTCCTTCGATGCAAAAGATCTTTCAAACCATTGATCGCGTAGCAAAGACAGATGCTAATGTATTGATCTTAGGAGAAAACGGAACGGGTAAAGAATTAATTGCACGTGCCATTCACAAAAATTCAGTTCGTCAAAACGAAAATTTTGTGAGTGTTGATCTCGGATCGATAACCGAAACATTATTTGAAAGCGAACTTTTTGGTCATAAGAAAGGATCGTTTACAGATGCAAAAGAAGATCGAGCTGGACGGTTTGAGTTGGCCAACAATGGTACCATCTTTCTGGATGAAATTGGAAATCTCTCCATGCCTTTACAAGCCAAGCTACTTACAGTGATTCAAAACAGAAGAGTGAGTCGCGTAGGCGCGAATAAAGATATTAACCTTGACATCCGTTTAATATGCGCTACTAATCTTCCACTCTATGAAATGGTGAAAGAAAATCGTTTCCGCCAGGACTTACTTTATCGTATCAATACAATAGAGATTGAAATACCTCCTCTGCGTGAACGCTTTGAAGATATACCCCTCCTATCAAATCACTTCTTGAAGCACTATGCTGGTAAATATGAGAAGAGTGTAAATAAAATTAGCGAAGGTGCTTTGTCCAGAATGCACAAGCACACGTGGCCGGGAAACATTCGCGAATTACAACATGCTATTGAACGCGCTGTGATCTTAAGTTCAGGAAATGTACTTCAACCAGAAGATTTCAATTTTAATGTGTCGCCTGTAAAAGAAGAAGGACATCTTAATCTTGAACAATACAATCTTGAAGAAGTTGAAAAACTCTTAATTCGAAAAGTATTGAAGAAATACAACGGTAACATAACACAAGCTGCATCCGAACTGGGTCTCACCCGATCTTCTTTGTATAGAAGGTTGGAAAAGTATGGGCTTTAGGATGGTTTGGAGTTTAAAGTTCAAGATTCCAAGAATAGATACTAAATTCTATATTCTAAGTTCTATATTCTACTTTTGCATCTAATCCCTTCCCATCTTGAATCTTGGATTTAATGATTTTCGTGCACGTGCAATACTAAGAGTAGTTTTACTCGGATTAACCTTGTCCGCTCTCATGTACATGATCACCCGATCAAACATGATTTTCGCTGCGGCTCTCACAGGTCTTATCATTATATTTCAACTGGCCGAACTTTTTCGATTTGTTAGTCAGACCAATCAAAAGCTTACTCGATTTTTAGAATCGATAAAGTATTCCGATTTCATTTCAGGATTTGCTAACGACAACAAACTAGGAACAAGTTTCAGAAATTTAAACACAGCCTTTAACGAAGTATTAGAAGCATTCCGAAAAGCGCGATCTGAAAAAGAAGAACATTGGCAATATCTTAATTCAGTTGTTCAACAAGTACGCACAGGTATTTTATCATTCGATATCGATGGCAATGTTCAACTTGTAAATGCAAATGCCCGAAAATTTATGGGGGTTATTGGCATTAAAAACATTCGTGAGCTAATAGCCATTAATCCGAAACTATATCACTCAATTAATAGCGTGGGGCCTGGAAAAGGCGAATTATACAAGGGCAACAATGAGTTGTATTTAACCGTGCAAGCAACTGAGTTACGTATTCGAGGAATTGATGTAAAGCTGGTGACCCTTCAAAACATTCAACCCGAACTGCAACAACAAGAACTAGAGGCCTGGCAAAATCTTACACGCGTGTTGCGTCATGAGATCATGAATTCCATTACACCCATTTCTTCACTTACCTCTACCCTGCGTGAGATTCTGGATAAAGAAATGGAGAAAAAAGAAAACCATTTCGAGCTTCAGCAAGAAGGTGCAGATGATTTACGCGAAGGACTAAGTACCATTGAAAACAGAAGTAAGGGCTTGATCAAATTCATTGATGCCTATCGGGAATATACTTCGCTTCCCAAACCAATAATCACCAGTGTTCGACTAAAAGATCTGATCGAAAAAGTAGCTCAGCTATTAAAAACTGAATTAAAGAAAACGCATATCGATTTTCAATACGAGTGCAGCTCAGAATACCTCACCATTCAGGCCGATGCCGAAATGATTGAACAAGTACTTATTAATTTATTAAAGAATGCCATTGAGGCTTTGTCAGAAACGGAAAAACCAATTCTTAGACTCATCGGCAGGTACGATGAGAACGTGGTAAAGATTGAAGTGATTGATAATGGTTCCGGTATTATCAAAGAAGCCATCGATAATATTTTTGTTCCATTCTACACTACAAAACGCACTGGTTCTGGTATTGGGCTCAGTCTCTCCCGACAAATCATGCAAATGCACAATGGTTCAATTAATGTTGAGTCAGAGCCTGATGTAAAAACAATTTTTACACTACGATTTTAGTATTCTAATTCATTCAGAGAACAATTCAGACTTTAGGTATGTTTCAATGAAATCATCCAGGCACTTCGTAACGCTGCAAAGAAAATTGAAACTACCAATCAATATCAGTGAGGCCATATGGGTTTATGCAATTGTGGCTTTTTAGCTCAGGAAATTACGAGTCTTGAAAAGGAAGAAACACCAGGACAAGATACCTACAAACGCTTTTTCAGCAAACGATCAACTTGGACACGACAATATTGACAACGCAATCTTATTACTTGTAAGCAAAAAATGCTTATCTTCAAGAAAGAAAGCAAACTGCCATCGCTTTCTTCTGCTTAGCCTCATATCGATCTTACTGATGTAGTCGTTCTCCACTCTTTCTCCACGTATTGCCCACTTCTCTCCCTTACTCTTCTGCTACTGCTATGCTACTCCTTTACTACTCGCCTGATGGTCTTCAACCTGTATTGCATATTTCATTGCTCATTGCTTATTCATTCCTCATGTTTCCTCTGATACAGGAAAGGACATGGATTAGCTAAAATTCAATGGAGGGTCTTACTGCGTTGAGAAATTTATAAAAACGGATTAAACCGACTTAAAAGGATTGCAATTAGAATCCAGGGAATTGCCAGAGGCAAGGGTGATGCGTAATTTCATTCAAAAAAAGCAAAAGATCATGGCCATTATCACAAACAATGTACTGATGAAAGGTGCCAGCGGAATGTTCGGCAAGTCCATCGTATTCAAGCAAGTGCGAGGTAAAACCGTTGTATGCCCTCGTCCGGCCAAGCCGCGCTCACAGAGTAATCAGCAAAAGGAAAGTCGCGATCGTTTCAGACAGGCATCGCAATGGGCAAAGACTATTTTACTTAATCCTGATAAAAAAGCGTATTACAAAAAGAAAGCCCACAAGCTGAAGCTTCCCAATGCGTATACTGCAGCCATTACCGATTACATGCGTAGCCCCGAAGTAAAGCAAATAAACCAATACGATGATAAAACTACCTTTGCTGTCTACAAAAAAGACTTTGATCTGACACAGGTCAACATTGTTGTGAATACCAAATCAGGCGAAACAGAAACGCGTATACTTCCAAAGGGAGAATTCTTCTTCTGGCTTTATCCTTCTGAACTGAATGCAGGAGCGGTCGTAATGGCTACGGATGCTGCAGGTATTGTGCGGCAACATACGGTACTGGCAGCGTAGAAGACTTATTCACTACTCTAATTACTCGCTGGTATAGTCATCGCAAGATTGAATATGCACTACAGACTGGGACGTTTCATCAACGATTTTGATTTATAGTTAAGAAGTTTGAGTCTTTCAAAATTCTCCTTTTCTTTGCGCCCCTTAAGTAATAGACTGCATGCACATCAAACGTTTAATTCTTGTTCCTTCCCTTCTTTTCGTTTTCAACGTATCTCTCAGCCAGATAAAAACAGATACAGTCGCTGTAAACGTTAAAAATGACACGCTCGCTATTAAGGTAAAAAAAGATACGCTCACCATTATTGGCGTAGGTGACATTATGATGGGAAGTAATTACCCTAATAATATGTTACCTCCTAACGATGGAGCCTTTCTGCTGAAAGAAGTAGAGCCGGTGCTGAAAGATGCAGACATTACTTTCGGGAATCTGGAAGGTACATTATTGAATGATGGAGGAACACCTAAAACCTGTCGCGATCCAAAAGTGTGTTATGTATTTCGGTCACCCGTGTCCTATGTTCAAAATCTGGTCAATGCTGGTTTTGATTTAATCAGTCTGGCCAATAATCACGCTGGCGATTTTGGTGAAACAGGTAGAAGAAGTTCCATTAAAACATTGGAAGGAGCAGGTATAAAACATGCCGGACAAGTCACCCATAAATTTACTATCCTTGAAAAGGATAGCATTCGCTATGGCCTTGTCGCATTTGCACCCAATAGTGGATGTGTAAGTCTGAATGATCTTGATGGTGCACGAAAACTTGTCCTACATCTGGATTCAATTGTTGATATCGTCATCGTTTCTTTCCATGGTGGAGCAGAAGGTGCTCAATATCAAAACGTACCCCGCACAAACGAACTCTTTCACGGAGAAAATCGGGGCGATGTTTATAAATTTTCACATACTTTAATTGATGCCGGTGCTGATATTGTATTTGGACACGGTCCGCACGTAACGCGAGCCGTTGAAGTATATAAAGATCGATTCATTGCATACAGTATGGGGAATTTTTGCACCTATCGGGGTATTAGCGTAGCAGGTATTAACGGACTAGCTCCTATTATAAAAGTGTACACAACGAATAACGGCAAATTTATTCAGGCAAAAATTACACCTACTTATCAAACCTATGGTTCTGGCGTAAAGATTGATCCTCAAAATCAGGTCATCAAAAAAATTCAGGAACTCACTAAAAAAGATTTTCCTGAAACAAAAATTCGCATTGCCGAGAATGGTTTAATTACTTATCTTGTTCCGTAACATGGCGTATAAAGAAAAAGAAATCGAAAAACTCTACTTCTCCATCGGAGAGGTTTCAGAAATGTTCAGTGTTGCTCCATCCCTTATTCGTTTTTGGGAATCTGAGTTTGAAATTATTAAACCGAAGAAGAACAGAAAGGGCAATCGTCAGTTTACCAAAGAAGACATTGACAATGTGCGCACCATTTACCACCTGGTAAAAGAAAAAGGCTTTACATTACAAGGAGCAAAAGAGATGTTGCGTAATGATTCACAAGCAGTGAAAGATAAAATGGAAATGATGGACTCGTTAAAACGTGTCAGAACGTTTATGGTAGAGTTGAGAGATCGGTTGTAAATTAAGTTAGAAGTTAATCGTTAATGGTTAATTGCATAGTAGTGCAACGTTTCAAGTTTGAGGTTACGAGTTTAAAGTTTCGAGTTGTGTGTCATTCTAACTCCTAAATTCTATATTCTTCAACTTAAACACACAAATACAAAAACACCCAAACACCTTGATTCGCGATGGATCGGATTTCACTGTTAGCGTTACATTTTATTCCCGGAATTGGTGATTATACCATTCGTCAGTTGATTAGTTATTGCGGATCAGCAGAAAAAGTTTTTCAAACACCAAAAGGTAAACTCCTAAAAATACCAGGCATCGGTTTGGTAACAGCTGAATCCATCATAAAAGGAAAACCATTTGAACAAGCAGAGAAGGAACTGAAGTGTGCAGAGAAAGAAGATGTGTCACTTTTATTCTATACTGATAAAAATTATCCTTCACGCCTAAAGCAGATTGGCGATGCTCCTTCCCTATTATATGTAAAAGGAAATATCGATTTTGAAAATCCTAAAACAGTGGCCATCGTGGGCACGCGCAAGTCCACTGACTACGGAAAAAATTGTGTCGAAGAATTAGTTGAAGCATTGGTTCCGCACAATGCATTGATCATAAGCGGGCTTGCTTATGGTATTGACATTCAAGCTCACAAGCAAGCGCTGAAAAATCAGTTACCAACATTGGGTATTATGGGAAGTGGAATAGATGTAATCTATCCGGCAGCGCATACAGAAACCTCGAGGAAAATGCTTTCACATGGTGGACTGGTGACTGAAAATCGTTTCGGTACAAAACCCGATGCGCATAACTTTCCAGCACGCAACAGAATTATTGCAGGCCTTGCCGATGCACTGGTTGTAGTAGAAGCTGCTGAAAAAGGTGGCGCGCTCATTACTGCTGAAATTGCCAACAGCTACAATAAAGATGTATTCGCTTTTCCAGGAAATATTGGCCAGAGTTATTCGCATGGCTGCAATAATTTGATCAAAGCAAACAAGGCACATCTTCTCACTTCAGTGAAGGATTTGGAGTACATTATGAACTGGGATGTAGGTGCAAAACCTAAAAAGAAAGAAGCATTTGTGTTAGATGAGTTTGAGCCCATTGAACAAATCGTAGTGAAAATTCTTTTAGAGAACAACAACCAGTTAATGATTGATGAGCTAAGCTGGCGAAGCGGGTTATCGGTTAGTCAGTTGGCCTCTATTTTATTGGGTCTGGAATTTAAAAATATTATTTCCACTCTTCCAGGGAAAATTTATAAGCTCAGTAAGGCGTAATACAAAGTAATCTTTCATAATCACGGTATAAACCAACTCTTTTGCAGAATAAAGGGTCTAACATTCCGTTACTGTAAAAGGATTTTCCGGATCAAGATGAAGATCTTATATTGTAACTTATTCTGTTTTTAATCTGTTCAGTGTTTGTAGGTTTAATCAGGTGTATGGCAAATATCCTTAGAAATAGTTTTTTCATAAAAAGCGGAGTTGCATTGCTATTGTTTGTGCTGATGGATTTAGGAGCATATGCTACTCACCTTCGTGCAGGGGATATTGTTGCCGTACGTGATAATTGCAATAGCAGAACATTCAGAATAACCATTACGGTGTATACCAATACAAATGGAACCTCTGTTCTTTTTGGAGGCACCAAGTTTGAAGATGGGGATCTGCTTGATTTTGGAGATGGTACGCTCCGTATTTTAGTGCCTGAGATTGGGCCTGGTAAAACACCTTCGGGCTCGAACTTTTCTTCTACTTATACAGAGATAGATGCTGCCCGTGGCATTGCTCGTGCTACTTATACAGTCACCTATACCTATGCCGGTCCTGGCGCCTACATAATTAGTTACCGCGAACCCAATCGAAATGAGGGAGTTCTTAATATGGATCGTTCTGTTGATACCCCATTTTATCTGGAAACACAGGTCGTTATTGATCCATTCCTCGGTTGTTCTAATACACCTAATCTACTAGTACCTCCAATTGACAGAGCATGTTCCGGTGTTGCCTGGTTCCATAATCCTGGTGCCTACGACCCTGATGGTGACAGTCTTTCCTATGCGATGGTTGTGCCTTTTCAGGATGTAACCGAAGAAGTTCTGAATTACTTACAGCCCAATACAAACAATCCTAAGCTCTACACAGATTTTGCAACCGGAAATGAGTTAAATAGTGGACCTCCGACTTTTAAAATTGATGCGATTTCAGGAACGATTACCTGGGATGCTCCGGGAAATGTTGGGGAGTATAATATTGCTTTTGAAATCAGAGAGTGGCGATTAATTGAAGGCCAGTGGGTAAAGATTGGTTTCGTTAGGCGGGATATGCAAATTGTGGTGGAAGATTGCGATAATGATCGGCCCGATTTAGAAATACCCAACGATACATGCGTTGTTGCCGGATCTAACTTGAAAGAGACCATCCTGGGTTTAGACCCTGATAACGATAAGGTGAAGATCGAAGCCTTTTCAGAAATATTTAAATTTCCTGCAGCTCAATCACCCGCCACATATACTCCAAATCCACCTGTTTTTCAATCGCTCAATCCTAAAGCCGAGCTAGAATTTGAATGGAATACCACTTGTAGCCATGTTAAAGATCAACCATACCAGGTAGTATTTAAAATTTCAGATGATCCACCAAATGGTGGTCCGAGCCTGGCAACCTTTAAAACCTGGTTTATAAAAGTAGTAGGACCTGCTCCTGAATGGGAAGATGCTACTCTGGATTTATCTAACCGTGAAACGAAATTAGAATGGTCACCTTATTTCTGTCAATCCGCTGAAACCATGCAGGTATGGAGAAGAGTTGGCGAGTTTCCTTTTGAACCGGATAATTGCCAAACCGGCATGCCCGAATTTTTAGGCTATGAACTTATTGCAACGGTTCCAATCAAAACAGGGAATACTCCTGTAACTACCTATACGGATACAAATGGAGGGAAAGGTTTGGCTCCAGGTGCACAATATTGTTATCGACTTGTAGCAGTCTTTCCTTTGCCTCGAGGTGGAGAAAGTTATGTATCAAAAGATACTTGTGTAGGACCAATACTTGCAGATGTACCTGTAATTACCAATGTATCAGTTGAGAAGACAAATACATCTGCTGGGGAGATTTTGATACGATGGCAAAAACCATTTGATGCAAATCTTGGACAGTTTCCTCCACCTTACCACTACGAAGTTTATCGTGCTACTGGTTTTGCAAGGGGCAATGATTCAACCAATGTAACTTCACTTGGTGTTTTTGTTAACGATACTACTTTCATAGATAGAGGATTGAACACAGAAGAGAACGTATATAATTATAGTATTACTGGCTATTCGTCCACCAATGGTTTACTGGGAACTTCAGCTGCAGCTTCATCGGTACGACTTGAGCCAAAATCGCAGGTTAAAAAAATTGAATTGAATTGGAGTGCGTTTGTTCCGTGGTCTAATCAAATACCCCAATTTCCAAACCATGAAGTTTATCGCGGTGATGAAGGAGAAGATCCGGAAGATTTCGATTTAATTGCAACTGTCGATGTAACTGCTAATGGATTTATTTACATCGATGAAGGACAACATAATGGTGTGCCACTTGTTGATAACCTGGTTTATTGTTATCGAATAAAGACGCGTGGTGGATATGGCAATCCAAAAATCATTACACCCCTTGAAAATTTTTCACAAAGAATTTGTGCACAACCCGGTGATTCAATTCCTCCTTGCAAACTTTTACCACCCTTGCGCAGCTCGCTTGATTTTATAGATTGCAATGACTATCGAACAAAGGATGCACAATGCGATAGAAAAACATTTAGCAATACCATATTCTGGAACAAACCGACTGACACAGAATGTCGTGGAGATGTTAGCGGTTACAATGTTTATGCTGCGCCAAAGGTTGGCGAAGATTTCGTAATTGTTTCAGAAAACCAAAAAGACACTTTCTACACAGATATTAATCTATTATCGTTTGCTCGTTGTTACCGAATTGCGGCTGTTGATCGCTCTGGAAACGAGGGAGAGCTCAGTGATATACTTTGCATTGATAACTGCCCGTACTATGAACTTCCTAATGTGTTTACACCAAATGGTGACGAGATTAATGATGAGTTTAGTGCTTACAGTGGAAGGTCCTTTGAAAATTGTGGGGAAGCAAATTGTATTCCCATTGAAATAGCTGAAAAATGTGCCCGGTTTGTTTTGAGAGTCAATGCGAAGATTTATAACAGATGGGGTAAAGAGGTGTATAGTTATCAAGGCCAGATAAGTGATGAAGTCAAAAACATTTACATAGACTGGAATGGAGTAGACAATAACGGAAGAGAGTTGCCTTCTGCAGTTTATTATTATGTTGCAGAAGTCACTTTTGATTCTGTCGATCCGGCGAAACAAGTCAAAAATTTTAAAGGATGGGTACACCTGCTCCGATAGAAGCACCTCAAAAAATAATCGTATTGTTCGATGGTGTTTGTAATCTGTGTAATGGTGCCGTACAATTTATTATCAAGAGAGATCAGCATAAGAAATTTATGTTTGCTTCCCTTCAATCAGCGTTTGGTAAGTCTCTATTGTTAAAAGCTGGCCTTGCCCCCTTAGCTCTTCAAAGCATTGTCGTTATCGATCGTGATATTGTTTTCCAACAAAGTGATGCAGCGTTGAACATTGTCAGACATTTAGATGGTCTTTGGACATATTTTTACATATTTCGATTTGTTCCGAAAGTAATTCGAGATGGTTTGTATAATCTTATTGCAAGGTATCGTTATACATTTTTTGGTAGGCAAGACCAGTGTATGCTTCCAACAGATGAACTCAAGGCCCGGTTTATCGATGTCTAAAATTGATTTTAGTTTTCAATTGCACATTAGTCCTCAATCAACTTTTCGCTACTTTTGATTTCTAAACTTAAACCTATGAAGGCTTATATTTTCCCAGGACAGGGAGCGCAGTTTACCGGTATGGGTAAAGATATCTACGAATCCAATGCGCATACAAAAACACTATTTGATCAGGCCAATGATATTCTTGGGTTTAAGATTACCGACATTATGTTCAATGGCTCCGCTGATGAACAAAAACAAACCAAAGTAACACAGCCCGCCATTTTCCTTCATTCTGTTGCTCTCGCCTTGTCAAATGATTCATTTGCTCCTGATATGGTAGCCGGTCATTCACTTGGGGAATTTTCAGCCCTTGTTGCGAATAAAACATTATCGTTCGAAGATGGACTTACATTAGTATCGAAAAGAGCAACGGCCATGCAACGTGCCTGCGAAATTAATCCATCTACCATGGCTGCCATTTTAGGATTGGCTGATAATGTTGTAGAAGAAATTTGCGCATCGATTGACGAAGTTGTTGTAGCTGCCAACTACAACTGTCCTGGTCAACTTGTTATATCAGGATCGATGAAAGGAATTGAAATAGCCTGTGAGAAAATGAAAGCAGCCGGTGCCAAACGTGCATTACCTTTACAAGTTGGTGGAGCATTTCATTCTCCGCTAATGCAACCTGCCCGTGAAGAATTAGCGGCAGCAATTGAAAGCACAATGTTTAGTAAACCCATTTGCCCTGTTTATCAAAACGTAAATGCATTACCTGCTACTGATTCAAAGGTCATTAAACAAAATTTGATAGCACAACTTACAGCTCCCGTTCGATGGACCCAGTCTGTTCAGAATATGGTGAAAGATGGCGGCAAAACATTTATTGAATGTGGCCCTGGAAAAGTACTTCAAGGATTGGTTAAGAAAATTTCTCCTGAGGCAGAGGCGATGAGTCTGTAAAAATCAATTTAGTTTTTGTACAGCCAACAAATCATTGCACACCACTAAAAGTTCCTTGATAGTTTTTTGCAAAATGGGGTGAACAAAATTTGGAGCTATTTCTACTAAAGGAACCAGTGTAAATTTTCTATTGGCTAACTGAGGATGAGGAATCGTTAATCTCTCAGTTTGAATGACCGTATCACCCATCAAAAGGATATCAATATCAATCAAACGTTCACCCCATTTTTCTTTTCGTTCGCGACCAAGTTTTGATTCAATACTTAAAATTGTTTCCAATAATTCAATAGCGCTAAGCCTTGTATCCGTCTGTATAACCTGATTATGAAATTCTGGTTGGTCTAATTTCCCCCAGGCAGCCGTTTGGTATACTGATGATTTGCTTTCTATAATACCTACTGATTTCTCTATTTCATCAATAGCCAGCTGCAAGTTGATCTTTCGATCGCCCAGGTTTGTGCCTAATAAAAGAAAAATCTGGTTGTTCATGTAATTATCCCAGCTGTAAACATACTACCTTTTTATTCGAATGGGTATTATGTAATTTTGACGCTTAACTAAAGGATATGAATTTTTTCAAGACGTTTTTAGCGGCCTTTCTGGCCATGGTTCTATTTGTTTTTATTGGCTTCATTTTCTTCTTTGTAATCATCGCCAGCCTTTCATCAGAAGAAGAAGTACTTGTAAAAGAAAACTCAGTTCTGCACCTTAAGCTTGATGCTCAAATTACAGAACTTCAGCTGGAGAATCCGTTCGCAGGATTACCCGTTTTCGGCAGTGAGGTTCCCAACATCGGTCTTATGCAATTGAAGCAGGCAATTGATCATGCGAAAAGCGATGTAAATATTAAGGGCATTTATCTTGATGTGAGTTATCCTCAAACCGGCTTTTCTACACTGGAAGAAATTCGTCAGTCGTTAATTGATTTTAGAAAAAGTGGAAAATGGGTAGTGGCCTACACAGAAGTGATGTCAGAGGGTGCCTATTACCTTGCCACTGCCGCAGATAAAGTGTACCTCAATCCAGAAGGTGAAATGGAGTTTAATGGTATGACCATTGAAGTATCTTTCTTCAAGCGCTTGTTCGACAAACTTGAAATTAAACCACAGGTATTTAGAGTAGGAGAATTTAAAAGTGCCGTAGAGCCATTCTTGCTGGAACAGATGAGTGATGCTAATAAACTACAACTCACCGAGCTGGCTAATTCTATTTACGATTATATGCTGGTTAGAATTTCGGAAGAGCGAGGTGTGTCGAAAGAAAGGCTGGAAGAAATCTCTGATAAGATGTTGGTTCGGAATGCTTCGTTAGCAAAAGAATTTGGCCTCATTGATTCACTTTTATATCAGGATGAATTTGAGTTGTCATTAAAAAACAGATTAAATATTTCAGAATCCTCAAAAGTCAATTTTATCACCTACGGGAAATACAGAAAATCATATTCCAATTACAAGAGCTCGAAGAACGAGATCGCGGTTATTGTCGCGGAAGGAACAATCATGCCGGGCTCTGGAGATCAATCAGAACAACTTGTAGGCGCAGATACTTATGTTGAAGAAATCCGCAAGGCACGTGAAAATAAAAATATTAAAGCCATTATCATTCGTGTTAATTCGCCTGGTGGCGAGTTCCGATCATCGGATATGATCTGGCGCGAAATTCAATTAGCGAAAAAAGTAAAACCTGTTATTGCCTCTATGTCAGATTATGCAGCATCCGGTGGATATTATTTATCAATGGGGTGCGATACCATTGTTGCACAACCACATACCATTACCGGATCAATTGGAATCTTCGGAATGATGTTCGACATGAGCGGTTTTCTTGGAAATAAAATCGGTATCACATTCGATGAAGTAAAGACAGGTGAGTTTGGAGAAATGTATACCGTCTCCCGACCATTAAATGAAGCCGAGCGCAACTACTGGCAAACCAGTTTGAATGAACATTACGAGTTATTTACAGGCAAAGCAGCAGAAGGAAGGAAGGTAACAAAAGATGAAATAAAGAAAGTGGCTTCCGGACGAGTATGGACTGGTGCTCAGGCAACCGAAAGGAAATTGGTTGATGTATTAGGCGGCTTCGATGATGCAGTGAAAATTGCAGCCGAAAAAGCTGGGGTTAGCAGCGATTATAAACTTCGTTTTTATCCAGCACAAAAGCCTTTCCTGGAGGAATTCATGTCCAAGCTTCAGGAAAATTCGAAAACCGATGCATTGAAATCCGAATTAGGTGAGCATTACATCTGGTATCAACAGCTTCAAAAGATAAAATCATTTCAAGGCGCACAAGCCCGTATGCCTTTTGAATTTAACATTCATTAATCCAATTAAGAGAACTAATCATTATGACTTCCATACGCAACAACTGGACAAGAGAAGAAATTACTACATTATTTAATCAACCTATACTTAATCTCATTTATCAGGCCGCCACAGTGCATCGTGAATTTCATGATCCACAAGAAGTACAGGTCTGCACATTGTTATCAGTAAAGACAGGAGGTTGCCCAGAAGATTGTTCGTATTGCCCGCAAGCTGCACGTTATCACACTGATGTGAAGGTTCATAAACTAATGGAAGTGAGTGAGGTGCTCCAAAACGCCAGCGAAGCGAAAGAATCTGGAAGCACACGGTTTTGTATGGGCGCTGCCTGGAGAGAAGTGCGCGATAACCGCGATTTTGACAATGTGATTGAAATGGTGAAGGGAGTTAATGCAATGGGTATGGAGGTATGCTGCACCCTTGGTATGCTTACCCCCGAACAAGCTCAAAAACTAAAGGACGCGGGATTATATGCATACAATCACAATCTGGATACCAGCGCAGAATTCTATGGCGACATTATCTCCACACGAACCTACGATGATCGACTTGAAACATTGGAGAATGTGAGGCAAGCAAAAATATCGGTGTGTTCTGGAGGTATTATTGGTATGGGTGAAAAAGAAGAAGACAGAATTGGCATGCTCCATACATTAGCAACACTGGTTGAACATCCGGAGTCTGTTCCTGTAAATGCACTTGTTCCGGTTGAAGGCACTCCATTAGAAGAGCAAGAGAAAGTGTCTATTTGGGAGATGGTAAGGATGATTGCAACAGCCAGGATCATCATGCCTAAAGCAATGGTGAGATTATCAGCAGGCCGTGTTAGAATGAATATGGAAGAACAGGCACTATGCTTTTTAGCAGGTGCAAATAGCATTTTTGCAGGTGATAAACTCTTAACAACGCCCAACCCTGACCACGTTAAAGATCAACAGATGTTTCAGACCCTTGAATTAAAACCACGTAAGGCTTATAAGGAAAAAGAGCTGGAAAGGGCTATTTTATGATGTAAGGTTTTTATCAGAATTGATACTTTTTGCACTTAAAGTGATACTTTAGGTGAACCTCTTACACATAAACTGAACCTCCAAAGGAAAATCTTAAACCCATTTTCCCTTGTTTATCGGTAAAAACTCCGGTCGGTCGACAAAATTTGATCCTATTTAAGGCAGGTAACCAGGGATTGAGGGCTAAAATCCAGAATAAGAGGCTTGAGAATTGGCAATATTGGTTATCTAGTATAATTACCAAATTTCAAATACTGCTTAAGCTGTTATTGCATCGCCAGTTTTGGAGAAACTCATAACAATATTGTTGATACCAATTGTGAGGGTATCTTAAAAGATACAAAAGAACAAGAGTCAATAGACCGGTAGTCACTGAAGTGCCACAATCTATTGACTTAATATCTTTTGGTGAGTTGAGCTTAGAGCTTATCCTCTAAAGCAAAACCTCCTATTGGAGCTTCTTGAGCAGCTTTATCGGACCGACTAGCATTTGAAGAAACTGTCGTTCTTTTTGCTGAAGCAAAAGTAAATGACAATGTTATTACAGCTGAAACAGCGATGAGAATTATAAGTTTAGTTTTCATAGAGTTATCATGTTAAAAGTTGTGTGTAGAAGACTTATTGATCTTATTTATACTGGATCCGCTGCACCTCCTCCA
The DNA here is from genome assembly GCA_031388805.1 of Chryseolinea sp. GTDB lineage: Bacteria > Bacteroidota > Bacteroidia > Cytophagales > Cyclobacteriaceae > Chryseolinea. Next base: position 35,802 of record JANMRZ010000186.1, read on the forward strand.
GCACCATTTAACTCAGTGCTTGGAGCAACTTCTTCTTCGGTACAAGCTGAGAATGTCAAGGCTGATACCAAAGCGATAAATAAAATGTAAAATAATTTTTTCATGGTTTTTATGGTTTAGATTTTTAAATATGATTTCGACTCTTAAATTGTAAGCCAAAGTTGCTTGATCTGATTTGGAATTACTGTTCATTAAAATTTGGAAAATCACCTGTGTACCAAAACTTTTTAAACTTTTCAAAGTATATCTCATTAGGGACAGTGCTATGTTTGATTCTCTCAGCAACCTGCTCTGCACAACAAGAAGACGCAGTTGATTCCTTAACTAAAATATTACCAACTCAGTCGGGTTCTGATCGATTTGAAACATTATTTGCGCTGTCGAGAAAGCTAGCAAACGTAAACAACAATTTATCTTATCAATACGCAGATGAAGCTCTTGCTATTGCGAGGAGTGGGAGTGACAGTTTGAAAATTGTAAGAGCAGGAAGATTATGCGGTCAACTTTTAAGGAGACTTGACAAACCAAGTAATGCAATCTTGCTATTTGAAGAAATGCTTCCAATCGCAAAGAGGAATCATTTTAATGAAGAGCTGAAATTTATTTTTAACGGCTTAGCAACAACGTATACATTTCTTGCTGATTACGACAAGGCGCTAGAATATAATTACGAATCACTTGTTTTAAGGGAAAAGGATGGGAAACCTGATGAAATTTTTATTGCACTTAATAATATTGGTTTGGTCTATTTCAAGCTCAATAACTACGATAATGCATTAAAATATTATCAAAAAGCCTTAGATGCAAAGAATGCGTCGAAAGACAAATCTGATTTAGATAGACTGCTAATTAACATTGGCTTGTGTTACAATGATCTAAATAATTTCGAAGAGGGAAGAAAGTTTATTAAGGAAGGTCTTAGCATTTGTCAAGCCGAATGCAGCCCACAAGTAATTGAAGAAGGTAAATTTGGGATTGCAATTTCATATTTTGCGCAAAATGATTTCGAAAATGCTAAAAAAAACTTCTTAGAATCATTAGAGGTCGCCTTAAAGTTAAACGATCAGCGCTGGCAAGCTGAAAATCTTATCTATCTCGGTCAAATCAATATTCAAATAAAAGATTTTGATAATGCCCGAAAATATCTTGAAGAAGCCGAGACCAAAGCAAAGCCTGGAGGGTACTCTCAATTGCTTATTAACATATATAGACAGTACTCTATTCTATACACTACATTAAAAGATTATGAGAAGGCATCTCGATATCAACAACACTACATACAATTAAAAGACAGCTTAATTAGTGAGGATTTGGTCAAGAATATTGCAAAGGTTCAAACCAAATTTGAAGAGCGCGAAAATATTGCCACCATAAAATCAAAGCAAGTCATTATTGATCAACAACGTGATCTAAATGTAGCGATAGCAGTAATCTCTTTTCTAGCAGGACTATTAATTCTAGTGCTCCAACGCGGCAATCGAAACATCAAACGCGTTAACGCCAAACTCTCCGAAGCAAAAGAAATCATTCAACAACAAAATGAAGCGCTTGGAAATAAGAATAAGGAACTAGACATTGAGGTTGAACGCAAAACAGAAGATCTGGCGCGCGCTAATCAATCTCTTCAACAAGTAAATGCCGAGCTCGATAATTTTATCTACAAAACTTCACACGATATTCGTGGGCCATTAGCCAGCTTGAAAGGAATGTGCAATGTTGCCTTATTGGATGTGAAAGATCCCTTAGCTCTAAGTTACCTTAGCAAATTAGATATAACAGCAGAACGACTCAATTCCATTTTAACTCGTCTCGTCATCATCAATCAAATCAATAATTCAAAACTGAGCATTGAGAAAATTGAATTTGAAAACATCGTTAACGATGTGATGTTACTGGAAAAGAAAAAAGGACTTCCATCAGACCTTTCCATAATAAAGAGCATTGCTCCAAACACGCAAATTCATTCCGATCGTGAGTTGGTTAGAATAGTGTTGGAGAATCTCATCGACAACGCAATCAAATTTTATAATGATTCAT
>JANMRZ010000187.1:0-53245 GCA_031388805.1 Chryseolinea sp.
TTTTAAAACAATTTTACCAACGGTACAGGTATAAATCTACAAAATTGAGAATTCTACACAACTTTAATTTTTTTGGTTGTGATCAAATCTTGCAGGTCTCCAACTGTATAGCCATGTTTTGAGTCTGAATAATCCGACCAATAAAATCCATACAATTTCCTAATCTTAGCCCGAACAACTTTTTGTGCTGTAGTTCCTGATTCTACTTTTTCATTTATCAGCTTTTTGATTTCAGCAATTTCGAATTTGGTAAACGTATTTTTATGTTTCATAATGATATTTAGTTGAACACAATTATTCCAATATTCTAACCTCCCATAAGTCTTTCAATAATTTAATCGCCTTAACGTTTCCTATTTCTACCGGCAAAGTATCTCCTAACGCGTCTATTAATTCAATCTCGTCACTGATTTTATCTGCACCCCTTTTTATCTCTACATGGAACAGAGTTTTATCTTCTTCGAATTTAGTTACTACAAAAAGTGGCTTCGTAATGGTTCTTTTAATTGAAGATAATATTTTTAGATTTGTTGTGCTATGGCTAGCAGCATTTTAAACTCTTAAAATGCTTTCTTATGAGCTTACCAAAAGACATTCTGTATGTCATGAACCTTGGGTCTTATCTTCAATATGTAATGGAGGATGTAGGCAAGGTTCTCAATCTTGACGAACGCATGGCATTAATGAAATTAACGTGGGACACACAAAAACGAGAATGTCCTAATGAATCCGATACTCAATTTTTATCGCATGCAATGGAGGAAATTTGGCAACCTATCTTGAATAAGAAATTGGGTAGACCAATTGATCACCCCACAATTGAGCCATTATTAAGGCATGCTTTAAGGGTTCAATTATCAAGATCAGGACAAAGTTATTTGGGTAGAAATAGATAGTCCTGCACTGGACTAAAGGTCTAAAGTAGTACGGAATTCCGTACTAAAAATAGTACGGAATCCTCATAATACATTGACTTTTAGAGAGTTGCAATAAATGCTGCGGAGAGGGCGGGATTCGAACCCGCGATACCCTTTCGAGTATACACACTTTCCAGGCGTGCTCGTTCGACCACTCTGACACCTCTCCTTTACCATTCCTTTCAAAATGGGGCACAAAGAAATCGATAAATACTTGGGTTCGCAAATCTTAATTTGATAATTCTCCTGCAAGGGACAATCCCATCATTTCCTTGGTTCTTTCCAAACCTACCTCACCCAGCAGAAGCATCAACTTGGTTACAGCTGCTTCAGTGGTCATATCGGCTCCACTAATCACTCCTATCTGCTTCAACCTCTTGCTGGTCTCATAGCGCCCTTGCAAAACTCGTCCTCCCGGGCATTGAGAAATATTCACAATGATGATTCCATTTTGAATAGCAATATGTAATTCTTCAATGAGCCATTCTAAGGTAGGTGCATTGCCTGAACCATACGTTTCCAGCACAACTGCTTTTAATTGAGGTGAGCTGAGTATGGCATTTACAGTAGTTCGGGTGATGCCTGGAAAAAGTTTAAGGATGGAAATATTGTTATCGAACTTCGAACGCAATCCAATTTTATCTGATTTGTTTACTTCCCGAATCACGGAAAAGTTATAATCGATTTTAACACCCGCTTTTGCAAGTGGTGGATAATTTCCGGAGTCAAATGCATCAAACTGCATGCTCTCTACTTTCTTTGATCGATTGCCGCGAAGCAATTCATAATCAAAATAAATGCAGACTTCAGGAACGAGTGCACGTCCATCTTTTCTGGCCGAAGCAATATCGAGTGAGGTAATTAAATTTTCACGTGCATCGGAGCGTGGTTCGCTTATTGGTAATTGGGCTCCGGTGAAAATAACAGGCTTTGTCAAACCTTCCAACATAAAACTTAAAGCAGATGCAGTGAAGGCCATTGTATCCGTTCCATGAAGAACAACAAAACCATCATTGGCATCATAATGCTCGTAAATGATCTGACCAATCAATTGCCAATGTTCTAATTTGATATTGGATGAGTCAATCGGATTTTCAAATGAAACAACGGTCATCTCCAGCGCCAGATTTTTCAACGTTGGAAGTTGATCAAGAATAGAAGCAAAGTCGAAAGGTATCAAGACACCTTCCCGATCGTACGTCATACCGAATGTACCTCCAGTGTAGATAATGAGAATATTCGAACGCGATTTTCCCGGTAAGGCCGTATTGATACGAATGGTTTTCTGGTTCATCATGCAACTGGTTTGAAAAGTTTCAAAGCATTTTGTGTTGTACTCTTTTGAACGTCCTCGATGGAACAGTTCTTAATCTCTGCAATTCTTTTCGCCACTAACGGAATGTACGATGGCTCATTGCGCTTGCCCCGATGCGGAACAGGTGCGAGGTAAGGACTGTCCGTTTCCAAAACAAGATGTGCAAGATCTATTTCAGGCAATACCTTATCAAGTCCTCCATTTTTAAAAGTTGCCACACCACCAATACCTAAATAAAATCCGAGTTTGGTAATGCGCTCTGCCTGCTCTTCATTTCCGGAAAAGCAATGAAAGATACCGGTTAATTTTCCATCCTGTTGATTTTCTACCAGCGCAATAGTTTCGTCAATGCTCTCACGACAATGAATGATGATCGGCAAGTCATATTGCTTAGCCCACTTTACTTGAATGAGAAACGCTTCTTGTTGCTGATCCCAAAATGTTTTATCCCAATACAAATCGGTACCAATCTCTCCTACTGCAGAAAATTTTCTTTTCGACAGCCAGTCCTCCACAATGTAGAGTTCACGCTCGAAATCTTTTTGCACTGAGCATGGATGCAAACCCATCATCGCAGTACATTGATTTGGGAATCGGCTTTCCAGTTCCATCATTCCATCGATGGAAGCATGATCAACATTCGGCATAAATATTCTGGAAACCTGCTGTTCTTCGCAGCGGTGCAACATATCAAGCCTGTCGTTTATAAAATCTTCGTGGTAGATGTGGGCGTGTGTATCGATGTAAAAATCCATGGGTGTCTGTTCCAAGATCAAATATCATGAAGTATGGGAGAAAAAGAAAATGGAATGGAGGATACAACAAAGAGTCTGAATTAATTAACTTTCTAAACCGCTTGTTTTTTCGAATATATCCAACATCAAAACACAAGATACCATGACCAACTCCAGACGCAAATTCATAAAGGATTCTAGTTCGATTGTAGCAGGTGCCTTGCTTTCACCTATGCTATTTAATATTTCAAAAGGAGGCATTTCAGCAAACGATACATTCAATGTTGCGCTAATCGGCTGCAAAGGAATGGGAATGTATAATCTCAAAGATCATTTGAAGTTACCGGAGATTAACTGTGCCGCCTTGTGCGACATTGATGACACTATTTTAAATGAACGCGCTGCGGAGGTTGAGACGATAAGAGGAAAGAAACCAGCACTCTACAAAGACTATCGCAAAGTATTAGATGACAAAAGTATTGATGCCGTTATTATCGGAACACCCGATCATTGGCATTGTCTGCCTATGGTGCAAGCATGTGAAGTAGGCAAAGATGTATATGTTGAAAAACCATTAGCCAATTCTATTGCCGAATGTGAAGTGATGCTAAAGGCCGCACGAAAATATAATCGTATTGTTCAGGTAGGACAACAGCAACGCAGTGGGCAACATTGGCAGGATGTTGTGGCACTAGTGAAGTCAGGGAAACTGGGTACGATTCGGAAAGTAAAAACATGGGCATACTTTGAATATGGATCAGCTCGACCAAAAGTTGCTGACTCGCCTGTGCCTGCTGGTGTAGATTATGATATGTGGTTAGGTCCTGCACCAAAGAGAGCCTTCAATCAAAATCGTTTTCACGGAAGCTGGCGTTTCTTCTGGGAACAAGGTGGCGGATTGATGACCGATTGGGGAGTACATTTATTAGACATCGCATTACTAGCAATGGATGTGCATGCACCAAAATCTGTTTCATCTACTGGTGGAATTTATGCTTATCCCAACAATGCCATTGAAACTGCCGATACACAATCAACTGTTTATGACTTTGGAAACTTTATATTGGAATGGGATCATGTTGGCGGAATTACAAAAGGATTGTATGGAAGAAATTATGGTGTAGCCTTTATTGGTAACAACGGAACATTAGTAGTGAACCGTGAAGGATGGGAAGTGATACCCGAAACAAAAGATGGTAAGCCCCTGATGGAAGGCATCACATTGCAAGAAGCTGACAAGCAAGATCATGAAAAACACGTGAAGAATTTTGTGGATTGCATGAAGACCAGAAGTCGCGCAATCTGCGATGTAGAATTTGGAAGGAACTCTGCCGTGCTAGCACATATGGGAAACATCTCTTATCGCACTGGAAATAAACTGATGTGGGATGATTCAAAAAAATTATTTCTGAATGATGCTAAAGCAAATGCTTTTATCAAACCTGAATATAGAACGCCATGGAAGTTTCCTGTGGTTTGATTGAATCAATAAAATATGTTTCTGCTTTTTTATGAAGTGGTTTGTATTTCTACAAACCACTTTCCATTTTCTATTCCCAATCGTCATTCCGGGCTTTGTATCTTCACAAACCAACCTATTTTGATCTGTGAAGACACAGACCAAGGGTAAGCACTTTTATAGTATGGCTGTGCCAATACCTGCTCAGGATCAGACCTGGTGATATATAAGTCATCCTTATTAAGGTTACTATACAGCTTCTAGCCAGCTAGGACGGCTTATGAACGGCTAATGGACGGCAAATGAACGGTTAATGAACGGCAAATGCAGCAAGGATACAGGAAGCTATCATAGAGCTAAAAGCAGGTAAATCTCAACTCAAAATCGCATTCAGGGCAGTATTCAACAAATTGCCAGGGATGCTGGATGATGTAAAACCTGTGTAATGTTCAGACTCTTTCCATGCAGTTGAAAGATCAAATGTATACTGAGGCATTGAGAAAGCTATCTTTTTCTTCAGCAAAGTTTCTGCTAAATACTCTTGCTCGGTTTGACCTGGTGTTGGAACGAAGATGGCTTTTTTACCTAATGCATCCAAATCCATAACGGTACTAAATCCACTTCTTGCAATAATTATTTCGGATTGCTCAATTACTTCCTGAAGTTTTTCGGTTGTTAGGAAATTGACCACATGGTCATCTTCAATGAGAGAGGAAGAAAACACTCCACGAACAACAAAATATTTTAAACCTGATGAAGGAAGTTGGCTCATCACGATTTCTTCCAATATACTTCGTTGTGGCTCAGGACCAGAAAAAATGCAAAGCACATCAAACTTCTTCTCGCGTGGTGTTGATGATTTAAATCGCGACAGGGGACCAATATGCAAAAGCTTTGCAGTGATGCTATGCTTTCCAAACGAAGTAAGGTCAGCTGCTAAGTTATGATCACCTGGATAATCTGGAATACAACAATATGTAAAACGATTGATCATCCGCGTATTGAAATATCTCACCATACCCGCAAGCCAACCAAATCGCTTCGGCATTAGAATATTCGTTTGATGCGAAATGAAAACACAGTGAATTTTTTCAGACCAGCATCCATAACGATTGTCAGAAATAACAAGATCGATTCCATTTTCTCGAATGATGCGTTCAACAGATTCATGCTCTTCCCGAATTACACGTCTGAACTTTGAAAGTTGTGATGCCATCTTCCATACCATTGATCCAGTGGATGGATAGACAGGATCATAACCAGGAAGTTCGAAGAAAGTCAATGATGGAAATTCCTTTTGAAGTAAAGTGAGTGAATTGCCGCTTCCACCGATTGAAACAGAGCAACCTCGTGAAATCAATTCATGAATAATCGGAATGCAACGTGTGGCATGACCTAGTCCCCAATCGAGCGGAGTGATCAGTACCTTTTTCATTACAGTGAGTGGAAGGTAAAGCCTTGTTCTAAAAAATGATCGATGAAAGCAGGCAAAGCGAAGGTTAAATTTTTCTCTGCTTTATTACTATCGTGAAAAACAATAATGGAGCCTGGTCGTGTGGCGCGAATGGTGTTATGAAGGCAATTTTCTTTCGAAAGGTTCTTATTGTAATCTACAGAGAGAACATCCCACATGATAATTTTATAGTGCGATAATGATTGAACTTGCTTTTTTGTAATACGACCGTATGGTGGACGGAATAAAGTTGGTCGTTGTTCGTTGTTCGTTGTTCGCAAATGTGGCTTTATCACATCATCACATTCAATAATATTCTTTAGGTATTGCTGCGGATTGGTTTTCCAGCCGTTAAGATGATTGAAAGTATGATTACCTACAGCATGCCCTCGTTCAATAATTTTTTTAAATACTTCCGGATGCTTTCGAATATTATCACCAATACAAAAGAATGTTGCTTTTACATTTCGAGAGGCGAGCGTATCCAACACAAATTCAGTCGGACCAGGAACAGGACCGTCATCGAAGGTAAGGTAAAGTTCTTTGCGATTGTTTTGAATTCGCCACGTAAGACTTGGATAGAGTGTTGGTAAAAAGAATGGTGTGCGATGAGGAACTGAGAATATGGAATCAACTAAATTTCGCACTCTCTATTCGTTAAAAGTTAATAGTTAAAAGTTAATGGTTAGCTCAGTTAGCATTTTTAAGCTCCGTGTCTACATCACAACGACCTCCCATTCTATATTCAATATTCTATATTCTATATTCTTCTTCCTTACACTACCCGACAAGACAAAATGGTGATGTCATCAAAGTATCCCTTTTTCCCTTTGAAATTATCAAGCGCTACTATCAAATCCTGATGTATTATGCTCAAGTCTTTATTAAATGTTTCGGGTTGATTGAAATATTCAAGAACGCGTTCAATTCCGAATTCGTTATCCGCTTCGTTTACAGTTTCAGTTAATCCATCCGTATAGCAGAATAAAAGAAAATCATCAAGACCCGTAACAAATCCTTCATTCAAAAAAGGTAATGGATGCATTGCACCCAAAACGGTTGAGCCTTCTTCTAATAATCGGATACCATTTTTGCGATCGATTAATATCGGAGGATTATGACCGGAGTTTACATACACCATCGTCTTCAATCGAATATCATAGATGGCCGCAAAAAAGGTAATGAACTTCTCTCCTTTCGTATTTTCCAATACCTGGAAGTTCAATGCTTCGATAATCTCGGTGAGATTTGGTGTTTGGCGCAATAACGTTCTTAACGAAGCCTGAAAATTTGACATCATCAATGCTGCCGGAATTCCTTTTCCACTTACATCGGCCACGCAAATCAAAAATTGATTTTTGTTAATGGGTATGTAATCGTAATAATCACCACCCACAAGATCGTGAGGCAAATAGCTCGCTTCAATTTTCAGAACATCCGTATTGGGTAATGTATCCGGAAAAAGAAATTGCTGAACATCGCTGGCAATTTCAAGTTCTTTCCGAAACGACTCCTGCTCCAATTGCTTACGCGCCATCTTCTTATTCTCGATGGCAACAATAATAATGTTGCTCAGCGCCTGAATAAACTTTATGCCGTCTTCATTCGCATAACTGTTATCGTACTTATCCAAGCCTCCAACAAAAGCTAACGCAAGTGTATCATCCTTATGTGTAACCGGAATGATAATATCAAATTCGGTAAATTCACATGCATCAAAATCACGCAAGTGTTTAATGTCCTGAATGGTCTTAAACTCGGGTAGTAGTTTTACTTTGCCATAATGATGGGTGGTGCCGAAATGTACTTTGCAATTCCACTCAGCATCCAATACAAAAAGGGCAAGCTTCTTAATGTTAAGATTTGAACGTAACGTGAAATTATAAATTTTATAGAGCGATTCTTCCGGCAGATTACTGTTAATGGCCTGGGTGATCTCGAGCAAGGCATTTAGCTCAAGTTCTTTGATTTCAAATTTGGCTTTGAGGGATTGGTCAACCATAGTATCGGTAAAGTTAATCTGAAAAGTCTGTTGTGCATAGTGCCAATGAAAGAGACTTTACGCTTACTCCTTGTCGTTGACAGTGAGCGATTTGAGTGATCTACCCTTCCATGAAAAGGAGAGGAAATTAGACAGCAAACCGATTGCCACCACATAAAACGGATAAAGCACCTGAAGTAATATAAAAGCCGGCCAGGACCAGCGAAGGAAGAGGAAGCTAGTTATCTGTTGAAGGAAAATATATTCAACCAAAACTTTAGCGATTAACAGAAAAGCTCCCGTCTGTAAATCCATCGGGCCTAAAACCATAAGTACCGGCAATGCAATGGTCGATACTTGAAATAGAAAGATAAAAAATGCCAGCAGCACAGAAGTCAACGATTGGTTGTGTTTCCACTTACCGGCCCATCGCATACGCTGCTGAATAAATTCATTCAAATCCCTACTTGGTGAAGTGGTGACTATAGCTTCAGATCTTCCGGCAAACACAATTCCTTTGGAATACTTTGATTTAATTTTACGCAATAAGAATTCGTCATCACCGGAAGGTATGTTCATGTTTCCGGAATATCCACCCACTTCATCAAATACATTTTTTCGAAAGGCGAGATTTGCGCCATTGCACATCACAGGAAAGCCGAGTTCTGAAGTGGAACCACCAGAACCGATTAAACTGGCAAACTCTAATGCCTGAACATCATCAAAAAAAGAATGACCTAAAATTTTTACCCCACCAAAAACCATCTTGGTTTCCTGGTGAGAAAAATAAGGTAACAGAGATGCTACCCAGTTCCTATTTACACGACAGTCCGCATCGGTTGTGATGATGATTGAACCTTTGGCAGATTTCATGGCAGTTGTAAGCGCCTGCTTTTTTCCAGCACCGGTACTCTTTAACAAAGTAATGTGCGTATCATGATTCATTTCCTGCTCCACTATCTTTATGGTTGAGTCCTGGGAATGATCATCGACTACAATTACTTCAAGATGCTGGTAGGTTTGAGCGGAGATATCATTCAATAATAAAGTGATATTATTCTCTTCATTGCGAGTCGGGATGATGATGGAAACTAAGGGCTGATCTCGTAACTCGATCCCCTCTCTCTTTCGAATAGCCAATCGCCAGCCAATAATAAGCACCACGACCAGCGATGCATAAGCGACAAAAATCAAACTAACGACTATACTTATCACGCTGTAATTTCAGAAATTTATAAACGCTACCTATCTTGAGGCCGTGGGAAAAATTCTAAAAGAAAAAATCATCCTTGGCCTCGACCCTGGAACGAATGTAATGGGTTATGGGCTCATCCTCATCAAAAAACCGAAGATTGATTTATTGCAGTTTGGGGTAATTCACCTGAGCAAATACGAAGGTCACGAATTGAAGCTTAAAAAGATATTCGAGCGCATCATCAGTCTCATTGATGAATTCCATCCAGATATGGTTGCCCTGGAAGCACCTTTCTTTGGAAAGAACGTACAGTCGATGCTGAAATTAGGCAGAGCGCAGGGTGTGGCTATGGCCGCAGCGCTTTCGCGCGAAATACCCATCGTAGAGTACGCCCCTAAGAAAATCAAGCAAGCCGTTACCGGAAATGGAAATGCTTCAAAAGAACAAGTGGCGAAAATGCTGATGACGTTGTTTAGCATTAAAGAGCTACCCAAACTGTTGGATGCAACAGATGCCTTAGCCGTAGCGCTCTGTCATCACTTCCAAAAAGGAGAAATCAAATCAAAGGGCAAATCATCGTGGGAGGCGTTTGCTAAAGAAAATGCCACTAGAATAAGATAATAACAAAGAAACGGAGAATGATATATACTACTTTTGAGTTTTAATTAGTCCTGGTTCAAAAAAATATAATCATCTGTTACTTTAACCTGAAATTCTAATACATGAAACGCGTATTGATTATTTGCTTCACTAATTTAAAGAATGACGCTCGTGTAATGAGGCAAATCGATTTTTTAAAAGATCAGTATCAATTAACGGTTGCTGCTTTTGATGCCTACCCAGATGAAAAATATGAATTCTTCAAGTTTCAAAAAACCAAGTTGACCTTTATACGGAAATCCATTTGCTCTTTCTTCTTGTTATTCCGGTTCAACAATATAGCTTATCGGCTACTTCACAATTATGAAAAATACTTGCCTGAACTTAAAGCGAAAGATTTCCAATTGATAGTTGCAAATGATATTGAAACCTTACCCCTTGCCTACCAAATCACAGGTTCGCAAACAAAAGTTTTTTTTGACGCTCATGAATACGCACCACGACAATTTGAAGATCGGCTCTACTGGCGTATTTTCTTTAAACGGTTTAACATGGATATATGCAGAAAATATATTCCCAAGGTACAAGGCATGTCAACGATTAATGGAGGACTAGCAAGAGAATATGAGACTCATTTTGGAACAAAACCTATTATTATAACAAATGCATCAAAGTATTATGATTTAACTCCAACGTTATTATCTAACTATCCTATACGACTTGTTCACCACGGCATCTTTACTATTTCACGAAGTCCGGAGATTATGATTGAACTTTTATCTTTGTTAGATGATCGTTTTACATTAGACCTTATTTACCTATTACCAGAAAACGCTTCTCCTAAAACAAAAGAATACTTTGAGGTTTTTAAACTAAAGGCGTTACAGACCGGAAAAATCAAAATCCTGCCAGCATTAAAAAGCGATCAAATTACAACCACGCTGAATGCTCATTATGACATGGGCATTATTTTGGTACCTCCGGTAAATTTCAATTACGAAAATGGATTACCTAATAAGTTATATGATTGTATTCAGGCAAGGCTTGCAATGGCAGTAGGCCCTTTAAGAGAGATTGCCAACATAACCAATCAATTTAATATTGGTGTTGTATCCGAAGATTTCACTGCCCAAGGAATGGCCCGTGCCTTAAATAAATTAAACTTGGAAGATATTAATCAATTCAAAGAGAATTCTAATGGAGCTGCAAGTAAACTAAGTGCTGATTACAATAAGTCTTTATTGCTAAAAACACTGGATCAACTATTTTAGACTTTGCTCTTTAGCTGCGCAAGATCTTTCGCAGGATTTCCGACTACCGTTTGGTTAGCGTTGACATTCTTTAATACTACAGCACCCATTCCAATCAAGGCACCATCACCAACCTCTATCTTATTGAGTACGGATGCTGAAGGTGAAACCCAGACACCCTTACCTATGATGCAACTTCCAGCAATCATAGCATTTGCAATGATGAGTGAGTTCTCGCCAATTTCTACTCCATGGGCAATATGAACAAGATTATCAATTTTACAATTTCTTCTTAAAATCGTACTTCCTAAAACTGCTCTATCTATCGTTGTATTATTGCCTATCTCTACTTCATCTTCTATCACTACATTCCCAATGTGTGGTATTAATTCAAAAGTACCAGATTGATTTTTTTCATATCCGAAACCAATGCCACCAATGGTATTATTCGCTCCAATTTTTACACGACTTCCTATAATCGTTCCTCTCTTAATTACTGTATTTGAATCGATCATTGTATCATCGCCTATTTCGCAATTTTTCTCCAGCACAACTCCTGTTTGAATTGTAACGTTCTTTCCTATTTTAACAGTATGATCAATTACACTTCGCGGAGAAATAAAAGCAGTCTCCTGTTCCACAAAAAAGTCTCTTACCAGATTTAAAAAATAAAATCTTGGATTGCTCACCAAAAGATAAGTACATCCTTCTTTTAGATTGCTTTTATCTGCTCGCTCACTGCAAATCACAATTCCCTTTTCAATTTTTTCAACAAGCTGTATGTTCTTGTCTGAAATCCATAAAACATCATGATCTCCAGAGATTGCATTTGATGCACTTACAACATTCTTAATAATCCGATCAACATTACCAATGGTTTTTATTACAGGTAATTTACTCAATATGGTTTCTAAATTTATTTCCATATCTCTAAAATATTAAGCGAATTACCTCAAAGGCCTCTGCAAACTCACTTCCTATTTGAACACCTCTAGCTTTGGCAAGGGACTTAACAAAATCCTCTGAAATATAATCCCGATGTTGCTGTGACTTGTACTCTTTAAGAGCTTGACATTTTTTTTCGATATGTTCTTTATTCAATTTCACAAAACAACTTGTACTGAACGTTAGATTATTCCAAATCAATTCATACCCTAAAATTGTCTTTTGTTTGAACGCACGCAAACCTTCCTGCGCCACAGTGCTGTGATCCTGATGAATATCATTTAAAGATGGTAGTAACACTAAATCAGGATTGATCTGACTGCGAAGATTAATAAGTTCCTCTAAAATTTCCTGACGCACGTAGTTAAGCTTTCTCACTTCATAATTATAGATAAGTAAGTTGCTACTCTTAATACCTAACTTAAATGTTGCGTTCTTCACTTCAGTTTTGAGGATATCTTTTGGGAATCCCTCTGGCACTGACTTCTCCGCTGTTGAGAACGCAGCGTAGTACACCGTGGCATCTGCTTCAATTAATTTCGCAATTGTTCCACCAGCTCCCAATTCACCATCGTCAGTATGAGGTGCCAAGACAAGAACGTTTCTAAATTTTGTTATATCCATATATAAAATAAGGTCAGAAATTTAAGAAATAACTGGTCTAAATAGTGCAATAGTGCTTTTAAGATTTTAGCACATACACTGATAAGAACAATCTCGAAATTGAGTCGTTAACTTGCAATAAGCTCAATAACAAAGATAAACAGAAAAATAAGGGTTGCAGAGTTCCGGTTCTATTGCGTCTATCTTATGATGTTCAGAAAGCTTTTTGTTTTATCAATACAATCGCCTTCCAGTACAATATAATATACGCCAGAGGGTAGGTCACCCCCACTCCACTTATTTTCATAGGCCGGTGAAAAATAGACTTCCTTACCCCATCGGTTCATTACCAGAAAGGAAACCTGACCTTTTATATCATTGTCGACAATAAAGAAATCATTTTTATTATCTCCATTTGGAGTAATCACATTTTGAATCTTATCGGTTGGAAACCGTAGCTCAGAAAAAGTAACCGAATCCGATTCTTGTCCACAGAAATTCTTAACTGTTACCCAGAATTTACCAAATGATTTTGCTTCAAAAGTAGAATTAGTTGAACCATCTTGCCAAAGAAACGTCAATCCATTCGAGTTATTCATGGGTTGCAATATTTTTGCATTAAAGACACAAAGACCTACATCTTCACCCAACGATATTGGCTTCGGCTTTTCTTCAAAATTTATTGTTATACTATCCTTAACGACTCCACAGTATCCAAAAACCTTCACGGAATATAATCCCGACTCATTTACTGAAATTGCAGATGTGTTTTGACCTGTACTCCATTGAAATGTATAGAGGGGACTCGATATGCCAGTGGATATTACAGCGGCTGTGTTATCACATAAGATTTTGTCGTCCCCTAAAAGAACTTTGGGACTTTCTTTAAAAGTTATTGCAACACTGTCCTTGGCTATTCCACAATGCCCGGAAACCTTAACAGAATATAATCCATTAGCACCAACTAAAATTGAAGAAGTTGTTTGGCCTGTGTTCCATTGAATAGTATACTGAGAACTTGTTATTCCGGTTGAAATTTGATGAGACAATTGATCACACAAGATTTTATCTTCACCTAAAGAAATGATTGGTTTTTCCTCAAAATTTAAAGCGATAGTGTCACTAGCAACTCCACACAAACCAACTACCTTAACCGAGTATAAACCAGACTGATTAACTGAAATGGAGGATGTGTTTTGGCCTGTATTCCACAGAAATGTAAATTGAGGGTCTGTAACTCCTGTTGATATTTGATAAGAGGGTTGATCACAGAAGGTTTTATCACTACCCAAAAAAACTGGCGCTGGTTTTTCTTTAAAATCGATTACTATACTATCTCTAACGACACTACAAAGTCCAATCACATCGACCCAATAGGTACCTGGCTGATTGACTACAATAGAAGATGTATTCTGTCCGGTATTCCATAGACAACTAAATTGTGGATCCGTTATTCCTGTTGACAGTTCATAAGATGACTGATCACAGACAATTTTATCAGTACCTAAATCAAGATTGTATTTGATTCCAGATCCTTTTACTATCTCACCTCTCTGTAGTTTATCTTTGATCGGATTATTTACTTCACTCCAAAGAGACTTGCTATTATTTTCACGCGTAAACAACGTACACGATCCATCTCCCTGATAACTATACTCAGTATCAAAACTACCATCTGAATTTTGGTTCACTAAAAAAACTCCAAAGTATGGTTCATTACTATTGTTTAAATCCAAACCTGTTGTTTGGCTTGGCACACTTTTAACTTCATAAAGTTGAACTCCCTCCACACTACCCTTAATATTTTTAACGTCAACCTTATGATCATTATCTTGAAGGGATAATGTTTTACCAGTCCAACTTGTGGTGTACGAATAGGTACTGACATTCCCAATGGGAGCACCCGAAAATTGCCGCGATGGAATTCCTACCAATTGCCCATTAAATTTATTTGGGGACTTGTCATAAACTATATTGCTACTGGTCTCATTAAAATCCCAGTAGCCAATTAACCCTGACTCATTGCCTGTAAGATTGACGCACATAGTCTGTCTAATTTCTTCCTGACTTAAAGATCTATTCCATAGTCTTATATCATCAACAATTGCTTTGGAATAATAAGTAAAGCCATTCGACAATAAATAACCAGCAGTAGAATGCCCACCAGCCACATTTGACACCATGGGGAGGTTTGATTCTCCTGTTTCGTACCCACCGACATTTACACCGTTCAAATACAGTTCAATGTTAGCGACTCCTTTCACAACAGCGGTGACGTGATTCCACCTATTAAGCAAACCATTAACGTCTGCCTTTTTTCCCCTTCTATGCCAAGGGTAACCTCCACCCATGCCATCTCCATATTCGATAAAAACATAATTTTCATACGCCATGAACCAGAATCCATTGTATAATGGATTATTATTTCTACTGACAAATATTGGAGAACTGCTAGAAGAAGAACGAACATATATCCAGGCTGATACTGTAAAGGGGAAAACAAGATTACTATATCGATCTCCAAAATCAATATAATCGTCTACTCCATCAAGTGATATTGCTCTACCCGAGCCCACATTATCGTTTTGAGAGAAGAGGTTTTGGGAAAAGATCAGAAACAAAAAAGAAATAAATACGCCCTTTAATCGCCACATAACACTGTCTATTCTAAATAACTATCAAACAAAGTGAAAACCTCTTATAACTGAGGGGCAAAAGTACCTTTGCTGGCAAGCATAACCTAGGCGTTTTTTTTAATCCCTACGTAATGTAAGAATTCTAAATTCTTTGCATTAAATAGCTGTTTTCCGAAACAGGTCTTATAAAAAACCCTGACTAATCTAAAAAATTTTGATAGAAATATTCAAGGTTAATAATCTGCCAAAGTAAAGAGGAATTGTTCCTTTTACCTGACAAGTGCTCCTTAAGCAGTTGATCAATGTAATCGCTATTCAATAGCACCCTGCACTTCAGGTCTCGCTTTGACAAAAATGAAACTAAATCGTTTCGAAGTTGATTTCTAAACCAAGAAGCATAATCAGTATATGTAATTTTCGCCCATGGTTTATAGAATTTCACAATATGCTTAAGCGGTGTACTCATAGCAATCGTAGCCATTTTGTTTTCGATCATTTTTAATTCATATCTCGCCTTTGAAACACCTATCTCCAGGTTGTATCCTTGTCGCTTTATTCTGCCCAATTCCGGAAAAAGCGAAGCAAACGTTTTTCTATACAAGTATTGATGTTCGCGGTGTACGATGGGAAGTTGCCAGCCAAAATTAAAAACATCATTATCGTACGACAACATACGAGTTTCATAGAAAAGATTGAGTACAATATTTCCTCCAAATGTTCCCCTGCGACCATGTTCATTCATCAAGAGTCTATAATAATTATGAAGAGGGTGATGGTGGCTACTGCAATATTTACTTGCCTCCATTTGATAAAGGCCTTCAATTTTTTGGTACGCTTCCCTGTTAAACAATTGACCTATCTGTTGTTGGTCGTATATCTTGAAAAGATTGATCAGAATATCGTCCATATTCTTCCGTGGTCTTTCGTTATTCCTTAAAGTCCTTACCCTACTCCTCCACAGTGTACTGCCAAAGAGTGCATCGCACATTTGGGAAGCTGCAAGTATTTGTTTCTTATTTGAGAAGTAACCTAGCGGTTCAAAATTTTGTAGCGGTGCGCTAATGGATGACATGGCATCAGAATAGTAACTAAATTTACTTGCTGCCTCCCAGGTGTTTTCCGGTCGGATATCGAATTTAACATGTGGGAAATCAAGTACACTTGCAACCTGACTGCCGTATCGTTGATCTTCGCTTTCCTCAGGTCCCATTGTGAAAGTGGACAAGTTGCGTGCACCATTATGGTGGTATAAAGCCGCAACATAACGAGAGTCAAGACCTCCGCTTAATGGAACCAAGATTTGTTCGGCATTTGCTGATTGGCGCTTTGATGCACGTATAAGTACCTGTCCTAGCGTATACTGAATCTCATCACTTTCTTGCGTTCGAATTCGTTGTTTGTAATAAACATCCTCTGAATATGATAATGACCAATATTCAATAAGCTCCAACTTGTTTTGACTGTATTTTAAAATAGTCGCTGGCGCAACCATAAAAATTCCTTCGAACATGGTTTTAGAGCCAAACAAGTGCCCAAAGCTGAAAAGTTCCGCTACCCCCTGATAGTCAATTCTCTTAGTGATCTTATCCTTTAAAAGTGCTTTTACTTCCGATGCAAACAATAATCGGCTATTATTTTGGGTATAGTAAAGAGGGTGTGTGCCAAACCGATCGCTTATTAAGTAGGTAGTTTTCAATTGGCTATCGTGTAAAGCGGCTGAAAATTGTCCGTTAATTTTAGACACTATTTCCAGTCCATGTCTTTCAATCAGGTTTAAAAAAAACAACGCACTGTCTTTAATCTCGTCTTCTACTTTGTCCTCTACTGAAAATATCTCACCCCAAAACACCAATGAGTATTTAGAATCACTGGAATATAAAGGTTGTTTTGCTTTATTAATAAAATTCAAATGAACCCGTGAAAGATGTACACCGTTATTGATGTCACTATCCATCTCATAATTCAAATGGTTCATTGAACTTTGCATAGAGATGAAAAGCGCTTCTTCGGCCCTTTCAGAAATCAATCCAGCAATCCCTGGCATAATATGTAAATGGTAATTATGGTATTATTAAACAATAAAAATAAAAGAAATTCACACCTTTGGATTTTTCGCACTCTTAAAAATATGATGGCAATTAAAATTGAATGTTGTAATTTACTGAATTCAAATATAGACTTTATTTCAGCAAATTTTGATTAGCAAGAACTTCGTTAAAGCTTCCTTTATTTACACTGTGGCCGGTGCATTGCCTATGGCAAGCGCTATTATTCTTCTTCCTTTCTACATTTATTATTTACCTACTGATGTTTACGGTGCGCTATCTCTTTATCTCGCATTTTCATTATTCGTACAAATCCTCGTAACGTATAGTTTTGATTCTTCTGCGTATTTACATTACCATGATTTCAAAAATGATCCGGAAAAACTGTCGTCTTTTATAAGCTCTGTATTTGTCTTTATGCTTTGCATCGGAGGTATTGTAGGAGTTGTGTTGGTCCCTCTAGGGGACTTGCTCTTCAGATTAATTTGGAATGACTCAAAAATTTCATTTTATCCCTACGGAATTATGTCCGTGATTATCGGAATATTTCAAGCTTTGAATAAGGTTTACAATAGTATTTTACAAAGCACCGAAAGGCGGACAATGTATCTGTGGTCAAATCTGCTATACTTTATTTTAGTTGGCGTTCTTACGGTCCTGGGACTTTATATATTTCCTGCTACTCTCCATGGTCCTATTGGTGGCCGATTAATTGCAGGATTAGCTATTGCATGCTGGACATTGTATCGTGTCTTCAATGAATTTGGTTACCAGTTTAACTACTCCATTCTTCAATCTACATTTTCATTTAATCACTACACCTTTTTACACCAGATTGAGCAATGGTTTATCGGTTATTTCGATCGTTTCTTGTTATTATTCTTTCTTCCAATCTCAACTATTGGTATGTATGATTTTGCAATCAAGTGCTTAATCGTAATTGAATTTATTATGAATAGTCTTCATAATTCTTTTTATCCAAAAGTGGTTAGTACGGTGACTTCACAAACCACTAAGGGTTCTACTCCGGAACTCAACCGATACTACTATGGATTAGTGGGTATTGTAATGATATCTGTTAGCTCAGGCATTCTTTTATTACCTATTGCGATTGATTTGTTTAAAAGTAACAATGGATATCAGGAGGCCATACCTTACTTACCTTATCTCGCCATCATTTATCTTTTAAAACCGATCCGATATTATTTTGCAGTACCCTATGGAATATTGAAATTCACTAAACCTCTTCCAATAATTTCATTTTTTATTTCCGTCATTAAAATCGGAATCATGTTATTGCTGGTGAGGAAATATGGTGTTTATGGTATTGTAGCATCAACCATGATCAGTTCAATCATCGAGATTTGGCTATTGAAATATGTACTGGTTGAGAAGTTTCATTTTCAATATAATCCCTTCAAAATGATCGTAGCACCCGCGGTGCTATTTGGTTTAGTTTTATTGCTGGAGCCTTTCATAGAACAAACATTTACTCTCATGGTACACTTCATTTACCTGATAGTAACCGGACTGTTTTTATTGTGGGTGTATCGCAATGAGCTGAAGTTATTTAAAGTTCCCAAACTCTTTCAATAACTATTCGCTCAAACTGAGTCAATCAAAAAGGGAGTCCGTAATTAAATCACCCACACTCGATGTTGATTTTATTTGAGTAATTCAATTACATCAGGGAGTAAAGCTTAATTCTGCTTTGAAAATAATTTTTTGTAGACCTTTTGCAATTTCTCATGTGAAAGAAGGTTAAGCAATGCTTCGCTGTTTTGTTGAATCGATAGCGTATTCAGTGAGTTAACATCTTCCAACGTATACCAATGAAGGCCATTGTTTGCCAAATCTGATACGGAAAGATTTTCTTTATTTAAGAATACCGGCTTGTTCAAATACATCATCATGAAAATATTTCCATAGCCCTGTGGTCTGATATTATTCATGACCAATGCATCAGCGTTTGCTAAAAATTTGAGATAGTCATCAAATTCCAGAAACGAATCCATAAATTCGATCGTTCCCGAGGAGTAAAAATCCACATTCCTCTTTAAGAAATTGATGTAATGCTTATCGCCATACGAAACCGGAATAATAAGATGAGCACTTAAGTTGATATCTGCAAAGTATCGTATTACATCCAGGTGATTGTTAGTGGGTGTCCCTGAATTTCCAATAATGATAACGGGGTGTTTTCTACTCTCTTGGTGTCCCTCATCGCTCTTCAAATATCGATCGAGTTTATTGTAGGGCACGGCATTTTCGTAAAAAAAAAACTGATACTTTGCCTTCAAGCCTTTTATATTTTGTATTGCAAAATTGTACTCACTATCCATCCAGGTAAGCACGTTTGTAACTTTTGAGTATGCTAACCTTTTAAAAATGGAATTAGTTATTAGAATCTTGAGCTTATACAGAAGCATTTCACGAGAATGATTCTTCTGAACGTATTGCCGCCATGTTAATTTTTCATATACATTATACCTAACGATTGGAGCATCATATAAATCCGTTCCCCAAACCATCCAGTTAAGTTCAGTAAAAGAATGAATCGCAACCCATCGATACATTAATGGAGAAAATAAGTGGATAAACACTTTGTCATATTGTTTAGTATCGCCTACCAACGTTTTAAACTTTTTGGAATAAAGAGAAGCACATGTGATCTCAGGGTTCAAATGCTTTACCCACTTCCGATCCTTTATTCCAACAATCTTATTTGAATCTAAAAGATCAAGGTCCTTTAGATTGCTATAGAATACGTTTATGAATTTGCTATCTGAAACAAGGTGTAAATTCATATAAAATCAGGCAAGATTTAAAACTCCAAAGGATCCAGCTTTTTCTTAGCTACGGCTGGAATGCCTACCACGAGGGTATTATCAGGAACATCACGGGTCACTACAGCACCAGCTCCTACGATTACATTTCTTCCTATTGTTACTTTCGGCAATATAATAGAGCCTGTTCCCAAATTACTAAAATCACCAATCGTGCAATTCCCGGTAATGTTTACCGAAGGAGACATCTCAACAAATCGTCCAATATGTGAGTCATGTGAAATAGTGCAATTGGGATTTATCAAACACCCCATCCCAATCTTCACATCACTGGTTATTACAACACCGGGTAATATAGTAACACCTTCTTCTATGCTATTTCCAAAAGTTCCGATATGCGCCTTGGGGCTTATCGTAGAAGCAAGTTTACCTTCTGCTTGTATAAACAATTGGTATAGCTTGTATCGAAGCATAGGATTACCTAAACCAAGAGCAAAGGAATAATCTTTCGATTCGTAGAATACCTCTTTCGCTGATTCGATAGTACGCAGAATTGGGAATCGATCGAAGAATTTCAGAGGTAAATCCTTTGAGACGTTATCAAAGAAAAAAAGATTGTTAAGAGCATCACGTTGCGCCAAAATATCTAATATCTCTTTTGCTAACCCCTTAGCCCCTACAATTATCATTTCTTTTTAATTATTTTGAGCTCGAAGTATCAATCTACAAATCATATCAATCTCCTCTACGGTTAGAGTATCAAAGAGTGGAAGGCATAACGCTCTTGAGGAAACGGAATCAGTAATGGGACAATGCTGTTTCGTTGAAATGTACGGCAATTCAGCTAGTGAAGGATAAAAATATCTTCTTGGATAAATTAAATGCTGATTTAAAATATTCATCACCTTCAGCAATACTTCTTCCGAATTAAAAATAAGAGGATAGTATGCAAAATTATATTCTGCATACTTTGTTAAAACAGGTTTCGTTGCTTTTACTTGTGTTAAAAAACTATCATATCGTTTAGACAAAACCTTTCTTGTTTCAATAATCTGATTTATGTATTTCAGATTAACAAGTCCCATGGCAGCATGAAACTCAGAATTCTTTCCATTGATACCTATCGTTGCAAAACGTTCAGGACCATCGTGACCAAAATTCCGGAGGTACGCCATACGCTTTAGCAGTTCAGGTTCTTGCGTAAAAACGGCACCACCTTCTACGGTATGAAAAAGTTTGGTGGAATGAAAACTACACGCACTTATATCACCATATTCAAATATGGATCTACCTTTGAAGGTAACACCGAACGCATGTGCACCATCGTAAATCACTTTTAGATTATTTCGTTTTGCAATTTCCTGGATGGCTTCCACATCACATGGATTTCCATACACATGCGTTGCCAAAATTGCCGATGTGTCTGGAGTAATAGCCTCTTCAATTTTTTTAGGATCAATATTACCTGAACACTCTTCAACATCTACAAAAAGTGGTTCACAGCCTTCCCAAACAATACTACTCGTAGTTGCCACATATGAAAATGGGGTGGTGATTATCTTACCCTTCAATCCCAATGCTTTAATGGCAATCTGCAGAGCAATTGTTCCATTGGTCAAGAATAAGGTATGTTTTAGTTTTAGATAATCTTTTAGCTTCAACTCCAGCTCATTCACCAAAGGCCCGTTATTTGTTAACCAGTTTCGTTTCCATATACCTTGTAAAAAAAGCTCATACTCTTCTTGGGGTGGCAGAAATGGTTTTGTCACTGGTATCATATTATCCTTTTAAAAATCGGTTTCGAATTTGATAATTCTTCAGTTTAAGTAATGAGACGATTCCTTTATTTTGTGGCAAAGAAAGGGAATTTTGCAAAGGATTTAGAATTTTAAGAATGAAACTAACATTGGTTGCAGGGTTAGTCCTAATCCAATGAAGATCATTCCAACCAAGCAATTGATTTATTTAATAGTCTAAAGTGCCAAACGCTTCATTGCTTGAAAGAATTTTAAAGAAGCCAAGTGTTAAGAATTTACACCCTTCATATCATAATACTGCTCAACAACATAGTTAATAGATTTGTAAGAATGTTCAAGAGCGTGGTACACTTCCTTTCTATTCATCCAGCGAACTTCTTCAATATCTTCTTCAATTGCAGGCTTCATCCTTGAATCGTCAATCACATCCATTACATACCAGCGCGTTTTTTTCAACATCGCGCTTTTGTTCATGGTATAGGTATGCCAAGTGGTGCAGATTTTTTTGCCAAGCCTCACGCTTACATTACACTCTTCCTCCACTTCGCGCACGGCAGTCTGCTTCGACTTCTCTCCTTTCTCTTGTTTGCCTTTTGGCAAATCCCATTTTTTCATTCGGTAGATCATCAGAAACTTATCCTTCTTTCGAACTAAACCACCGGCAGCTTTCACCACTTTAAATTTACTTCTAAGATATTCTTTGATGGCATCATAATCCGTTACCGAAACAACAAGGGAAAGCAAGTTGGTTGGTATTTTCGAATTCAGGAAACCAAGCAACACATCGAAATGATCGGTCGTAACGTGTTTCACCCATACATGATGGATGAGTTTAGCCTGCGTGAGCTGCTCTTTGGATGCATCAATAATGTAGTTTACACGACCAGCATCAGCGTCTTCTTCGGCTTTTAGGAGTCGAACGGGGATATCGTTGATAAAAAGGATCATGTTGGCGTGAGTATAGTTAAGACCTTATCTACAAAAGAATAAATAATTTGGAAGGCAACAAGGGGATTTGAAGAATTTTGCGCCCGGATATTGATTTTCTTTTCTAAGCCTTACATTTTTTTACCAGACAAGATTTTAGTTTTAACTTTCGCCCACTATGCCCATCATCAAAGTACAAGAAGAAACAGCGGCCCGCGTTGCTGAAATGCTGTTACAGATTCAAGCGATCAAGTTAAATACTGAAAAACCATTCACCTGGAGTTCGGGGTGGAAATCGCCCATCTATTGCGATAATCGTCTTTCCCTTTCGTATCCTGAAATACGAAAAGTTATCTGTGCCGGACTGGTACAGGCGATTCGCGAAAATTTCTTTACTGCTGAATCGATTGCTGGTGTAGCAACTGCTGGCATTGCTCAGGGTGCATTGGTTGCTGAAGCTTTGAATCTTCCCTTTTTATATGTTCGTCCGAAGCCGAAAGACCATGGTATGGAGAACTTGATTGAAGGTAAGATTACAAAGGGGCAGAAGGTCGTGGTGGTTGAAGATCTGGTTTCAACCGGAGGCAGTTCACTCAAATCTGTTCAGGCTTTGCGTGATGCTGGTTTTGAAGTTTTGGGTATGGTTTCCATCTTCAATTATGGTTTCGATATTGCTACTCGCAATTTCTATGATGCCAATACATCGTTGATCAGCCTCAGCGATTACAGTCAATTGCTGAAGTTTGCCCTTGATCAGAAATACATTACAAATGATGAGCTTACTTCATTGAAAGCATGGCGAGTTGATCCATCTAATTGGAGGAAGTGAAAGCTTCGAGTTTAAAGTTTCGGGTTTCGAGTTTAGCGTAAAAGGTCGCATCGATAGGTTTATTAATAATACATGAAGGGAAAGGGATTTTTTCAGCGACTTTGGAGAAGAGTAAAGATACTATTCATTATTCTTTTCGTTACTCAACTCGTTTACATTGTTGCATTGAAGTGGGTTAACCCGCCTGTCACTGTAACGCAGCTGATTAGCTTTTTCAGCGGCTATGGTTTAAAGCGCGATTACATCAGACTAAATCAAATGTCGTCAAACACAAGACTTGCTGTTATCGCTTCTGAAGATCAGTTATTTCCAGATCATAATGGCTTTGATATAAAGAGCATTGAAAAAGCATTGACCAACAATTCCAAAAAGAAGAGTCGCGTGCGGGGTGCATCTACGATAAGTCAACAGGTAGCGAAAAATGTTTTTCTGTGGCAAGATAGAAGCTGGGTGCGCAAAGGACTTGAAGTCTACTTCACGTTT
This sequence comes from Chryseolinea sp., assembly GCA_031388805.1. Lineage (GTDB taxonomy): Bacteria > Bacteroidota > Bacteroidia > Cytophagales > Cyclobacteriaceae > Chryseolinea. The sequence goes on from JANMRZ010000187.1 coordinate 23,916, forward strand.
ATGATTGAGATGATTTGGGGGAAAGAACGAATTTTAGAAATGTACCTTAACGTTGCCGAAATGGGTAAAGGTATTTTTGGAATTGAAGCTGCATCACGAGCCTACTTTAAAAAGTCAGCAAAGAAATTAACGCAATCAGAGGCTGCAAAAATTGCAGCGTGCTTACCGAATCCAAAAGTGTATAAGGTAAATCCACCTTCTTCGTATATCACAAAACGGTATCCATGGGTTGTGAGACAGATGGTTAATTTGGAAGGGGATGAGAAGCTGGCTCCATTGTTGAAGTAGCAAATCGTATTGAGTGCTATCACTGACAACATTCAATGTCTCTTTGCGGAAGTCTCTGTAAATTTAAAGATTACTACATCTATTTGAAATTATTGCACTTCGTAGAAAGTTCATCGCAGATGTGCGAAAGGACTTAAGCATTTCACATTAAAATTGTAGGCGCACATTTAAAAATCAGGATTGCTGCTGCGCAAGGCACAGCAGCAATCTTGATTTCAGGAGATTAACTTGGCCGATATCGGCCAAGTTAATCATAATACTACTTGCCGGACATCTTTATACTTGATCATCTACTCACCACAAAAACACCAAAGCACATAAACACTAAACACCTAAAGATTACCCTTCTTAAATTCTTCCACTGCATAATTCGCTGCACGCGCAGTAATCGCCATGAAAGTAAGTGAAGGATTTTGTGTTCCGGTTGATGTCATGCAGGCCCCATCGGTAACAAATACATTTTTACAAGAATGTATTTGATTCCATTTGTTGAGCAACGATGTTTTCGGATCTGAGCCCATGCGCACACCACCTACTTCGTGAATGTCCAAACCCGGTGCTTGTTTGGTATCTTCTGGTCGAATGTTGGTACATCCTGCTTTTTCTAACATGGCTGTGCCCTGCTCAAAAAAGTCTTTCACCAACATCTCATCGTTTTCATCATATTCCACTGAGGTGATCAGTTGCGGAATACCCCACTGATCTTTTTGATCAGGACTTAGGCGCACATGATTTTTTTCTTTTGGAATGGTTTCACCTTGCATCATCATGAAGACAGTCCACGGGCCAGGTTTCGCCATTGTGGTTTTTAATTCATCACCCAATAATTTACTGGTGTCTTGACCACCGCGTGATGCAGTGAATGCAACAAGGTAGCCTCGTTTGAAATCCATCTCTTGTTTATGCACATTTCGGAACGATGGCATGATCACCATGGTAGGTCTTCTGCCATAGTAATATTGATCTTCGTAACCTTCAAAGTCAGCATTTAATCTTCCGCGGTAATTATGAAAGGCAACGTATTTACCGAGCAAACCATTATCGTTTCCTAAACCATTTGGAAAGCGATTTGATTTGGAGTTCAGTAAAATGAGATTCGTGTTTAATGTTGCTGCATTCACAAAAATAATGCGCGCATAAAATTCCATTGTTTCCTTTGTGATGGCATCGACAACACGAACACCTGTTGCTTTTCCAAGCTTCTCATCATAAATGATAGAGTGTACAACTGAATCTGGGCGAAATGTCATATTACCTGTCTTCTTTGCCCACGGTAATGTCGATGAGTTCGAGCTAAAATATCCACCATACGGACAACCACGATAACATAAATGTCTTGCTTGACATTGTGCTCGTCCTTGTTCGTGATGAAGTTCTTTTGGTTCTGTTAAGTGAGCACATCGTCCCATGATTACAGGACGATCTTTAAAATTCTCCATGATTTTTTCCTGCATGTGTTTTTCAACGCAGGTCATTTCAAATGCAGCAAGTGATTCACTGTCTGGTAAATTTTCTAGCCCATCCTTATTACCACTGATGCCGGCAAATTTTTCTACGTGCGAATACCAGGGAGCAACATCATTGTATCCAATTGGCCACGGAACAGCAAACCCATCACGTGCAGGTGCTTCAAACTCGAAGCGGCTCCAACGTTGAGTCTGTCTTGCCCAAATCAAAGACTTCCCTCCTTCCTGATATCCTTTAATCCAATCAAATGGTTTTTCTTGTATGTAGGGATGTTCATTGTCCTTGACAAAAAAATGTTGCGTGGCATCTTCATATGCATAACACTTTTCTAAAATCGGATTTTCATTTACTTGCTCAACTGGTAATGCACCTCTGTATTTAAAATCCCAGGGATTCTTCATCGCGGTTGGATAATCGGTAACATGTTTTACAGCACGGCCACGCTCCAACACCAAGGTCTTCAATCCCTGTTCACATAATTCTTTGGCAGCCCATCCCCCACTAATTCCTGAGCCGATTACAATGGCATCAAACGTTTTTTCATCTCCTGGTTTTTCCATGTCTTGTTGTAATTGAAGTGTTTGATTTGTGATTTTTACCCGATTCAAAGGCTACTCTCTCGACTGCTTACCTGAATTATTTTGAACTCATTTGAGCGATGTTTTGCAGCGGTTATTTTCGTTACAAAATAGGATTTAAATAGCGATTGACAATGAACTAAAGCGGCTTTTCAATCAGTTAAATCAGCTCATTTTACATTGGAAAAAATGAATGATTTTATGCTGCTAAACGCGTAGTTTGTTGGCTATTAATGAGAATTTTATTTCATTTCGGATTGGAATCTTAAACTCGATCATGAAGTACACTTATTTGTTAGTCTTGTCTGCGTTTGCCATGATCAGTTTAGTCTCATGTGGCGATAAAAAAGGTAATGTAGAGACGGTTCGCGATAGCCTTGCCCTCGAATATTCAGTTGTCAATACCCTTCCTCACAGTACAGAAGCCTTTACTGAAGGGCTTGTGGTGCACAATAACAAAATATTGGAAAGCACCGGACAAAATACGCACTCATGGATAGCCGAAGTAAATCCCGGTTCTGGTGAGCACGACAAAAAAGTAAACTTAGATGCTCAATACTTTGGCGAGGGCATTACTGTATTGAACAACAAGATTTACCAGCTTACCTATAAACACAAAATCGGTTTTATTTATGACGCCAAAACCTACAAACAGATTGGTGAATTTCCATACACGACTTCAACCGGGGAAGGCTGGGGTATGACCCACGATAACATCAACCTGATTTTGAGTGATGGCAGCGAACATTTGTATTATTTAGATTCGGCAACACAGAAAGCTGTCAAAACCATTTCCGTAACGGATAATGGCAGTCGCTTAAAACAAATCAACGAACTCGAATTTGTGAACGGTTATATCTACGCCAACGTGTGGCAAACCAATATGATTGTAAAGATCAATCCCGCCAACGGAAATGTAGTAGGCAGACTGGATCTTACTATGCTGAACAATGAAGTGAAAGCACTCTACCCACAAGCCAATGAATTGAACGGCATTGCATATGACAAAAACTCAAAGTGTTTTCTCGTTACCGGAAAATTCTGGCCGAAGGCATATCTGATAAAAGTTAAATAGCATTACTTCTTTCCGATAGCAATCGGTGCAGCAAGAAGTGCGTCCGGAATATTAAATGCGTTAACCAGAGGCACGGCATCTTGTCTGATCTCCCAACACAATTGATTCACCATTTTACGAATCGCTTTTGTCTTCACACCCTCCATGTAACCATTTTCCAAATACCAACCTTTGTGCGCATCCATCTGCGAAAGCGCAAAGAGCTGACACAGTTTTGTTAAAATGGTTTTGCAGCCTGCATCTTTTGTAATTTCAATCTGCTTGATAAATTGTTCTAGTATAATGCGACCAATGTAAGCATGACCGACCTCTACCAAATGATGCTGACAAACATTAAATGCATCAAACGAATCCATGCCACTATCGATATGGCGTTTTAAACGCTTGGCTGCAGCCGTTAGAATATCACGCTCTCTGTATTTGAAAGCATTCAATTGAAATTCAAAACTGAGAAGATGTTCGTCATCTGTATTGCGAACGATTAACGGATTCATTTCTGTTAGTGAGGTCTTGGCTTGATCAGCTACATAATTCAACATTCCAAAGAGGTTCATGTTACCGAACTCCTGCTTAAATTCTGTTAACCTGCTTTTCGCAACAAGCTGCATCAACACCGTATTATCACCTTCAAACGTAGTATAGATTTCTGCATCGTTCTTCAATGTGCCAATTCGATTCTCTGAAAGATATCCTTTACCTCCGCAGCTTTCGCGACACTCTTGTAATGTATGTGTGGTGTTCCAGGTTGAAAAGGATTTTAATCCTGCAGCAAGCGCTTCAATCTCTTGCATGTCTTCTTCCTTGCGATTTAAAAATCGATTCGTGAGATATTGCAAAGAAAAATGCAATGCATATGCATTCGCCAGTAACGGCATTAACCTACGTTGATGAGTTCGATAATTTAAGATTGGAACTTCCGCAGCGCCTTCAGGACCAAACTGCTTACGCTGATCGCTGTGTCGAATAGCAATTGTCAATCCTGATTTCACTGCACTTAATCCTGAACGAGGTATTCCAATTCGTCCACCAACTAATGTTCCGAGCATGGTGAAGAATCTTCTGTTGTCACTCGCAATCGGACTATCAAATTTTCCTTCTGAAGTTACCTGTGTGAATTTATCTAACATGTTGTCGTAGGGAATAGAAACATTATTGAACTGAATCTTTCCATTGTCGACTCCATTCAAACCCATCTTTCTTCCGCAATCTTCAATTGTAATTCCTGAAAGTACATTTCCTTTTTTATCGCGAAGGGGAACTAAGAAAGCAGCTACTCCATAATCTTTTCCTTCTACAATTAACTTGGCAAATACAGTTGCCATTTGTCCATGAACAGCTGCATTACCTATGTATTCCTTTTGCGCAAGTTGAGTAGGTGTGTTAATGATAAATGATTTCGTAGAATGTTGATAGGTAGCCGTGGTCTCAATTCCTTTTACGTTTGATCCATGTCCTGTTTCTGTCATGGCAAAGCATCCCGGCAGATCAAGTGTGCCAATATCTTTCAAATATTTTTTATGATGCTTTTCCGTTCCTAAAAAATAAACACTCATACCAAACAAACCGAACTGCACTCCAAACTTGATTACCAAACTTAAGTCGTGATAACTCAATGTTTCCATAATGGCGAAGTAAGAGGACATGTCTCCACTCCCTCCATATTCTTTTGGATAAGCCATTGCACCATAACCTTGCTTGGCCAGATGATGGCACCACTTCAATACCTTCTCGCGATAGTCTGAAAGATTATCCGTTTCAATGTATTTGAATTCGCGATCGCTTAATAAAGTTTTTACTTTCTGAATAATGTTTGCATGAGAACCATCCAGGAGTTGTGATAGTGCTGAAACGTTAAAGGTGTGTTGTGTACTTTGTTGCTGAGTAATCGTTTTCCTGCTTTCCGGATAGAAATGAAAAAGTGATTCACTGCTGATCAATCCTAATGTTTCTTCCATTAGCGACAACGACTCGCGCGCATGAGCTAATCCATTGTTAGTACTCTCTGCGTTATGAAACTCTGCCAGTTTAATACCGATATCCACCAAACTTTCCTTTTGATCCGTAATCGCAGGACTCAGAACCTTTTTAATCTCTTCTAACCAATTCCGAAATTCATCAGGTGATGGTGGTGATGCAGGGTTGAGTTGCTCAAAAAGAAATTTCTTTTCTTCGTCCTTCAACCAATTCTGTTCATTAATTAAAGTTTGAAGTGTATTGATTTCACTTGGTGTCAGCACTGCATCTGACCATACCATGTAAAAGATGGGCAGAAATACATATAGGTTTGGATTTTGCTTTAAATGGATTGCGTTTATCATGTAGCGTCTTTGTGGATGTATATAAAAATAGCAAATGAAAGCTGATCCAAAAAACCATTGCAAATAAGAAGATATTTTAAATGCTTTTTATAGCTACCACGATCACGTTATTAACACCAATTAAAGTTTCACAATTTTTTTGACTACTACATAATTCTTCTGCTCTATGAGCATTACATAAACGCCAGAAGGAAAATTACTTAATGAAACCACAGCAGTGCCTTCATGTTTTTCTGAAATTACTTTTTTGCCCATAGCATCCATTACACTTACTTGGTACAATCCGTTTCGTTGATTCAGAATAGTAATAGAGTTTTGAACGGGATTAGGATATACTTCTACCGTGAATAACTCCGGAGAATCATTGCTTGTAATCGTTGCACACTCACTTTCATCTGTTATCGGTGTTATCCCTGTTGTGCCACCTGAGCATTTATTGCAAACATCAAATGTTGCCGTTCCATTTGCTGTTCCGCTACAGTCATAATTCGCTACAACAAAATGCGACAACATTCGAATATAATTCAGTTGATATCCATTGCTGTTTTCTGTTACCGACCATGAATTTAATGGCCATGAAGTATTAAAATCCTTGTACGATTTTTGTGCTGGCTGACCTTTTGGTGGAGTTAATGTTTCTGAATCACAAACTGCGTTACTTCCACCACAACTATTCGTTGCGCAACAGCCATCACGGTCATAACTTGGATTGGGTCCACCCGTTACAAATCCAGGCGCAGGTCCAAAAGTGGATGAGCCCACACGATCCCACTTTGCACTTCCATTTGAAAACCAAGTGTGATAAAATTCATTCACACTATTATCTGCACCATAGTCATACATATTCGATAGGTATACCATGCTCAAAGGATTAGTGCCATGCAGGTAATGAACAAAACCTTCAGACGCATCTTTCGCGTCATCGTTCTTGGTTGCATCAATACCGTAAGCAATAAAATCCAAATACATAAGTGCCATACCCCCTTTAGTCGAGTTGCTTCCCCATGTATAATCTTTGATATGTGCTCGATATGGGTCTTTATCAGAATTGAAAGCTGGGAAATTTTCTTCGCCATTCATACCCTCAATATATTTTGCCTTAATAGCGCTTACCACACTTGCTGTGGCTCCTGGTAATGACGCATAATACAATAGAACTTCCTGATTCGATGTTTCAAAGGGGTAAGCGAAACCCCATGCAATCAAATGAACTTGCGAATAATTGCTGTCAAAATAGTCTCTGTATTTTGTTTCACCTGTAATTTCAAATAAGAAACATGCCGCCTCCAACTTGGCCATCAATCTTCCATAATCGTCTGTCTCCTGTTGCCCCGAACCAAGTCCACTTGTGCCGGATGCTCCATCATTGTTTTTAAAAAGGATGGATGGATTTGCAACGGCCCAGTCCCATGCCTTAATAGCGGCAGCCTTCAATGACTCTGAATATTCTTTCATACCTATCCCTCCATACACCTTAGAAGCAATGGCCAATGCTGCCGAGACATTCAATGTACCCGATGTACTTGCTGTTCCATACAAACTAGGGCCTGTTGCACTCGATGGTGGACTGGCATGTGATAATCCAACAATACTTAACACACTTCCGTTTGGTCTTTGCATGCGAACTAAATGATCGACACCCCACTTTGCTTCGTCCAGTATGTCAGGAATTTTATTACCTGATTCCGGAATATTGTAGTCATCACCCCAGGCTCCGGGAGCTTCCAAATAGGCATGCATAAAATCAACAACATAATTGGCAGTCCAGTTGGTGTATTTGTTGTAGTCCCCTGCATCATACCAACCGCCACTTACATCAACTTCGGAATTGGCATCGCTTGTTTTGTTATACTGTCGTGCATTTTTGTCTTGCAGATTTTTAGTGTGACTTGCACCATCGGCCCACTCAGCTCCGGCATAGGTAGTATTCTTTTCAAAACCAGCACGCTGATAGAAAAAAGTTCGAACAGCATGTTTCAATACTTCTTTGTAAACATCTTCCTTAATTTCAAATTCATAAGAGCGTACATTGTTTTCAACATCCAATACATAATAGGTACCGGATGATGTGACCGATGAAAAATCAAACCACCATACCTTATCTCCAGATGACGCATCTGTTGTTCCCGCTTTCCATTCTACAGCACTTCCTTCCAATGCAGATTGACTAGTCGATTTATTAATGAGTTGATAGGTAGCACCGGGAGAAAAAGATTCACTTGCATCAAACCCCGTTTGTGGATTACGGATGACAGCAACCTTACTCGAAATCGGTCGATAACCAAACTGGTCAACCACAATGTATTTCGAAATAGACTGACTTTGAGATGGAATTGAACAAATCAAAATCAGAAATAAAAAAAGCAAAAAAACATTACTTTTAAATATCACCTTCACTTTCGTTATCATAAACAATTTTCTACGTTTTAATTCTTCAGCACTCACTTCATCTTTTCATTTTGTAATTGAATGGCCTCAATAGCGCTCGCCAAATAAACAAGCGGAGCATTCCAATTGATGGCAATTTCATTTGAAGCATACGAACATGAATCATCAATGTAAGCTTCATCAGCAACGGATGTTGGATAGCTGCATTTATCCTGCATACCCGGATTGGGGCCACCGGCCAACAAACCCGGAATAGGATCAACAATTCCATCGGCTTCAGAAGGACGGTGATGTGGATGCATTGGAGTTTTATCGCCTTCACCTGTTACAAATGAATAGCCTGTACCATTTCTTCCCAGCAAGTAATCCAAATTTCCAATGGCAGCATTTAAATATTTCTGATCACCCGAAATCTCGAACGCATACAACAATGCAATACCTTGATTGCCGCAAACTGCATTGCTGCCCCAAGCAAAATCTTTTCTGGATTGACCCATTGCTGTTTGATAGATACTTCGATCAATATCTTTCATCCATTGATCTGCCATTGCGAGCAAATTCTTTTTGCGTTCGTCAACATCCCTTTGCGCAAGAGGTGTAAGTGTTTTTTGAAAGCGCAAAAGTGAATACTGTCCTAATGACTGTACTGAACCCCACGAAGGTAATGTCATGACACTCTCACTATATGTTTTTACCGATTGATAATACATATCCTCTAGTGTTGTCAGATATAATTCTGAAGCAGCCCAACTAAATTCATCTTTAAAGTTTGAATCTCCATAACCACCTGTCGTAATATCAGGATCAAATTGTTTGTTGATAGCATCTTGATTGTATTCTACTTTCGGATTTTTTATTGCCCATTGCCATGCGAGAACAGATGCATGAATACAAGAATCAGCAAGTCCTGGAAATTGTTTTTCATACTTTCGGTAGACGCGTGAAGCCTGAGCAGTCACAGCAGCAAAATCCAAAGTAGCGGCAGTTCCTTTTTGCACAGCATAACGTGGAAGTGTAGTAAAGTCTGGCATTACCATGCCATCAAATTTCGCATTGGTGCATTTATGATAAACGCCACCATCATTCGGGTCTTGCATTGTTAACATCCAGCGAAGATTCCACAGTACCTCATCCAACAAATCAGGAACTTGATTTTTGCTTTCCGGAATATCCAGGTTCAACGAATCAAAGTATGCTGAAAAATCTTCGTAAGCAGATAACATCGTTCCCATGGTAATTCCGCTGTTGACAATGTATTTGTTATAATCACCAGCGTCATACCAACCCCGCGAACTTGAGATCACAAAACCCTCGGGGCGCTTCGCTGACACCGCTGAAGAATGGATCAGTACTTTAGTGTCTGGATGACCAGCTTTTCGTTTCCATTTTCCCGCATATTGCTCCGGCAAACTTGTTGATACACGCTGAAAATAATATGATTTGATAGAAGCTTTTACCACATCATCATGCACTTTATTTTTTATTTCAAATGGATAAGAATGTCCAATACCGGGTACAACGACTACATAGGTTCCTTCTTTTATGAATGTAGAGAAATCTGCAATGCGCGTTTTCTTTGAAGAGTAGGGAGAAGAACGCACTTCACTCAACTTACCGGTAAATACATTTGTTTTTAAATCTGGTGTTGAGATGTAAAATTCACTGCTTACATCCGTAACTACAACCGCCACCTTTGATGCAGACGGATAAAATCCAATTTGGTTCAATCGAATTGGATCTGATACTTTTTCCTTGGCGCAGGCTGCCATGCAGATTAGCAAGACAATAAAAACACACCAATATTTATAACCTTTCATTTTAATGGCAACAATTTATTTACTCGATAATTACTTTAGAAGTATGGATTTTTGTTTTATGAGCAAGTCTTAACAAATATAAACCAGATGGCACATTTGCTTTTATATCTGTTGATGTTTCTATAATATTAATTGTCTGAGAAATAATAACGTTTCCTACTGTATCTGTAAGCTCTACTTTCGAAAAACCTGCAAAAGGAAAATCAATATGTATGTCTCCTTTTGTTGGATTGGGATAAATCTTTACTGATGCACGTTCTTTCAGATCTTCAACGCCTACAACAATGGCATAATTGAGTTTTACTTTAATGGCAATTGCCTTGGAAAAAACAGGGAGTGCATAGGTCCTTCCTGCTAATGAAGAAAAATCTCGATCTTCCGTTGTTGTTGCCCCGGTCAGTACATCATATAATGTAATTGTATAATTTCCGGAAGGAAGAGCTGAGAAATTACAGGTTACACTACTTAGATTATTACGGTTAGAACCATCGTAGATAATCGCATAAAAGTTTTTGTCACTTCTAAATCCTGCGGAGGAAAGTTTTGAAGTACCAAAATTGACATCAAATATCCAATCGACTGGTGAACCATTGCTGACAAAATCTTCATCCGCAACATACTGTGCAGGATACTTAAATAAATCAGACCATGTTGTAGTGGTATAATTTTCCCACAACCACATCAAGTGAGGTACCTGAGTCATAATACCTGTCCAGATAGAAACACGTTGAACATCAAAGGGAACATCAGCCGTATTTACATCTAATCCATACTCACCATTAATTACACCGGTGCGCGTCATTGCATTAAAGAGGGTTTTATCTTTTGTGATTTGTGTACTTAGAAGATTAGTATTATATAAATGATATTGAACAATATCCAATCCTATTAATTTATCCATTTCATCCAGATGAGTTTCATCAGAACTTGTGGTAATGGGATGATCAAATGGATCTTGTGCTTTAATGTATTGCCCCATTTCATCATGCCATGTCATCACACCCGGAAGCCATTGCGATGTTTGATTGGGATGTAAGCCTGTGAAATTCACTTCATTGAATAATTCCCACGCGAAAAGATTTTGTGAATAACCCCAACGGGCAACAATGTATCGCAAAAGTTTTTTTGTTCGCGCTTTTGCTTCAGCATTATAAAAGTATTGTTCCGATTTCGTGAGTGGACCGCCATTTACACTGCTATACGGATTCTCTGACCAGTTTGAATTTACCGTTTCAGAAAACATACCGTGCTGAAAGATGGTCACCTGCAGGTATACATTATTCACTTCACACAAACTAAAAATAGAATCCTGTTCAGCCGCTGCTTCCTGACTGTATACGCCAAGTCCTTTATAAAATCCACTTCCATTTTTCCATTCCAATCCCTGGCGATCGAACGGCACTTGCCAATACCTTAAAAGGTTTGCTTTTCCTGATCCAAGGTTGTTTATAATTTTTGTGTAGTTGGTAGTGTTGTCCCACGCTGCATTTATACCTAATGGATAAAATGGTTCACCCGTAGTATGACGATAATATTGCTTGTTTTCAGAATCAATTTTTATGTAACCCTTCTTTTCACCCGCATTAATGGTGACAGGATTTAATCCAGAAGTTGCTGTTCCGCCTGCATCGGTAAGCTGAAGTTGAACCTGATGTTGTCCTGCTTGCGCAGAACTAAAACGCAGCATCCAATAACCAGCACCTTGCTCTTTTGTCCATTGGTCTCCACTTGCATTATAGGTTGCTTTCTGATAAAAGAAGCAAGGAACTGTAATCGTACTTAAATCGGGGCGGGTTATGATAGCATCTACTTTAACAACATCCAGATCATATACATTTGAGTAAGTACCTTTCACTAAAAAAATCCCTTCAGCCTTTTCATGAACTTTAGGATTGGTTATAAATTTAATTGTACCCAGTTTTCCGGATGCTGGCAAAACATTCACGGATGAATTCCAAAACGATTGATGACCATCATTATCCTCAACTACCAGTGAAACATTAAAAATTCCGTCAGTAGCGTAGGTATGGTCCACAACATCATCGGTGGTAATTGTACCATCTCCAAAATTCCAGGTGTAGGAGACAATTGTCCCATCAAGGTCAGTGGAGCCGGAAGCATCAAACTCTATCGATTCTCCCAAGGTAATTTCGTTGGATGAAAGTACTGCATCAATTATGGGTTCACCATTTGGTGAAAGTGAATTGATAAGTTTAAAATCATCAACATAAACATTAGCCGTTGCTTCATTGTCTACCGATGCATTTATTTCAATACGATCGAATTCTGAATTTGCAATCGAAGAAACATCCAATGAACATTCTGTCCACTTGTTGGCTTCAGGTTGAAAGCCATACTCCGGTGCCCAGTTTTCACGGATGGTTGAGCCTCCATTCACAACTTTTACAAATACGCGACCTTGAGTGCTGCTGCGTAATTTGAAGATAAGTCGGTCTTTGTTACCAATATTTTTCTTGGTCGCAAAATTTAAATAGATGGCCTGCCAGTTTCCTGAAGGTTTTGCATAGAAGGCTACCTTGCTACTGGAATTACCCGATACATCTGGATTATCAACAACGACAGCCCCGCTAGGAGTAAGCGATGGTGTAGATCCTGCTGTTTCAAAATCTGCTATTGTTTGTGCATATGAATTAACTCCTATGAACATTACAATAATGAAGTAGTAAAATCTATTTATTCTCATTCGTTTAATCCTTTTATGAACCAATCTCACCGATATAAAACTTAAATAGTCAGGACAACAGTAGTGATCGATTTTGAAGGAAGCGAAATTGCATCAGTCGGTGAACTAGCAACAATGGTTTTATAATACGTTCCTGATTTGCTTTGAAAAACACTGATTTCCGTTGAAGTCTTTCCTGTTACGTTCAATTTAATTTCCTCAGTCGTTGCGTTATTGTTAATGATCACCAGTGTAAGCTTCGAATTGTCCGGACTAATAAAGGCAGATGTCAACACCAATTCATTGTTTGAAGTTGCCTCCACACGATGATGACCGGCATCAATATATTTTGAAAAATGTTTGATGAGGTAGTAGTATGGTGTAACCGTATAATCGGATGTCGAAGAGGCGGATTTCATACTGATCATCCCTGCATCTGTTCCTGATGAAGGGGTACTCCAGCTAAGCTTCCAGTAAACGTAACCAGATGAATTTGCTTCAACCAAAGACTTGTGAATGAACAAAGCAGTTGTGTACCAATCCGTCAGGTTATCTGAATACTCAGTCATCAGATTCGGTTTTGTGAAACTTCCAACGCTTTTCAGTGATGAAGTAACGGCAGACGCTGCTGTTCCTGAATTGATATTATACGGGTGAAACGCAAACATACTGCAATTGGGATTATCCTTCAGTACATTTGCAAATGTTACAAAGGTTGGAACATCCTGCGACTCCGGGCCAACCATTACGGGAACATGCGTTCTGCTTTTTATTTTTTCATAAACTGCATTGAACGCTGTGTTGTAACCCGGAAGAGATGTTGTTTCGTTGATGGCCCACTGGCAGGTTGTCCAGCCTGAAGTTATAAAGGTAGGTTCATTCTGTATGCTGATATAATCAGGATGGAATGGAACGTTATCCAAAACATCTACCCAGTAATCTGCGAAAGCATCGTACATAAAACCGGATGCATCTTTTTTCAGAGTGCCCTCCTGTAGTTTGCTGTTGCTCTTCAACGCTGTAGGTGGACCCCACGAACTCAACAATATCTTAATGTTCGGATTACGTTCCATCGCCAATTCGTGCAATTCGTTTGTAGCATCCCAATGCGATTTTGCATAGTCATTATCCGCATCAGGCATATCGGTTGTTGATTTATTGACAGGATAATTACTGGGATAATACCAATTCTTAAAGCGGATGATATCAATGCCCAGATCATCGAACATTAAATCAGCAATCTCATTCTTTTTGCTGTTGCTTGTTACCCAATTGCAATACCAGGTTAACGCGCCTCCAAAGCCTACCATCTCTTGTTTAACAACTGTCGGATTAACGGTTATGGTTATTCCCTCATCTACTACTACTGGTGGAGGTGTTGGCTCAGGATTATCACCTCCGCAGGAAAATAAGCCTATAATAGAAAATGCACAAAGTGCTCCTAAAATTCTTTTTGTAATGTTCATTGAATGTACTGTTTAGAGCCGTTTCATAATTAGTTTAAAATACCTCTCCCAATCGACTGTCTTTACAAGTGTAAAATCATTAAAGTGCTATTCGCGCATACGATATGTGAGTACCTGCTGATTGTTAATTCCAGCCATCAGTACATCGTTAAACATTATCAAATGCCTGACATCAACATTCAAGTGTAGTCCCGATTGGGAAGGTGTCAGTACAGTAAACTTTCCTTTTCCATTATTCAACGCCACAATACCGCAATTGCCGGTTAACTTTCCTGTTCGTGCGCGCGTTGTTGTTAAATTACCTCCGGCTATAAGATCCATATTACCGTCCCCATTTACATCCTTCGCTAACATGGAATAGACTGGGGCAAACTGGAATTCGATTGGTAGTGACTCTGCTATAAATTTTCCAGAATTGTTTCTAAACAAACAGGTCTTGAGTGTATAAGCCTTCAGTATTGTTGACTTCTTAATCTCTTCACCGTTTAGCACAGCATCAATCTTTGCAGTGGCATACGACTTATAGTCTACAAATCGTTTTTTAAAAGAAGGCAATTGTTCGGTCAACTCATCGCGGGACGCATATGGATAACTTGCATCCAAAATGAAATAGTCCAAGATTGGATCAATTGAACCATTGTTATCATAATCAGCATAATACATTTCCATGGGATGATCTGCTGAAGGTTTCATCTGACTATTCATTCCATAATTTCCAGCTACCAAATCAATATCACCATCCTTATCAAAATCATTGGCAACAATTGTGTTCCAAAATCCTTCTGTATGATCTTCAACAAACTCGGATGAGCGATCCATCAACCTTCCTTTTGTATTAATAAAAACCTTAACCGGCATCCATTCGCCAACAATCACGAGGTCTTGAAATTTATCATTATTGAGATCAACCCACTGGGCATCTGTAACCATACCGACATTCCGGATAGGCTTAGAGATCACAGTGTCAGGCAAGAAGTTTCCTTTACCATCGTTGGTCAGGATATAGCTTTCAGGAATTTTAGGGTATCTACCTGGAACAAGTCTTCCGCCCACAAACAAATCAATATCGCCATCATTATCAATATCACTTGGTCGCACACAGGATCCACTTGAAGTGAATGCCGGTAAGTTTCTAATTACAAAATTTCCTCCTCCGGTATTTTCGAACAAGTGATCACGTAATGCTGTATCGTTAAATTCAAATTCGTATCCTCCCGTAACAACATAGAGATCTTCATCCCCATCATTATCTATATCAAGAAAAGAAGCGTCAACAATTTCTGATCCTGATAATACTTCAAATGCTTTCTGATATTTGCGGACAAACTGATTTTTTTGGTTCTGAATAAATAGCTCCGAGGAGTGATCTTTTGCAGCTCCGATAAATACATCTGGTAAACCATCCTTATTTACATCACCGCTTGCCAATGCCGGACCAGCCGTTGAATACATTTGCGGCAGGAGTCTCTGAACATCGAAATCATTAAACTGGTTTTCTGTATGCTTGAAATCAATGATATTAATTTCAGTAAACAATTGAATTACTTCCCCAACACTGTTATTAATCCTGGCAGAATCACTTTCCCTGATTGTTAGTATTTGATTGATTGAAACTTCGCGAACAGATGTCACTCCTCCTGCTGGCCATTGAACCACAACAGAATCTATTTTGGAAATTTTTCCTAGTCCAAAGTTCAAGGTATAATCTACTGAAGACTGAAATCCCCTTACTGGAAAAACTTCCTTTACTAATTTTTTTTCACCAGCAAAAACGGTTACCCTTGATCCAATCGCAAATCGATTTACTTTTCCGGCAAGTTTTACAGAAAGAAAATTATTTTTAAACTGTTCCGAATTGTTTCGATAGACGCCTGCTTTATCGTCCATGTTATTTGTTACAAGATCAAGATCTCCATCATTATCAAGATCCGCATACGCTACTCCATTGGTAATAGATGGTTCGTCAAAGCCCCAGGCTTTTGTTTCATTGGAAAATGTGAGATTACCATTACCTCTAAAAATATAATTATGTAGTTTATTCTCTTCAAACTTTCCAATGACTTCGAGTGAGCTTATTTTTTCAGCTTTTTTTCTGGACGTTTCTATTCTTTTTGCTGCCTCAAATTTTGCAAAGTCATTGTTCGTAAGGTCGCGCTTGAAGCCATTCGAAATAAAAATATCTTGAACACCATCATTATCGTAGTCTTGTATTAAAGCGCTCCAACTCCAATCGGTATTGGATATTCCTGCGAGCTGTCCAATCTCACTGAATGTTCCGTTGCCATTATTAAGGTGAAGCATATTACGCATATACTGAGAATGCAGACCGCTCTTCACCATTGAATTAAAAACATCGTAGCGATCAGAACCCATGAGCTGCTTCTGTCTGAAATTATCTTCCGGAAGCATATCAAGTGTAATGATATCCATATTCTGATCTCCATCGATATCAGCGATATCGGTGCCCATAGTGAATTTTGAAATATGGCTTAATTGGTCTTCCGTTACATCTTTAAAAAAAACTCCGTGATCATTGATCAATAGTTTATCTCTGCCAGTATAATCACAACCGGCATACATGTCAATCCAACCATCGTTATTAATATCGGACAAACTTATTCCCAATCCATAATTAAACGCTGAACCATAAACTCCTGTTGTGTCGCTTATATCTGTAAAGTGACCATTATCATTTCGATAAAGTCTATTGCCAACATCCGGGAAGCGCTTATTTGAATTTTTTACTGAAAGATTATACACGTTGGAAATTTCCAGCAGTGAATGATTCAGTAACAACATATCTAAATCATCGTCCTTATCGAAATCGAAAAAGGCAGCCTGAGTAGAGTATGACGCATCATCAAGATTGTATTCTTTTGCTTTATCAGTAAACGTGAGGTCCCCATTGTTGATAAGAAGAATATTTCTTCTTCTTTCCTTATCTGGACTGGCTGATCGGCAAACGTAAATATCCAAAAGGCCGTCATTATTAATATCCGCCATAGTCACACCCGTCTTCCATCCTATTTCACAGGCTGTACCTGATTGTTTGGTAATGTCTTTAAACTTGAAGTTTCCTTCGTTCAGGTATAATTTATTGCTGAAAATATTGGACGTGAAATAAACATCGACAAGACCATCATTGTTAATATCACCCAGTGCTACACCTCCCCCATTGTAAAAATATTCATAGGTAAGAATATTGCTTTGCTCAGTTTCATGGTTCTTGTTTACAAAATCAATACCCGTATCTGCAACTTCTAATTTTGAAAATAGTGTTTCTTGCTTGCGAGCGCAGGATGTAAGCAAGATATTAATGATAACAAAAATAAATGCAGCGTATAAAAAATTGTGCCGGCCCATATCTGTTCGTGCTGAATGAAAATGATTAGAAACAAGTATCTAAAATTGTTAAAAATTAAAGGCCTGGTTGAAATTCCAGGCCCTTAAAAATTACGCTTTCATTCTTTTCGTATTCAAAATAAAATCAATCAATTAATTAATCTTATGGAATCTAACATTGTCAATCATCACGTTCACTGCAGAAGATCCGTTGTCGAACGCTGCGCCAAATGATCCCGTAACTTTTGATAAATCAGTTGGACTGTTAGTGCCCCATCCCCAATTGTCCTTAAAGGCAGAAATAGGAACCGTCATGGTAGTCCAACCGCCTGTAACCGGAACATTTGCGCCGCTCGGGCCAGCAGGACCTAACATAAACCAAAAGTCTCCTTCCGATCCTTCGAGTCTGAATTTTATATTTCCTCCTGTAATTGGCGCCAACACTTTGATGTCAAATTTCATTACATAGCTTGCAACGTCAGTTCCTATTGCATCCGCTGGGAAATTATTTTTGCTGTTCCTCCAGAATAGATCTGTCCAGCCGTTGTAAGTGTTGTTAATTCTTCCATAACTAGAACCGTCTATTGAATTCGCATCATTTACGAGGCTAACAGCTCCCCACCAACTGTCTTTTCCTGTTCCATTAAAATTAAAGAACACTAAACTTTGATTCTGAACTGCCTCGACCCCTAAGCGCTTAATATTAGTTTGAGGAGATTCATAAATCTCATTTTTAGTTGTAACAAATTTAATTACTCCATTTCCAAGAGTTGCTCCATCCGGAACTACAACCTCTAGTAGTGTAGAACTTTTTGTACCAAAAATTGTAGCCTTAACATTTCCAGGAAAAATAACATCGTGTGCTACATTCATGTTTGTTCCTGTGATTGAAAGAAGAGTACCAATGTATGCATCAGTAGGCATGCCAGTAATATTTGGTACGTTCGGTGTAATAGTCAAAGAAGTGGACGAAACAATTTCATCTCCATTAGTGGCAACCAGAGTAAACGGCCCTGTAACACTACCTGGAACTACAGCTATTACAATTTGAGTAGCTGTGGCACCAGTTACTGTGGCTTCCCATCCACCTTCAAAAATTATTTTTGAAACGATGTCGAGGTCTGTACCAGTGATGGTAATGCTTGGACTGTTAACAGTTTGAACAGTAGCAGGTGTAAAGTTAGTAATAACAGGCTTAACCAATGTCAAAACATTACTACTTGAAACGCTCTTATTCGAAGCGGTGCTTACAGTAACTTTATCTTCCGTTGCATCGGCAGGTACTTCAACAGTAATTTGCGTTGCTGTACCACCGGTTTCAATTGTTCCGGTCTTATTGCCTCCGAAAACAACCTTATTTACTAAATCCAGATTGGTACCTGTAATAACCACATTGCTTCCAGTCTTGGCAGGATTTGGTGTCATCCCCGTAATGGTAGGAACAACCATAGTAATACTCGCACTACTAGTAACTTCTACATTAGATAATGGTCGGAGAACAATTTTTCCATCCTGTGCATTGGCAGGAACTGTAACTGTAATTTCGGTTTCAGTTTGACTCTCAAAAGTTGTGACACTGGCACCACCGGCAAATGTTACACTTTTTGTTAAATCAAGATTCGCACCTGTTATCGTTAACACTGCTCCAGCTTTAATATTCAATGGATTCATTGCTGTAATAGAAGGAGCAATAACCGTTAACGGACTTTCAGATTTCACCAGTATCGGAATTTCTTCGCCGTTTGAGAGAACTACAATACCTGTTCGGGCGTCTTCAGGAACAAGAAGAACAATTTCAGTTTCAGACTGACTTTCAAACTCTGTAACCGACTTACTGGTTTCGAAAATAACTTCTGTGATAAGATTCAAATACGTTCCTGTAATTGTCAGTTCACCTCCCGGTAGAACTGAGGTTGGTGCTATTGCTGTAATGGCAATAGGCTCAGAAATCCCTAACTCAGATCTGGTTTCAATATCCTCTGTAGGAGTCTTCAAAATTACTTTTCCTTCTATTGCTGTTTCGTGAGGAATTACAATAACAATTTCCTCTTTCGTTTTAGAAACGAACTCAGTAACCTCAACATCACCTGGCAGGATGATTGCCGTAACCTGATCAAGATTATTACCAATGAACCTTAACTCACCACCTCTTAAGGCCGGTGAGGGCCCGAAGCTATCCAGTGTTGTAGTAATGTTACCATCGTCATCCGAGTTACAGGCACTGACGAAAATTATCAATGCCAACAAGCGAATGGTAAGCGTGACCATTATTTTTTTATATGTTAATACCATAGTATTTCATTTTATGTATAGATCTCATTTTTTACCTGATCGGAAATTTATTTAGGAACAATCCGAACGTTGTCGATATGCAACTCTACCGGTGTAGAATTCGCTTTCGGTGAGCCAATTAGCCAAAAGGATAAACTACCGGTAACTTCAGGGTTAAATACCTTTGTTGTATAGATAATATCATTGGCTGGTTTAGTCATTTGATATGCAAAATCCGTCATAGGAATTACAGCAGTAATCCAGCCACTCGTAGCATAATCAGAATCTTTGGCATCCCAAGGACCCCAATAGGCTCGTGCATTAATATCATTTGACCAGTATTCCTGATTACTGTTATTATGATCCCAAGGTGCAAAACAAATATTGAGGTATGAGCCATACCATTGTACCACATTGATTTCAAATTTCATGACATAATCTTCAGGTTTTCCTGGCAAAAGGTTTCCTTCAGGACGACCATTCACTTTCGCCCAAAATTCGGAAACATAGCCCCCTCCGGCATAATCTTCAGTACGTTCATTGGCACCTAGCTTTCCTTTCAGTAGTAAATAATTGCCATCAATACCATCCGTGGAAGCCGTGGTACCCGAGCGCCAACTTCCACTTGCAGTCAGGTTATCATAATTCAAAAAGGCTCTGCTATCCCGAAAGTGAAGCGATGATTCAGTCTGTCCAAAATTTGTGGCGACTGTTATTGGCCCTGGTTCTGCGCCATCGGGCACGGTCACCTCAATCGCACTACCATCCTCCTCTACACTTACAATTTCACCCTGAACTCCCCCCGTAAAGGTTACTGTTAACGGTGCATATAGATAATTCCCGTTGATCGTAGCAACATCTCCGGCATCAACAAATTCTGAAGCCATTGAAATAATTTGAGGATCACTTACCGCCAGTTTGAAAGGATATTCCAACCTTCTTCCATTTGCAAAAACTAACGTCATTTTATCCGTAACAACTTCAGGTAGATCAGTAGGAACGCGGGCAATGATGGAAGAATTTGTAATGAGTGTTGTCGATAACGCTGCCTGCTGGTCGTTAAACCAAAGCTCTGTGACGCCTCCCAGATTCTCTCCCATAATGGCGATCATTTGCCCTTGGCCCGCTGCTACAAGCAGTGAGTCTGAAGCCGTAGGATCAGTCACTCGAACATATCTAACCATTGGTTCTCCTTCGTTATCGTCACTGCAACTTGTCAATATTCCTGAGGCCGTCATGACTACACCTAGGAATAGCAGCAGATATTTATAGTTCAATTTCATAATCATTGTTCTTTATATTAGTTCTGTAGCATTAATTACCAAAATCATAAGGAACAGGTTCTTCCTGAAGTGAAGGTGCCTGGCTTACTTCAGATGCTGGTAAGGGCAATAAGAAGTTACCAGGATTTGCAACGGCAAATCTATCCCCGAACCAAGATGTTTTAACAAAAGTCCATCGCGTAGTATTAGGCCACTGATTAGGATGGACCACGAACAACCCTCGATCTTGCTCATTTATAATTTGATAGGCTTTTTCAGCATTGTAGTAGTGTAGTCTCACCAAGTCATACCATAGCATACTTTCCATTGCAAATTCTTTAACGCGCTCTTTAAAAATATCATCCCAGGTTAAGGGGCTAATAAATTCAGGAAGACCGGCTCGTTCATGTACTGCATTAAAATAGGCAAGAGCTTTGCCATCGCTTGTCGATCCGTTATTACCCAATACCGCTTCTGCGTAGATCAGGTACATTTCTGCTAACCTTAACATATAGGTATTGTTTGGATACCGTTGTTTATCGGCTTCGCCTCCAGTATCCTTCGCTCCGCCCACAACGTATTTCTTAATACTTGTATAATTAAACTGAGCAGCAGTACCAGGATCAGGGAATACCAGATCTTGCTCAACTGTTTCTCCATCAACCACTGTTTTTTGTGTTATTT
Source organism: Chryseolinea sp. (assembly GCA_031388805.1). Taxonomy (GTDB): domain Bacteria; phylum Bacteroidota; class Bacteroidia; order Cytophagales; family Cyclobacteriaceae; genus Chryseolinea. The sequence goes on from JANMRZ010000187.1 coordinate 45,555, forward strand.
CAGAGTAAAGAAAACCCGGTAACATATAGGTAGATTTTAACCTTTCATCTTCTGTGCGACCTGGCGTAACACCCTCGTCAAGGATTAATCCATCGTATAAGCTCAACATCCACCACGTTGCACTAATATCACCTCCCCATCCATCACCGTTGGCGGCAATCTCATTACTATAGGTAATCTGTGATACCATGGTATTGGCGTAAGCATACTCCGGTGTAAAAACCCATTGCAGCTCGAATAATGATTCGTTGTTGTTATCGCATTTATAACCCGATGAATAAAGGAATAAATCAGAATAGCTTGGCAACAGCGATTTTCCGCTATTTGTAATTACACTCTCAGCATAATCGCGGGCTTTATCAAGAAACTCCTGCTTGCGAGTGCCTCCAGTTGATTCTACTCCTGCTCTTGTTAAATACGTTCTTGCGAGCATACCTTCAGCAGACCATCTTGTTAATCTTCCAGGTTGTATAGCAACCTCGGTTAAATTTTCAGCTGCAAATTCGAAATCGCGGGTTATGAATTCCCAAACACTTTCAATGGTATTTCTCTTTAGACTTGGGTTATTGAGATGATCCAGATTATTTTCAATAATCGGAACCGGTCCATAGTTTGACACCAGATGCGTGTATGCTGTGGCCCTCATGAAACGAGCCTCGGCAATAGCGTGGTTCTTTATCTCTTCGGTAACTTCAGCACCAGCATAGGTATTGATGTTTTGAATGGCAAGGTTAGCCTGTCCTACCACTACATAAAAAGCACGATAAGCAGCAGAATTATCTGCTGATACCTCAGTGGTATTAAACAAGACGTGATCACGATCTCCCCATGCGCGAAACGTTGAGCCACCCCGAAAGTCACCTAGTTTGAAATTAGCCTGGTCGATGTAGTCCTTCCATACCGCACTGTACAAGCCTGCAGTACCGGCTAAAACCTGATCATTGGTTTTATAGAAATTTCCGTCTACAAGAGAATCTTCAGGCGGTCTCTCAAGAAATGAATCTGAGCATCCTGAAAATATCGCAAGTGCCAGCAGTGCAATTAAAATACTATTCTTTTTCATTTTTTTTGATTTAAGGAGATTAGAAATCAATACCCACATTCAGAGAGTATACCGGGGTTAACGGGTAACGACCGTAGTCAACACCTACTGCAGCGTTTGCTGTTGTGGCATTCGGACCAACATATGAACCTACCTCAGGGTCATAGCCAGAGTATCCAGTTATTGTAAATGCATTTTGCACACTGGCACCTAATCTTACATTCTTAATGTATTTCTGCCTGGAAACCAGGGCGTTTGGAAGACTATATGTAACAGAGATATTTTTTACTCTTACGTAAGAACCATCTTCCACAAATTTATCGGTATGTCGGTCATAGTTATTATTCTTATTTCCACCCGACATCCTCGCTACATTCGTTTCTGGGTTTAACAGGTATGGATTACCATCAACATCGGTAGCAACTTTAGCATAGTCAAATGTTGTCAGGAACATGTTACGTCCGAGATTAATATTGTTTGGATTGCTGTTTTCCTTACGTATATAATTGTAGACATCATTACCATAACTACTGGTAATTAATATGTTTACATTAATTCCCTTGTAAGAAAAGCTATTGTTAAAGCCTGCAAACAATTTTGGCCATGGGTTACCAATAAAGGTTTGGTCATTTCCATTAATAATACCATCATTATTGACGTCCTTATACTTTACATCACCAACCCAGATACTGTTTTCAGCAATCAGAAACTCTACACCATTATTATCGGCTGGTAAGGCACTATTTTCAAGTTCCTCTACACTTTGAAATATTCCTTCTTCAATATATCCGTAGAATAACCAAGGTGACTCTCCAACAACAGAACGTTGCGTCCAGTTACTCATCCACCAGTTTATTTTATCAATCTGACTTTGACCTGTCGTTAATGATTTTATTTTGGTTTTAAATTGTGAAATATTGAGACTAGACTCCCATTTAAATCCACCCTTATTTATATTGACGGTATTTAATGTAAAGTTCCATCCTTTGTTTTCCAATGAACCAACGTTCACGTTAGGTGGTGCAACAGAACCATTCCCATTTGTACCCATGTACCAGGGTAGCGAACTTTGAAGAATCAAATTATCCGTATTCTTGATATAGTAATCTGCCTCTAATTGAATTCTATTTTCGAATAAACCTAAGTTCAAGCCAAAGTTATCAGTCTTGGTTTCTTCCCATTTAAAATCAGGATTTGGATATTTATTGGGAATAAAGCTGGTACCCCATGCTGATGGACCAGCGGATAATGTGCCATATATAGAGCCACTACTGCCTTGGGCTCCAGTGAGACCAATTTCATATCGCAACCTCAGATCACTGATAAATGATGCTTTAAAAAAAGGTTCCTCTGAAACTCTCCACGCTGCCGAAACGGAAGGGAAGTATCCCCATCGGTTATTGGCTCCAAAATTTACAGAGCCATCAGCGCGGAATGCGCCTGTAATAATATAGCGATCAGAAAAATTATAATTTATTCTTCCAAGATAAGACTCCATCGCCCAGTCACCATGACCTCCTCCTGTATTATCCAAATTTGCATCGCCAGCCTGAATATCAATTACATCATTGGTTGTAAATCCTTTCCGCTCTGCCATCAAATTTTTCCATGTGGATTCTTGCGCCTCATGTATAACCATAACGTTGAAATGGTGATTTCCAAATTGTTTTACATACTGTAACATTTGGTTCCATCCCCAATAGGTATTGTAATTACTCGTGTTGGTCAGAACAGCAACAGAGTTTTCCTGATATCCAAACTTATACGTTGGAAGAAAATAAGTAGAATTTGAAAAACCAAAATCTGTATTTACGCTCGTTTTAAAGTTCAGACCTGGAAGGATTGTAATGTCCATATTAAATCCGCCCAAAAATCTTCTTTGTGTAAGATCGTTGGTCGTCAGCGTAGCCAAACCAATTGGGTTTGGTGGTAAAAATTGTTCAGCACCGCTATTAGCAAGATTACCTCCGCCATAGGTACCATCAAGATTTTTTACCGCGATATTTGGCGCCATCTGTATGGCGTTTACAATAACATTTGATTGCGTGGTGGATAACTGAGTATCAGTTTGCGAAAAATTAAGATTGGCACCGAGTGACAGCCACTTGCGAGGTTTATTATCCAAATTCAACCGAATAGAGTTACGATCAAAGCCTGAACCCAATGCAACTCCATCCTGATTCATGCGTTCTCCTGAAAGATAAAATGTAGTAGTCTCACTGCCACCACTAAAGCTTAATTGGTGCTTTTGCATTGCTGCGCTTTTGAATAGCTCGTTCTGCCAATTAGTACCTTCACCTAAGATAGAAGGATCAAGAAATTCTTCACGTGGATCTCCTCCAGCAATCGCCTTATATTCAAGATCCATTTGAGCATATTGTTGCAGGTTCATTACTTCCAATTGCTTTGGATCTGTTTGCAGACTGTAGGTATAATCATAGGAAATTTTGACCTCGCCGGATTTACCTCGCTTAGTAGTAATCAGAACAACACCGTTTGTTCCTCTTGAACCATAAATGGCAGTAGCGGAAGGACCTTGAAGAATTTCCATATTAGCAATGTCAGCCGGATTAAGAGAAGCCAAAGGATTTGTTCCACCTGACGAAACAGATCCTTGTACTTGAACTCCATCTATTACATACAGCGGCTCATTACTTCCTGACACCGAATTAATTCCACGAATATTTACCGAAATTCCACCACCAGGTGCACCGGTATTTTGCGTAACATAAACACCAGCAGCCCGTCCTTGAATGGCCTGCTCAATTGAAGTATTTAATGTCTTGTTAATTTGGTCAGAACTGATCGTTGTTTGAGCACTGGTGAGATCATTTTTTCTCATTTCACTATATCCACCATTCACAACAACTTCTTGAAGTGTTGCTACATCTTCAACCATCTGCACGGCAATTTTAGTTTGGTTGCCTACCTTGATTTCCTGAGTTGCATAACCAATAAAGGAAATCACAAGAATATCGTCCACATCGGCCTCAATGGAAAATAACCCATTACCGTCTGATGACAGTCCCGTTGTGGTTCCTTTAATCACTACGTTCACGCCCGGTATTGGGCTTCCCTCCGTATCTGTAATTGTCCCCGTTACAACTTTCTTCTGCGCATACGCAGCGAACGTCATCATCAGTAACAAAAATACGGAAGCTGATCGTACTAAGCTCCAGTAGTTTTTCTTCATAGTCATAAATTTTAGTTTAGTATATTTGGTTAGTATTAGTTGATTACTTTAATTATCATTTCAGCTCCGGTATATCGAACAACCTGATCGGGTTGAATCTCGCGACCCAGCCCGACAGGTTTATCCTTTTTAACCCAAACAAAATGAAGTGTTCGCTCAGAAAGCATTCCAGGAAATGATCCTTGTCGCTTACCAATAGTGAGTGTTTGCGATTGCTCGCTATATGTAAATGGTATTGTGCTGTATTGACCTTTCTCGTACTGGTAAGAAGTATTATCATCTTCATACAATTCGAAGGCTCCGTCCTTACCTGTAAAAATATAGAGCGTCAATGGATCTGCAGGTTTCTCAGTAGTGTATTGAATCTCCGGCCCCGTTGGTATGATGGATCCTTCTTTAACGAAAACAGGAATTTGATTCAGCGGCGCATCAGCTGAAATCGTTTTTCCTCCTTCATAAAATTTTCCGGTATGAAAATCATACCAGCCTGTTGTAGAGGGTAAATACACTTCGCGTTTTCTTGCTTTATATTCTGTAACCGGGTTGATCAGCAAGCATGGCCCAAACATAAATTGATCATTGATATTTCGAACATTTATGTCTGAAGGAAAATCCATTACTAAACCACGCATCATTGTATAATCTTCCTTGTTAGCATTACCTGCTAAAGTGTAGATGTATGGCATTAGTTTGTAGCGCAGTTTGTTATAATAGAGCATCGTGTTATACACCTCATGTCCCTTGGGAGCAACATTGTATATTTCACGAAAAGGGAATTGACCATGTACCCGGAAGATTGGACAAAACACTCCGAACTGAAACCAGCGCACATTAAGCTCGCGCCACTCGTCCTGGCTTTCTGTCGAAAGACTGCTGTATCTTTTCTCTGTGGCAAAACCTCCAATGTCCATTGTCCAGAATGGAATTCCCGAAAGTGAAAAATTCACACCACTCGAAATTTGATCTTTGAAGTCGCTCCATCGCGAAACAATATCACCACTCCATGTTACCGATCCGTAGCGCTGTTGACCAGCATACGCTGAACGCGTTAAAATAAATACACGCTTTTCAGGATTTGATTCGCGCTGTCCTTCATACACAGCTTTCGAATTTACAAGAGAGTAAGCATTGAAATACAATGCACCGGGCCCTATACCTGTCGGGCTCATGTTTAATTTTCTTTCTTCAATCGATAAGTTCGAGTGCATGTCAGGCTCTGTTGCGTCAAGCCACCAGCCGTCAATGTTGAGTTTATTTAAATTCCGGTCGATTTGATTCCAGAATAATTTTTGAGCATTTTCCTTAAATGGATTATAGAATGTATTGTGGTAGCCTTGTGCAATCCAATCAATTCGTTTCTTCTCAAGATTGCGGGCAAAAAGAAATCCTGCCTTGTCCATTTCATTGAAATTTTCATTGCCGGGATAAAACTTTGGCCAAACTGAAATCATGATGTGCGCATTCAATTCACTATGCAACTCTTTCACCATACCCGCTGGATCTGGAAAACGTGAAGCATCAAAGCGATGAGATCCCCACTTATCTTCCTCCCAATAGTTCCAATCCAATACAATGTTGTCGAGCGGAATTCTTTCTTTTCTGAAAGTCTTTACTACATCTAATAATTCTTTTTGTGTTTTGTAACGCTCACGACTTTGCCAAAAGCCCAACGCCCATTTAGGAATGAGCGAAGCCTTACCGGTTAGTTGGCGATAGCCATGAATTACATCATCGGCATTATCTCCTTTTATAAAGTAGTAGTCAATTTGTTTCGCAGCTTCTGACGAAAGTGTTAACCGGTTTTGATCTTCACGCTGCAGCGGATCCAGGTGCTTTAAAGAAATGTAGGCTCCACCATCCGGAATCCATTCTATCTTAATAGCATGTCGTTCACCATTTTTAATATCAACATTAAATTTATTCGACCATGGATTCCAGCCTTGACGCCATTTGTCCATTATCAGATTACCATCGATCCAAAGTTTGAAATATCCAGAAGCATAAAGCAAAAACTTATGACTTCCTGGTGTAGTTGATGAAAAAGACCCTTCCCACACAACCTTTCCCCTTTGCGCTACCTTCTTCGGAAAATTTTCTACGGAGACTGTTTCTAAAAACTCATACTCAATCTGATTTTGCAGTTGACTGTTAACAATTGAATCACCTACATAAAAATCAGTTGACAACCCACCTTCGATATCGGTCTTTGAAAAGAGATGAAGGGTGTTGAGCGGTTGAAAATCACGGGCATCACCAAACTTTGTAATCGAGTAATTATCCCACAACAAGCCATAATTTTTGGTGGAATATAGAAAGGGAACTACTGCCACAATATTACTTTGAGATAACTCAACATCAAGGCCTTTATAATTCATCTCGCCATTTTGATGCTGACCTAATCCATAAAATGCTTCATCATCAGGTGATTCAAAAACCTGCTGTATCCCGTACAGTTTTTCGTCTTCAATTATTTTGCTTGTAAACGCCTTACCTCCTGCATTTTTTTCCTGAAGTATAACTTGGCCTGTTGTATCTGTAAACACAATAGCACCTGTTGAAAGTGAAACAGAGGCGTGAAGTTGTTTTGTTTTTAATGTTACCTGATCCTTGCTCTCTTCAATGGTCCATGAAACCGGAGCCCAGCTCTTTTCTTCCAGCATTAGGCTTTTCTGACTTGGAAATGAATCGGTTGGAGAAACGGAAACGCGGATTATCTTATTGGTAACTACCTCAAGCTTTATCTTTCGAACGGCCTGATCCTTTCCGGATAGGGAAATCGAAATGCCATTATCCAGCTTTTCATACGTGTCAGCCGATTGGCAAGCACCCAGAAAAACAGATAATACAACTAAGACGGTACTTAAAAACTTCATTCTTTGTCGGTTATTTCAAATGCAATCGTATGTTAAGTGAGGTAAACACAATCGTTTGCAATTGAAGAGGACAAAGTTGGGTCTGAAATGGCCAATTCAGGGTATCAAAATGTTACCGTCTGCCCATTGTGGTGTTAACCATACGGTATAAAATGTTTCAAATCACATATTGATTTGTTAACGGCACCTAATTTTAATTGGTAGCGGGCTGAAATTGAAACATGAAATGACTGTGGATTGGAATAATACAAACCACCTAGATCACTCATAAAACGGATAAAAATTAATCGTCTTAAAGGGGTAATGTTGATTTTGAGAAATTGATATGACTCAATATATAAAGCGAGCTGTCAATAGGCGAGCACACCTTACCAGAGCAAATCGAACCTAACGTGTATTGAATACAAAAATCAGTTACATAATGATTGCATACGACAATGCCGCTGCAACCATAAAATAAATGATAACCTCAACGATGAGCAGAACACGTGTTGCTCTTTTCTTATCCTTAACTGGCATGATTCAGTTTTAGTGAATGTATTTTCAAAACTACAACTGAATGAATCCGATGAGGGTAGTAAAA
>JANMRZ010000026.1:0-3921 GCA_031388805.1 Chryseolinea sp.
CGACCGGTCGGCCTCTTTGGCGGCTTCCCAAACACTCGTTTTGAGTGTTTGAATCATGCCATCTTTCTCAAAGAGGTTTCTGTGAAGGGCGTCTAACTTAACGCCATTATCCGTGGCGGCAGTGCCCTGCCCATTGATTGCGGTCTTGAGACTCTCAATCTTCACCCCGAGATTGTCGGTGGCAACTTTCTGCGCTGAGATTTTATTCCCCAATGCATTGAAAGCTCCAGCAACCGCGGAGTTCTTCTTCTCAATCGTGGCCTCAATTTTCTTTCTTGAGGCAGTGAGAAGTTCATTCACCGTTTTTTTGGTGATGCTTGGGGGTGACGGTTTTACTGAAACTGCCGGAGGCACAACTTGCACCTCCTCCGTCACGGTAAACGCCTGCGCGTTAGGCGCAAGCAAGCAAACAAACATCAATGCTGCGAGAAATTTTTTCATGGCATCCCTCCTTCAAGGGTAACGTAAAAGATTGTGAGCGGGCTCCTTGCGAAACCCGCTTGATATTACTGTTGAAAACTTCGAGGGAATTTCTCAAGGTTGTTTCGGTTAGCGAACTCGGTTGCTGATTGGATTCCATAAACCTGGTTTATGGATCCTGCCTGCAAATAGTGCACCCGCTGCATAATTGCCGTCGCCTCACTGCGATTTTTACTGATATCTTTGCCATTCCGGAAATTTCTCTCCGCAACCTCAAAGCCTTCAGTAATCGCCAGGCTGAAATATTTCTTGTCGGAGGTGCAAACCGCCAACTCGATATATTTTTCGCCGAGTGCGGCTCGCAATTGGAGGTTATTGAAGCAAAAGTAATTGCAAAGAGCAATTTTTCGCTTCAACTCTTCAATTTGAGCCAAAACTTCGCTCGGGTTGCAAGTAATGGGCTGCGTAGCCACAACCGTCGTCTCCTGAAAAGAAGAGGCGGTCGTCGTTACTGCCTGCCGCTGCTCGTAGCAAATCTCATCCGTGAGACCTTCTACGCGCAGGAAAACAAATGCTGCGCCTGGTCGGACGTACATCGTATTCTTACCAGCACCGGCACCGGCCGAGCCAGCAATTGAACTGCCGTTCGTGAACACCTTGGATATCCACGACAATACACCGCCGACGGATACCTCAAAGTTTTCGGGCACGAAGTATCGCTGATCGAACTGATCGATCGCAATTACCACGTTCGCGCCCATCTTAGCTGCGTGGACTTGCACCTGCATTTGCAGATGTTGGACAAGAACAGCATTGTTCTTGTTAAACTTGGTGTCATAAAACCACCCTCCAACAAGCTGCGAGTTGTTGACCTTTTGCAAAATACGTAAAGAATTTTCACCACTGGGCAAAAAAACTTTATCGCTATTGCCCAGTGCAGTAAACCGATGACGAATGAACGGGTGTGACTTTATCTTCCCATGGACGCTTTCCCATGAGTCAGTCCCCTCTTCATTAATAACTTGGATCATTGTTCCAAGTTCGCTCCCTGTCATTCCACAGAAGAGCATTGCGCTTCCGTCCAATGACGACTGAGTGATGGTATGCCCATACTCACCCGTCTGGTTGGTAGACATACCAACTCCATTGGCTGTCGCCACTGGCAAGTTGCCAGGACTGGTGATTTTGACGTTGCCAAAGTTACTTGCCTCAAATTTATTATTGGCATTGGAGGAACTCGTGCTATCACCCATTATCTGGGTCTGATCTTGGCGGAGTTCGTTTATATTTGTCGACTCCTGCTTCTGTTGAGCATTCGCGTTCCCACCTGTAGCGGTTAATTCATTCTTTACTTTCACTCCAACCGCGACTGTTGGTGCTGGCTCATCACCCGCGAAATTTACAGCGGGAAACAAAAACATCATTCCTATCAATACTGTCGTCTTTTTCATAGCCTATCTCCTTTTTTCGATTTTTGATGAGAGTAATCCCTCACCTATATAATTCTACCTATCTATCTATTTTTTAAATGAGAGCACGGCTCCCATTTTTTGAGTTTTTCAATTGTCAACGAACTGACCTTCTATATTTTAACGGGGCTCATTTCCGGAATACTTCCCTTTTGAGATGAGCGCCGATTCAAAGATAGGAATTTGGCTATTATTTTCAGAACTATACAGTCTAGCAGATAATGCAGTTTTTGTCAAGCCTCCCCAAATTCACCCGAATTCAAACCCCGAAGCCCCTTTTTCTGCTAAACTAGAGCGTTAACTCAATTAACGCTACGAATATATCAAAGGGGATTTAAATTGTTGAATTCACTTTGGAAGTTCGAATCTGTTTCAAGAAATAACCAAAATGTTTATTTGATCTGTAGATGACTTATTTGCGATCTTCTGGTAAACTTGTAGTATAATCCTTAAATTGAGCGACAAATGCATTAGCAGCACTGCCAATCCTCATCATGTTAAAAGATTTATCATTAGGCACGATACTATACGTTCTTGTATCCATATTATTCGGATATACATTCGATGCGAATTATTATATTCTTTCGCTTGTATTTTCCGTTCTTCCGGACGCAGACTTTATTCTCTACGTTCTCTTTAAAAAACAATTGGCTCTCGTCACACATCGCATTATTCATTATCCCATTATTTTTGCAAGCATTGGACTGTTTATATGCACAACGAACCTTTATATGGGATTGCTCTTTCTTGCTATAGTTCTAGATCATTTTGCGCTTGATTCGTTTTCCGCTACAGAATATCCTACTGGCATCCGATGGCTCTATCCATTTTCAAAAAAAAGCTGGTACATCTTCAAAGGAAGGATATACCAGCTTACTGCTATGCAGCAAAACGAACAGTTGAGCAAGAGGAGGGCTACATGGAATGCGAAGGAAGAGAAGAGAACCGTCCTATGGGAAGTCTTAGTGCGCATAGACAGGATTGATCTAATCAGCATAATGCTCGTTGGCCTTGCGGCCACAGCTATCACGATCTTTCTTTTAGGATCGTGATTTGTGCATGACCGCATACTGTTGCCGGAATAGTCCAGTAGGAGATTCGTGACACATCGGATTAAAGAAGAGTGCTGTTGCTTGCAGTAGTGTTTTTAATGCTCTTGATCGATACCATATGTCAGTAAGTGCTATGGGATGGCTCACTCTGTAATTAGTAGTACTAGGGAATATTGATTCTACTACGTCGCGAAAGTCTTCTCGAAACCATTCGTTCGCATGATATGGATCCAGTGGTTCTTTGGTGACGCGTATCGGAGTACTTAAAACAGCTGCCCCTCCCGGCCGCAATACTCTTTTGATTTCGGACAGCATCCTTTCCGGTTCGGTCAGGTGCTCGATGACTTCATTCGAAACTACCGCATCGAAAGTGCCTTCTGGAAACGATGTCGCGCAGACATCTTGAACAGAGAAATCAATGTGCATTTTCCGGCGAGTCGTCTGTTTTTTTGCATACTCGACAGCGAATCCACAGAGATCGATTCCACTAACAAGGCCTCCCGCCTGCGCAATGAGATACGAAAGCACTCCGTCTCCGCATCCCATATCCAAGACCTTCTTGCCTGCCACTCCGTAAAAAGCCCCTTCAATGAGAAACTGAGTCATCTGGTACCTGCCGAGATGGATAAGGTTTCTTGCGAATGGATTTCGCGACAACACGGACCAGTGATATGATCCGTCATTCCTATATTTGTCGAAAGATGTGTTGCTTGCGCTCGTGGCACCACTTGCATCAAAAATTCTCATTTCATTTACCTCCTTTAGCAAACTTTGCTGAACTAAAATGTGTGTTCGGAATATACATTTTAAAGAACTCTGTATACTGTCATTTTGTCTTGCAATTGTCAATATTATGCACTCGCCCATGACATACTTAACACAATTCGTGATTCATATGTCAAAATCAGGTATAATTTGTAGCCTTGAGTATAATAACTCTAACTCTACAAATTCTATGCAAATAACAGCTGAGAATATCC
>JANMRZ010000039.1:0-59232 GCA_031388805.1 Chryseolinea sp.
TTTCTGTAGAAGTTATCAGTGGGTACCCGTTCTGATAGCTGAAAGTTGGTGAAGAGTTTTTCTTCAAAAGCTTTTCGTCCTTGCATACTGCAAGATAATTTTCATTCTTATATTTAGGAAGTGGTTGTGCAACAAGCACAATGGGTATCAGTAATGTAAAAGGAACAATCATTGCAGTAGGATATGAATTTAATAGCCCACCCCACGCGCCATATCCAACGTGAGTTGAAAGATAGACGATGTAAACAATTGCCACGATGGTGGGAATCGAAACGTGTTGCATCGAACTCCAGGTCACAGTTGGTCCATCAATCGCCAAGGTCATCACAACCATGAAAGGGAGGGCCACAAGGTTGCCCCAAACTACCAGAGCGAGGGGTGACTGCGCATCAACCTTTTTTGAAAACATGTTACCAGCAGCCCAGGAAAAAGCGGCCAATAAAGTAAAGATCAGTCCTACGAACGAAGTACCAGCGTTAACGTTAGTTGCTACAATCCAGATTCCGATGAAGGATATTAATGATCCAATAATTTTCCAGAGATTGGGTTTATCGTTAAAGAACATGGCTGCAAGCCCCATCGAAAAAAACACCTGAACTTGCAGGACGAGTGATGAAAGCCCGGGGGATAATCCAAGATAAATTCCACTGAAAAGAAATCCGAATTGAAAGGCAAATGTAAAAATGCCATAGCCAAGGATATACTTCAAAGGAGCCTTAGGCCTGGGAAGAAAGAACACCCAGGGCAATGATGCGAGCGCAAAGCGGATGGTAGATAGCAAAAATGGAGATAAGCCTTTTAAGCCAAAGTATATGGCAATAAAGTTCATTCCCCAGATTACTACCGTGAAGAGGACGAGAAAAAGATGATTTGCTTTTAATGTATTATTGAGTGCCATTTCTTTTTGTGCATTTCGGATCGTACTGCTTTATCATGGACATAGAAATAACGTCCATCGCCATGATGAGAAATGGATCCTTTATTTTACCTGAGCTTGATTGTTACCCGACATCACAACATCTCCTCTTCTTATTTTTTTCCTTCTCTGAGTTTCGATTTCGCCATTCACTTTGATCTCCTGGTTATCGATGCGAAGTTTAGCCTCGCCTCCGGTGTTTACCCAACCTAATAGTTTGATTAGGTTTTTGAGTTCGATATACTCTTCGCCTTCTTTCAGTTTGAAATTATCCATCACTTCCCGATGTAAAATGTGTTTAAAACAAAGTGTCAATACGTTAGGTGGTCACACCACAAACTATGATCAAAAATTACCTCACCATCGATGAAAAAACTGAAACATCCGGAAGGGGAATTTTACGTGTTTGACGCAGCAACAAAAGTAGATATTGGCGAGCAGAACGTCAATTCGAATTTCGATATCGTGCATCAACTTTAGTGCGTTCAGAACTGAATTTTTTCCCGCAGATGACGCAGATCGAATCCCCGCAGATCTCGCAGATCAGTTTGCATTTCAATCAGCGAGATCAGCGTGCCTTTTAATCTGCGAAATCTGCGGGATAGTTGCCGTGACTTGATTAAAAAATTACGAGGATGTATAATTCAATTGAAGTCAAAGATCACATCATCATGTGGTTTCACCTCGCTGCAATTCAGGGTATTTTTAGAATATGAAAAGACCCTCTCACTTCTTACTTCATTTGAATCTGTCGCCACCATCATTAACAGTGCTAACACAACACCATTATCGGTTGTTGTTCCATTTGGTGCTCGCTATGGACCTGCGGTAATTATTTCACATGCAATAGCTCGGCTTGAAGAATTGTACTAATAAAAGGCATAAAAAATATGGCACACTTTATTACTGGCGCAACCGGTTTTGTTGGTTCAAGTATCATTTTAGAATTACTAAAGCAATCGGATGACCTCATCTTTTGCCTGGTACGAAAAAAAGAAGATAAGTGTGGGCAGGATCGGCTTCTTGAACTTCTCGGGCAATTAGTCACTGACTATGGATATAATGAGAACATCGTGACACAAGCCAGGAAGCAATGCATTGTCGTTGAGGGTGATTTAACGGGCAGTTTGAACAACGTAAATAAAAACATCAACACGAACATAACTCACTTCTGGAACGTAGCGGCTTCTTTAAAATATGAAGAACGGTTTGCCGAAGAGATCTTTGAAATTAATGTTGAAGGTACAAAGCGGGCGTTGGACCTTGCCAGGATTCTCAATGTAAAGTATTTTAATCACTTCAGTACGTCCTACGTATCTGGGAAAAAGACGGGTATTATTTACGAGACAATTGCTGATCAAATTGTGAACAATAACACCTATGAAAGAAGTAAAGTAGCAGGAGAAAACCTGGTGTGGGCAGAAAAATCATTTCATACCAGAATATTTCGACCGAGCATCGTCATTGGGCATAGCCAAACCGGTGTGGCAATAAATTTTTCAGGCCTGTATGGTCTCTTGCGAAGACTCGTGTCGTTTAAAGGCATGATGAACCGAGTACAAGACGGTTATCTGTCCAGAGAGGCAGTGAAGATGTGTGTCGATCCAGACGTTCCGCTTAATGTTATTCCAGTAGATATGGTTGCCAGCCAGGCCGTGGAGATTGCGTTCTCCCCAACCCACGACAGGATTTTTCATTTGACTAATATTCATGTACCGAGTGTTGGCGAATGTTTGAGCGCTGTTTTTAGATCAGCAGGATTGATAACACCACTCTTTGTAAAAAGTGAAGATGAGTTTAATTGGATAGATCAAAAATTCAACGAAAAAATTAATTTCTACAGCTCTTACTTTGTGGGATTCAAGGTTTTCGACCGCCTTCACAGTAACCGTGCCCTGGCCGATACGAATGGTGAGGTGTATGCGGTTGATGAAGAAAAACTGAAGTGGCACTCCGACTGGTATACCAATATCCTGCAAGAAGAACGACAGTCTTTACCAGTGTCCCGTTAAACATTGGACGAATGAAGATGCCCGCTTTTGTAATCGGTACTGGCAGATGCGGATCTACGCTTGTCTCAAACATGCTTAATCAACATCCTGAGATTGTTAGTATTTCGGAATTGTTTAGTTTGATTACAGATCTTGGCACGCTGATTCCCCAAGCGTTTACGGAGGAAAAAATAGATGGTAAAACGTTTTGGAATATCCTCAGCTGCAAGTATCCCATACAAAACACCATGTTGCGCCACGGCGTTGCCATGCCTGAGATACTCTACCCTTGTCTGCCCCATTCTCGATTTTCTGCTCAAAGCGGTGTACCTGCATTGCTGCAAACAACGCTGCCGCATTTAACAGAAAACCATGACGAATTATTTGATGAATTAGGTGAATTCCTTTGTAATCTACCTACTGCCTCAATGGCAAGCCACTATACTACTTTATTTGAATGGTTTCGAAAGCATTTCCATGCCCGGGTGACGGTCGAACGTTCCGGTGGCGCACTACGGTTAATCCATCGTCTTTCTGATTTTTTTCCGGAAGCAAAATTTGTACACATTGTTCGTGATGGAAGAGACTGTGCTATGTCCATGCAAAAGCATTTTGGGTTTCGCATGGTCATGTTGACTTTTCAGCTAACGGAAGTACTGGGCATTAATCCATATCATAGCAATGACCGAAACAATGTTGATGATCTGCCAGACGATCTCGTACCCTTCTTACCCGAGTGTTTTGATCCGCAAGCTTTTCGGGCTTACGATGTGTCACCTTCTTTATATGGACATTATTGGAGCGGAGAAATCATTGAAGCATTAAAAGTGCTTGCTACAATTCCGACTGACCAATTAATAACCATTAAATATGAGGACCTCTTGCGTGAGCCCAGGCAGGAAGTGGAGAGAATGCTTTATTTCTTAGATCCGGAGCTCGTTCAGCAATCCATGATTGAGCAACTATCGGCGCTGGTAAATCACCAGCCTCATCGCTGGCAAAATCTATCCGAAAGAGAGCGTACTTTATTGAACGATGCTTGCCTACCAGGATTTAAAGCGCTGGCGGAGCACAACATCAACTATGTACTCTGATGGGAAGCGAAAGATGCTAGGTTCCGTTTAGGGTAAAATAGAAGTTAGATCCTTTGCCTGGATCTGATTCAGCCCATATTTTCCCATTATGTTTTTCTACAATTCTTTTCACCAGCGCCAGTCCTACACCTGTTCCGCTAAATTCGTTCTCGTTATGCAGACGTTGGAATATTCCGAACAACTTGTTATAGTTCTTCATGTCAAAACCAGCACCATTATCTTTAATAAAGTATACGAACTTGCCTTGTTCCTGTCTCGCACCTATCTCGATACGCGGCATATCTTTTTTCTGGGAATACTTTATGGCATTTGAAATCAGGTTTATCCATACCTGCCTTAGCATGGTGCTGTCGCCTTGTACGGTAGGCATATCATGAACGATAACTTCTACCTTATCAATCGGTACGCTAAAGGTATTATCCTGAATAACTTCATTTACAAGGTACTTCATGTTGAACTCTGTCTTGGAAATTTCCGAATGGGCTTGCCTTGAGAAGTGCAAAAGGTTCTTGATCAGTTTTGCCATTCGGTCAGATGATGTTCCAATAAGATTAACGATCTCAAGCACCTCAGCATCGATTTTATCGGCAGGCATATTCTGAAGTAAGCCTGTAAGAGAGGTAATATTCGATAACGGATTCATCAAGTCGTGCGAAATAGAATAGTTAAAAGAGTCCAGAGATTGTACCTGCTCAAGCCTGGTCTGAAGACTTTCATTCAATAACTTTATCGTAGCTTCTGATCGCTTACGTTCCGCGATCTCAAGTTCCAGATTTTTGTTTGCAATACGAAGCATCTGTTCCTGTCTGACCAATTCTCTGGTCTTCTCACTTAGCTCTACGAAAGCTTTTACTTTTGCCTTCAACAAATCGGGCTTGATCGGTTTACTGATATAGTCTATCGCTCCAGATTGATATCCTTTATAAATGTTATCTTCAATATCAATCGCTGTAAGAAATATGATGGGAATACTGGCAAGCTTTTCCCGGTTGTATATTAATTCGGCTGTTTCAAAACCATTCATAATGGGCATTAGCACATCAAGCAGAATGAGGTGGAAATCCTGGTCACTAAGCAAAATAGAAAGTGCTTCCTTGCCGGAATTTGCTTTGACTAAGGAGTAATTGTCGCTCTGTAGTATGGCTTCCAAGGCGAGCAAATTGTCTTCACGGTCATCGACCAGAAGAATTTTGAATTTGGGGAGATTATTCACCATTTTGATTGAAAATTAAGAATCAAACGGGAAAAATTGCCTTCAATACTGACCATTGTTTAAATATGCTATTCGAAAAGAAATAATCTATTTGAATTTTGATTGTAGTATTTAAATTAAGGAAATTCAATTGCAATTAAAAATTAAGTTCGCTGTTTGCACTACTGTCTTACTGCATTTTCAAGTTAAACTCCATTACAAAAAATCATCGGGATATTTTCAACAAAGCGTTGAAAGCTTCCTCGCAAACGCGAACTTGTTCAGTAGTGCCCCAATCTAGTCCCGCGTTTGCGAACTGAAGCGTGGGAAGTGTGAAGGAGTGAAGCAATCCCCATCCTATGAAATACGAACGAACGAGACCATGTTGCAGCGAAGTTACCATGGTGCACCACTGTCTCCACTACTGCACTTCGTAGCTGGGGGATTGCTTTCCCGATAGCTATCGGGACATACCAGCGAGACGCGGTAAGCTCCCTCGCAAACACGAGCTATTTTTTTTATACTTGAAAATTAAATTAACCGTTGTCTAAAAAATGGAAAGGGGAGGTTGTATTTATATTGTTACCAATTCGCATCACACAACACTTTACATTGGCGTAACCGCAGATCTCTATTCAAGAATTGTTGAGCATCGCGAGAAAGCATTTCCTAATAGTTTTACATCACGCTATAATCTATACAAGCTTGTGTATTATGAAACTTTCCCAACGATCGAAGAGGCGAAGTTCCGTGAAAACCAATTGAAGGCCGGATCAAGAAAAAAGAAGATTCAGTTGATAAACCAATTCAATCCCGAATGGAAAGATTTGTTTGATGTGGTTAAGTATTGGTAAAGTGAAGTAAAAGTCCCGCGTTGCGCTGTTACGGATATTATTACTGTGCAATCTCACCCCAATTTCAGTATACGCATCCGGTATGCTTGCATAGCAAACTTCCCTAGTTTTTCGGTGAGCCGGTGATTCACATAGGCGCCCACAACGGCACCAATGCCCGGTACCAGCTGCAATAACTTCGCGAGGTCAATGTAATCGCGATACTCCTGCTGAAAATTGCGCCAGTCAAATTCCTGAAGATTACCGGGTAGGGTAGTAGCATAGTCATCCCACGACTCCAGGATGGCATACGTTTTCTGCCTTCCTTTCTGACTTGAAAATGTAAGTTGAAAAATATGAAGGATGTATAGCCGCTCTTTATAATCATTCACATCGTAGCCATACACAGCTGCCAGTTCAAACAACATTTTGATCTTCACCGTAAGCCACAGCGGAAAATCGGCAAGGCCCAGTAAAATTCCTCCCGCACCTGTAATGGCGCCTTCTGCCGTAGCGGTGTTGCGGTACACTTTTATTTTATGCAGGGCGGCAGTTTCCCGTGTCAATAAATCTACAGCGTGTAAAGGTTTTGGATTAATAAACCCCGAACCTGCCAGTACGCCTTTCACCATCTGTTTGATAGTAGCGGTAAAGACCAAATGTACTTTTTCCGGGATGATTTTATTCACCCGCATTTGAAGGTCCTTCGAAAGCTTGTTGATCAGCGAGGGACGCTGCTTCATTTTCTTCTGCCAGAGTTTCAATTCCGATAACGCCTCTTGTTCATAGTTACCCATAATGTTTTGTACGTAATAATCGTGCCATGGGTATTGCTAATATGAGGATCTCTTGCGTGAGCCCAGGCAGCCCGCGCTTGCGAACTGAAGCGTGGGATGTGTGTAGGAGTGAAGCAATCCCCATCCTATGAAATGCATCCGAACGAGACAATGTTGCAGAGAAATTACCATGTTGCACCACTGTCTCCACTATTGTACTTCGTAGCTGGGGGATTGCTTCGTACGCATACCTGCGAGACGCGGTAAGCTCCCTCGCAAACACGAGCTAGTTCGGAAGTGCCACGAACGAGTACCCGCGTTTCCGAACTGAAGCGTGGGATGTGCGTAGGAGTGAAGCAATCCCCCTGCTATGAAATGCGCAAGAACGCGACCTATGTTGCAGCAACGAGAACGCACCGCCTATTGCAACATCCAAATTACTTTTTTACATTGAAACAGATTCCTTGACCCACCTGATCCAATCTGATCGAAAGCCCACGGGAATCAACAAGAGTTTTTGGTAGCCTGATCTGTAGACTATGGAAGTAACTTCCATTTAAAGTTCATGCCTCATATTGAGTTTTTAAAAGGTCACGGAAGAAACTTCCGCGCCAGGTCGGTGTAGGATGTTGTTGAAATAGAAGAATGAGAAGATCGTGTTATTTGAAATACTAATTAGTGTGTTAGAAAGAAAATAGAGTTCATTCTTATTTCCTCTGATGTCTTCGATGAGAAACTTAATCGCAAATAGCAACTTAAGAGTCAGTTCATATGCAAATGACAAATCATGATTACTTATCTGACAGAACACGTTCGTTTAGGAAGGGCGTGTTGACATTTTCAGCTTTTCTTGTTTTAGCCATTGCCTACGATATCAAGGTTACAGAGATTCCTGCCTTAGGAATTAAAGACATTGATCCAAGTATTGTTTTCTTCGGAAATCTTATTGCACTGATTTATCTGTTTGCTTCTTATATCTTGTACTATATACAAGATCGAGCGCACCATGATGGATCTGACCTAATTTCTTCGTTAAAAACAAAAGAAACTGACAGAACAAAGAGATATTTGAGTTTTGTCACTGAGTATACAGATAAGTACTTTCAGAACTCCATAAAGGGCCTAGAAGTTGACAGCTATATAGTGACATCGAAGGGGTATATCCTGAGGGCCATGATGAAAGAAAACTTTGATGATAAATTAACCAAAGAATCGATTAAATCAATAATCAAAAAAATTAACGATCATAAAGGTTATTTATTGTCGACCGATAAGATTTGCAACGATTTGTCTGATGAACGAAATAATTATATGAGCGCTAAAGAAAGAAGTCTAAAACTCGTAGCAAACCAGGCAACAGCTGATAGTATAGTGAGCGTATGGGATTTCTGGCTTCCTGTAACAAGTGCCATACTCGCTTTTATTTTATTTAAATTGAAGTTTTGAATCCTGTGCTATAGGAAAAGTAGTTTTTTATCTGGCATTGTTCTTAGTTCACTAAGTTCTGCCTATTGCACCATCCAAATTACTTTTTTACATTGAAACAGATTCCTTGACCCACCTGATCCAATCTGATCGAAAGCCCACGAGGAATTATTTAATCGTTTTATTGGTGTGTGGATGCCAAGTATATTAAATACAATAACAAAATACAATTGCTAGATTTCAGATCTCTTATTGTTGGTGAAGAATACGATCGCCCCTATCTAGCTAAGTTGTGGGGTTATGAAACCTATAATGCTATCAGCCGAGGTGTGGTTACTCCAAAAGGAGAGAAGAATATTATTCTCTTTATAACCAAGGACAAACAGGAACACTTAACTCAATATGAAGATCATATAGAACAAGATTTTCTTTTTTGGGAAGGAGAGCAGGGACATGGTAATGATAAAAGAATCATTGAAAGACGAGATGATATTCATGTCTTCTTCAGAGAAAGACATCATTCCCCATTCATATACCAAGGAAGGGCGATCTTACTAGGAGAAAGAATTTTTATCGACCGACCTTCTCAGTTTAAATTCCAATTAGTTGATAGAAAAGTAACTCAGCAAAATATCGTTGAAGAGGTTCGTATGTCATATAAGTTATCGGAGACAGAAAAGGAGGCTATCATCAAAAGTAGAAGAGGTCAAGGCTTGTTCCGCACAAACTCTATCCAGCTATGGAAGACGTGCAGTGTTACTGGTTTTTCTAAATCCGATATTCTAATTGCATCACACATTAAGCCGTGGAAGGTATCTGTAAATCAAGAACGCATTGATCATTTCAATTCTCTGCTACTTGTGCCATCTCTGGACAAGCTTTTTGACAAAGGCTACATAGGTTTTGAATCAAACGGCAAAATATTGATATCCGATAGAATTGTTAAACATGATTTAGAAAGAATAGGATTGAATAATGGTTTAAGACTGAGGCAAATTCCTGATGAGACAAAGAACTATTTGGAATATCATCGTGAATACCAATTCAATCTCATTAAGTAATTGGAAAGTAATGCTCAACAATATGAGGCACGAACTTTAAGTGGAAGTTTCCATAGTTCACGGAAGAAACTTTCGCGCCAGTTCTGGGTGCTTGGGGTGGTGTGCACTTAAAATAATTTGGGAATTGTTTATATTGACTTTTTAGGTTATAGGATATACCTCAATGGACCACTTTTTAAAACTAGACGATCGCTTAAAGGAGTTTTTAAACACTGATTTGTTCCCTTCTATCTATTCAGGAAGGGTAATCCTCCTTCTAGGTGCCGGATCTTCGGTAACCGATAAAAAATATCTCGGCAGAGAGGTAATTGACTACTATCAAGACCTTCTTGGGGTAAATGTGGATACTAACGACCTAGTTGAGTTTGTAGATATAATTAGCTCAAGGCCGGATTTTAAGCGTGAGGACTTTGATATTTTTATCAGTGGCTTACTTACTAAGCTTAAACCTAGTGATACGCATTTAAAGATTGCTTCTATAGACTGGCGCCAAATAATCACGACAAACTTAGATTTATTGTTAGAGCGAGCATATGATCAACTTATTGGCACAAGTAAGCAGAATAAAGCATTTAAGGTTATACGGAGTGCACAAGAATTTTATGGAATAACATCATCAGATGTTATAAAATACATTAAGATTAACGGATGTATCAAAGACCGAAATAGGTATCCGTACATTTTCTCTTCAAAGGACTTTGAATTTGCACGGCCTTATCACAAACTGGTCTTGAAATCATTAGCCGACTTTACTGAAGATGTCAAATTTATGAGTATTGGGTACTCATATTCTGATGGATTTGCTAGAGCAATGTTAAATCACTTCGACTCGTTTAACTACAGATATAAAAGAACCTTGCTAAATCTTGACCCATTCGTTCCAGATGCAAGACTTGATTATTTAAAGGAGAATGGGATTACTGCATTGAAAATAACAACTCAAGACTTTTTCACCTTGTATGAAGATTGGGTTGAGAAGTACTCCGATGCCCTTGCAAAACGAAAGAATATATACTTCGCCAATAAGAACAGTCACTTAATTTCTCTTCCGAAGGCTCTTAAGCTTTCCCTTGGCACCAACTTGGTGCAGCTAAGTGATGATTCTCGAGTTCCAACTAGTCAACCTAAGCTTTTCTATCAAGGGGAAAGGCCGAGTTATGACTCAGTTCGTAAGAATTTAGACGTTGTAAAAAAACAAAAATTGGATGGTATTAAAAGAAGAATATTAAGTCTAGCCTCCAAAGTTCAAAGTGAAAAACTGATACCTGTCATTTTTCTTACAGGATATTTTGGGTCAGGTAAGTCCACTTTTTTATACCGAGTGATTCATTCTTTACTACACGATTCATCCTTTGAAGGTGTCGCGTTTGAATTCTATGATGCGTGTAAGATAAAAACACATGATATTGGTGAGCTTTTTAAACTGACGGAGGCAAAGAACATTATTCTCACTTGTCAGGAGATTGAACTTGATAGCCTATTTAAAGAACTCATGGTTTTCAGAACCCAATTAAGTGCTGAACAATTCTCTCTATTCAATATTATATTCTTAGTTTCAATTCGCGAAAATATCTTGACAAAATACCTGCGGAGCTATCAATATGCCAACATTGTTGATCTTAATGTAGACGAAAAATTCAATATTGGTGAAGCCGAAGAGTTGGTCCTGAAATTGGAAGAATATCAGCTAGTAAGGCTTCGGGATGTTCGTGAAAGAAAAGAACTGGCACAAAGAATTATCACTGAATATTCAGGCGACAGTTTTGTAGCATTGTTTTCCATTTTAAAGAACAAAAACTTCGAATCAATTGTAGAGGATGCATACAATCAACTTTCAAAGAAAGCTAAAGAGGCTTTTGTCTATACATCGATTTTATATCAATACAAAATACTTATGCCCTCGGCTCTTTTGATGAGGATTGTCTCTAAAGATTGGAAGGCTTTTGAAGATGAAATATTAAAATACGATAGCAAAGAAATACTTATTCAAGAAAAAGCTGAGTACAGGAATGGTGAACCAGACCTATTCTTCAGAACAAAACATCCAATAATATCTCAAATCTTAGTTAAGCGAATAATCAAGAACGAAGATGACCTCTTCTCATATTTCCGTAAGCTAATACCTCAATTGAATGATTCAGATAGAAATGCAGAATTGTTTGTTGATTTGATTAAAGCTATTAGGAACAACAATGACCTTCAAAAGAGTAAGATAGATAAGCTATTTGATCTGGCCGATTCGATATTCGTTTTTAATCCTCATTTCACTCTTCATTATGCAATGAATCTTCAAAAGCGAAAGAATATAACAAGCATTAGGAAAGCAATTGACAAAATAATTTTGGCCGAAGGTAAGATTGATAAGCGGAACCATAGATTAATTCATAGAAGAGGAGTACTTAATCATGAACTAGCAAAAATTACTTTAAGGCAGGAGCGTGAAATCCTTAAAACAAACACTTATGTCAATGAGGCCCGTGAGCTATTTGAGATTAAACGAATCGAAGATCCCTTTAGCTCTTATAGCTATGCCGACTACATTAACTTAGAGCTCTGGGTATTAAACAATTTTAGGCTTGAAGATCGAGAACTTTTACTTTTACACATTCGGATACAAGAACTATTCGACATTGCATCTAGAGCTGTCTATGAAGATGCGGAAAGAATCATTAAACTCAAAGCGAAGTACCTTACACATCTTAAAACACAAGAGGTAGCGAATGGACAAAACCTCATTCAATATCTTGAAGAAGTTTACGAGAATGAGGAGACCAGGCCCTTTGCATTAGTTCTAAAGTACAACTATCTCAACGAGATGGGGGAGACCGCTAAAATTCAGGAAGTCATTGATGAACTTGAACTGTATGACTATATTGAAGAAGCATCATTGTTACTTTTTAAGTACTACGGAAGGAATCTGCATAAATTCGCTAACAGATCAAAGTTATTTAGTATTGTCAAAGTTAATTCGAACCTTACCAGAAGAGATCCATTGAGGTATCATTTTTACAGCTATATCGCTGAGTCATACAACAAAAATTTTAGCTTCTCTTTCGACCATCTTAGAGCTATTTCACAGTTAAACGTTGCCCTAAACCCTGAACTACATGAAATATGGCGAGATGATGATAGTGAGCCAGTCGTATTTACTGGAGTTATTATAAAAGTAAACTTCTTCATCCAAGTTAGAGTTTCAGAAATGCAACGTGATTTCTATCTTTTAAAAGAATCGGTTGGAAAGTTTCGACCTTCAGTCAATCAGAAGTTTAAACTCAATCTGCACTTCTTCATTAAAGGAATTCGTGCTGAGTTGATTGAAAAAATCTCGTCTTAACAAAGTCCTTTAAAAAAGAGAATTCTGAAATGGAACAACCGTCAAGTTCCAGTCTTCCCAATCTTTGATCTAAAAAAGCATTGACTGGTTCAGGTCTAACGTCCCAACAACTAGCGCAAGCGTCCGCTTGTGCTCAAATATTTGTAAGCGTCCCGCTTACACTATGTATCAATAAAGCTTACACTGCCCAATCTCTTCCCTCACATAAATCCTAAATTCCTCCGGCCCCACAATTTCAATCTCCTTCAACAGCCCCATCACAAACCTCCCAATGCCCACATAATTCGCAACGGGTCCGCTGAAAGTATACTTTTCAATTTCGTGCTTGAGGTAGGGCAGGGCCATGGGGAATTCTTCGCGCAGCAACAAGTAGGCGCGTGCGGAGAGATTTAAGGTAACGGTAGTGATGGCATTGCCGGAGTATCCGAAGATGTCGCAAGCTGGGGCATCGTGTAAATCTTTGTGCTGAAATGTTTTGTGTGTTTCCACTACTTCACCAATGCGGTCGAGTTTAAATTGTTTGCACGTTTTTTCTTCAACGTCCAATGCCGTGAGGGTGCCGTAGTTAAGACCAAATTGTATGGGCTCTACCAGGCGGTCGCGTACGGTGTTGCTGTTCGCGCTGTGGTAGTTCTTTAATATTACCTGGTGTTGGTTGCGCATGGCGTGCGTGAGTTGTTCTACCAAATTTCCTAAATGCGCTTTGAGGAAAAGCTGTGGCATAACATCCAGCTCGGAGTTAAGAGAGAGTTTCTTTAGTATGGAACTCTTTAAAGGATGGTCAACATCGTTTTTCAGAAGCGATCGCATCAAACCAATTTCTTCCACGGTAAATTGAGCTTGTATCGGATCGTCTTCGGTAGTTACCACGAAGTAACGCTTGTGGAAATCACTTTCAACACAAAATCCTGCTTCTTCTATCAGTTTGATAAAACGGTAAGCCTTTGCCTGGCTGCAATCAAAACGCTCTTTCAATTGTTTAATGGTCCAGCGTCCGGCTCGCAGCACAGCCAGAAACTGAAACAGCAATAAGAGTTTAAAAGATAGGGTGGAGTAAGAGGCTGGTTCTTTCGCGGCAGTCTTTTTCATAGGATTATGGGAGTAACGTTTTGGGAATCTGTTATCGGTTTATAGTTAATGGTTAATCGTTATCGGTTAACGGTTATGATGAGATGAAGATAATGAGTTTGGTTTAAGGTTGCAAGTTCCATGTTCCGTGTTCCAAGTTCAATGTTTTGTTGTGAACGATATTTTCATCGTTTCGCAACGTACATGGTTTGTTGTGAATGGTATGGTCAACGTTTCGCAACGTATGTGGAACGTTTCACAACGTATGTGCAACGCTTTACAGTGCTGTGTTCAGCAGTACAGCTCAACTGTACTGTTGTACATCGTTGTTGTACAGCAGTACAACGATGTTGTACTGTCGCACAGATCAGTGTAAAGCTGCACAGTGATGGTGTACCGCTTTACAGTGTTGTGTTAAGCCGCACAAGTATGTTGTGAAGCCGCACAAATACGTTGTGAAACGTTGAAGGTGTCGTGCAAAACGATGAAGATGTGTTGTGAAACGTTGAAGGTGTGGTGCAAAACGATGAAGATATGTTGTGAAACGTTGAAGGTGTTGTGCAAAACGATGAAGATGTGTTGTGCAACGTTGAAGGTGTTGTGCCAAACGGTGAAGATGTGTTGTGCAACGATGAAAGTGTTTTGTAAAGCCCCACAAGTACGGTGCAACACTGTACAGGTCTGTTGTGAAGCCATACAAGTTCGTTGTACAGCCGAGTCTATTCAGCAAACTGTGTCAAAAATGACAAGTTGCAAGGCGAACCATGGGCTCAAAAAGTTGTATACCAGTCATTTAGGCAAAATCAAATAAAAGCCATTCAGATCGGTTTAAAGATTTTTTTGTCTCGAAGTTCATTTTTTCAAAATCTGAGAAAGTGTGCCTGTATGTTTGTTCCATGAGCAAAGCGAGTAACAATTTAAACCAATACATATATGAAAAAAAGAGTGAGAATTCCGGTGCGTGATGTAAAATCATTGCTTGACCTGGCGAACAAAGTGCGCGAAAAGCACGTGGCAGATGGTGACGCTTCACCATTAAAAGTATTGAACTGGGATCAGATCAATACTGCCATCGATGATGCTATTACCATCGAAGACAAAGCCTTGAAAATGAAGCGTGATAAGCTGAAGTTTTATCAGCAACGCAGTCGCAGGATGGAGGCTGTAGTTAATATCATGCGCAACACGCGTGATGTTCTAACGGGTGTGCATCCGGATGAAATGAAAGCCCTTGGCGCCTGGGGTTTTGATGTGTTCGATAATCGCACAAGTCCTCCTGAGGAAGAGCCGCAAACGCCTGAGAAGGGCTGATTGCCGAAACGTAATGATTAATAAAAAAGGAGCGAAGTCGCTCCTTTTTTTGTTGGTGTTCCGTTTATGTAGTGGTTAGGTTAATTGAAATGATTAGAATGTATCAAGCAATCAAGAAAAGTATTCTGCAAATGATGATATTTCAAGAGCATCTTTTACTTCCCGATACAAAATGTGCTTATTACAGAATGTCAATACGTTCGGGTTTATCGGTTTCCTCCCGACAGGCTCATGTGAGGCGTCTGCTTTTTCCTTACCTTGCTCACTGCATCTCTCACCGCTGATTTGAGTATGAAAATAGAATGAGTATGAACATGATTAAGCTGTATGAAAAAGGTTTCTGAACTTGAAGTTTGGCAGCGCGGACCGATAGACGGCATACCTGCTCTTCTGCAACCTGCAGCGCATGCGATGCTTCAGGCTGCTGAGGATGTTGAGAAAGAGATGGAAAACTTTTCACCCGATCTCCTATGGAAAAACCCCGGAGGTGTAGCGTCTGTAAGTTTCCATCTCAAGCACCTTAGCGGTGTTCTTGAGCGACTATTTACCTATGCCAGGGGTGAGATGTTAAACGAGGAACAGATGCGTTACCTGGCGGCAGAAACAATTCCGCATGGCAACGATTCAGTTCATATGCTCGTTGATCGTTTTAAAAAACAGGTCCATGCAGCAGTAGAGGAATTGAAAGCGGCCGACATCAGCACGCTGACCAATAAACGTGTCGTTGGAAGGAAACAAATTCCATCAACCGTCATCGGATTATGGTTTCATGCTGCGGAACATACACAAAGGCACGTGGGTCAGTTGATTGTTACGGCTCGCATTTTGAAAGCACAGACGGAGAAGAATTGATTTGGGCTAGATATGCAGACGCTTTCTCAGCGAGAAGCCTATAATGACCAAACACAAAAAAATCGAACAGCATTGATAAAATCGTTGTTCAATTGTCCATGACATTCCGCCAATAAGGGAAAGTACATTGGCGGCAAGGAATATAATATAAATGAGTGTTGGTGTAGCTTCAGGCTTCTTGTATGTATCTACCATTTGAGGAATGCTGGCCATTACGACTGCCAGACTGCTCGCAACAATGCCAGCCTGTTCTCCTGTTGTATACCAAATAACCAGGCATATTACTACCAGCAAGGCAGTCATGCTTTCTACCCATGACCAACTAACTTGTTTCTTAATGATTAGCAGCACTGTAATGAGGGTTGAGCCAATGGCATTGGAAAGTGCAAGCCAATAATTTCCACTTTCAAGAATAGTCGTAATCGTTGCGATAGAATCAAGAAGAGCCCATAAAAGAAATGCAGTAAAGCTCTGCTGTGTATGATTGCGCACCAGTGCAATCACCAGGAACAAATAGGCAATAAGACCAACGATAGCTCCTGCCTGTTGTAAGTATTCCATATGCCAAATTGCAAACTTTCAATGACTAACACGTCCTTTTCATCTTTTTAGATGTTTATCTTTAGGTAATAAACTGGTCATGACTGAAATCAGCCAGACACGAATTGAATTAACGCACCATGAATTGGAAAAGAAACGCTGCCCTGCTATCTCCGGAGTTCGAGTATGAGATCGCCAGAAGCGAATACCAACGCACCCGGTTGATCATAGCATTATTTTCGATGGCGTTGTTTGCGACATTGGTCAATTTTTTTCTTCTGGACGAAAATGTCATATTAATCTTTGGGGGAGCGTATAATTACTTTATTGTTATTGGGTGGCTACTGGTTTTAATCGCGTATGAAGGCTTCATCCTGTGGGTCATTTCCCTTCAGCGAAAACGATATCAACGTGTAGGTAAATCGTTCAGGTACATCCATACGCTTATTGAAATATCCTTTCCAAGCTCGTTAATGTTATACATGGTTCATGTGAACGATAAACTGATCTTTATCGACTCCCCCGTGATTTTCATATACCCCCTCTTTATTACGCTTTCTGTATTACACCTTGACTTTAAGTTGAGTATTATGACGGGCTTATTTGCCGCTTTAGAGTACAGTTTTATTATTTTCTATGGATTTAATATTGCCACCGTGGGTCCAGGAGTGGAAACCATTTTACCGCAAAACGGTTTTTATCTGCGTTGCATTGTACTCATGATAGGAAGTGTAGCGGGAGGTTTTGTTGCGGAAGAATTGAAGAGAAGAATTCAAAGCGCATTTGATATTCAGCGATCGAAAAACGATATGGAATTATTATTTGGTCAGCAGGTTTCCAAAGAGGTACTGCTTACGCTTATTCAGGAACGGGGTGTTGCAAAAAGACAAGAGGCAACTGTGCTGGCATTGGACATTCGGAATTTCACTGCTTTTGCCGAAACTCATACTCCCGATGAAATCATGGATTTTCAAAATAAGATTTTCGGACCCGTTATCGATATCATCAATCAGCATCAGGGTGTTGTAAATCAAATCATGGGCGATGGAATAATGGCCACGTTTGGTACTCCCGTTTCAAATCCACTTCATCCAGACATGGCATTCGGGGCGTCCCTTCAAATACAAAGCAAAGTAAAGGAACTCGTCAGGACCGGTGTTATACATGAAACACGCATTGGCCTCGGTTTGCACACGGGTGATGTCGTTACAGGAAATATTGGTAATGAAAATAGAAAACAATATTCGATCAGCGGATCAGCGGTAATCATTGCTTTTCGCGTAGAGCAACTAAACAAAGAGTTTGGCTCGGAATTGCTCATTACAGATGCGGTGAAAGATCGAATTGCCCAGGGTAAAGTTCAACTGACTTCATTGGGAAAACAGCCGATGAAAGGTTTTGGTTATGAAGTGGAAGTCTATCGGGTAGGCGCCTAACCCATAATAGGAACAAGTGAGCGGCCGCACAAGGCCATCTTACAACACTGCGCCAGGGGGTTATTTAAATCACCAATCACTAATCGCAAATCTATCATCAACAATCAATCCAGCAATCCGTTCACTTTCAACTGATGCGATAATCCTAATAATTTAAAATGAGTGATTAGTGATGATTGATAAGTGGGTGGGCATTGAGTGTGACTTGGACCTTTCATGCTGTAAGTTTTCAAACTTACCAAATTTCAATTCGAACAACAGCCTGAAGACTGCACACGTAATAAGCACAAGTGAGCGGCCGCACAAGGCCATCTCAAAACACTTGTGCCAGGATGGTTGTGCATCCGGATGAAATGAAAGCTCTGGGAGCGTGGGGATTTGATGTGTTCGATAATCGCACAAGTCCTCCTGAGGAAGAGCAACAGACATCGGAGAAGGTCTGATTGCCGAAAAGCACTTTTTTTGTTGGTGTTCAGTTTATGTAGTGGTTAGATTAATTGAAATGATTAGAATGTATCAAGCAATTAAAAAAAAGTATTCTGCAAGCAATGCTATTTCAAGAGCATCGTTTACTGCTAGGGTATACTTTCAGACTTTTTCAGCATTAATATCATCTACATGAGACGTGCTTTAGGATCTAATAAAATGTGGACATCATTTATTCTGGTTGGTTGTAGCTGCGCGAGATTTTAATCGATGTACATGTTTTTGAAAAGGGTAATGAATTAGGTGTCCCGCTTGTAAAAACTCATCGAAGGTTTTGACGATGAACTGTAAATCATTAAATTGTAGTACAAGGACTTGTAGCAAAATTCAGAAACATGAAAACAACTATTCTATTATTTGTTGTGATTTTTGGATACATAACTCCAACATATTCACAACTAAACCGTCACCGTAAAACGGATGCAACGCGTGAGCAGTTGCAGAATAGAAAAAATTACGATTTCGGGAATTATAATTTTGATAAATTCAGTGGTTCTTGGCGTAACAGCAAGTTTGACAGTTTCAATATGTTGCCAACATGGCCCGCGCCAGGCAAACTCACAGAAGAAATATCTTCATGGGGCCAGATGCCTTGCTTTCACCCAAAGTCAGGTGACAAGATGCCTTGTTTCAAACCAGCGGATGCATTCCCTATGAGAGTCTTCAAACCTAAAAATGTTATCTGGGGGATACTATGGTAATCACTAAAATCAGATACATTCTCCTGCACGCATACCATAAAAATCGTCACTCTTTCATTTCTCTACCCTTGTTTCTATAAAATCCAGTTTACACCATCACATGGAAAAGGGTTGTTTTGTTCAGATCATCATTAAAGGAATTCAGGTCGGTTGCATTTTTCCAGGTTTTACAAAAACTACACTATTATCAACTACTTACCGATACAATTCATGCATTCCCTTTGTTTAAAAGCATTGTTAAGGAATTATTAACGCTCATTGCGGTACGCAATGGTATCACCCTAGATCCCAATTTTAACGGATAGGTCTGGCCATTGGGCAGCTTTATAAACAACTCCCGGTTTTTATGAAGCATTAAAATAATAATAGACCGATATTTTTATTGCCATTCAGATACCTGTTCTCTCTACGCTATTGACAATTTAAACATTATGTCTATGAAAAAACTTGACTCTGTTCTATTGTTTTCAGTATGCCACATGATGCTTCTCACCCTGCTTACTGCGGCTGCAAGTGTCGTAAATGCACAAACCTATCCTGCAAATTTCAGTCAGGTATCAGTTGCAACGGGCATCTCGAATCCAACCGTTCTTGCCTTTGCCCCCGATGGCCGAATCTTCGTAGCACAGCAAAACGGGGCTTTATTAGTGATAAAAAACGGTGTGAAATTATCCACGCCCGCTATTCAACTGACTGTAAATTCCAGTGGGGAAAGAGGACTTATCGGTATTGCTTTGCATCCCGGCTTTAGCACCAACGGTTTTGTATACTTATACTATACGTTATCGAATGGCAGCCGGAACAGGGTAAGCCGGTTTACCATGAGTGGCGATGTAATTAATCCTTCGAGCGAAGTAGTTATTTTGGATCTTGATCTGCTCAGCACCGCTACCAATCACAACGGAGGGGCGATGCACTTCAAGGACGATAAATTATATATCGCCATTGGTGAAAATGCGAACAGGGCACATGCTCAAAATCTTGATACCTACCATGGAAAGATTTTGCGGATTAATGCCGATGGGTCTGCTCCTGCAGACAATCCGTTCAATGCGGCAGGTGTTTCAGAGCAACGGAAAAGGGTTTGGGCTTACGGACTTAGAAACCCATACACCTTTGACATTCAGCCACAAACCGGAAGGATTTTTGTAAATGATGTAGGCGAGCAAACCTGGGAAGAAATTAATGATGCAACAACCGGGGGTAGAAATTTTGGATGGCCCACAACGGAAGGGGCAACCACTAATCCATCTTTTACAACACCAGTATTTTCTTATCAACATGGATCAGGTGATGGTAGAGGCTGCGCAATTACAGGAGGCGTATTTTTTAATCCAGCTTCAACAAATTATCCAGCTTCATTCATAGGTAAATATTTTTACCAGGATCTATGTAACGCGTGGATCAACTATATTGATGTAAGTTCAGGTGCGGTAAGAAGTGCATTTGCTACAGGCCTGCCTGGTCAATCCCTTTCGATAGACGTAGGCACTGATGGCAATCTATATTACCTCAGCAGAACTGCAGGCGTACTTTACAGGATTATTTATACCGGTAACGTTTCACCGGCTATCACAGATCAACCTGATAACGTTACAGTATCTCAAGGCCAGCCAGCCACATTTTCCGTTTCGGCTACTGGCACAGCACCATTGAGTTATCAATGGAGAAAAAACAATGTCAACATAGGAGGGGCGACATCTGCTACGCTTACGATTACTTCAGCGCAGTCTTCTGATGCAGGGAACTACCAGGTTGTGGTTTCCAACGCTGCTGGTTCTGTTACCAGTGATATAGCTACGCTAACCGTTACCGCCTTCAATGCACCACCAACAGCAACGATCACGCTGCCTGCCACTGGAGCAATGTATCGCGGTGGGGATGTGATCAATTTTTCAGGAACAGCCACGGATCCGGAAGATGGTGCGTTGCCAGCCAGCGCATTTAGTTGGAGTTTGGTATTTCACCATGACACGCACGTCCATGACGGTCCTCCCATAGCCGAGGGAGTGACAAGTGGGTCATTTACAATACCTAATTCGGGAGAGACTTCCGCGAATGTATTTTACAGATTACATCTTACTGTGACCGATTCACAAGGTCTGACAGATACGGAAACAGTGGATATTAATCCGCACACAACAACGATCACATTAAATTCAAATCCAGCCGGGTTATCATTAACCCTGGATGGACAACCTGTAACGACACCATTTTCTACGATTGGTGTTGAAGGCATACAACGAACTTTGGGAGTCGTTTCTCCACAAACACTTAATGGGCAGACGTATACGTTTTCAAGCTGGGCGCATGGTGGTGCTGCTACTCAAACCATTGTGACGCCGGAAGCCAATACAGCTTATACGGCTAATTTTACGGTATCCAACGCTCTTCCATCGCCTTGGTTAACCACGGTTATTGGAAGTGTCGGTATTTCAGGAAGTGCAGGATATAATAATGGAACCTTTACGATCTCTGCGTCTGGCAATGATATCTGGAACACCGCGGATGCCTTCCGATATGTTTATCAGCCTGTGAATGGAAACGTTGAAATTCGCGCAAGAGTAACAGGTATTACTAATACGAATGCCTGGGCAAAAGCCGGTGTAATGATTCGGGAAACACTAAGTAGTAATTCTAAACACGCAATGGTAGTTGTAACACCAGGCAAAGGAGTTTCTTTTCAAAGACGTACCAGCACAGGGGCCTCAAGTACATATACAGCTTCAACTGGAGCTGTACCATATTGGGTTCGCCTGGTTCGCAGCGGAAATAATTTCACGGCCTACCGATCATCAACTGGCACCACATGGACTCAAATTGCTTCGGTTAGCATATCGATGACTGCTAATGTTTTTGTTGGACTGCCTGTAACCAGTCATAATAATAGTGCACTGTGTACGGCCACTTTTACTAACGTAACCGTAACAGCGGGGGCCGCGAGTTTAGCCTTGGTGTCTGAAGAACGGGAACTGGAATCGCGTTCCCTGTCAATTTTTCCTAACCCTCTGCAAGGTGATATTTTAAATATCGAATCTTCACTATCAAAAACATCAGCGACACGTATTGAGATAGCAAATTTACTTGGACAAGTAATGCTGGTAAAAGATTTAGCAAGACAGGAGGCGGGCATGCATGAAGTAGATATGTCATCTTTGCCGAACGGTACTTATATCGTAAGAATACTTTCGGTAAGCGGTAACCAATCAGCTTTCGTGGTTAAGCGTTAACAGATAAGTCCTGTGTTAAAATAATTGGGTTGTATAATAGGGTGGCTAAACAGGCCATCCTTTATTTTTCGTACTCGGACAACCACGGTATTCAATCTATCATATTGGCGGTTTTGCTCTACTCGACTCTTCGCATCTAAAATTTTCAATTTGATAAGTCTATCCAATCATAGAACGCCGGTTCAGTTCGCGTGATGTGAGTAGCGACAGTTCCAAGCCCGGGATGAAGTGCGTAACGAGCTTCTGTAAACAATCATTTATCGCGGAAAAATTGATTCTTAAAGTGTTGAGTGGATTTTGTTAGGGATGTTAAGGTCTCTATTTATGGCTTCAACCTTCCGATTGTCGGTCATATGTGCATACCGTTTAGTAGATACCACACGTTTGTGGCCTAACAATTTCGAAACTTGCATAGATGTTCACGCCATGTGAAAGCAAGAGGGTGGTATGGGCAAATAACCTTAGAGTCAACTCGGCCTTATTTTTATTCTATTATGATCGTCTGCTTAAAGCTATTCGCGCTGTTTGTTGCCCTTACGTGGTAAATGCCTGAGGATATCCTTGTGAGGTCTATAACATATACGCTTGACCCTTCTGGGATAATGCCACTTGCCATAATTCTGCCGTTAGCATCATATATTATTATCTTCGTCGGCTGTTCAAGCGCCGGATGAAAATTCACGGAAACGGATCCGTTTGACACTGGGTTGGGATAGACAGAAATCGAAGGTTCGGACTCTTCCATATACACTACGCTGATATTGGAAAACTTAGATTTCCCATCGACGTCGGTTTGGCGCAACCGGTAATAGGATCGGCCCTCTAAAGCTTCGAGGTCAAGATACTCGTATTGCCTGATCTCGAAACTTGACAACGCGCCAGGGATTTTCGCAAGGTCTGAAAATATCATGCCGTCGGCGCTACGTTGTACAGTGAAATAGGCGTTGTTCTTTTCGGAAGCTGTTTTCCATATGACCTGAACATCACGCATCATAGACGTCGCCGAGAAGCTAAGCAATTCGACAGGTAGGGAACTATTGTTCCCAGACAAGGTCCAGGGTGAAAATGCAGTTACATTAAAGACGGTCACGCCAGTCGGGGTTTCGGTTTGAGATGCGAGCGGGGCTTCCCAGATGCTGGTTGCAGTGTTCCATCGTTGCGCTCTTAAAAAAGAGATCGAACCTACTTCAGCAGACGAAGCAATAAAGGTTATGTTAGCAGTTCCACTTGCTCCGTCCTTGTCAATCTGCCAGAAACGATCAACAACGTTTGCGCTATTATCAGCGCCGAATCGATCCATGTTGGTGACGGATGTGGGATACGGCGTATTATTAGTGGCCGTTGGATAAGTAGATATAATGCAATTGCCAATGTTACCGGAGGTCAATTGTAAAGTAAGGGGAATGTATTGCGCGGTCGTCGTGCCGAACGGAAATACATGTGCGTCTGTGTTCGTGTTGATGCTCCATCGCAATTTGCTAGCGTTCGTTGTATTCTCACTTAGTATATAACCACTGGTTCGTGTTATGGCGGAGCCTAGGTTATTAGTGACGGAAAGTGTTCTCGTTGCTAAGTCCAGGCGACCTTGCGTCAGCTCAAGCTGTCCGGAGATTATTGCATCCTGTTGAAGTGTGAGTCCCGACGCATTATCCAGAACGCAATGGTTAAAAGTAGTGATCGATGTCCCGCTGATGATCTGTGCGCTCGATCCCTTGAAGGTCAAATCGCCAGCATCAGTAAAGGCGCCATTGTTTTCAAAATTACCGAAGAAGGTGACTGAAGTTCCGGCAAACACCTGGAGCGTTCCGATGTTTGTAAACTGGTCTTGGGCATTTGAAACCCAGCTTGTCATGAACAACAGCCATGTTACGATATGTGTCTTCATAAGACTGTTATACATTATTTCGTTTCCATAAACCACTGGACATCTCTGAACGTACTGGTTTCTCCGCTGTCGGCTGAAGTACAATAGAGTTCGAAGTAATCGCCCAGCTTGATGTCCGTCAAATAGATGGTTGTGGCAAATTGATAAGGCTCGTTGGCTGTTGATAGGCGAAGGTCAGTTTCCCCATGTCGTACAACGGTACTGCCGTTCTTCACGATAGCGATTGAAATTGTACGGTTATTGCTCGGCACGGTAATATTGCCAGTAATTATTGCCCAGCCATCACTTTTGTTTTTTGGTTGGTAGGTTATTCTGTTCGTAGCGATGGTCCATTTTGTGGTTGTAGAGGTCTGCGAAGCTGCAGTCCAGTTTGCTTTGTACCAGGTGCCTGCTGTTGTGATTGCTGTTGCCGTTGTGTTGTTGGCCACGTTTATCCTGCAATGTGGATTCTTATCCGGCCCTCCCGAGTTATTTCGGATAAAGGCATTTGCATCCCTTCCAGTGGAAAGAGAAAAATCAAATCCGCTCATAAACTGACCTTCATTGTTCCAGGTGTTGTTTGTAATGAACATCGTGGAAAAAGTGGTGGTCGCTCCAGGGGAATATCGGATGCCTGTGCCTGCGGCAGTGGGATTATAAAATCCGCAATTCAGGATGGAGATGGTCGCCGCTGTGCCCGATACGAAATCAATGCCGACCCCGCATTCGATAAAATCGGTTTCTGAGATTTTGAATGAAACACCACTTGACGCCCCTGCAGCGATTTCAATACCCGCTGTCGTGGCATTGGTAATGTCAACCTCGAAAACCCAAAACTCTACATTGTTCAATGCAACAATGCTCTTGTCAAAGTTATCGAATGTACAGTCCTTTATTTCGTAGTATTCTGAATCTGTGTCAAGGTGTATAGCGTCGAGCCCCATACCGGCGCCATCAAAAGCGAGCATTTTAAAATAACTTTCGGATTCGCAGATGAACATCGGGCCTGACAGGCCTGCGCCTGCCGTAATGGAAGCAGCTCCATAAGTAATGCCCTGGATCGTTAGAGGGAAGGGTAGTGCAATAGTTTGTGTTGTAGCGATCGGATACTCGCCCCCTATAAGCCGTACGACTGAGGGCGCAACCATATGAATATTAAGAAACTCGATAACCTCTTGTATGGTAGTCCAGCTTCCATTACTGGAGACATCAAACACATTGTCAGCAGTGCCCTCGTTGCCTCTAAGAAGCCAGTTGCCTCCGGAGGCGATGTAGGTTTTAAGTTTGTAGCGAAACAGCTTCGACATCGTTAGTCCATCGATGGTTGAGCTACCTGATGGCACTACAGTTATCTGATCGGTATGAGTACCGACATTCTTTATTACCATTGTCAACCCGTTATCTGCTGCAGTAATAGCGGGAAGTGTTAAGGTGATTTCTCCGCTCGCAATGACAAACGTTTCATTCTTGGCCAAGGTGGCTGTAGCCGACTTTGCCGTAATGCTTGACTCTCCGTCGCTGATAAACGGTACCCACAGGCTGCCATTCCAAAAATAAAATCCATCGGCAAGCGAACCTCCTGTACTAAAGACCAACATGCCTGCGGGGACTGTCCCCGTCAATGGTGTCACGGCGCTAAAGCTGTTTAACGCTACGCGCGGCGGAAGGAACCCCTTGTTGGTGCTTTCCAGTTCAAGAATGGAATTGGAATTTATGGTAGTTGGGTTGTTCCCGATCTTCACCTGGGCTGTAACGTTTGTTATCCATGTAAGCAAGAAGAAAACAGGAACGAGGAGTCGCAGTTTCATAATATTTTTTATCAAATGGTGTTGTTATCTCTAAACAAAATTGCACACACCCCGGCGATCATAAATCAGGAAAACCCTGATTCGTAAAAAATAAGGAACCTCGTGGCAAATACGCAGGATGGTTTGAGGAAAACGCTTTTGTAAACAAGCGTTCAACATTGAATAGCCACCGCCACAAGTATAGATACATATATATCAGGACGCTCTTTGGTTTTATATATAAGGTATAAGGGAAGCCCGTCTGGTTGGGCGTTGATTCGTGAGATGATAGAGGCAGAATAGTGAATTGAAGAAAATTTAAAGTTCTCGTTCCTTCATTCGCCTCGTGGTTTGTTTAGAAAACGGAAATAGAGAATTTTACCAAAAGGTTCAATGCTTATACTCCACCGTTAAAAGGCAATCCGTAATTTTACTTGCTGATACAAAATCTTCTCAACACTGAGAATCAATGTTGAGGTGGCGCGCAACAAACTAGCAACAAAAAATACCTGATCATCGCTGGAAAAAACTAACCATCCCGTCCCGATAGTTATCGGGATTAGGTGTTTGTTGGTGAACAAAGGTAGATGTTAGCGCACAGAACTTCAAAATCTCTACACGAATTCGCAAGCAGCACTCTTGTTTAGAATTAAGTAACTTTACAGCCGATCATTGACGCTATGCAAGATACAACGGCTACAACAGTTCAAGCTTTACTGGATTATTTCAACCATCTAATCCCGTTAAACAAGGAGGAGAAAGATCTTGTCCGCGCTAAGTTTCACGCACATCTTTTTTTGAAGAAGCAATTTGCGTTACAGCATGGTGACACTTGCCAATACTTTGATTTTGTCGTGCGTGGTTGTCTTCGCTTATACAAAGTAGGTGACGACGGTGTGTATCACATCCTTCAATTTGCAACTGAGAATAACTGGATTTCTGATCTCGCCAGCTTTCATAAGAAAATAAAATCGAGGCTTGAAATTGATGCGCTAGAGGATACCGTTGTGTTGCGAATAAGTTATGAAGATCTGATCGACCTGTATACGAAGGCTCCAAAATTTGATCGGATCTTCCGGGTCCTCTTGGAAAACCATTTCATGCAACAACAAGAGCGTATCGGACATCTGTTTAGTTCAACGGCAGAGGAACGGTACCAATTGTTCCTCGAAACCTATCCACATCTTCAGAACCGGCTTTCACAAGTGCAAATAGCATCATACCTGGGAGTTACACCGGAATTCCTGAGCCGAATTCGCAGCCGCATGGCGAAAGGGTCCCGATAGCTATCGGGATTAAACTAGATCAATACTTTTTCTTAAACCAGGTCATTGGTAGACCCTGGCAGTTTGATGTTCCTTTGTATCAACAAATTAGTCATCAACAAAACAAAAAGTATATGTCAACTAACAAATCAAAAGTAGCCGTAATCGGCTTAGGAAATATTGGAAAAGCCGTTGCTTCGAACCTTGTTAAAGGTAATCGTGAGGTAATTCTCGCCAGTCATAAAATTGAAGACGCGAATGCGCTTGCTTCTCAGCTCGGTACATTAGCGAAACCTGCTGATGTAAAAACTGCTATCAAAGAAGCCGACATCGTGATCATGTCGGTTTGGTTCAGCACTATCCAAGAGCTATTTAAACAATACGCAACTGAACTTCAGGGCAAGATTATCATCGATCCATCAAACCCCATTACACCGGATGGCAATGGTGGGTTTAAGAAAATCATTGGTGCTGACGAATCAGCCGGGCAAATTCTTAAAGGCCTTGTTCCAAATGGTGCAAAACTTGTGAAAGCGCTTGGATCACTTGGAGCAGGATCACTAGCCGGAGAAGCTTTTAAAACGCCTGCCAAAGTATTGTTTTATGCTTCCGATGATAAGAGCTTAAACAACGCGATTGAAACGTTGATAAAGGACAATGGATTTGAACCGGTGAATATCGGTGGCATTGATCAATCAATTAAGATGGAAGTTTTTGGCGAATTGCACGAATTCGGAGCGCTTGGCAAAGCCGTTACTAAATCTGAATTGAAACAAACTGTTTAACTATTCATCAAGGAAATTTTTAATACACAACTTTCTACCCATGAAGAAACTTCAATTGTCCATTTTGTTATTCTCATGCACGATGAGTGTATTCGGTCAAAAGCAGATCCTTGCTCTTCTGAAACAAAATTTTGAATTGCATAACGTTACAGGCTCTATCATTAAGTTCGAAGGAAAAGACGTGCTGAAAATAGAAAGAGATTTAAAAGCGCTTCCTTTTGATGTCAACAATATTGAAGGGACGGTTGATGAACCTCATTATGCCAGGCTTGTCGGCCTTGAAGACTTTGATAACGGCACCATTGAAGTGAAAATGTACAGCCAGATTCAAGACCCACCACCTTACCCCGGTGTTGCAGGATTCATCGGCATATATTTCAGAATTAAAGAAGACGATTCGGCCTTCGAGGCGATTTACCTCAGACCCAAAGTTGGGAGGGCCTCCAAACAGTTATTCAGAAATCACGCAGTTCAATACATTTCTTATCCCCATGCCAAATTTGATACACTAAGAAAGAGTTACCCTCCGGGTTCATATGAAGGATCTGCTCCTGTTTCACTAAATGAATGGATTACAATGAGAATAGAAGTGAATGGTGAAACTGCCGAAATGTTCATTAATGATATGAAGTATTCTTCTTTCATTGTAGATAAAATGTTAGGCAAGCATAAAATTGGAGGCGTGGGATTGTATGTAGATATTGGAACTATTGGCTACTTCAAGGATTTGAAGGTTACTAAAAGAAAGTTTGTGGCTCCAAAAAAAGACGGTGAGAAGGTAGATGATATTTGATCGATAATCGGAGAGATTGTGACCTTTAAGGGTTTATTACCTGGTGATTTTTGTAGACTTTCAAAATCATTTTCCACGCTTGCAAATAGAATTCACCGGAATACTTCAACGAAACTCTCTCTCTCTCTCTCTCTCTCTGCTTTTTCTGAATGTGCGGCATTCTCAACTCAACAGACTATACGGGATTATGTTTGAAAGACAGGTAGAAGGTAGTACCTTCATTTGGAATGCTGGCCACATCGATTTTTCCTCCCATAAGGGTCATCTGGGTTTTCACCAAATAGAGTCCCATACCTTTGCCTTCAATATGTAAGTGGAAACGCTGATACAGTGTGAAGACTTTATCTTTGTACAACTCCAAATCCATACCAAGTCCGTTGTCTTGAACGGTCAAATGAAAGTAATTGCCTTTTAGTTCTGAATAAATGCGAATAACTGGGTTCCTGTTAGGATGTCGATACTTGATTGCATTGCTGACCAGATTCAATAATATACTATCAAGATAGGGTTTCACTGTCCAAAGGGTAACACCTTTTGAAAAGTCTTCGACAAATGTAGCTTTTGTGTCCTGTATCTCATTTTCCATGTTAATTTTGATGAGACGCATCTCTTCCTCAAGGTTGACGGGCACTATCACTGAATCGGAATTTCTGCGCATTTCCAGCACCTTGTTTAGATCTGTCACCACGCGATCGAGCTCTTTAGTGGTGACCGTGATTTTATGCACGATCATCCTGGCCTCTTTTAAATCGTTATTATTGATATTCAATATATTGCCAAGACCAAGTATTCTGGCTACTGGAGCACGCAGGTTATGAGCTGAGATGAACGCAAATTGCTCCAGCTGCTGATTATATTCGACCAGGTCATGTGTACGTTCTTCTACCTCGGCTTCCAGTGTTTCGTTTCGTATTATAGTTTCTTTGTTTTGTTTTTCAATAGTCTCTCGGGCTGTTTGCAATTCCTGATTCTGAGCCGATACAATATCACGTTGTGCTGATATTTCTTCCTGGCTCTGGATAAGCTCTTCATTTTGTTGTGCCAGCTCCTCGGTTCGTTTATATACCTGCAACTCCAGCATCTTATTCTGCCTCTTGATGTTTTGAATACGAAGTCTATAAAATGACACAGCACCTCCCGTCAAGAGAAGTATAGCTGCCAGTTTCGCCCACCATGTTCTCCACCACGGTGGCAGTATGCGGATTGTTAACGTTGCCCCCTGCTCATTCCATACGCCGTCATTATTGGAAGCCTTCACCCGAAACGTGTAGTCTCCCGCATCCAAATTAGTATAGGTGGCAGTGCGCCTGGCTGCCACATAGTTCCAGTCCTTGTCAAAACCTTCCAGTTTGTAAGCGTATTGATTCTTCTCAGGCAAAGTGTAGTTGAGACCGGCAAAAGTAAAAGTGAATACCGATTGCTGATGTGAGAGCGTGATTTCTTTTGTTTCACTGATGTGTTGAGAGAGGGGAGAGCCTTTACCAATGGAAACAGATTTATTGAAGATTTGCAAATCGGTAATCCAAATGGGAGGAATGAAGGGATTGTCCCGAATACTGTCGGGATGAAACACATTGAAGCCATTGATGCCGCCGAAAAACATTTCACCTTGTGTCGTCTGATACCATGCATTTTGTTTAAAGGTATTGTCCTGAAGGCCATCGCTAACATCATAATTGCGGCAAGCTTTCGTGACGGGATTGAATTTGGAAATACCTTTATTGGAGCTAAGCCAGAGATTACCGTGACGATCTTCTAAAATGCCATAGATTACATTGTTAGCCAAACCATCCG
Organism: Chryseolinea sp.; assembly: GCA_031388805.1. GTDB lineage: Bacteria > Bacteroidota > Bacteroidia > Cytophagales > Cyclobacteriaceae > Chryseolinea. Next base: position 30,535 of record JANMRZ010000039.1, read on the forward strand.
TTTCGGTATAAGACCTGAAGTGTTGCGTTTTCTTATCGAAGCAATTCAAACCGTTGCCGGTGCCCATCCACACATTGCCCTGATGGTCCTCCATAATTGATAATACAATATTATTACTGATGCTGTGCTTGTCCTTTGGATTGTGGCGATGGTGAATAAAGCGGTTGTTTTTTCGGTCAAAGAAGTCCACTCCACTGTTCAGCCCCATTCCTATCCAGAGATTCCCTTCTGCGTCTTCTAAGAGGGACATAATCAACCCTTCACTGATACTGTTATCATCCATGGGATTGTGTTGGTAACGGGTAAATCGTTTGCTTGCGCGGTCATAGTGGAATAAGCCAAAACTATAGTACGTACCCATCCACAAATCTTTGTGAACCATCGTCCCGCTCGTGTTGGCGAGGGGTGCGCCCTGTCTGTCTCGAGTGTCTTCGGGCAGGTGCGTAATGAGTCCCGTTTTTCGATTCAGTAAATCGAAGCCAACCCGGTGATACGCTAGCGCCAGAAAATCATTACTTACTTCAGCAGTGCTAATGATGTAGTCGCTCTTGAGGGAGTTGGGATTTTTGACATCATTTTGGTAGTGGATGATTGTTTTTCTCTTGCGGTCCAATAAGTTGAGTCCGCCGCCATCAGTGCCCATCCAGATATTGCCGTCCCGATCGCCTGTAATGGTAGTCACAATATTATTGCTCAGACTTTGGTCGTCATTCGGTAAGTGCTTATAGTGTGCAAACTTACTCCCAAACATGGGCAGAAAATTGACTCCACCCGACCACGTCCCTACCCAGATGTTGCCGATGTCATCTTTGTAAAGGCTATGGATGGAATTATTGCTCACGCTGGTGTTGTCACTGGCATCGTATTGGTGTGTGACGAACCTGTTTTTCCCATAGTCAAAGACGCTGATGCCACCATTTTCGGTGCCCACCCAGAGTTTGCCGTCATTGCCTTCCTCCAGCGAGAGAATATCATTATGCGCGAGGCTATTAGGGTTGGCCGGGTCGTGGCGGAAATTGACAAAAGAGTTTTTCTTTCGGTCAAATAAGGCGATCCCACCACCCAAAGTACCCGCCCAAATACGCCCTTTAGAATCTTTATGAACGATCGTAACCCAGCTGGAGCTGATACTAGTACGATCATCAGGATCATGTCGATAGTGGATAAATTGTTGGGTTTGGGGATTAAACCGATTTAATCCATCCTGGGTACCAATCCACAAGTCACCTTCATTATCTTCTACTATGTGATAAATATAATTGTGACTTAAACTATTCGCGTTTTTCTCCTGATGTGGGTAATGATGAAACGTGCCCTTGCCAGGATGGAATAAATACAATCCCTGATTAGAACCAATCCACATTCTTTTCTGGCTGTCCTCGAAGACATCTTCGACATATATGCCTTTCCCGGCTGGAGTATAATGAACAAAAGTATCTTCCTGTCGATTAAATTTATCCAGACCACTGGTCGTTGCCACCCAAATAGTGCCAGTGTGGTCTTCTATTACATCACGCACAAAATTATTGCTGAGGCTTTTAGGCTCAGCTTCATTTTTATAAACGGTAAAGGTATACCCATCATATTTGTTGAGACCTTCGTCTGTAGCAAACCACATAAAACCTTCATGATCTTTGACGATCGCTGTTATGTGACCCTGGGAAAGTCCTTCGTTAGGCGTCAGCCGCTTGAATTTCGGATGGTTACTTTGGGCATAAGCCCGAAAAGAAGGTAGTAAATTAAGCCAGAGGGAATCGCGGTTGGATGAAGCCGGCTGGGAGGTATTTTTGCCAGCAAGACTGGAGCTAGTGACTGCACTTGAAAGTTTTACCTTCTCAACGGGTTGTTGAGCTATCAAAGTTTGACAACTTGAAAAGCAAAGTAGAGACGCTAGACAATAATGACATATCTTCAACGGCTTTCTTGAGCATAAGGAAAGCTTAGATACAATCTCATCGCCACCCCTTCCTACTGAATCGCCAGTTGTCATGATTCCTTCTCGATAGTTCCTTGATTTTTCTTTCAAGCATCACATTAAAATCCGACCTTCTCAAACCGGTCCGGCCTGGATAAGGTGTTTAATCTGAGTTGCACCATTGAACTAAAGTTAATCAAACCGATAGAATATTAGATGATTTAGAGAAAAGTTAATTACAAATTAGGTCTTCATAAAATTTGAGAAAAAATTGAGTTTGCGATAGATTCTTTTGGTGAATATTTGCTGAGTCATTGTATAGTGCTATTCTTCAAAAAACTTTAAAGTGATACCAATATTCAAGTGGCTCTCACCACAATCTTACCTGCTTATGCCTCTACCTGCGTTTTTTTACCAAAAATATCCTTGCCCTCTTTGTATTATCGCATACCGAAATCAATACAATGGTCAAAAATGTAAATCATATAAATACGCGAAACCTTTAACTCAGTGTGTTCACACTCGGTCATCATCAAATTAACATATTCTCAGTCACGATTAGCGCATGTGAGAGGTGTACCTTTGATAAATTCATTCCAACGGCCTTACCACTCAAGTGATTACCAGAAGATCTCGCTTTTTGTAAACCAAGTGCAAATCGAATAAGAGCTTCTTCACAAAACTTCAAAAGCAGTGTTTATATTTTTTTCAAATTACCAAGAACTTTTTCGAAATTAGCACAACCCCGAAATTCTAGGTGTGGATTGTCTCTTAGCTTTTATGCTTCAATCTGCAAAGGCAATGCTGAATTGCTCAAGACATTCAAGATGCTTCTTTCAGAAGATTTCAAGGCAATGGATGTTAGTTTTTTTTCCGCAGTAAAAAAATGACGTCCATGCTATGCGCAAGGATGTTTGTTCTATAAGCAGGGCGAGTAACAATTTAAACCAATACATATATAAAAAAAAGAGTGAAAATTCCGGTACGCGATGTAAAAGAGTTGCTTGACCTGGCGAACAAAGTGCGCGAAAAGCACTTGGCAGATGGTGACTCTTCACCACTAAAGGTATTGAACTGTGATCAGATCAACACCACTATAGATGAGGCTATTGCCATCGAAGACAAAGCCCTGAAAATGAAGCGTGATAAGCTGAAGCTGTATCAGCAACGCAGTCGAAGGATGGAGGCTGTAGTGAACGTGATGCGCAACACACGTGATGTTCTTACGGGTGTGCATCCGGATGAAATGAAAGCACTCGGTGCCTGGGGATTTGATGTGCTTGACAATCGCACAAGCCATCCTGAGGAAGAACAACAGACATCGGAGAAGGTTTGATTGCCGAAAAGCAATGGGTAATAAAAAAGGAGCGAGTCGCTTTTTTTTTGTTGGTGTTCAGTTTATGTAGTGGTCAGGTTAATTGAAATGATTAGAATTAATCAAGCAATCAAAAAAAGTATTCTGCAAATGATGATATTTCAAGAGCATCTTTTACTTCCTGATACAGAATTTGCTCACAGCAAGTAATCAGTACGTTAGGCAGGTCGCGCAACAAATCAGCAACAAAAATTACCGAATCATCGCTGGAGTAAAAACCTAAACATCCCGAAGGAGATTTTTAGGAGTATGTTGGCGAAACAAAGATAGATTTTCTCATGCACCTCGCCAAGCAGTAGTTCGATAACTATGAAAGAAAAAAATTGGATTAGATATATAAAGCACTAATCCAGTTTTAAAGGTGCTGATAAGTCATTAAAATATTTTTTCGACCAGATGTCAAACTTGTTGCCATCCGGAATAAATCGAATGGCATCCGCTTTTACTTTTTCCATATCAACCGAATTGATTCTGTTGGTTAACATTTTTCTGAATTGTTGTTCAGCCAGTTTTTCTTCAACAAGATCTCCGCTTCCTTGTGCCGGAATATTTTGACCAGTATTACCGATAATCCGACCTTTTAGTTTGACGATTCTTAATAGAACTTTGAAACACAATACACATCAAAAAAGTAAGACTTCCTATAAATCCAAGAAATCCGAAGATTGTATAGAATTAGCAGCTTCCGGAGAACTGACTGTCTGCACCGAAAACTTGTTTAGGTTGAATTTGCTTAAGCTCTTGACGCACGGTAAATCAAAATCGTATAAGCTCAACTTGAGACGTGTTCAAACGATGAATGCTTCATGTATTCAACTTGTTTATATCAGTAGCCGTAAACGCCCCTAGTCGATATACCAGAAAATTCCGGGTCACATGCTTTTCAACTTAATGCAGATTTTTTTTAAACAGAAAGTACAATCAAGATGACTCAAAGTTTAACGATGATTGGTAGTTTGGAGGAAAGTCATGGCCGACCTGATGATTTGCTCACACGTAGACAATGCCTTTGTACACAATCCATATCCTTTCAGATCGAACACCGTCTGCAAGTGCCAGTTCTGCTGAAGAAATCTCACGCATGTTCAATCCACGGCATCTTTTTCGTTCAGCACGAAGCGTTGCGCAATGTATTCCTCTTACAAAACACCTCTCAGTTGAAACTCACTCACATCTTTCTCGAAGCGCGCCAGCGATTCCAATGGATGCGTAGTAAAATGATCAATTACTTCATCACGGAATCCAAGCTGGTGTGCAAGAAGCTTGGCGTAGTTTACTTCCGAGGGATGTAATACACCATCGGCATGAATCATTTTCAGTACCCAATACAGCAACTCAGATTTATCCGGTAAGCTGTGAATTTCATTCATGTCGATGACGGTTAACTTGTGCACTTTCAGGTACTCCTCATCCAGATGAGCACCTTGTAGTAATTCCAGCAGAAGGTTCTTCTCGGTTTCAACAAACTGGCCATCAATATGTGCCAGGTGAACGAGTAAGTTGATTTTCTTAAAAAGCATTCTATCCATAGCGTTTTAAAATTATTTTTTATACGACACAAGGAAACCCGAGGCGCACTGTTTTTATTTAGTTGATTCCATGCCCTAACTCAGTGAGATCATACTTTCGGGCGATATAAGGGCAATCAATACAATAGTCCCAGATTTTATTTCCATACATTACTCTTTACACTTTCTGAAAAATCTTAGCGTCCATGTCTAGCACCTTGAATTTATTGGGGTCTACTAATGGCAATACGGCATCGTAAAAGCCAATAATGAAAAGGCCATTGGGATTGAGGGCATCATAGAACTTATCGAATAATTTGCGTTTGGCATTGTTGTCAAAGTATATCATCACATTGCGGCAAAAGATGATGTCGAATTTTTTTGAGAAGGGGTCGGTAATGAGGTTGTGATGTTCAAACGTAACATGTTTAATCAGACCTGTGTCCATGAAGGCAGAACCATTCTCTAGTGTATAGTATTTTCTTAACATGGAGGCAGGATTAAAATGCAGATAGTTCTTATCATACTCATCCATTTTCATATTGTTGAACTCACCTTTCTTTGCCGTGGCCATGGCCTGGTTGCTGATGTCGGTGGCCAGAGCGGTAACTGGTTTTCTGAAGGAGGATTCTTTCAACACAATTCCCATCGTGTAAACTTCTTCTCCCGATGAGCAGCCCGCGTGCCAGATGGATAAATCATGTTTGTGCGAAAAACTTTCATTCAGCAGGTATCGCATTTTTTTCCATAGCACCGGGTCGCGGAACATGGATGTGAGGCCTACGCTAATTTCATCCATGAAAGGATAAATAAAGGAATGGTCGCGGAGAATTTTTATCCACAGTTCATGAATGGCCGAAAGATTAAACACATGCAATGCCCTTACTACTCTGCGCTTGAGTGATTTGGGTTCATAGCAGCTAAAATCTATTCCATGCCGTTGTTGTATGGCGTCCGTGAGTGACTTAAGTTCTTCATCGGAAATAATAATGCTCTCAGTAGATTGTCCGGTTTCCATTTCATAAAGCGTTTCGCAAAATCAATAAACCTTTCTTTTGTTGACCGTTCGTGTTATTAATCTTAATGAGTGAGGTGTTGAATTTTTTGGTGATTCCGTTTTTGTCGCTGATGTTTAATTCTATATGATTGGGTTGGTCCTGATGATTACGTAAAAATTGTTCGAGCTTACCATACGAGCCATTGGCCAACACATTTTGAGGGAGCGTTTTTTTCAACTCCAGGCGTTTGATTCCGAGTTCAGATAAGAACAGGTCGTTTGCTGATTTAAAAGTCATGTCCTGATTGATTTCAGCAATCGGGAAGCAATTTTTAATGGCAGTTACCATTTCCTGAAGTTCGAATAACTTCTCTTTGTCTTGCGTGGTGAAGAGTGAGATCACCATTACTTTATAGGGTTTACCACTTTCACTTACTATTGGCGTGAAGTTTCCGGTTAACCACATTTCTTTCACATCCTTGTTTACAATTCTAAATTCACCGGAGAAAGACTGGCCCGATAAAATGCTATTCCACATCATATCATATTGAATGAGATCATTGCCATGCTGAGGAATAAGGCTTTTATAAAGTTTTCCCTGAATGTCTGTCATTGTGTAGCCGGTTATTCCAAGAAATACAGGATTGGCTTGCAACACATGACCCTCGAGGTCAAGCTCAACGGTTGAAAGGGAAGACATGACAGCATCCAACTCCTTCTCTTTTCGTCTCATCTGTTCCTGGGTAGCCGTAAGCTCCTCCATACTTTGGCGTAGTTCCTCTTCCTGACATTTTACTTCCTGCGCCACCTTCTGCGATTCTTCCAGCAAAATTTCCGTGCGTCTGTTATTTTCTAATGAAGCGAGATTATAGCCAATGCTATCGGCAATTTTTTTCAGATACTCCATTTCATGCGAATGTAGTTTTTGAAATGAAGCTACCTCAATGGCGCCAAGAAGTTCGCCTTCGGACATCAGAGGAACAATGCATACACAATTGGGCAATGCCTCACCCAAACCAGAGGTTATCCTAATGTAATCCTTTGGCACATCGGTAATGTAAATTATTTCCTTTTCATAATAGATTTGGCCGATTAATCCTTCGCCCACATTGATTTTTTTCTCCATATACCTCTTCTTCCCATACGCATAAGAGGCCGTTAATTCAAACCATTTATCACTGTCTTGTGTCTTGAGCAGAAAGAATGCTCCCTGATTGGCATTCAGGTATTTTACAATTGTTGAAATGGCGGTCAACGAATACTCACCAATGTCATTGCCTTTTTGTTTTAATTCAGCAAAAACAGCAACGCCTTCTGTTATCCAGTTATTTTCTTTCTCTTTTTCTCTGAGTGTAATTATTTTGTCGTGGGCTGCCTGAAGCGATTCCCGGATTTCAGTATCATTTATTTGCGACAGTATTTCCATATACTTCTCCTGCCTGATTTCATTGATGCCTGATATGGCCGTCTTTGCTTCTGTTACGCTGGCTTTTGCTTTTATAATGAATTGCGTAAGAGCCGATTCTATGTTTGCGCTATTTTTTTGTATTCCTGAGATTGTCAGCAAACGGGACAAGATAAAACCCACTCGTTTTTGCAATACGATCAACATCACCAAATTGGCAGCCAGAAGAACGTTAAGCCAGTTCACCAACCCATTTTGAAGACTGCACAAGACTATCGCCCCGCTGTTTGTTAATACTGCCAAAAGATAAAGCGTTCTACGGTACATGCTTACTGTTAGTTTATTTTTGATTCCAATACATGTTGCACCTGGCTGTCAACTACCCATACAAAAAAAGGAGTAACAACAGGTTGATCTTCAAAGGAGAAAAAGATAGCATTGATATAAACTTCCTCCACCTGTTCATTGAAGTCATCAAAAATGATGTCCTCTACTTTACCCATTACTTTCCCCACGAACAAGGGTATGTCGCCATACATTTTCAATTTCAGGTTATTGGATAAATGAGTAATGACCGATGCTGAAAGAATGTTATCCATTTCTTTGATGAATTCTTCTTTCAAATCAGAATGGACAACACCCGAAGTGAGTACCTCGAACTCCTTATCGGAAAGGAACAAATAACTTTTGCCGGTTATATCGCCAAATATTTCTGTAGTGATAAGGTGGTTGCCTCCGTTGCGACTTAAGGACACCTGCTTGCTAAAAAAGTCAGAATCGAGCCGATGAAAATTACAATGAAAATTATTGAACTGGATTTTGTCTTTGGTCAATTTCGACAGCGAAGTAGAGGCATTGGAGTAACCTGATTCAAAGGCTGCTCTCAAATTATCGGCCAACATATTCCTCTTCCCGTTTAGCATAGTTTTACGCATTTACTGTTCTATTCACCTGGCTACTTAAGATGACATTTAATATGCCCGGAATGCTTAATGCCAGGCACACGTTTCCATTCCCAAGTATGGTTACCCCGCTCAAGAATGAAATATTATCGAATGGTTTGCGAAGTGGTTTTTCTACAATTTCCTTTTGCTGAAGAAGCTTGTCAACAATAAAGCCGATGCGTTTTCCATTGAATGAGACAACTACGATTTCCAGTTTTTGTTCCTGGTGCAACTTATCAAAGGAAAAATATCTCTCACACGACAGGCCCTGGCTTTGGGCAAACAAATCAGAAAGAAAAATAATATGGATGGTGTTGCCGAGATGAACGGCAATCAAACCATTGGCGGCTTTGTGTATATCAGATTTATAAATTGAGATTACTGATTCGGTGTATGAAAGTGGGATGGCATAGGTTTGCGTTTCCAGCTCAAACAGCAATGTAGATTTTACAGCCATTGATGATGGAAGGCTCAATGTAAAAATTGTTCCTTCTTCAGGCATGGAATCTACCTGCACCGTTCCGCCAATAGAGTCGAGTGCCTTTTTCACTACATCCATTCCCACGCCTCTACCGGAAATGGCAGTAACCTGATCCATAGTAGAAAAGCCCGGTTCAAAAATGAGCATGATCAAATCGCGGTCACTCATCAGGTTGGCATCTTGTGCATTGACCAATCCTTTTTCAATCGCCTTTTGTTTTATTTTTTTGGGATCAATACCGGCACCATCATCTTTCATCCTGATGAAAACCGTGTCCGATTCACTGCTTGCGGAAAGGGTTAATGTACCTTCCGCAGGTTTTCCTTTTTGTTTTCTTATTTCGGGTTTTTCGATGCCATGACCAACACCATTTCTAATCAGGTGAATGAGGGAATCGCTTATGACCTGTAAAATATTACGGTCAATTTCCGTTTCTGTTCCTTCCAATTTCAGGTTTACCTGCTTTCCTTCTTTGGTGGATGCATCTCGCGCAATGCGATGAAATTTATTGAACAGGAAACCGACCTGAACCAGGCGAACATCCATCACGGAATACTGAAGATCAGATGAAATGCGGTTGAGTCTTGAGTACTCATTTGATGAGTGATTGCCCCCACCGTTGGCAATAATACGGTCGCGCTCAATGACCAGCTCTCCAACCAGGTTCAACAGGTTGTCTAATTTTTTGACCGGCACCTGAACCAGGTCTGAAAATGAAATGTTGGTCGACTCTACTTCGGATTCATCCCCTTCTATTCCCTCGAATTCATTTTGTTCTTTATTGGTCTCAACTTCAGAAATCGGGTTGGATGATGTTGACTCTTGTGAAGAAGTTCCTTTGGCGCTTTTTATGAATACCTCCAACTTCGTTTTGATGCCGCGATACTTTACATCCTTTGGAGTTTTTATAGCCTCGATTAATTCTCCTAAAACATCCGCTGCTTTAAATACAGAAGAAAAAATATCGCTACCAAGTGAAATTCTGCCTTCACGCACCTCGCCAAAGAAATCTTCCATCACGTGAGCCATCTCAGCAATTTTATCGAAGCCCATGCCAGTGGCATTGCCTTTCAAGGTGTGTGTTATCCTGAACAATGCCTGGATTGCTTTGGAGTCATTCACATTTTTTTCCAACACCGTGAGAAGCCGGTTTATTTCGGTATAATTTTCAAGCGCTTCAGCTAAAAATATTTCGCGGTACTCCTGATCTTTTTCGTGGTTGCTCATAGTGCACTGATGATAAAGTTTGGAATTTCTGTTAAGGGAACCTGCTGCATGGCAGCCCCCGACTCAATCGCAGATTTGGGCATGCCATAGACAATCGAAGAATGTTCATCTTGCGCAAGCGTTAGCCCACCGGCTTCTTTTATTTTTGAAAGACCGTGTGTGCCATCCTTACCCATGCCTGTTAGAATCACACCAATAGCACGCTTGCCGTAAATGTTTGCCACCGATTCAAAGAGGCAATCAATAGAAGGATGATTGAATTCTTTGTATTGGTCGTACACATACTCAGCTCTGGGGCCTGAGCCGGAAAGGTTGATGCGCATATTGGCGGTGCCCGGTGCGAGATAAATATGATTACTCAACAAGTGTTCTCCATTCCTGGCAACACTTACTTTCAAACCCATAGTATCAGCCAGTCGCGTGGCGAATGATTCGATGAAACGTTCTGGCATGTGCTGTGCGATGAGTACCGGAATGTTTAGGTTGTTAGGCAGATTGTTGACAATTAGTTCTATTGCACTTGGCCCTCCCGTTGATGCACCGATGGCAATGATGTCGTAATTAAGGCAGGCTTCAAACGTGTGAACGAATGTATTCCTTCCTTCTACCCGCTGGCGTAGTTTTAAATAATCCGTAATGGAAGCTTCGCGGATCATGCGCGTAAGAGGGAGATACCCTTCTGAGACTTGCTTTTCCTGTGGCTTATCAATAAAATCAAATGCACCCTCTTTCAGAGCGTCAAATATTTTTGGGTCAGCGCGATCCAGCGAACTCAATAATATGATAGGCACGGGCATGTCTTTCATCAGTTGTTGCACCACGTAGAGGCCGTCATATTGCGGCATCACCATATCGGTAATTACCACATCGGGTTTCAGTGACTTCACTTTTTTCACACCCTCTAAACCGTTCATGGCAGTGCCTACTACCTCGATGGTTTGATCTTTTCGAAGCAGGTCAGATAAGAGAATTCTCATGAACCCCGAATCTTCAATGAGCAAGGTTTTTATTTTACCATTAGGCATATCTGTGAACTGTCTTAAAGTTTTTTCACTTCGCTGAGAAGCTGATCGGAAGTGAAAGGTTTTACGATGTAGGCTTTTGCGCCCAGTTTCAGCCCTTCCTGAATGACGGACTCCTGACCGACTGCACTAATCATAATTACTTTTGAAAGAAGGCCCTCTTGAGTGTACACTTTCAAAATATCGGTGCCAATCATGTCCGGGAGAATATTATCCAGCGTGATAATATCGGGTTGCAATTCAAACGCTAAGTCAATAGCCTCTTCACCATTGGCCGCCTGGCCTACAACACAGAAGCCTGCTGCTTCAAGTGCGTCCTTGATTACTGTTCTCATGTACAGTGAGTCATCAACGATTAGAACATTTTTTGTCATAGGTGTTTGTTTTGCCTCGCCCTGGCCGCTCCAGTGGAGTGGGGGACAAGAGATTTTTAAATTTTAAATGCTATACGTTTTACGTTCTGAAGTTGAAATCTTTAACTCACCCGTTACGCTATTGAAACGAGCAGTTCTCGATACTTTTCCTCCCACATCTTTTGCCGCGAGATATATCTTGCGGTTCACCAACTGTTGAAGAACAGATTGAACATTTTGGTCACCAATGTTGGTCATGTTCTCGAACACCTGAGCCCCACCCGTCACCTTCGCCCGCAAACAATTCAAATCACTTCCCATACTCTTCAAATTTTCAAGCAGAATATCTATCATTCCAGAAACACCATACCACTCACTTTCTTCAGTTGAAACAGGTAAGGGAATATGCGCCCCTCCGGATAGGCCGCGTAATCTATCGGTCAGGAACAAACCAATACATGACCCCAATCCGTAACAGGTGTAGATAACCGGTTTGCCCGTTACATCCACTTCATTAATATTAAGTACTTTGCTTCTCATACAATGTTCTTTTCTTTTTCCACACTAAATCCTCCCGGAAGAGAGGGACTTTGAGGTTAAAAAAACTAAGCTTCTACTGCTGGTGCATTTTTGTTTTTAAAAAGTTGCTGGGCTTCCTGTTCGTTAATCACTTTAAAAATGTCTATCATAATGATTAATCGTTTGTCCAGCTTTACAATGCCTGTGATATAGGATTGTTCTTGCTGGTTGTCGCCAGTGAAAATGGAATCTTCAACGCTGGACGAAGAAATGGAAAGTGTGTTGGGAACTTCTCTTACTAAAATTCCCATTTTGTATTCTTCACTTTCAATAACCAATGTGAAGTTGTTTCCTGCTTTTACAGATTCAGTATTGCGCTGCAACCCGAATTTTTCTTCCAGGTCAAGCATGGCAATCACGTTGCCCCTGATGTTTGCCACGCCCTTTACATAAGGAGGCGTTTGCGGCATGCGCGTGATGGTAGGTGTGATTACCACTTCCTTGATTTGATCGATATGAAGGCCGTACTCCTCTTGCCCCAACTTAAACACCACAATCTGTTGTGTGCGTGAGTGGGTAGCCTCAGTGCTTTTGGTAGCTTGTTTTGGTTCGGTCATTGTCTTGATTCTTTGGCCTGTTTGTTTTAGTTAAATCGTCAATAGAAATTAGTTAATAGTTCATCCCGTTTTTCTATTCCTTATTTCTTCAACTTAAACTGAGTAACCCCAGCCTGCAACTCTGCCGCTACTGCAGAAAGCTCATCTCCGGCTTTTGAAATTTCCAGCATACCATTGTTCATCTGTTGGCTCGAACTGGCTACTTGCTGAGCGCCTGCGGCAGTTTCTTCAGATACCGTAACAATCTGCTCGATGTTTTTTACCACACTGCCAATGGATTCTTTTTGAGTAAGCGTTGCGGCCTGAATTTCCTTGGAGGCTCCAAAGGTTTCATCGCTTGATTTGGAAATCTCCTGAAAGATTTTTTCTACTTCCACACTTGACTTGTTTCCTTCTTTCACACTCGCTTCCATGGTATCAATTGCTTTACCGGCTGCTGTTGTGTCTTTCTGAACATCGCCAATTATTTTTTCAATTTCCACAGCCGACTTGCGAGAGTCTTCTGCCAGCTTACGGATTTCTTCCGCTACTACAGCAAAACCTCTACCTGCATCACCGGCACGAGCAGCTTCTATAGCCGCGTTCAATGCAAGCAAATTGGTTTGACTGGCTATGTCTGTAATCACATTCAGGGTGCGCCCGATTTCTTCTGTGCGTTTTGTCAATACACCGATGGATTGTGAAGTCTGGCCCGCTGATTCTTTAATGCCCGTCATGTTCTCCACTAAAACTTTCACCGTCTTCATACCCTGGTTAGAACTTTCAAGTCCGCGTTCGGCAGCTTTGTTGATGGTGTTTGCTTTCTTTTCCATCTCATTGGCGGATGCCATCACATGGTTAACCAGTTTGGATGATTCATCGGTACGTTGAGCCTGGTCTTGTGCGCCTTTGGCCATTTGAGCGATTGCTGTTGCCACTTCGGTAGAGTTGCGTTTCATATCTTCCACCTTTTTCTGCAACAGGTTCGATGACTTGGCCACAACATCCGAGCCTTGATTGATCTGTCCCAGCACTGAATTAAAATTAGTCAGCGCCTTGTTTATTTCTGCCGTTAATCCACCATTGTCCACCGATTCATCACAGCGGATACTCAGATCTCCAACTGCCATCGCTTTAATGGCGCGGATAACTTCAGTCATGTCTAGTGCGTACTTCACCACTTTGTAGGGCTTGCCATTCAAATCAAGGATTGGATTATAGGATGCCTGGATGAACACTTCTTTACCATGTTTGTCGATGCGGGTATAAGTGCCTACAAAAAAATCTCCGTTATTTAATTTTCGCCAGAAGTCAGCGTACTCAGAGCTGCGGGAATAAGAAGATTCAACAAACATCCTGTGATGCTTGCCCTTCACTTCACTCAAGGAATAACCTCCCAGCGCACTCAGGAAATTATCGTTGGCAGTGATGATGGTGCCATCCATATTGAATTCAATCACGGCATTTGATTTTCCGATGGCGGCCAACTGACCTTCGTAGTCCGCATTTTTAAGTTTTTGTTCTGTAACATCGGTCGCAAACTTTACCACTTTGAAAGGCCGTCCGCTTAAATCGAGAATAGGATTGTAAGAAGCCCGTATCCAAACTTCCTTACCACCTTTGCCGGTGCGCTTGAATTCATCTGCTATAAATTCACCACGATTTAGCCTGGCCCAAAATTCAGTGTAGGCAGGACTTCTTCCGTAGCTGTCTTCCACAAACATTTTATGATGCTTACCTTTCACTTCATTCAGTGAATAACCGCCCAGTGCATTCAGGAAATTATCGTTGGCAGTAATGATGGTGCCATCCATATTAAATTCAATCACAGCCTGAGACTTTCCAATGGCCGCTATCTGACCGGCAAAATCAGCATTCGAAACTTTTGAGGAAGTGATGTTGGTAGCCAGTTTAATCACTTTCACCACTTTACCCTTGTCATCGGCAACGGGAGTGTATGAAGCGAGCAGCCAAACTACCTCTCCGTTTTTACTGAAGCGTGAAAATTCGCCAGATTGAGATTCGCCTCCGCGGAGATCATTCCAGAATTTCTTGTACTCATTGCTGCGCGCGTACGCGGCATCCACAAACATACTATGATGCTTGCCTTTGATTTCGCTGAGCTTGTAGCCCATTGCGTCCAGAAAAATAGTGTTGGCACTCAGAATGTTTCCCTGTGTGTCAAATTCAATAAATGCAAATGCCTGGTTGATGGCATCGAGCTGGCCTTTCATGTCAAGCAGTTGCTCGCTGCTTTGACCGTTTCCATTGCCTTTGGTTTTCACTTTAGGTTCGGTTATTTGTAGTTCATTTTCCATAGGTGATAGGTTTTCTGTTACGATTTCGTTTGCTTTTTCACTGCTCCGATTCGGAATCAGTTTTTCTTTTTTAAGGTTTGTGCCAAGTGCCATAGTATTTCAGTTAAAGATTTTGGTTGCGGTTAGTTGTTAATTTTTAAATGCAACTATTTCATCAGCCAGCTCACATAGTCCAGTGCAGTATTTGGAACTTGGGCGAGTGCGCTTTAGCCGAAGGATGTACTTCGGCAGCCCTTACACTCGGCCGAATGGCGCAGTCGAAAATGCGCACCGTGTAATTCGTCCTGAGATGCTCCTGGATGTCCCTGAAAATATTTTTACGTGTATCAACCATAATGGGCAGCACACCAAGCACTTTGAGATTACTATTGACCTCTTGCTTTTTTTCACTGTCTCCAGCATAGAGTTCAAACCTCGCAAGGTCAGGACATTAAATTGCATGGGACCAACACAAATTCCGATACAGCAAGCGCATTAAGAGTCAACAAGGATAGAGAAAGCGGGCAACCAATCAAGATAAAATCACAATCTAGCAACAAAGCCAGAAGCCTGCATAGGCGTACAAAGTGCAAGCCTGATTTTGCAATCCCCAACGAATATGCGTCATTAAGATGTCCTAGTGCCACTCGCGTATTATGCGGAGTCACTATATCGTTTATGAGTATGTATAGTTAAATATACTAAACAAATGGTTCACGTGTATCATGAGCACCGATATACTTCGTGAAGTAAGCCATCATCGAATAGATTTCATGCAAGGGTTTTCCTGAGCAAAGGTACTTGTACCAGGTGTCAATTAAGACAATCACTAAAAAGCTTTAATCATTTTCATATCAATTGTTTTTTTGGGGTTTTGTTGATGCTAAGGTAGATCACCCCCGAAGGTGGGGAAAAGCCACAATTAACATATCCTTACTAATGTAAGATTTACAGAGAATTACTTCCGAATGTAGCGAAAATCATGACCCGGCTTGGTCGACTATAAAAGTCAGGGAAATCGCTTTTAAGAAAATTTGAGCTAACAAGATGATTGTTATGAATTTGGACTTGGTCTATGGCACCTCGCAATTCCGACTGCACCGTTTCTCCCTGCGCTTTCAATTGCGAAAGCTTTCGTTTTTTTATTATTGTGTAACTGTTATAGCGATTTTGTTCGGAATGTTTAGGGACATCATTTTCCGATACAGAATTTGCTCACAGCATGTAATCAATACGTTGAAGGCCTTGCGCAATAAACTAGCAACAAAAAATACCTGATCATCACTAGAAACACCTAAACATCCCGAAAGAGATATTTAGGTGTTTGTGCGTGGAACAAGGGTAAATGAAGTCGGGTAGCTCGTCAAGAAAAGTGGGCTCTACAATTGGAGCACATCGATTCTAACTTTCAGTGATCGTTACTCTGGTATCCCGCATCAGAAATTTTTATCCGTGTTCAGGGCTCCTGCAAATCCTTTCATAATTGAATCCGCAGTTGAGCAGTTTCTTTGGAACGAATTTAGAAATTCAGGATACTGTCTTAAGGCTTCATTCTCAGAAAGACTATCTGTACAGAAATTTGAGACAAATCGTTACTAATTTCATAGTCTATTCTGCGCGAGTCGCCGTATAAAAACGTTACTTTTCGCAATAAAAGCAAACTTAACATCTTCAAGAAGCATTAGAGGAAAGGCTTTTACTGTAACAGCAGGTAAAGAAAAAAAACGGAATGCGATTCGCTATCAATAAGGCCTGGCTTGAACGTCATTTTACGGGTGATCGTTCAAGAAAGAGACCCTACCGCTAATCCTACATAAAAAAGCGTCAAAAAGGTACACCAACAATCCAATTCAAACGATAGTTTAGACTTTCTCCAATTAATTATATTACTTAAGGCGTCATTATTATAGAGTCGTGAAAGGATTTATTCTGCCGGTTGTACGGCTTTTATTAACGTGTCTTTTGATCCAACCGACCTTCAAAACGTTGGCGCAGGAACATCGCTTTGCCCACATCGATGAGTTGCAAGGCTTATCGAACAATTATATAAAAACTATTTTTCGTGACAGTACAGGTTTTCTATGGATTGGTACCCAGTTGGGCCTTAATCGCTTTGATGGTGGCTCAATGCGTGTGTTCCACAACGAACCTTCAGATTCCACTTCCCTTTTTTACGATGACGTGTTAAGGTTATTTCAAATACCAGGGGGCAAGATGGGAGTTCACACATTACTCGGCCTTTGCATTTATGACCCGGTAACTGAAAAGTTCTCACAGGATTTTCAGATTTTTCAAAAATTCTCGATTGATCATCCTGCTGATATAAAAAACATTGTGCCTGATCGTTACGGAAATTACTGGTTTCTCATGCAGAGTCGTGGGCTGATCTGCTACAATGAAAAAACTAAAGAGTCAATTTTAGCAACCCATATCGACAACGATGCGAGTTCCATTTCAAGTAACAACGTCACATGTTTTGTTGAACATTCTGATGGCAGCTACTGGATTATCCATTCGAATGGAATTATTGAAAACATAACCCTAACGAATCAGGGTATAAAGATTAACAAAAAGCTTACCCTGCTGTATGAACGCATGCCTGATAAGAAAGCCAATTTTCAATGGGAATTGATGATTGATAGGGATGGGGACTTGTGGATCTACTCTGGGGATTATGACAAAGGAGCTTACTATCTCAACCCATCTCAAGACAAGCTTTACCATCTCGGAAAAAATTCACGGGATGCACATCTTAGTTCAGACGTTATATTAGGCGCTGTAGAGGATAATAGAGGTCACATTTGGCTAGCGACCGGTCATGATGGTATTGATGTTGTAGATAAGAAAACCTTTTCTGTTAGCAACATTTCTCACTCGCCAGAGAATGAAAATACATTGAGCGAGAATTCAGTTAGCACCATGGTCAAAGATAAGGATGGTGTGATCTGGATTGGCACTTACAGGCAGGGATTGAATTATTTTCATGAAAATATTATGCGGTTCCCGCTTATCAACAGGTATTCTAAACCTTATGGCCTGCCGTATGAAGATATTAATACTTTCGTTGAAGACAAAAAAGGAAATCTTTGGCTTGGAACAGATGGAGGCGGGTTGATTTACTTCAACCGGCAAACAGGCAAGTTTACAACATACCGACACGATCCAAAGAATCCAGCCAGTTTGAGCAGTGACGTCATTGTAAGCCTGGTCATTGATCACAACGATAAACTTTGGATCGGTACCTTTTTGGGGGGATTGAATTGGTTTGATGGACAAAAATTTGTTAGGTACCAGTATGATCCTTTAAACGCAAAGAGCCTTTCAGGAAAAAGCGCGTGGGAGGTTTTCGAAGATTCGCAACAACGGCTCTGGATTGGCACGCTGGACGGTGGTGTAAATCTATTTGATCGAGAGAAAAAGACATTTACACGATATCAACATCCCGATCAGCGCGCGCTCCTTTCATCTGTCGTTCCTACTGTCACCGAAGATTCAGAGGGTAATATCTGGTTTGGAACTTCTATGGGTATAGATATTCTCATGAAATCCACCGGAAAAATTGTTCATTTCGAGGCGGAAAAGAATAATCCATCAGCGCTTTGCAATAATGTCATCCTTGGTATTTTGGAAGACTCGAAAGGTCGGATGTGGATCGGTACTCATGGCGGCCTGAGTTTGTGGCAAAAGAAAGGGAATAGATTTACCAACTTCACGGAAAAAAACGGACTGCCGCATAACATTATTATGTCTATGCTGGAAGATGACGAAGGCCGGCTATGGCTTGGTACCCAGAACGGATTGTCATGTGCAACAATTAGTTCAAAAGGTGACAGTGTTCTGGTGAATTTCAGGAATTACTCCGAAGCTGACGGGTTGCATGGCAAACGCTTCAATGAAGATTCAGCGATCAGGACCCGAAATGGCGAGCTGGTATTTGGGGGCGACAACGGATTCAATATTTTTCGCCCTGCTGACATTGTCCAGAACAAGATTGTGCCGCAGCTGGCCTTTACCGATTTCCAGCTTTTCAATCGTACTGTCCATCCCGGACAGTCGGCTAATGGAGAATTTACACTTCTTGCTTCCATCACTTCGAATCCTTCTATTGTGCTGAACGCCAGTGACAATGTATTCTCTATTGAATTTGCCGCGCTTGACTTTATTCAACCTTCAAAAAACCAATACCAATATAAGCTTGAAGGTTTTAATGCAGACTGGCTGACGACCAATTCAAAAAACAGGAGAGTAACCTTCACCAATCTTAGTGCAGGCGATTATGTCTTCCGGGTTATTGGTTCAAACAATGACGGAGTCTGGAATGAAAAAGGAATTTCTTTGCACATTAAGGTGCTTCCTCCGTTTTGGAAGTCCAAAAAAGCATATGCCGTTTATCTGGTTGTTGTTCTGGCCTTATTGCTCGCGACACGCAGGGTCGTGCAACAAAGAGAAAAGTTAAAATTTGAGGTCACTCAGCAACAGGAAGAAGCAAAGCGATCACGGGATCTGGAGATGATGAAGACACGGTTTTTTACCAATGTGAGCCATGAACTAAGAACTCCCTTGTCCCTTATTCTTTCACCGCTGGAGCAACTCAGTGAGCAAACTGTTAATTCCGAGCAACGAAAGCATTTCGATCTTATAAAGAGAAATGCAAAACGCTTGTTGAATCTCGTAAACCAGCTTCTCGATTTCAGGAAACTGGAAGTTCATGACATAAAGTTCCGGCCATCAGAAGGTGATATTGTTAGATTTGTCAAGGAGACGGTATATTCTTTTTCGGATATCTCAGAGAAGAAAGACATACGCCTCATATTTGAATCAAATGTATCTTCATTTGAAGCAACGTTCGATCATGACAAAATAGAAAAGATCCTGTTTAATCTACTTTCCAATGCATTCAAGTTCACAATGGCGAATGGTGAAATCTCCGTGATACTGGATGTTCAGGATGCAGACCAGGATAGCATTGTTGCTTTACGCGTGGTGGACACAGGTATCGGAATACCTCCTGAAAAACATGATCTTATCTTTGAACGATTTTTTCAAAACGACCTGCCGAACTCTGTCATGAATCAGGGAAGTGGTATCGGCCTTGCGATAACAAAAGAGTTTGTTCGAATTCATGGAGGAACGATCAAGGTTGAGAGTGAGATGGAGAAGGGAAGCTGCTTTATTGTAGTCTTGCCGTTAAAGCGACTTGTTCAAGCTGTTCACGAAACGATAAGTGAACCCGTTAAATCCACGGTAATTGACAGCAAGAACGAAATCCAAACGAGATTGAGTGACAAACCCTCAGTTTTGTTAGTCGAAGACAGTGAGGACTTTCGATTCTATCTTAAAGATAATCTAAAGGTCTTGTATAATATAATTGAAGCCTCCACCGGGGAAGAAGGATGGACGAAAGCACTGTCCGAAGTTCCTGACCTGGTTGTAACCGATATCACCATGCCGGGTATGAATGGGCTTGAGCTTTGCAAAAAAATTAAGTCTGATCAACGTGTTTCTCACATTCCAGTCATTTTATTGACGGCACGGTCTGGTGAAGAGCAACGCCTCGAGGGCTTCGAAATGGGAGCGGATGAATATATTCCTAAACCATTCAATTTCCAGTTGCTGGAATCAAGAATTCGTAATCTGTTGTCACAGCGTCAGGATTTACACTCGCTTTTTACAAAACGGAATGCGATCAAGGCAAGTGAGATCCAGGTTACATCACTTGACGAGCAATTCATACAACGTGTGATTCAGATCATTGAACTAAACGTGAGCAATGCTGACCTTACCGTAGTAGATTTGTATCGTGAACTTGGTGTGAGCCGTGCCCAGTTTTTTAAGAGAATTCAGACGCTCACAGGCAAGTCACCACTGGATCTCATGCGCGACATAAGATTACAGCATGCGATACAATTACTAGAGAAGAGCCAGCTTTCTGTTTCTGAAATCGCCTACAAGGTAGGCTTTAAAAATCCTAAATATTTTGCCCGCTATTTTAAGGAAGTATATCATATTCTGCCTTCCGCATACGCGAGTAGAAAACGTAAAAGCTAGTCGATATTTTTCCAAATCAGACAATCCTTACCCACTTTTGGGACTATTTATAACGTTGCTGACAACAAGGTCCTCTATTTTTATGCTTACAAACAATTGTCCTGTGAAGCGAAAAATGAGAATACTTCTTTTTATCGAACTGAGCATTTATGTTTTAATCTTCTTCATAATATTTGTAGTGCTCGGGGCAATTTGAAGTTAGTTTCTTTTGGTTCAATGCTCACTAATTCCAGTGCCTCGAACGGATTATTCCTGCCCTCCAGCATCAGAATCTTTGACGGATGCTAAAAATGAACCTTTCTAAGACTTTTTTGACCTATGGCCGGACTTTTTAACCCTGTCTTCGAGACTAATGGATGCCCTTTCAGATCATACACCGGGTATACATTTGTATGCAAACGATTACGGTGGTGAAGCATTGAAAACGTTGACGAAGAATTCAAAAGCTCGTCACGTGACTCAGCCACGATTGTAAGCGTTGAAGTTTCAACCCTAAAATCAAACTAATAACTATGAAGAAGCTTTACAGATGTTTAGGCATTTCTGTATGGATACTGCTGGCAGGCTTAAATGTTTCCGCCCAGCAGCGATCCATAACAGGTGCAGTAAAGGATGGTTCTGGCGCGTTTATCCCAGGCGCAAGTGTTGTTGTCAAAGGTACAACGATTGGGACCGCTACTGATGCAAACGGGAATTTCACCTTGAACGCCAACCCCGATGATATCCTTGTGATTTCATTCATTGGCTACAAGTCCCAGGAAATTCAGGTTGGGCAGCAAACAAATATTGCTGTCTCGTTAAGCGAAGACATACAAACCCTTGAAGAAGTAGAAGTAGTTGGTATCGGCTACGGCGAGGTAAAAAGAAGAGATGCTACAGGTTCCATATCTTCTGTTAAAGGTGAAGATTTAAAAGGAACGAATGTTTCCACCCTAGAGCAGGCGCTGCAAGGTCGAGTACCTGGCATGGTGATCCAGCAAGTCTCCGGACAACCCGGTGGTGGTGTCTCGGTGCAAATTCGCGGTATAACTTCGCTGGGGGGCAGCAATCCACTGTATGTAATCGATGGTATCAGAATCAGTACTGCCGGTTCTAGAGATGGTGGTATGAATCCATTAGCAGGTATCAATGCATCAGAAATTGAATCTATCGAAGTATTAAAGGATGCTGCTTCCACAGCAATCTATGGTGCCCAGGCATCCGATGGTGTTATACTAATCAATACTAAAAGAGGAAAGCAGGCTGCTCCAACAGTTTCGTATCAGTATTATACCGGGTTTCAACGACTAATACAGACACTTCCGGTTCTGAATTTGAATGAACATGCAACCTTCTTAAACGAAAGGGCAGCAGAACCTACCTGGAATTTTGATACCAGACCTGAATTTGCAAATCCCCAGTATTTAGGTAAAGGAACTGATTGGCAGGGAGAGTTATTTAGAACTTCACGTGTTAGCGAGCACTCAATCTCTTTAAGCGGCGGAGATGAAAAAACGCGCTACTATTTATCTGGAACATACTATCAAAACGATGGTGTTGCTTTCGGATCAAAGTTTAACAGAACGTCTGTCCGGTTAAATCTGGATAATAAAACAACCAAGTGGTTGAGAATTGGCACAAGTCTTCAGTTGGTGAATATTGACGAAAAAGTCAATGCTATAAGTTCGGGAGTTATTTGGAGGGCCCTGAGCATGACCCCTGATATTGCCGTGCAGAATCCCGATGGTTCATGGGGTGGCGCATACAATAACAATGGTTGGGTGCCGCCAATAGAAAATCCTTTAGCCCTGGCGTTAATTAATAAAGATGAGGCCAACCGCAAGCAGGTATATGCAAACGCCTATGTTGAAGCTGACATTGCAAAAGGTTTGCTCTTAAAAAATGTTATCGGGGGAAATTTTTCCATTTATAACCGAGACCGCTTCAATCCATCGTATGTAATGGGTAACCTTATAAAAGCAAGGAATGATGGTACCGCTGACTATAATGATTTTAATCACTCAGAAATGAGTACTGTTCTTACCTATAACCATTCGTTTGGAGAGAAGTACAAATTGACAGCCATGGCAGGGCACGAGTGGCAATTAAACTATTGGAGGTCCCTAAGTGCTACACGCATGGATTTTCCTACAAACGCAGTTCAGACCATTGGAGCAGGTGACCCGGCAACAGCAACGAACGGTGGCGACAAGGGCCAATCCGCAATAGAGTCGTATTTCGGCCGTTTGGATTTTGGTTTGAATGACCGATACCTGTTCACGGGTAATGCCAGGTATGATGGTAATTCAATGTACGCTAAACAAAATCGTTGGATACTATCCTATTCCGGAGCTTTAGCATGGAAGATAAATAACGAGTCTTTTTTTAAAGGTGTAAATAACGTTGATGAATTGA
This sequence comes from Chryseolinea sp., assembly GCA_031388805.1. Classification (GTDB taxonomy): domain Bacteria; phylum Bacteroidota; class Bacteroidia; order Cytophagales; family Cyclobacteriaceae; genus Chryseolinea. The sequence continues at coordinate 53,616 of JANMRZ010000039.1, forward strand.
AACTGCGCTTGAGTTCCGGTTTGACCAACAGGGCTGGTGGCAGAGATTATTCATACGCAAGTACGCTTATCACGGCCTCAACAGGCCTTGGGGGGGTAGCTTTGGTAAACGATGAAATTGGAAACCCTGATTTGAAATGGGAGCAAACTACCTATAATAATATCGGTCTCGATGGAGCTTTTTTTAATTGGCGGTTAAGTTTCTCAGTTGATTTTTACCATCGCAAGACAAATGATCTTGCTATGCAAATCACATTGCCAATGTATTCAGGAACAGCTACCTCAGGCTGGCCTCCTGGTTCATTAAAAGCTCCCTATGTAAATATAGGTTCTATGGAGAACAAAGGGTTCGACTTTAGAATAAGTTCTGATAATATCCGGGGTAAAGACTTTACCTGGAAAACTGACCTTACCGTGTCGCGTAACAAAAATAAAATAACTGCATTAAATGCTGAAGACGCCTCAATTAACACTGCATACTCCAGAACAGTACCAGGGAGGTCGTTGGGAGAATTTTATGGTTATATCGTAGAGGGCGTTTTTGCAACCCCAACAGATGTACTGGGCGATGAGGCAAACGGTATTTTACCACATGCAAGACCGGTGAGGAACGGCGAACCACTTCCGTTTGCCAATGCAGGGGGTAGTATTTGGTATGGCGACCTTAAATTCAAGGATTTGAATGGAGACGGAATTATTGATGAAAGCGATCAAACATATCTGGGGTCTCCACTTCCTAAGGTGCAATTGGGATTAAATAACACTTTTAAGTATAAGAATTTTGACTTAAATATATTTTTCACTTCCAACATTGGCAACAAAGTATATAATGTAACGCGCCAGACACACGAAGACCCACAAGTGAATACCACCTATTTTTCAGGTGTAAAAAATTATGCAAAACTCGCGTTGGTGGATCCAAACGGATCGGCTTCCGATATTAACAATGTATATGTAACCAATCCGGACACGAAGATACCCGGACTGAGGAATGATAGAACAAATGGAAACCAAAGAGTATCGGATCGTTATGTTGAGGATGGTTCATTTGTGAAGCTTAAAAACGTTTCTTTAGGTTATACATTCTCAAATAGTCTGACCCAAAAAATGCACCTGAAATCTTTAAAGGTGTATGCAAGCGCCACAAACCTGTTTATTATAAGCAAATATTCGGGTATGGATCCTGAAATTGGATCATGGAACCCGCTATATGCAGGTATTGATGATGGCTATTATCCGCAGCCAAGAATAATCACATTTGGTTTAAACTTATCATTATAGAATCTATGAAAACAAAATCTATAATAATCTATCTATCACTTGCTACGTCTGTTTTTTTAGCATCGTGCAGTGATTCATTTTTAGATCGTCCTGCACTGTCAGCAGTAACGAGCGATAATTTTTATAAAACTACTGAGGATCTCAAGAAGGCAACTGCATCGTTATATAGCGGCAGTATATGGGGTGGATGGACTTCTGACTGCTATTTGCCAATAGGTGAAGTTTTAGGCGGTAACATGATCCTTGGATATAACGGGCCAGCTGTTGAACTAAATACATTTTCAGTCAATGGCTATAACGCTAATTTGATTATGGAATGGAGAACGATGTATAATTTAATTGGACATTCCAACACCATTATCCATGCAATAGAAGAATTAGCTGCAGAGAGCATCGAAGAAGAAGATAAAAATGCTGCACTTGCAGAGGCAAAGTTTATGCGTGCCTATGCTTACTTTACCCTGACGAGACTATGGGGCGATGTTCCTATTATTGAAGACAGTAGAGATTTATTTGACAATCCGCTGGTTCATAGAAATCATGCCAGTGATGTATATCAATTTGTTGCTAATGATCTGACATTTGCGATAAAAAATTTACCAGAAACATGGGATAAAGGCAGGGTTACTACATGGTCAGCCCAAGGATTGCTATCTAAAGTTTACCTGACACAGGCAGGTTTGAATCAAAGTGGCACGCGCGATCAGGCGCTCCTTGACAGTGCCAAGCTATATGCAGGCAATGTTTGTGAGAATAGTGGCTTGTCATTATTAGCGAATTATGCCGATGTTTTCAAATATCAAAACAACGATAGTCAAGAGTCTTTATTTGCTCATCAGTGGCCAACAAATGGCGGAGGCTGGTACGGTGGTAACATGCTCCAGCTTTACAGCAATGCGTTACGAATCAATGGTGGTGGTGGTTTTTTTGGTATTGAAGCAACTTACGATATGTATCTTCAATACCTTGATCTTGATAATGACTCTACTGAAGTTGACTCCTTGAGACGCAAAGCTACTTTCATGTATAGAAATGACACGTACCCTGAATTAAACACGAATTTAAGTTACGTTGAGGGGGGTGTTACAAAGAGCGGTCTTAAATTCACTGGCAATAGTGGTTTGAAGAAGCATATTATTGGTAATGAGAAAGACCTTAACCTGCCTCTAATGACCAATACTTCTTCTCCGGAACATACTATACTGTTAAGACTTGCCGACATATATTTGGTTTATGTCGAAGCTGTTCTAGGGAATAATGGAACAACCTCAGATGGAATAGCACTAAGCTATTTTAATCAAATAAGAAAAAGGGCAGGTCTCGATGAGGTTAGTTCGATTAACGAGCCTACGTTATTCAAAGAAAGAAGAATAGAGCTGGCTGGTGAAGGCGAATACTGGTTTGACATGGTCAGACTTTCCTATTACAATCCGTCAAAGGCTTTGGGGCGTCTTAACGGTGAAAATAGCCGTGTTAACATCGAAATTGATGAGACAACAGGTAAAGTAACTCCGGGAGATTCTTATGGGGTTATAACACCTGCAACCATCAATACATTTAAGTTGCCCATACCATCTTCTGAGGTAACTGCCAATCCGTATTTGTTGGAACCAGCGGTGCCTTACTCATTTTAAATAAAAGAATTTATCTATGAAAAAGATTACATATAGAAATCTATGTTATTTTCTGTTTTCGTGTATCGCTATAGCAATGATGATGTTATCGGCATGTGAAAATGATGAAACAAACCCTCCGCTAATCAACGAGATCCGGAACTATGAGGCTTCACCTAACGACACCGCTGTGCAAACGGTCAGAGCCGGCCAATGGGTAGTATTGTTGGGGAAAAACCTGAGTGATGTTTCGCAGATTACTTTTAACGGTGTCCCTGCAACCATCAATTACGCGTTGTTCACCGACCAAAGCATGGTGATACAGATTCCTTCCATTCCTTTTCAATCTGTTACAAATGATCAACGAAATATAGTTATGGCGGTAAGCAGCGGGGGTACTTCGATTTTTGAGATCAAAATAACCGGAGCTCCTTTAATTACTCATGTGAGAAACTACGAGGCCTCTCCAAATGATACACTTCTCAACTCGGTCGCGCCTGGTCAACATATCAATTTGATCGGGTTTAATCTCGAAGGCGCAACGAGTATAAATTTTCAAGGCGTCGATGCCGATTTAAGCAGTGTTGTTTATACTGATTCAAGTACTATCGTGATTGTTCCTGATGATTTTTCGGGCGGTGATGCTTCGCTGGCAAATAGGATTACGTATACAACAACGGTTGGAAACCAGGTACTCTTCATTCCGATTTTTGATCCGGCTGTTCTTGAATATTACAAGGATCCGTTGTGGGTTTCGCTTACAGGCGGCATAGGTAATGAAAAGATCTGGACGGTCGATTTCAATGCACAGGGGGTATCTCAAAAATTCGCTGGCCCTCTGTGGTTCTCCACTGACAGATTGCGTTGGGATTTCGAATGTGTTCCAGGAGATGGAGACTGCTGGAATTGGGCACCCGATTGGCAAAGCTGGATGCCTGCTCCAAAAGATTACGGCACCATGACCTTTAGGATTAAAGGCGTGCCTGTACTGCCTACTGTAACCGTAAACCAAAAGGGACTGGATGCAGCTAAAAATGGAATTTTTTCCGGTAGCTATTTTTTAGATACGGATGAAAAGACGATAACATTCACCGACGTTACTCCACTTAATATGGGCTGGGATAATGTGGATTGGTCGAAGGCATATATCATTACGCTTACCGAGGATGGTATGCAGCTAGGCTTTAAGCATAAAGGCAAGCCTGAACTTGAACTGTATAATTATATCCCGAAGTAAACAAAATTCCTACTCAAGCAGCCTTCGCTACTTGGAGAAGGCTAATGATTGGTGTCAGACCCGGTGGTGGTCTGACATCCTCAATCAACAGTACAAAAACACAATTACATTATGAAGATCAATTATTCTAAAATCAGTTTCGTATTTCTTATTTCTTTAGTGAGTTTGTTTTCCTGCAATAAGGATGAGGTTGAGCCACAGCTGAATGTTTCTCTCGCCACGATTTCCTTTCCTGCTGAAGGTGGTACGTCAGAAATATCAGTAACATCTAATAAGTCCTGGAGTATTAACAATGCTGCCTTTGAATGGTTGCAGTTAAGCACAACATCGGGTAACAGCGGTACTGCTACTATTCAAGTAACGACCGGACTTAATGCTACGGGTGCTACCCGCACCAGCATATTGACCGTTAATTCGGACAACGGCCAGTCCAGGCGCATAATAGTTTCTCAACTTTCGCAGATCTATCCTTCGTACAACACTTCTCCTAAACCATCTGATGCAACGGGAATGAGCAGCACTGCTGTTGAGCTTGCCGCAAAAATGCATTTGGGAATAAATTTCGGCAATACCATGGAAGCCCCAACCGAAGCCGAATGGGTGAATAGCAAAATTACCGAATCGTATGTGAAATTTGTAAAACAAATAGGTTTCAATACTGTACGGCTTCCCACTGGCTGGGTTAAGTGGCATTTAAGTGATCGGGCAAAAGCGAAAATTGACCCAGCGTGGCTTAACCGGGTAAAAGAAGTGGTTGGATGGTGTGTGGCGAATGATATGTATGTGATGCTGAATGTTCACGGGGATTGGGGCTGGCTGGAAAATAATGTCAATGCGAATAAGAAAGATTCCGTTAATGCGATGCAAAAGGCGATTTGGGAGCAGATTGCTACAACCATGCGTGATTTTGATGAGCACCTAATATTTGCAGGCACGAATGAACCTGTGGCTGAAGATGCCGAACATATGGCCATACTTGATAGTTATCACCAGACATTTGTCAATGCAGTTCGCTCTACCGGAGGCAGGAACAGTTACCGGGTGCTGGTTGTACAGGGCCCCAGGACTAACGGTGAATTAACTTATAATCTGATGAATACTCTTCCAACAGACAATGTTCCTAACAAATTGATGGTTGAGATACATAACTACACGCCTGCGACATTTACGCTAGTAACGGATGGAGATGTAAGTTGGGGCAACATGATTTACTACTGGGGGGCTGGGAATCATTCTACTATTGAGCCAGAGCGCAACGCCACCTATGGAGAAGAGGATGAAATCCTTGATGAATTCCAAAAAATGAAACAGAAGTTTGTTGATCAAGGTATCCCTGTGATGCTGGGTGAATATGCAACATGGAGGCGGACTGAAGGCCTCGGCAAGCCTGTTCCTAAGGATATGGAGATGCACAACAAGTCTGTGGATTACTGGTCATATTATCTGACCAAACAGGCTAAAGCGCATGGTCTTGTGCCATTCTGGTG
>JANMRZ010000042.1:0-10852 GCA_031388805.1 Chryseolinea sp.
AGAAATAAAATGAGCTTTGCGTTCTTTGTGGGAATGTACTTCACCGCAGAGGACGCAGAGTTTCGCAGAGGAGTAAAATGTAATGCCTTTTACGCTAGTTATCAGAACAAATTCAAATTTCCTCCCTTTCTAAATTTAGTCAGATCGTAAGCGGGCATGGTTCTGCCTTGAAAATATTTTTTCTTTGATGCTCTATACAGTTGATGAATAGAGTCAGCAAAGTTTCCTTCACCGTGCATGCGTCTGCCGAATTGTGAATCGTTTACATTACCTCCATGCATGTCGCTGATCTGATGCCATACTTTTTCAAATCGATCAGGGAAATTTTTTCGCAACCAGTCTTCAAAAATATTTCCAATTGAACCATTCAATCGTACGATGGTCATCCCAACATTTTGTGCGCCATGATCGGCTGCTGCTTTTAATATGTTTGGAATTTCATGGTGATTCAATCCCGGAATGATTGGAGCATTCATTACACCAACAGGTACTCCTGCTTTTGCCAATGCTTCTACTGTTTGAAGTCGTTTGATTGCGCTTGCTGTTCGAGGCTCCATCATTCTGCGCAAGTCTTCATCTAATGTGGTGATGGAAATATAAACGTGTACAAGATTTTCGCTGGCCAGATCTTTTAGCAAATCCAAATCGCGCAGGATCAAACTATTCTTTGTAATCATCCCAACAGGATGTCGGTATCGTGCAAAGATTTTTAAAAGTCCCCGGGTTATTTCTAATTTTCGTTCTACCGGTTGATAACAATCGGTATTTCCACTTACGCTAATTGGCACAGGTTGCCAATCGGGATGCAGAATACATTTCTCCAATAAAGACGGAGCATTCCTTTTTACAATAATTTTACTTTCAAAATCAAGACCTGCACTAAAGCCCCAATATTCATGAGTGTTTCGAGCGTAACAATAAATGCATCCATGCTCACAACCTTGATACGGATTGAGCGAATACATCATACCCAAATCCGGACTCGTTACCTTATTAACAACCTTCTTTGCCTGTTCATAAAAGATTTGGGTTGTGGGCGCAGAGAGTAAGGATTCATCGAGTCCCTCAATATGATCTGTAACATATTGTGCCTTCAGAAATTTATTTTCTGATTTGATTTGTGCCCCGCGACCTTTGAAATAATCTTCTTCCATGACGTACTCAAAACTAATTATTTTAGATTATAAACTAAAATAATTAGTAATTGAATTAGGCGATCTTTGTGTTTCTTAGTGTCTTTGGGACTTTGTGGCGAAAAATGACTTGCCACAAAGACCCTAAGCCACAAGGGTTCACAAAGATATGTCGCACTTTGAACTAGTTTTGTGACACAACTTATTTGAACCTTTGCTTACTTATTTACCAACACCTATCCAGGAAATACAACATCCTTTACTGAAAGAAGCGAAGGTACGTTTGCTCATTAAGCGTGAAGATTTAAATCATCCCTTCATTTCAGGAAACAAATGGTGGAAGCTGAAATACAATCTCGAAGAAGCTAAACGACTACAAAAGAAAACTATTCTCACGTTTGGCGGAACGTTCTCCAATCACATTTACGCAACTGCGGCGGCTGCTCATGAATTGAATTTGAAAAGTATTGGTATTATTCGTGGTGAAGAAACATTACCGCTAAATTCTACATTAGCTTTTGCATCGCGTATGAATATGAAACTTCAGTATGTCGATCGTGAAACCTATCGTTCGAAGAACAGTTCTGAGTTCATTGATCATCTGCGAAATACGTTTGGTGATTTTTACATGATCCCGGAAGGAGGAAGTAATGCACTTGCCGTAAAAGGTATTGCTGAATTTTCAAAACTACTGAACGTTAATTTTAATTACCTCTGTTGTCCCATTGGAACAGGAGGAACATTGGCAGGATTAATTTTAGGGATGGATGATCAAAAGCAAATCATTGGATTCTCTTCTTTGAAAGGTGGCGATTTTTTGAAAGAGGAAGTTGAGCAATATGCAGGTACCGATAAATCAAATTGGAGAATCGAAACGAGCTATCACTTTGGCGGATATGGAAAACAAACTCAAATTCTTATTGATTTCATTCGAACTTTTGAAGCGCAACATCACATACCTCTTGAACAAGTCTATACTGGCAAGATGATGTTTGGAATTTTTGATTTGATTCAGAAAAATTATTTCAGTCAAGGATCAACTATTCTTGCTCTTCACACGGGTGGACTTCAAGGAAGATCATCCGACATCTAGTTTTATCTCAGCATAAAAATAGCCGCCACTAACGTCATTCCAATAATGAACCAACGGAATGTTTTTTCGTTTAGTTTTTTAACAATCACAACACCCAGATAAGCTCCGAGCGCAATAGCCGGGAGCGTAGTAAGATCAAGCAAGAATGTATCGAGCGTAATGGTATGCCAGGCAAAAACATGAAATGGAATTTTAAACCAATTGATCACCATAAAGAACCATGCGGTTGTACCAATAAAAGAATTTTTTGGCAAACGCATGGAAAGAAAATAAACGGCCATCACTGAGCCAGCAAGATTACCTACCATCGATGTAAATCCACCAGCAACTCCGGTCAATCCAGCAAACCATTTATAATCGGGCACGTCTTCCTTGTGGCCACGTTCTAACCAAAGCATGATACCCACACTGATTACAATAATGACAGCCATGATAATTTTAAAAACATGATCGTCAATCATGCCACCCACAACAGTTCCAAGCACCGTACCTAATGCTGCACCTGGAAATAATTTTTTCAGATGTTCCCACGACGCATGACGATGATAATACCAAACACCCAACACATCTGCGAGACAAAGTATTGGAAGAAGAATTCCGCTTGATGATTGTCCACCGAAAACCAACGCGAGAAGTGGAACAGCCAACGTACCTGTACCATGCATACCCGTTTTGGCCATGCCAATAAATAATGCTACCAGGTAGATAATGAAGAGATCAAAAGCTGAAAAAGAAAAGGAAAGAAATTGAATCACAATACAGATTTGTGGCGAAGCTAGTGAATAAGACGAAATGATAAAATCACTTCATCTTTCGGACTACTTTTGGTCCGAACCACAAATACAATCCGCTTAGCGCAAGTGTAATTAAACCAATACCAATAATGTTAGTGTACATTACTTTTACAAACTCACTAATAATGGATCCATCATGTATGTGTTCGATCCAATCTGCGTGACGCTGCGTTACAGAAAATATTTTTCCTGTTCTTCCATCAACCTGCACTTCCCAATACCCTTCAGCGAACAACACTTTCACCACACCTTTATCAGGTCGGACATCCATGCGATCTATTTCGATGGTTCTTTTTGTTACTGAGTCAATAGCATGTTTAGCAGAGTTTGCAATGGCATCAAACGATTTCCATTCAGTAAGTTGAGAGGAGGTACCTGAATACATTTTTGGTTGTAGCAACGGTACATTTTTCTTCCAGCCTAACAGCACACCGGTAATGCTGCTGATCAAAATAAAAAATGCAAGACTTATACCGATCCATTTATGAAGCGATCTAAATTGACGAAGTTGCTTTACTAATTTCTGTAATATCATATTCCGTAGAGAAAAGAATGCTCTGCATTAGTTGCAGAGCATTCTTTTTTATTGTTTCATTCAAATCGATAGACATGTGATAACACATCCTCTCACTGTGTTCTAAAATTTAACCCTAAGTGTTCCGAAAACATTTCTTCCTGCCGAATTAATACCAGACGCAAACACACGGTATTGTAAATCCAACAGATTATCAACTCCCGCTTGAAGAGTAAACATTTTGTTCAAATCGTAAGAAGCACGAATGTTAATGGTATACCAGCTAGGCATACCTTCAGCCGTTGCATACTGCAAATTGTCTTCACCACTAGAGCTGTAGTCATCCAAATGTTTCCACGCGCTAAAGTTGGCAAACAATTCCGACTTGAATTTCGAATTGTTATACTGAACACCTACACGGCCAAAGGCCGGAGCAATATGGTCAAGGGGAGTCTCCGGGCCTTCTTCGTTGACCACTCTTCCGTAAGTGTAGTTGTGCGATGCGGTAAGTGCAAGGTTCTTCGTGAAATCAATTCGCAAGCTAATGCTACTTCCATAGATGTATGCCTTTCCCTTGTTTTGTGCACTGAGTACGCGGCTCAATGTACCATCATAGTCGATTGAATCTTCACCATTAAAAGTCGAAGGAAGCACAACAATGGCATCAAAAAATTGAGTGGCATAGAATGTACCTTCAAGTCTTGCAATTGATCCAAAGAATTTCGCAATACTGATTTCACCATTCAGTGTTTTCTCTGACTTCAGATCAGGGTTCGGCACCACAACACTTCCAGCAGCAGATTCAAAAACTTTTGCAACATCATCAATATTTGGTGCGCGATAACCTGTACTTGCAAGAAAAGAAAATTTCCATGAAGATGGTGTATAAATAATTCCAAGGTTGGCACTACTCACTAAATAGTTTTGCTTTACCTCATCGAATGGAAAGGGGTAAAACGATTTATCAATAAATGTACTATTCAAGAAACTACCACCAACTCGGATACCATCGTTCAAAGTCCATTCATCATTAAATTGAAGCGTATGCGTTCCATAAAGTGACATCAGATTCATAGTATTGTCACCATCCGGATAGCGCGTGCTCTTTGGTGTTATCTCACCGGTTGAAACATTGTATCGATGTGCTTTTGATTTTAAAGTGTTAAACTGGCTATCAAATCCGTAACGCAAACTGTTTCGTCCTTTCTTCTTTTGAAAGTCGATCGTGATGGCCATTACATCTACGTTTTCAACACGTTCATTGCGATTGTTGTTGTTAAACCTTCTGTCGTAACGACTTTCTTCTATTTGCTGGTAGCTTGCTGTTGCTGTCATTCCATCGGCAAACGATCCCAGTTCATTTACTTTTAATTGATACGAACCCAGCAATCTAGTCTGAGGGCCGTAATACCATTCACCAAATCGTAAACCGCTACCATCTGGATCCGTCAATCGATCGTAACGCGGAATGTTGGTAGAGTTGGAGTATTGAAGATTCAGTACATGGCTAACACGCTCACTGGATTGGTACAGAAATTTCTGCAGAATGTCCCATTGGCGATAGCCGCTAAACTTCTGAACAAATGGATCGCTGTTTTGAACAAGCACATCAGATGCATTGTCATCTGCACGAACAGCATACTGGGTGCGCACACCAAATTGTTCATCCAATGCAGGATTGGTTTTTTCGCCCATACGCAAATCTCCAAAGTCACTAAAAGTAAATGATGTTAGTGACGCAAGCTTTGATCCGGCAATATTAAAATCGACATGTACCGTACTCTCATTATTCACTGTACCATACCGGTAAAAAGAATTGCCTTTGAAATTCAATTTTTTTCCCGATTGAGCGAGTTCTGGATTTCGAGTATAGAAATGAATGACGCCACCAAGTGCATCGCTTCCATACACTGTTGATGAAGGGCCAAACAAAATTTCTGCACGGTCTAAAATATTGTTGTCCATTGTGATGATGTTTTGCAAGTGACCTGCACGATAAATTAAATTATTCATGCGCACTCCGTCAATCATCATTAGTACACGACTAGCTTCGAAACCGCGCATCATAGCACTACCACCACCTTGCTGACTTTTTTGCATTGCCACTACGCCCGTGTTTGAAATGAGGTCGGCAGAGTTTTGTGCATTCAAGTTCCGGATGGTTGTTGGGTTAATCAGTTTAATTTGTTGTGCTACTGTTCTGCGTTGCTCAGGAAGTTTATTTGCTGAGATAACAAGTTCATCCAGATAAGAAGTTTTCAAAGAATCATTCGCATTGTATTCCGATTCTACAAATTGTGCACGAACCGAAAAACAAAGCAGCATAAATAAAAGGCTATAAAACAACTTCATGTATACACTGAGTTTATAATATTAAAATATGAATATGAATGCATTCGCAATAAATAGTGGAATCAAGCCGCACACATTAGGGCACAAGCTTACACACTGTTTTTTTGAAATTTGTGCTCTTAAGCAATTACTAGATTATGAATGAAGCAATTTCTTCATGTATGCTTCTATCGTCAAAGCAGAAAATGCTTTGTAAAGAATTCACAAAAGAGAACTTACAAAATACTTAGAATAAAAATTGTATCTGTGGTGGCGGAGGGTCTATTCGGGGAGAAAAATCATATAGATTACTTACATAACCAGAATCATGTGTAATGTTTACGCTGCTATTTTCCGGAAGTTCATTTTCAATCAATACAAAATCAAGAGTAAGTAGTTGTATGAACTGATTTGGTACTGGTTTTTTATCATTAGCAGAACGATGAAGCATTTCCTGAAGGAAGGAAAGCAGATTATCTTCAGCTTCATCGTGTTTAGCAAAAACTGAAATTTTGCCGTCTCTTCTTTCAATTCGAGCAATGTCATACATCATGCCTTCCACTTTTATTTCGTGGTCGTCTACTTTTGCTTTCTTGTAATCGGATTCACTTAGTGTAAGAAGAGTAAGTTCCTGTTCGGGCAGGTTTTTAAGTTGCTCGCGCATCTCAACCCGGATCGAGGAAAGCCGCACGATAAAGTACAGATAACCACCGCCCACCTGCAGGAAGAGCAAAATCAACAACACAAAACCAAAACCTTTTTTCATGGCGTGATAAAATTAGGCAAAAGAACGGTTGTCTGAATAAAATTATTTGGACGGAGATTGAATTCTAAATTACAGAAATTAATTGCTAAAGAGGTTATTCAATTCCAGATCAATTCGATTCACAATGAAAGAGAAGTCTTCAATGCGGTCAACGAAATCAAGGTTATTCACATCAATAATCAGAAGCTTACCGAGTTTGTAACTTCCAATCCAGTTTTCGTAATGCTCATTTAGATTTTTAAGATAATCCAGGCGAATAGCATATTCGTAATCGCGACCGCGTTTTTCGATTTGCTGAACGAGCTTGGGTATATCAGCTTTGAGATAAATCAAGATATCAGGAGCCTTTACAAAGCTGATCATCGAATTGAAAATGTCGAAGTAACTTTGATAATCGCGTTCGGTCATGTGGCCGCTTTTGCGCAGGTTAGCCGCGAAGATAAAGGCATCTTCATAAATGGTTCGATCCTGAATCGTTGTTCTCTCACTTTCGCGGATATCATTCACTTGACGAAAACGGCTGTTTAAAAAATAAATCTGCAAGTGAAATGCCCAGCGTGTCATGTCTCCATAAAAATCGCGCAGGTATGGATTGTGATCAACCGATTCATACAATGCATTCCATCCATAATGTTTTGCGAGTTTTTCAGTCAAAGTAGTTTTACCCGATCCGATGTTTCCGCAGATGGCAATATGTTTCGGTTTCTGTTCCATGCTTCGCTACTTTTCGGTAAAGGTATTGTTCGAAGTGAGAATATAGAATTTAGGAGTTAGAATTTACAATAAGAAAAAAGTCCACAGACCACAGTCGACCGTGGTCCGTAGACTTTTTTAAAGTCGAAACTTATTTTTTCGGCATGTACATGTAATCTAATGTAACATCCAGCATGGCTTTAAGACCCGTTATAAATCCACGTTCATCAATCATAAAATCTGGAGTGTGGTGAGCAGGCACTTTGTTCGGATCCTGATCAGGAGGCATTGCGCCAACGAAAAAGAAAAAGCCCGGAACTTTCTGTTGATAAAACGCAAAGTCTTCTGCGCCTGTTACTGCATTGATACGTACTACATTTTCTACACCTGCTGCTTTTTGCAAACTGGCAACCATCTTTTCAGTCAATGCAATATCGTTATAGGTAACGGGAGTTTTATTCTCAATGGTAACCTCGGCTGTTGCACCGGCACTTTCCGCAATGTTCGTTGCCGTCAACTTTATTTTCTCATGAATCTTCTTTTGCATGTCTACATCCAATGTTCGGATCGTTCCTCCCATGAATGCTTCTTCCGGAATAATATTTTCACGAACACCTGCTTGCATTCTTCCAACCGTAATAACAGCCGCCTCTTTTGTCAATTCAGTTTGACGACTGACAATAGTTTGAAGTCCTAAAATAATTTGTGCACTCACCACAATCGGATCAACACCCATCCACGGTGCCGCTCCATGCGATTGTTTTCCTTTTACCTTAATTGAAAACCAATCTGAAGCTGCCATCATTCCTGCAGGGCGATAAGTAATCCTCCCCAAAGGAGAAATGGATTGAATGTGCATTCCAAAAATCACATCTACTTTCGGGTTTTCAAGCACACCTTCTTTCACCATTACACCCGCACCTCCTTCTTCACCAGCTGGTGGTCCTTCTTCTGCAGGTTGAAAAATAAATTTCACAGTACCCTTCAATTCGCTTTTATTTTTTGAAAGTATTTCAGCAACGGCCATTAATATCGCTACGTGCGAATCGTGCCCGCAAGCATGCATTACACCCGTCTCTTGTCCATTGAATGTTGTTTTTTCTTTTGATGCAAAGGCAAGGCTGTTACGTTCTGTTACTGGAAGAGCATCCATATCGGCACGCAATGCAATTACAGGTCCTGGCTTATCACCTTTTAATAATCCAACAACGCCCGTCTTGGCAACACCCGTTTGTATCTCAATGCCTAATGATTTCAAATGCTCCGCTACATATGCTGCTGTTTTCGTTTCGCGATTTGATAGTTCAGGATATTGATGAATATGTCTGCGCCATTCGATTACTTTGCTCTCCATTTCTTTCGCCTGCAAATCGATCTTTGCCTGCAGCTTCGGACTTACTTGTGCGCTTGCCGTTATAGCCAAAGCACTTAAAAAAAATGTAAAAAATTGCTTCATAGGTTTAGGTAAATTATAACTCAATGTACACGAGGAATGACATATATAATAGCCATTCATGGAAATCAATAATAGTCTCAGAAATGATTTCGTTTTAGATCGACTGATGTGAACATTCAGAAATCTTATTCTGCTACCTTAGGGCTTTAAAACCAAAATATTATTTTCATGGCACAAACGAAACTTGGCGAAAACACTGTAAACACCAATGGTGAGCTTCCTGCAATCGGTTCCACTGCTCCCGATTTCACATTAACCGGAAACGATTTAAAAGATGCAAGCTCAAAAGATTTTGCAGGTAAAAATATCGTACTCAATATTTTTCCAAGTATTGATACCAGTGTATGCGCTACTTCTGTTCGCGAGTTCAACAAGCGCGCCTCCAGTTTAAACAACACGGTAGTACTTTGTATTTCGAAAGATTTACCGTTTGCATTCAAACGTTTTTGTGGAGCTGAAGGTATTAGCAATGTAGTAACGCTCTCTGATTTTAAGAATAAAGATTTCTCCAAAAATTATGGCGTTGAAATGATCGATGGTGGATTGACTGGTCTTCTTGCCCGTGCCATTGTAGTGATCGATGCACAAGGAAAAGTAAAGCACACTGAGATTGTTCCGGCAATAGGTCAAGAACCTGACTATGATGCTGCGCTAAAAGCGATTTAAGATTTATTAAAAAGTTATTAAGCCTGTCGGTTAGAGTATGACTCTAACCGACAGGCTTTTCTTATTAGGGCAATGGTTGTCTATATCATTTACAGTTAACTGAGTAAATTAGTTGAATAGAGTGCGTTGCCCCAATTGAAGCATTTCCATAGTTTAGTTAAAGAGTGCATCTGCGCGGAATATTAAATCTGCGAGTTAGTTAATATGTAGTCCGCGCAAAAAAGGAACTTCTCAGTCTAATCCTGCTTGTAGCAGGATTAGACTGAGAAGTTAGCTAAAGCATGAATCACAGAGCCGCAAGAAGCGGCTCTGTGATTCATGCTTTTTAAATGTGCGCCTACTATTTAGATATTAAATGCAACTTACCTTTCGCACATGATCTCTGAAAGTGGAAATAGGGGGCGTACTTAATCGGATGGATAAATTTCAAATTCACAGTTCAATAATATTGGGTAATCTGTAGACCTCTATCAAATAAAAACCCAGTCCTAAAAAATTTACCTTAAAGCCCTAAGTTTCTTTACATTTTCACGACTAATAAGAAAACCAACAACCTTGAAGGAAGAATTTATCGCTTGTATTAGTGAACATGAGCGCATCATTTTCAAAGTATGCAAAATGTATTGCCGTTCGCGTGATGACGAGCAAGATTTGTTTCAGGACGTTTTACTTCAATTATGGCAGTCCTTTCCTTCTTTTAAAAGAGATTCGAAAGTGTCGACATGGATGTATCGTGTGGCCCTAAACACTGCCATAACGCGACTTCGAAATGAAAAGAAAAGGCCTGAACAACAAACTATTGATACAGACGTGCTGCAAATACCCAATACGATTAACGATCCGAAGGATGAAAATTTTGAATTAATGATGAAGGCCCTTGAAAAACTTTCCAGTGTAGAGAAAGCGATCATGGTGTTATACATGGAAGATCACAGTTATCACGAGATGGCGGAAGTAATGGGTATGACTGAATCAAACATTGGTTTTAAAATCAATCAAATAAAAACGAAGCTGAAGACTACTGTAAACATTTTGAACTATGGAGCTTGATGACTTTAAAACAACCTGGAACAAATACCTTGACGATGAACGCCAGGAAAGACCGCCCTCAGAATATGTAAACATGATTACTATGAAAATATCAAGCACTCTTAATAAGCTGAATGAAAACACCCTCTACTGGTGGAGGTTTACCCGAAACATTATGATCCTTCTCTTTATCATGCTTGCCGCCAACATCAGTTTCTTCATTCTTTTTCCTGATAAATTTCAAAACTTAGAGAATGCGCTTCCTGTTTTTGGTGTCCTTGCATTTTATGCTCTGGGTATTTTGTGGGTGTATTACGAAAAGGTAAAGATCTTTGACATCGTTGACTCGAATAACATACGCAATGCCATTGAAAAAG
>JANMRZ010000161.1:0-83369 GCA_031388805.1 Chryseolinea sp.
ATGAAAATAAAAATTGGGATTGATCTGCGGAACAAAGTACAGTCAGCAGGCGACGAATTTGCTAGAAAATATGCTTTGAAATCTTCAAAGCGAAATGCCGAATTCGACAAAGACATAGAAAAGTTACGTGCAACTCTAAACGATCCACGCATAGTACTGCTGGAGCTGGATGCTTACGAAAGGAATGTCCGGATAGAGGATAAAGATCTTAAGAGAGTTTTCCTGGATTATGAAGAAAGCTGGTAGAAAGTTCGGGTATTGGTTTTGCTGAAATTGCAGAAACTTCTACATTTGCACCCCTAAGTCCCATTTAAGAGTTTTAGGGGTACAGAGGAGTGGTAGAGCGGTTTATTGCACCGGTCTTGAAAACCGGAGACCCTTTACGGGGTCCGGGGGTTCGAATCCCTCTTCCTCTGCATAAGTGGACGCATGATAATTTTTATCGCGTCCACTTTTTTTATGCACTAAAAGTGGACGCTGTTCATTGCATTAGAATGGTGGGGTTCGTTAACAACCACCTAGTTTCCTAACCATTAACCAAATACGCCTTCATTGCCTGGCAAATTAATTTTAAGGCGCGGTCAAAGTTGCCGTTATTGGGGATGATGATGTCCGCATTGTGTTTTAAGGGTTCAATGAGGGATTCATAAACCGGCATCACATGATGTTGATAACGGTACAATACGTCCGTTAAATCGTAGCCTCGTTCTTCGCTATCGCGTACAATTCTTCTACTTAGTTTTACATGGTCTTTGGCTTCGATAAAGACACGCAGATCAAGCTCACTTTCTATTTCAGGAAAATACTGGACAAACAGACCTTCAATAATCAGAATCGGTGCGGGATTAAACTCCAATACCTTAGGAGTTGCTGCAGGATTGTTGAATGTATATTCTGTTTTGAAAAGTTTTTCTCCTCGCTTCAATTTAAGAATATCTTCCAGAAGCTTGTTCTCATCGATGGAATGAGGAAGATCGAAGTTCTTAACACCACGCTCGTCCGTTACTTGTAAGTCGCGATCCTTGTAATAGTGATCTTGTGAAATCAGGCAAATCTCAGCAGATGAAAAACAGGATTCCAATTTCTTGATGAAATACGTTTTGCCAGATCCGCTTCCGCCTGTAATACCAATGGTAAATGGTTTTTGTGCCATAGAGGCGGCAAAGTACTAAAGGCTATTTACTTCCGCAGAGTCAGAAGAAGGTTTTTAAGATATTCAATCAATTTTTTTGTGGCAATAGCTCTATGGCTCAATGTGTTCTTTTGTTCGAGGGGCATTTCCGCAAAGGTGAGATCATGTCCGTTCGGCATAAAAATAGGATCGTAACCAAAACCAATATTCCCTCTTCTCTCTTCGATAATTACACCTTCAATAATGCCTTCAAAAAAAACGGGTTCGGGTGTTATTCCAACTAAGGTAATGACAGTACAAAATCGCGCGTTTCGATTTTGATTTCCTTTCAAATTTTGAAGAAGGAGATTGATATTGTCCTCACTATTTCGATGATCGCCAGCGTAACGGGCAGAATAAACCCCAGGTGCTCCATTCAAAATTTCGACCTCTAGTCCGGTGTCGTCTGCAAAGCAAGGTGTGTTGAAATTTTTAAAGACGTAGTCAGCTTTTTGAAACGAGTTGCCTGAAATCGTACTCTGCGTTTCAGGCAACTCGTGTGTACAGCCAATCTGATCTAAACTGAGAAGATCAAACGAGCCTTTTAATAATGGTGCAACTTCCTCTAGTTTATGCTTATTGTTTGTGGCAAAGCATAGGGTCATTGAGTAATATTGGTAAGTTCAACCTCCACAATCAGGTTCGTGTTTTCGGGTATAACTTTTACACCATTAGAATAAGCACCAGTGGTGCCAAACCCTAAACCAGACGGAATATAAAATGTAGCCTTACCTCCTTTAGCGAGTTTTTGAAGACCAACTTTCAAACCGTGCGGATAATCAACAGCGCGGCTGTAAAAGAAATCTGAAGGTACCTGATCAACAGTGATCAGAGTTTGCGCGTCATTGGATATGGACTTGTACGTAAACTTGGCCGTGAGTTTATCATACCATGTTGCTACGGAACCTGTACCTGGAGTTGTAATTACATAGCGAATTCCTGTTGTGTCCTTTATCGCATTAATTGTTTTGCTTGACAGGTAATTATCAATAGCAACCGTATCTGATCCAAGCTTCGTTAGCTCTGCTTTGGTTGTAACAGCTTCATTGAATTCAACTTCGAAAACAAGTATTGAATTTGCCGGAATTCCAGTTCTCGCTACATTTCCATAAGCCAGTGGAGATGGAACATAGATTTTTGCCTTAGATCCTGCAGGCAATGTTGTAAAAGCTATTTTCCATCCATCGATTAAATTCTTGAGAGGAAGGCGAAGATTGCCTTGATCAAAGGTGGCGTTATTAGAGAAAAATCTCCCAACATAATCCACATCGACAGAATCGGCAGTAGATTTTGCGGGAAGTCCTGTTCCTAATTCCTGTATTTCCATCCGAATGCCATAAGGATCCTTTACAATTTGAGCGAATACACTTGATGCTAAATAATTATCGATAGCTTCTAAATCTTTATTAAGCTGCTCATTTGGATCTTCAACATCGGAGGAGTCAATACACGCTGAAAAAATAAAGGGCAGTCCCACAATCATCATCAGCACAAAACCTCTCTTTACAATATTCATATAATTAAGAATTTACTTTTTACAGCTCTGCGTTGCCTGGTCATAACCATCGGCAAAATTGAGTAATTGAACATCAAAAATCAAAACAGCATTGGGTGGTATTGCTCCTGGATATCCTTGTGGTCCATAGCCTAAATCGGAAGGAACATACAAAGTAGCTGAGTCGCCAATACCCAATAAAGGGATACCCAATTGCCAGCCTGTCATGAGTTGAGTTAAAGGGTAAACAAGTTTTTCAGATTTGTCAAACTCTTTTCCATCTGCTAAAAATCTGCCTTTGTATTTTACCTCCACACATTGTGTAGCATTTGGTTTGGGAGCCCCTTTGCTTGTATGCAAAACGTAATGCAATCCACTTGTATCTTGTTGTGCAGTAATGTTGTTATCGGTCAGATATTTTTTAATGATATCCTGATCTTTTGCTTTTTGGCTAATTTTTTTCTTCGCTGACATATCTACTTGATAAGCCTGGAATTTCTCCATTGTCATAACTTCTTTCACATTAATGAGGTATGAAACAGTCATTGTAGTGTCTACCCCCGGAGGAACAGGAGAGCGGGCAATGTCCTTAAAGAATTTTCCAATGGGCATTGAAGCATCAACGCTATCACCCTTGCTTAACATTCTAAACATTTGGAGCATCCCGTTTTCTGTTTTTTGGGCTGCGCTGTCCGCAATTTGTACTGCTGCTGGCATTCCGTCTTTATATGAATCAGTCCAAATCGAATCTTTTGAATCGCGGAGAGTGAAATCAAAAACCAAGATTTCCTGAGCTTTTGCCACTACACCATCGCCTTCTTTTATGACGTTGAACGTAAATCCATTGGGGGTTTTCTTTTCTGAATTATTACATGCCGCACACAGCAATAGCAATCCGATCAGCGCGTTGGTGATTTTCATCATTTTCATCTTAGACAAGTGTTTATTAGGTAAAGTTGTAAGGGTTTAAAGTTTTTAATTGTCTTCTTTCGTCAGTTGCTCTTTATACTCGGGCAATAGGTTAAGAAACTTTTGAAGCGTTTGCTCTGCCGTTAAATTGGATTGTCCACCAGAGGCATTACGATGGCCACCTCCTTCAAAATATTTACGTGCTAATTCATTTACTGAAAAATTACCAAGCGAACGAAGCGAAAGCTTTACGTTTTCCTTTCTATCGGTAATCATTACTGAAAGTCGGATTCCCTTTATGGAGAGTCCATAATTCACCAGTCCTTCTGTATCTCCCGTTTGAGACGCAAAACGTTTTAAGTCTTCTGCTGTCAATACAATGTAGGCGGTATTATATTCAGGCAATACCTTAAGTCTTTCGCTTAAGACAAAGCCCAGCAGGCGCAAACGCTCAATCGAGTTGGTTTCGTAAATAAGTTTGGAAACCGAATATGGATTTGCTCCATGTCGAACAAGCTCAGACGCAATGTGGAGCACTTTGTAATTTGTATTCGAGTGACGAAACCCACCGGTGTCGGTCATGATCCCGGCATATAAACAATCAGCAAGATCAGCATCAATTAATTCTTCATCACCCAATTCTTTTATCAAAAGGTAAATAAGTTCGGCTGTTGATGCTGCAGTGCCGTCCCATTTCACGAAATCAGCAAATGCTTCTGGTTCGAGATGATGATCTATCAATGCCTTCTTGGCAGATGAATTACGTACCATCTCCCCCAGTTCGTTTATCCTGTTAAGGCTTGAGAAGTCAAGACAGAAAATCAGGTCGGATTTTTGGATCAGTGTTGCACACGGCTCAGGCTTTTCTTTCTGAAACACAACTACATCTCTGTTACCCGGCATCCAGTTAAGAAACTCAGGATAATCACTTGGCGTGATAACGGTAACATGATGCTTTTTCTTTTTGAGATAAGCCGCTAAACCCAATGATGAACCCAGGGCATCGGCATCAGGCTTTACATGAGTCACAATGACCACATGTCTTGGTTCGCTTACGTATTCTTTAAATGCCTGAAGATTCTGCATGGGCTAAAAAAAGCAAGTCGCAAAAATGGCGAATTTTACTCCATAGTCAATGGACGCACACGATAGTTATAAGGGTTAAATGATGGTTTAACTTGAAAATCGATACACCTCTGGTTCTCACTCTGGACTATTTCCTTATTTTTGCGCCCGATTACGGATTTTGTGTCCGTCTAAATAAAAAGTCAGTAACCAATTTTACATACCGATATGGCAGGAAAAAGAACATTTACGATGCTTAAGCCCGATGCAGTTGGGGCTAACAACACGGGAGCGATTATTAAAATGATTGAAGAGGCGGGGTTTACCATCATCGCCATGAAGAAAACCAAACTTACTCCTGAATTGGCTGGTAAGTTTTATGAAGTACACAAAGAACGCGGATTTTATGGCGAGCTGTGTGCTTATATGTCATCAGGTGCCATTGTGCCTATGATTCTTGAAAAAGAAAATGCAGTAGAAGATTTTCGCAAGTTGATCGGTGCAACTGACCCAAAGAAAGCAGAACCCGGAACCATCCGTAATCTTTTCGCAAAATCTATTGAAGCGAATGCCGTTCACGGATCAGACAGCGATGATAATGCTGAGATTGAAGGGAGTTTCTTCTTTTCGAAACTCGAGCGTTTCTAAGAATCTCTCAGGAGACTTTCATATTATTTGAAGAGCACAGATTTTTCTGTGCTCTTCTTTATTTTATAAGAGTTGCTTCTCAAAGAAACGTCAAGGTCAAAACATCTTTGTGAACCTTAGTGCCTTGTGTCTTCGTGGCTAAGGTTCTGCGGCCACAAAGACACTAAGTCTCAAAGAAGCACGAAGGTTTTAATCAATCAAACAAGTTACCTGTCCTCTTTGGAGGAACAATTTTTAAATGTTTGTATGCGAGCTCGGCTGCTTCGCGTCCGCGAGAGGTGCGTTTCAAATATCCTTCCTGAATTAGAAAAGGTTCATACACTTCTTCAATGGTTTCAGCTTCTTCGCCAACGGCAGTAGCAATAGTGGTCAATCCCACCGGACCACCTTTAAATTTTTCGATGATAGTAAGTAAGATGCGGTTATCCATATCATCTAATCCATTCTCATCAACATCTAATGCAATGAGCGCAAGCTTGGCAATTTCCATGTTAATGGTACCATCGCCTTTTATCTGTGCAAAGTCGCGTGTTCTTCTTAATAGATTATTAGCAATGCGTGGCGTACCTCTACTTCTTCTTGCAATTTCATAGGCAGCGTCATCAACAATTGGTGTGTTTAAGATCGCTGCAGAACGCTTAACGATCTTCGTTAATAATGTAGAGTCATAATACTCGAGGCGAGCATTAATACCGAATCGTGCCCGAAGCGGAGAGGTAAGTAAACCCGCTCTCGTGGTGGCACCAATTAAAGTAAATGGATTAAGACCAATTTGCACTGATCGCGCATTGGGTCCTGAATCCAACATAATATCGATTCGGAAATCTTCCATTGCTGAATACAAATATTCTTCGACAATGGGATTGAGGCGATGGATTTCATCAATGAACAACACATCCCCTGTTTCTAAATTCGTAAGTAATCCTGCTAAGTCGCTAGGCTTATCTAATACTGGTCCTGATGTAATCTTAATACTCGATTGCAATTCATTCGCGATGATGTGCGATAAGGTAGTCTTGCCAAGTCCCGGAGGTCCATGCAACAATACATGATCAAGCGATTCACCTCGTTGCTTTGCGGCCGATACATAAACTTTAATGTTGTCGACAATTTTAAGTTGTCCAGTAAAATCCTGAAACGACAGAGGACGAAGTGCCTTCTCTACTTCCTTTTCCGGAGCGCTCAATTCTTCGCCATCGCCTTTCAAATAGTCTTCACGCATTCGGAATAGGTTATCTGTTAATGGTTAAAAGTTAACTGTGGGTGTGAGATTCGGGTACGGTAATTTTTAAACAAATGTAAAGGTCTGAAGCGGTATTCGTTAATCGTTAACCTCTATCTGTTCCATCGAACGAAGGAATTACTTCTAAACTTCAAATTTCGTCCCGTTAACTTTTAACCATTAACGTTTAACCATGCAAAGCAACAATGTTGCATTTAGATAATTTTTCTAACTTGCGGCCCGAATTGCACTTAATGAATAAGCGTAAGAGCATCCTTTGCACCATCATTTTAATTACTTCTGTTTTGGCTGTCCGGCTTGATGGAAAGGATAATGTTGGTGAGCCAATCAAGATAGAGGGTACTACGATGGGCACATCTTATCACATTACCTACTTTGATAGCAAGGGAAGAAATTTTAAACGTGAAGTTGATTCGCTTTTGCTGGTCGTTAATAAATCCATCAATACCTACGACTCATCGTCTGAAGTATCCCAATTTAACAGAAGCCAAAAAGGTATTGCTTTCAACCTTCCATACTTATATCCACCCATTAAAAAAGCTGAGGAAGTCTTTTCCATTTCTAATGGTGCCTTCGATCCTACTGTTATGCCTTTGGTTAACGTTTGGGGTTTTGGTCCAGGTAAACAACTTCGTCCTACCCGCGAGATGATTGATTCAATTAAAACGTTCATCGGCTTTAACAGATTAAAACTCACCAATGACAGTATTACAAAACAAGATGAGCGTGTTCAACTCGACTTTGGTGGAATAGGTCAAGGATACGGTGCAGATGTAGTGACTGAATTTCTAAAATCAAAAGGCATCACCAACATGTTGATTGAATTAGGTGGAGAAGGAATGGCTGTTGGAAAAAATTTAAAATCAAATAAGCCGTGGCTGATTGGTATTCTGAATCCGAAGTCCACACAGGAGAATCAATTTTTTAAAGCCTACATAGCGTTGGAAAATAAATCGTTTACGACCTCTGGAAATTATTTTAACTATCACGAGATAGAGGGCAAGAGATATTCCCACACCATCGATCCATCAACAGGCTTCCCTACACAAAGAACTATACTCAGTGCTTCAATATTCTCTGCTGACTGCACCACTGCTGATGCCTGGGCAACTGCTATGATGGTGATGGGGCATGAGAAAGCAATTGAGCTTTTAAATAGACATCCTGAAATAGATGCCCTGTTAATTTACACATCGCCACAAGGTAAAATGGAAACGTATATTACTCCTGGTATCAATTCTCATATTCAGTTAGAACTTTAAGCTTAGCCTACATGACACTCAAGTTGATCGTACTTTTTTTTACACCCTTACTTTCGGGATTAGCTATTTACCTCATACCAAAGAAGAAGGACTCGAGCTTTAAACTGTTATTGGTCTTTGCGGGTTCGTATTTGTTCGCGATTACCGTGATACATATTCTTCCAGAGCTCTATCGTCAGGACCTTGGTGTAGAATGGATTGGTGTTTTTGTACTGGCTGGATTTTTTCTTCAGCAGTTGCTGGAATATTTTACCTCAGGTGTTGAACACGGGCACATTCACACACACGATCATAGTGACCATAATCACAAACATCAATCTGTCTCGGCACTTGTGTTGTTGTTGGCACTTTGTGTTCATGCTTTTTTAGAAGGAGGCATGTTGGCCCAGCCTATTGCCATTGGATCGATGTATGATATCAATTCAATATTAATTGGTATTGCTTTGCATCGCGCGCCTGCTGCTTTTGCTTTGATGACGGTGCTGGCACATCAGCTTCATTCACGCAATAAAGCTATCCCCTACCTTCTTGGTTTTTCATTGGCGGCACCCATCGGACTTTTACTGAGTACGTATCTTGCCGATCATAATATTCTTTCTTCTACAGGCATGATGTACCTCTATGCATTAGTGAGCGGAAACTTCTTACACATTTCAACGACCATTGTTTTTGAAAGTAGTCCGGAACATCGTTTCAATGCGAAGAAACTAAGTGTCGCTATCATAGGAGCACTCATTGCTGTTGCGGTTCAACAAATATTGTAAGCGAACAACTGTTTATTAAGATTGTTTTTGATTTACGATTACATTCAAAGTACTGTTGTGTTTTCACACGCGGATTTTCTTTCCTGTTCAGCAACTTGATTTGGATTAGTTTTGATTTTCCCGAAAAAAGATTTCAATTTTAATCCTTATCTAAAATTCTATCCAGAGAAATGAAAGCCATCCAGACGTTTGAAGATTATCAACAAGAATACAAAAGGAGTATTGAAACGCCAGAAGAGTTTTGGGCAGATGTGGCCAGCGATTTTGTGTGGAGGAAGAAGTGGAATAATGTATTATCATGGGATTTTCGTAAGGCAGAAGTAAAATGGTTTGAAGGCGGCAAGCTCAATATTACAGAGAATTGCATTGACCGGCATTTAATTACGCGTGCAAATCAAACGGCCATTATTTGGGAACCAAACAATCCGAATGATAACGCGAAACACATCACGTATAAAGAACTTCACGAACAAGTTTGCAGAGTTGGTAATGTGTTAAAGGCACATGGCATTAAGAAAGGTGATCGGGTTTGTATTTACATGCCCATGATCCCTGAGCTTGCTTACGCTGTATTAGGATGCGCGCGCATCGGTGCGGTTCACTCTGTAGTGTTTGCCGGATTTTCTTCAGGTTCACTGGTCGATCGCATAAATGATTCGGGTTGTAAAGCAGTGCTTACTGCAGATGGTGGTCTTCGTGGTGATAAAAAAATTGATTTAAAAAGTATTGTTGACGAAGCATTGCAACATTGTCCTACTGTTGAAAAGGTAATGGTGCTGCAACATGCTCATGTGAAAACGACTATGAAGACCGGTCGTGATTTTGATTGGCAGGAAGAGATGAGCAAAGTAAGCAGTGATTGCATGGCGGAGGAAATGGATGCTGAAGATTTACTTTTCATTCTCTACACATCAGGCTCTACCGGAAAACCGAAAGGTATGGTGCATACTTGTGGAGGATACATGGTGTATACGAACTATACATTCAAAACAACATTTCAATATCATAACAAACCAACAATACAACCCGATGTGTTTTGGTGTACAGCTGATATTGGTTGGGTAACAGGTCACTCGTATATTTTGTATGGTCCACTTTCTGCGGGAGCAACAACGATAATTTTTGAAGGCATTCCTTCATGGCCAGACATGGGTCGTTTCTGGCAAGCGATTGAACGACACAAGGTGAATATTTTTTACACTGCACCAACGGCCATTCGCTCACTTGAAAAAGCTCCGTTGAGTTTTGTTGAGAAATATGATTTGTCTTCGTTGAAAATTTTAGGAACAGTAGGAGAACCCATCAATGAAGAAGCCTGGCATTGGTATGATAAAAATATAGGTAAGGGTAATTGCCCGATCGTTGATACCTGGTGGCAAACTGAGACTGGTGGATTTATGATTTCTCCTATTGCGAATGTTACACCTTTAAAACCAGCACATGCTACATTACCAATGCCGGGAGTTCAGCTTGCTGTTATGGATGAAAGCGGAAAAGAAGTTAGCGGTGTAACAGAAGGAAGACTAACGATAAAATTTCCGTGGCCTTCGATGGCCCGTACAATTTATGGAGATCATCAACGCTTTAAGGATACTTACTTCTCAACCTTCCCCGGAAAATATTTTACAGGTGATGGTTGTAAACGCGATGGTGATGGTTACTACAGAATCACGGGCCGTGTAGATGATATTATCATTGTATCCGGACACAACATGGGCACAGCAGAAGTTGAAAGTGCGATTGATGAACACTCAGCCGTTTGCGAAACAGCTGTTGTTGGATATCCGCATGACATAAAAGGGCAAGGTATTTACGCGTTTGTGATTTGTTATGAAAAGCCACAAGAAGAAGAAAAACTTCGTGCTGAGATTCGCGAGACCGTTTCTAAAATTATCGGACCTATTGCCAAGCCGGATAAAATTCAATTTGTAAGTGGACTTCCGAAAACCCGTTCCGGAAAAATCATGCGTAGAATTTTGCGCAAGGTAGCGGAAGGTGATGTTTCCAATCTGGGGGACACCACTACATTATTGGATCCCACTATTGTTGATGAGATTAAAGCGGGAGCCGTCTGATATATTGAATTGATGCAGGAGTTGATCTAAATTCCTGCATCAAATTTTTATTGCGCGTGGGGACTACTTCGTACATTATCACTCGTACCTTGAACCTTTCTTCACCGTATCTCCAACCGAAAACCTACTCCATGATAATTCACAATCTGCACGGCAGGATCTTCTTTTAAATATTTCCGCAAACGCGAAATAAAGACGTCCATACTTCGCCCCATAAAGTAATCGTCATTACCCCATACCTGTCCTAACATCTCTTCGCGCTTCAATACACGATCGCGGTTGAGGTAAAGCATCTTTAAAATCTCGGCTTCCTTTTGTGTGAGTGTCTTTTCATTGTTTTCGATTTTGATGATGAGGTTGCTGCAATCGAAATGATACTTCCCCAGCTGAAATACATCATCAGGTAGAATAATTGAATCACTGCTTCTTCGTAGAAAAACTTCAATGCGACAAAGCAATTCTTCCATGCTAAACGGTTTGGTAATGTAATCATCTGCTCCAACCGAAAAACCATCAAGCTTATCTTCTACCATCGACTTGGCGGTGAGAAAAAGAATAGGAATGTTTTTATCGTGTTGACGCACGCGTCTGGCCAATGAAATTCCATCCATTTTTGGAAGCATGACATCAAAGATGCAAAGGTGAAAGGAAGAAGAGCGAAAAGCGTCTTCGCCTGCCATACCATCTTTACATAATGTTACATCATATCCTCTCTGACTGATATTATCCTGAATAACAAACCCGAGACTCGGATCATCTTCAACCAATAAAATACGCTTGCTCATATTTTTGTTTGAGGAATAAAAAGTGTGAAGGCGCTTCCTTTTCCAATCTTGCTGGAAAGTTTTATTTCACCACGATGGGCTTCTATTATCGTTTTTACATAACTCAATCCTAAACCAAAACCTTTTACATCGTGAAGATTACCGGTAGGTACACGATAGAATTTTTGAAATATTCGTTTTTGGTTTTCAGGGAGAATGCCCATGCCATTGTCTTTAATTTCCAGAATGATTTTGTTTTCCTGATTAAACGAATGGATTGAAATTTCAGGTTCAGTGTTACAGTATTTAATAGCATTGTCAAGCAGATTGGTCAATACATTAGTGAAATGAAGTTTATCTGCTTTTATTTCATGTGTTGTTGCGTTGAGATCTAACGTAATATGCCCGTTCTTTTCTTGTAGCAACAATGAGACGTTTCGAACGGCATCGTGAACGAGCTGATGAAGGTCTAACGTTTCTTTTTTAAGTTCAAGATCTTCTTTATCGAGGCGAGCCATTTGCAATACGCGCTCAACATGTTGCTTTAATCTGCTGTTTTCTTTTTCGATAATGCCTGCGTAATTAAATAACCTATCAGGTTGATTGATAATGTTCGGGTCCTTCAATACTTCAGTAGAGACAGCAATGGTTGAAATAGGAGTCTTGAACTCATGTGTCATGTTGTTGATGAAATCTTTTTGGATTTCAGAAAGTCGTTTCTGTTTTAAAATCACAAACATGGTGTAAGCAAAAAAGAAAATCACAATAATTAATACAACGGATGAGAATGACCAGATTCCCATTTGATTGAGAATGTGTGCTTCGCGATTAGGGAACTGGACACCAAAATAATATCCATGTTCTATCCAAGCAGGAAGTTGCTTATTGGTGACTTGCTCTTTCGAGGTTTGTAGTGGGACGTAATCTCCATATATCATCTTTTCAGAAGTACAGTCGAAAACTCCATATTCGAAATCGGCTATTATATTTCTTCTCTTAAATTCTGTCTGCAATAGAAACTTGAGTGTATTGGGATTCACTTCATTATTGACCATCACCACAAAATAATTTGTAGAAAGTTGCTTTACTGGATTAACCGATGGTGATGGTGATTTATTGATTTTAAAAATCAATTGAGCTACATTATACAAAGCGGTGTTTACACTGCGTTCAAACTCAGCCTCTTTTAAATCAAATGCTCGCCTCACCCAATAAATCTGGGTAATAGTAATGCCCACGATACTGATCGCAGCGAGAATAACTACAAGACGAATGGTTGAGTTTTTCACAAACCAAAGTTACAATAATCAGGATGGATGTCCGAAACATTAACAAGTTGTTAACAAGTATTAGAAAATCGTTAACAACAAGTGGCCATTAAGTTTTACAGCTTTGCATTGTTCTAACGATTTAAATACACTAAACAATTTTAAACCTCAATTAACATGAAAAAAATCGCACTTTCATTTCTTCTCGTTGCTTGTATTGCAACCGTATGGGCTCAACAGCTTGCGTCTGTCTACACACCTGCAACGATGTTAAAGGCTGCGGCCTTTGCCTGGTCACAGACTACATTCGATTTTGGTAAGATCAAGCAGAATCAACCCGTGACCAATACCTTTGAGTTTGTCAATACCGGAAGTGAGCCTCTTGTTATCTCTTCTGTTAAAGCTTCTTGTGGTTGTACCGTAACAGAATATTCCAAAGATCCGATTGCTCCCGGAGGAAAAGGTTTTGTAAAGGGAACGTACAATGCTGCAAAAGTTGGACAGTTCACCAAAACCATAACAGTTAATGCGAATACAGAAGATGCTGTTGTTCAGCTTACCATTAAGGGCGAAGTGACTGAGTAGATAGTTGATAGTCGATATTTGAAAACAGGCTGCTGACAAAGTTTTTGTCAGCAGCCTGTTTTATTATGGAGGTGAGAGATCATCATGATATATTTGATAAAAGAATCACTGAATGAATCTCGCCCATTACACTCCTCAATTCAATTTATTGTTTCCTGAATTGAATCAATCATCACCCTGGTCGATTACAACGAAGGCTCAGGAAGTCATTCTTCAGAAGATAAAAACATTAGGGGGTGATTATACAATCGTAAATAATGCAGCCGTGCATAAAACTGCTGTTGTGGAGGAACATGTTATTACAAAGGGCCCAATTATTATTTCTGCCAATTGCTTTGTAGGTGCACATGCGTATCTACGTGGTGGTGTTTATCTAGCAGAGCAAGTTTCAATCGGTCCAGGTTGTGAAGTGAAATCAAGTTTTATAATGTCCCATACTGCATTAGCTCATTTTAATTTCGTTGGCGATTCAGTAGTGGGCTCACATGTAAACATGGAAGCGGGAAGCATCATTGCTAATCATTTTAATGAACGTGATAACAAAACTATTTTTGTAATGATTGATGGGAAACGCTCTGCTATTGATGTGACGAAGTTTGGAGCCGTTGTCGGTGATCATTCTCGAATCGGAGCAAATGCAGTTCTCTCTCCCGGAACAATATTGCAATCAAAATCAATTGTTAAGAGGTTGGAGCTTGTTGAACAGTGTTAGTGTTCTAGCCTGTGACATTGTTTATAAAACTATCCTGGGGACACAAAAGGTAAGTAGCTTTATACCAAGAGGAATCTAAAATGTTAGGTGCACGCGCTTCGATTCGCGTTCATCGCAGCCGCACGAAACAGCGATTGCATTTCATACCTAAAGAGTAGGCGTGCATTTAAAATAACAAAGGCTAACTCGCCGGGCGAGTTAGCCTTTGTTATTTACTAAATTGATTACCACTATCCTACCCAAGGCAGGATAGTGGTAATCAATTTTTTTTGCGCGGACTGCGCAGGTGTGTTAGGTAGATTTTATATTCCGCGCAGCAGCACGCACTTAATTCCTTCGGAATAATTTCGATTAGAAACCTTTTCCTGGAATATCATTTCTGAATTTCTCTATACCCTTTCGATCCTGAAGGGTAACAAAAACCAGCTTGCCGTTTAATCCTCCGAACACAAGATTGCTACAACTCTTTCCTTTCAGTTGTACTTCACGAATAATCTTTCCGGATGGATCAAGTACAACAACAACACCTTTACCATAACGCGCAGCATAAAGATTACCCTCGCGATCACACTTCATGCCATCGAAACCAAAATCAGGAAACTCAGCAAAAAGTTTTTTATCAGAAATGTTTCCTGTCTCATCAACCGTAAACTTCCAGATTTTGCGTTGCACACTTTCATTTACATATAAAGTTTTCTCATCCGGACTTAAGGTAATGCCATTCGTTGTGCCCATCTGATCGGTTAGCAAAATAGCTTTGCCACCTTTATCAATGCACCATAATTTTCCTGTGCCTTCTTTCCAGTTCGGATCGGAGACAAAGAGCTGATCTTTTTTATTGATGCAAAAATCATTGGGCTGATTAAACGCTTTGTCATGAGCATATACACTTACCTTTTTATTTTTCATATCCACCTTCAACACATTGTGCCTTCCAAAGTCAGCGAGATACATAGTGCCTTTGCTATCGAACGTAATACTGTTGGCAACGCTTCCTTCAGGCAGTGTTAAAAAAAGTGAAACTGTTCCATCCGGTTTGACCAAACCAATCGTACCGTCTTTTTGAAAATTTACTACGTATAAATTTCCTGCTGCATCAAAACATGGACCTTCAATATTATAGGTGAATAGATTTTCTTTTGTAAAATCTTCTGCTTGAAACAAGCGTTCAAAATCCTGAGCTTGAAGAAAAGATATACACGTTAGAAAAAGACAATAGGTAAGGTGTGTGATTTTGTTTTTCATAAAGGAAGAAAATATTGAAAGGTGTTTGAATGACTATTTTGTTGATGGCTCAATCCAAGCGAAGTCTGGAGATGTAGGAAAGTTTTTAAAAATCTCTTTTACAAAATCATTTGGCTTGGCAAGCTTTCGAATGGTGAGATCAATCCATGCTGCATCGATGTTGATGATGGCTGCCAGTGTACTTTCATTTTTATAAAGATTGTGTCTCATGCTCCATCTTCCGTAGTCGCGCGTAGCTTTTGTCAATTCCACATCCATGGTAAGCAAATCTTCCAACACAACTTCACGCTTGAATATGGCCTCCTCACGGAAAAGTACCGGGCCAATCTGATATTGCTCCATGTGTTCTGTAGTCAGTCCATTTTCCTGCAAAAGAATCATGCGTAGCGAAGCTCCGTAATCATAATAGGCAGAATGGCGCAAATGACGGTTCGCATCAATATCAGACCAACGAACTTGAATGGGGCGGGAGAATGAAGTCATGTTTAATTTTGGAGTAAAAATACAAACTAAGGTGTATTCACTTCATGAAAACCTTCAGTGTTATTATCGGTCCAGCTCATCGGATAATTTTTATCAAGAAACTCAAGCGCATCCATAGTAAGGTAAAGTGGTTTGAAGGTATCGATCATCACCGCCAGTTCGTGTGTTTCTTTTGCGCCAATACTTTTCTCGACTGTGCCAGGATGTGGACCATGAGGTAATCCTCCTGGATGAAGCGTAAATGATCCGCGCTCAATACCTCTGCGACTCATAAAATTTCCCTCTGCATAATACAATACTTCATCGCTGTCGATGTTGCTATGATTGTATGGTGCAGGAATTGCCAACGGATGATAATCAAACAAGCGCGGCACAAATGAACAGATCACAAAATTGTGTGCCTGAAAAGTTTGATGTGCTGGTGGTGGTTGATGTATTCTTCCCGTAATCGGTTCAAAGTCGTGAATGGAAAAGGCATATGGCCAAAGGAAACCATCCCAACCAATTAAATCCAGCGGACTGAAATCATACAGGTATTGATGGAGATAACCTTGCTTTTTTATCTGTACTAAAAATTCTCCTTTGGATGAATCGGTTATCAATTCGTCCGGCGGACGAATGTCGCGTTCACAATAGGGTGAATGCTCTTGCAACTGCCCGAGTTGATTGCGATAACGCTTCACCGTTTCAATGGGTGAAGCTGATTCAACAATAAGCAAACGCAAAGGACCTTCTTCAAATTCAAGTTTATAAATTACGGTTCGTGGAATGACAACATAATCACCTTGTTTAATTTCCAGTTTTCCGTAAGGCGATATCAGTACACCTTTTCCATCATGAATATAAAGTACCTCATCACCTTCTGCATTTTTATAGAAGTAATCCATTGTGCGTTTCGTGGGCGAGCAAATGGAAATAGAACAATCATTGTTCTTTAATAATACTTTGCGTGCACTCAGATAATCACTTCCTGTGTTTCCAACTTTCGATGTATTAAGGTGTGTTTGCTTGAGATCGTATTCCGAACAAATTTGTGGTCCATACTTTACCGCTTCTTTTACCGCTTTAATCCGCGTTGGAGGATTGATATGATAAAGCGTGGAATAAATACCAGAGAATCCTTCCGAGCTTACCAGTTCTTCTTTGTATAAACTTCCATCCGGCTGACGAAACTGGGTGTGTCGTTTGGGCGGAATATTTCCAAGGCGATGGTAATACATAGTTGAAAAGTTAATTGTCAAAACTAACGATTCTACTCTAGCTTTCGATACAACCGAATGCTGTTCTGTAAAACAGGATTTGACCAAATAAAGTAGTTTGAATACTATGGAATCAGCACATCCCACCTCAGGCTGTTTGGGAAAGTTGATTCTCAAAACTCAAAGTGTATTGCAATGAGAGGCTTCAACTACTGTTTAAAGAGTGATTGATTCTCTTTCCAGAGAAATTAAAGTCCCTGAGACTTCGGCTCATTAACCAAATCAATTTTCAAATTCCATTGAGTAAAACTACCCAACCTGCAACGGAATGCAAATAATAAACACAGCACCTTTCCCTGGTGATGATTGTAGTTGAATAGAGCCCTGAAGTTTTTTTACTAACATATTTACTGTGGCAAGTCCCAATCCATTTGAACTTTCTCCTCCGGTTGGTCGTGCACTGAGCTTTTGAAACTTGCCGTATATTTTTTCACGATCCATTTCAGTAAAACCTGGTCCTTCATCAATTATTTCAAACCTTGCGTGTGTTTTGTCCAATCGCGCGCTTAATGTTACTACTTTTCCTAATGGAGAAAACTTCAAGGCATTCGAAGTGAGGTTTTGAAGAATACGTTTCACCAGAATTTTATCGGTGCATGCATTTCCTGCTGCTGCTGAAACGATCAGATCAATTTCTTTGCTCTTTGCCAGCAAATCAAACTCATCTTTTAATTCGTGAAGTAATTTGTGCAGATCAATTGGTTCGTATGTATGCTGATCTGAACGTTCTTCCAGTTCACGCACCTCCAATAGTTGATGGATAATTTCATTTCCGATGGCCAATGCCTTTCGTCCATGTCCGATTAGCTGTGCTGTAGAGTCACTTTTATTTTTCTCTATTTCCAACAATGAGAAAATACCTTGAATGGAGTTAAACGGAGATTTTAAATCATGAATAATAGTGTGTACCAATCCGTTTATCTCTGTATTTAATTCTTGCAGCTCCTTATTTTTTTCTTGCAGTTCTTCATTCGCCTTTCTGCGCGCCAAACTTGATTTGCGGACAAGAAGCATAACAGCCAATAAACTCAGTGCAACTATTGTGATGAGTATGTTGATCAATCGCTGGCCGGTTAGTTGTCTATTGCTTTCAAGCAAATTAACAGCAATGGATTCCTTGTCTTTTTGAATGGATTGTTTTTCCAATCGTTCTCTTTCCAGTCTGGCATTAAACGCTTTCGCATCAATACTACCCGACACCGTCTGATCCATGATGCTATCTTTATACAACGAAGCCAGACGTAAATAGGTAAAAGCTTTCGCTGTTTGATTTTGTTGTTGATAGATGTTGGCCATCAACTCACAATTTTTTAAGATCAACGGTTTGTTATTAATATCCTTACTTCGTTGATAAGCCGTGTAACCGGTTGCCAAGGCTGCAGCATATTTTTTTTCTACATAGAGACAATGAGCTAAAAATGATGTGGCATTCAGTATAACTTCCGAGTGTGGGTTTTTTTTGTTCCGTTCAATGCACATATTAAAAAATAGCCGTGCACTGTCGTATTTCTTTTGCATTACAAAGATCTCTCCTAAGTGCATTAAGTTCAGATCTTCCACATAGGTAAGTCTTGCCTTCTGCGCCATGGCGCTCGATTTTTTTACATAATAATATGCAGAGTCCAGATTTTCTTGTTTGATAAAAATGGCAGCAAGACTTTCTGTGGAGTAGGCCTGCAAGCCTTCATCCTTGATAGCCATAAAGTTTTGCCACGATTGATGAGAATAAAATAATGCCGTCTCATAATTCTTGGCCCCCATGTAGGCAGAGGCCAGATTGATAAAATCAGAACCCAGCCCAGATGCATCGTTTATTGCTTCATCAATCGCCACCGCTTTCAATAAATATTCCGCGGCAAGGGCGAATTCGCCAAGCTGATTATAAACAATACCAATATTATTATTGCAGGCAGAGATTTGTATACTGTTTTTCATTTCCTCGGCCAGTGCGAGCGATTCAAAATGATGATCAAGGGCATCAATGTACTTTCCCTTCGCTTCCAGAACAGAACCTCTGATGGAAAGTGTCCTGGCAATTATGTTCTTATCATCAATTCCTTCAATACGATTGATCGCATCAATTGAAAATTTCTCTGAGCGTTCAAGATCAATGTCGAGGTAATAAAAGGCTACTTCGTTTGAAATAATGATGCGGTCTAAATCGGATAGCGTAGTTTGAAGTGCGCGCTCAAGGCTGTCGATGGATTGACCATTGCCACGAATAGCAGGGGCAAACAACAGCATTACAAGAAAAGAGAACCTCCACGTTTTTCTTCTCATTCAGTTTAGAATCAGGCAACGGACTAAATTAAGTGAATTGTTTCAGAACTTCGAGGCGATGTAAGAATTAGGGCAAAATAAAAAAGCCGCAGGAGGTAAGTCCTACGGCGTTCGTTTATTGTGTAATATAATTATCCATTCATTGAACTCAAGAACTCATCGTTGTTACGAGTTCCCTTCATTTTGCTTTGTAAGAATTCCATCGCCTCAACTGAATTCATATCGGCCATGTATTTGCGCAAGATCCAAACGCGCTGAAGCTCATCTTCACGCAATAATAGATCTTCACGTCTTGTGCCCGATGCTGGAACATCCATAGAAGGATACATTCTTCTATTTGAAAGTTTACGATCAAGTTGTAATTCCATATTACCTGTTCCTTTAAATTCTTCGAAGATTACTTCGTCCATTTTCGAACCGGTATCAATTAAGGCTGTTGCAATGATGGTTAACGAACCACCATTTTCAATTTTACGTGCAGCCCCGAAGAAACGCTTTGGTTTATGTAACGCGTTAGCATCCACACCACCCGAAAGAATTTTTCCGGAAGACGGAACAACGGTGTTGTATGCTCTTGCGAGACGAGTGAGCGAATCCAACAGGATCACCACATCGTGCCCGCATTCTACCATGCGTTTTGCTTTCTCAAGAACGATGCTCGCTACTTTTACGTGGCGTTCAGCTTGCTCATCAAATGTAGAGGCAACCACTTCAGCTTTTACACTGCGGGCCATGTCCGTAACTTCTTCCGGACGTTCATCAATCAACAATACGATCAAATAA
Organism: Chryseolinea sp.; assembly: GCA_031388805.1. Classification (GTDB taxonomy): domain Bacteria; phylum Bacteroidota; class Bacteroidia; order Cytophagales; family Cyclobacteriaceae; genus Chryseolinea. Next base: position 20,012 of record JANMRZ010000161.1, read on the forward strand.
ACTTCAGGATGGTTTTCGGCAATTGCGTTCGCAATGTCTTTTAGCAAAACAGTCTTACCTGTTTTAGGTTGCGCCACAATCATACCGCGTTGTCCTTTACCAATTGGTGAGAATAAATCGAGGATACGGGTTGAAAGATTGGTTGGGCTTGTGCTTAACCTTAATTTTTCGTTCGGGAAAAGCGGAGTGAGGTATTCAAACGAAACGCGGTCGCGGATTTCTTCTGTTGTCTTTCCACTTACCGTTTCTACTTTAAGAAGAGCAAAATATTTTTCGCCTTCTTTCGGAGGACGAATCAAACCCTTCACAGTATCGCCAGTCTTCAAACCAAATAATTTGATTTGAGAGGGTGAAACATAAATATCATCAGGACTTGCTAAGTAATTGTAATCAGATGAACGGAGGAAACCGTATCCGTCTTGCATAATTTCCAACACACCTTCGTTGGTGATGGCGCCATCAAACTCACGGATAGCAGCACGAATTTGCTGTTGAGCCTGGCGGTTATCCGGTCTACGTTCCGGAACAGGACGCTCTTCTACAGGAAGGCCTGTTACATTTTGTGGAGATGGTGAAGGTTGCTGATCGAAGTTGACAAGCGAACGATCAAATTCAAGGTTGATGGAATCCAACTCGTCATCGGGTGGTAATTCCATATCTATTTTTTCTACGGGTGCTGGTGCTACATTCTCGCGTCTGCGTGGACGGAGCTTACGTTCTTCACCTTCTTTTGGTTCGGCAGGAGGTGGTGGTGTTGCGACTTTGGCAGGTTTAACTTCAACTGCAGCAGCCTCTGGCGATAGCGCTTGTTGATCAAGGATTTTGTAGATGAGGTCTTGCTTGGCAAGCTTCTTGGCGTTTTTTACGCCCATTCCTTCCGCAATTTCTTTCAATTCAGAAAGAAGTCTGACATTCAGATCGTCAATAGTGTACATGATGTGTTAGAAGATGAGTTGTGTTTTAAAATGATTTGGTTTGAATACTAGATCAATCAGGACAACGCTGATTTTTTGTTACCAGAACAAATTGAATTGTAATTGTTGAGATTCGACAAGTAAAAAAATCCGGATTTATTTGCAGAGGGCCAGTTGATAAAGCCGTATGACCCTGCAATTATAGCCGAATTTTGAATAGTATCCAATTATAGAAAATATTTTATTGCTCGCTTCTTCGTGGATGAAGATTCAAAAAAACTAATTTTGATGCCTTTAACAAAAACCAAATATGCTACAACTGGCCGTCATCCGCGAACAACAAGAGAAAATACTGGAAGGTTTACGCAAGCGGAACTTTAAAGATGGTGAATCATTGATCCGCCAGATCATCGATAATGATCAATTGAGGCGCGATACCCAAAAAACACTGGACGAAATCAAGGCCAAGTCGAATACGGATGCCAAGGCCATTGGCGATTTGATGAAAAGTGGTAAAGCTGATGAAGCTACCGCTCTTCGTGCCCAGGTGGCGGCCGATAAAGACAAGGTAAAAACGCTTGAAGCTGATTTTGAAGTGTACGATAAAAAACAAATCGAACTACTGTATAAAATTCCGAACGTTCCGCATGATAAAGTTCCAGCAGGTGTGGGTGCAGATGACAATATCAATGTTTATGAACATGGCGCCATACCTACTTTGTATGCCGATGCATTACCTCATTGGGAGTTGATTAAGAAATATGACATCATCGATTTTGAGCTCGGAAATAAAATTGCTGGTGCAGGTTTCCCTGTTTACAAAGGCAAAGGTGCAAAACTTCAGCGCGCTCTAATCAATTTCTTCTTAGACGAAGCCGAAGCGAAAGGTTATAAAGAAGTGCAGCCGCCAATCGTTGTAAATGAAACTTCTGGTTATGGCACGGGAAATCTTCCGGACAAAGAAGGCCAAATGTATTATATAGGTGAAGATAAACTTTATCTAATACCTACCGCAGAAGTACCTATTACGAATTTATATCGCGATGTAATTGTAAATGAAAATGATCTTCCGATAAAAAATGCAGGATACACACCATGCTTCAGACGCGAAGCCGGAAGCTGGGGTGCGCACGTCCGTGGATTAAATCGCCTTCATCAATTTGATAAAGTAGAAATTGTTCAGATCAGAAAGCCAGAAGAATCCTATGATGTGTTGGAAGAAATGACATCACACGTTCAAAGTCTATTGGAGAAATTAGAATTGCCATACCGAAAACTTTTACTCTGTGGTGGCGACATGGGTTTCAATTCTGCGATGACATACGATCTGGAGGTTTTCTCTGCTGCGCAACAACGGTGGTTGGAAGTAAGCTCTGTAAGTAACTTCGAAACGTTCCAAGCCAATCGGTTGAAGCTGCGTTACAAAACCAAAGAAGGTAAAATGCAATTACTCCATACCTTAAATGGAAGCGCACTTGCATTGCCTCGTATTGTTGCTGCCATTTTGGAAAACAATCAAACGAAAGAAGGTATTCACATCCCGAAGGTATTGGTGCCATACACGGGTTTCAATATTATCCAGTGATCAACGCATCGCAGAGTAAAATTAACCAAGCCTCCGTTCACATTGTAGGCAACAGGGGTAAGGAAGAAGCTTTAGAACTTTCGGAAGAGTCGTTGATTTTGGATGATGATAAAGTAAATGAACTTTTACTTACCTATTTTCTATCCAACTTTAAAACGCCTGAGTTTTACAGTTTCACATTTTCGAACGAGGACTTTGCGCTCAATCCGATTTACCAGTTTGCCGCAGAGATTTTTTCAAATCACGAAAGTCTTCATGTGCATTCTGTTAATATGGCGAAGCACTTGTTTGAAGCTTCACAACATCCCAATATTAAAGCAGGAGATTTTTACGTAGCTCATATTGAGGGTGTGAATATTGAGAACACGATTGTGGATGCCATTGGAATTTTTAAATCAGAGAATAAAGACACCTACCTTAAACTGAAAGCATCGAAAGGTAATTTTAAATTGAATGCCGATGAAGGTACGAACATCAAGAAGCTGGATAAAGGCTGTTTAATTTTGAATTTAGAAAGCGAAGCAGGATATAAAATATTATTGGTCGACAATGCCAATCAGGCTGATGCACAATTTTGGAGGCAAAACTTTCTGAATGTAAAGCCATGGTCAGATGCGTTTCATCATACGCACAACTTCATGAATCTGACGAAGCAATATGTAGCGGATCAGCTCGATGAAGAATTCAGCGTTTCAAAAGCCGATCAGATTGATTTGCTAAATCGTTCGATGAACTTTTTCAAATCGCGCGAACAATTTGATCAACGCGAGTTTGAAGTAGAAGTATTGGCTGATGCCGATGTCATTCAATCATTCCGAAAATTTGAAAAGAATTTTGGTGAAGAAATTGTTGACTCGTTTGAAATTTCAGTGCACGCAGTAAAACGTCAGGCCCGCATTTTTAAAAGTGTATTAAAGCTGGACAAGAACTTCCACATCTACATTCACGGAAATAGAGAGTTAATTGAAAAGGGATATGATGAAGCGAGGGGTGAGCATTTTTATAAGATTTACTTTAAGGAGGAGAGTTGACGATTAATTCGTTGATGAGTTGATTCGATGATTTTGCCAAACTTTTCTGTTCACTCATATCATAACCGAATTACCTAATCAACTCATCAGATCATGAATTGTTGTTTACTAACCTTTTTCCTTTCTTTGATTCAAAGGAGCTTCTGTGACTACCTCAGATGAAAAAAATCTTATTGCACTATTAAAAGCGGACGATCGTTCTGCTATCAATACGATTTTTCTAAAATATCATGTTTTGCTGTGTAGAATTTCATTGCGGATCGTTAGCAATCCGGAAGAAGCAAAGGATGTTGTACAAGAAGTTTTTATAAAGCTCTGGCGAAACCGAAAAGAATTAAACATCCAGTATTCACTGGAGGCTTATCTCAAAAGAGCGGTTGTCAATAATTCCCTGAATCACATCGAAAGCAAAAACAGATTCACATCACTTGATGCAACAGACTCTACATTTATCCATGTTGCCGAAAATACAGCTGATCAACAACAATCTTTGGATGAGTTATCAACACGGGTCGATCATGCCATTGACAATTTACCGTTAAGAACAAAAGCAGTTTTTACTTTAATACGCTTTGAGGAGATGAGCTATAAAGAGGTTTCCGAAAGCCTTGATATTTCTTTGAAGGCTGTGGAAAAAGAAATGATGAAGGCATTGAAGCTCCTTCGCGAAGCCCTCAAGGATTACTTACCCTTGCTTCTCCTCCCGATATTGACAGTTCTTTAGTGAGGCAAAAATAATTTGTGCTATGGGGGAGGAACGTGGAGTCGCGCCTGTCTTACTCATAAATGCAGAAACTATGAGAGCAATCAGCCTTATTCTTGTTATCCTATTGGGTGGTCTTCTGATTCGATGTGAAACAGAAGAAATGAAAAGTAAAATTGAAGCAGACTATTTCCCAATGGCCGAGAATAGCCAATGGAAGTACCTTAGAAAACTTTTTTCCAATGATGATCCGGCAACACTTTCGTGGTCAGATACTACAATAAACCTCCTAAAGGGAGATACAACAATCGAAGACTTAGATTACAAGAAGGTCGTTGATCCGCACGGATCACTAGTGAAGGTACTACGGAAGGAAGATGGCAAATACTACGGAAGAAATCACGAATTGTACGGTGGTTTTTCGAAAGAGTACTTGTTCTTAGATGACAATGCTACGCTCAATACTACTTGGCGCCATTATAAAAATGATAGTACGAATGTAACGGAGTATACAGTGAAGTCTTTGAATTCTTCTAGGACGTTCAATAACATTGAATATCAATCCGTCATGGAAATTGAAGTAAACTATTATTATCAGGATGGTGAAGAATATGTATTGAACTATTCAACATTACATTACTATGCAAATGGTATAGGTGAGATTTACGCCTACTACCCTTATCCTTCCTTGATGTTTGGTGATTTGGACATCTCTCTGCTGAAATTTACACCACATGAGTAAAATAATTCAGGTATTGAAAAGCTTCTTTGCGATTTTGGACTAGCCACCTTGTTTTAGGTTGTGGTGAAACTGAAATGGATAGAATGAATAAGATAATTACAAATAAAATCAATCGGAGAAATTTCATTAAGACCTCCTCATTATTCGCAATTGCTGTTACAATTCCTGTCTTCAATAGATGCAAGGACAATGATGATAAGGATGATTCAATCAATGGTTGCCAAACAACAGCAGACATCCTCGGCCCTTACTATAAAGCCGGTGCACCGCTTGGTGAAAATATTGTTCCTGCAGGTGTAGAAACACTACCATTAATTATTGAGGGTAAAGTTTTTAGTCATTGTGAAGTTTTACTTCCCGAAGCCGTTGTTGAAATCTGGAATGCTGATGCGGAAGGTGCGTACGATAATTCTGAGCAATTTTTGTTTCGAGGGAAATATCAAACTCTTTCGGATGGTATCTATAAATTTAAAACCATTATTCCGGGCAGGTATTTGAATGGAAGTACCTATCGGCCAAGTCACATACATTTCCGGATTACAGCTCCGGGTCATCGCGAATTGGTCTCTCAGATTTATTTTAAGGAAGATCCCTTTATTAATACTGATCCATGGGCAAGCGATCCTAAAGCCAACGAAAGAATTTTAACTATTGGGAAAGATGCAAATGATGTTGATACCATTACATTTGATATTCATTTAATCGAAGCGTAATACTTTCATGACCGAACCTTACGACCAACTGATACTGAAATTACTTTCCGGCACAGCTACTGCGGACGAGCAACAACAACTTGCTCGCTGGACTGAACAGTCCGTAGAGAACAAGAAAGCGCTGGAGGATTATCGACAAGTATGGACGTTAGGTGATTCTAAATCGTTTCCCGATTTTGATTCCGTAGTTGAGCTAGAAAAACTGGAATCTAAGTTGGATCAGGAAGACAAAAAGATCAAAGTGCTTTCTCCTTATCGATCACTTGTATTTAAAGTTGCTGCATCCGTAACACTTTTGATCGTTTGTTCTTTCTTACTCTACCAGGTAGCATTCAAAACGGAAACAATTGTAAAAGAAAGTGGGGCGGAGAAAATACAGTTTACACTTCCGGACGGATCAAAAGTCTGGTTGAATGAAAAAAGTAAAATTACCTACGCTTCTGATTTCAATACTGAACGTCTTATTGAATTGTCAGGAGAAGGCTTCTTCGAAGTGACGCGCAATCCTGATAAGCCTTTTGTTATACGAGCCGATAAGAGCGAAATAAAGGTTTTGGGAACGTCCTTCAACGTGAGGGCTTATGAAAATGAAAATCAAAATGAAGTTTATGTAGTCACAGGGAAAGTAAGTCTTGCCGATGATAGAGATAAAATTATTATACTGTCACCAGGAGAGGAAGGTATTTTAAATAAAAAGACGGACATTCTTTCACGCAGTACAGAAACAAATCCAAATCACATCGCCTGGAAAAATAAGCAACTGATTTTTAAGAAGACAAGTTTGACAGAGGTAGCTGAAACGCTCGAGAAGTATTTTCAAATCTCCATCACCGTTAAAAATCCAGATTTACAAAAATGTAGGTTTACCAGTTCATTTAATGATCCTACATTGGAAGAGGTCATTGAAGCCATCAGCATTGCTTTGAATTTAAATATTGTTCATCAAAACAAGAAGTATACGTTTGATGGGGAGGGCTGTTGAAATTTATTTTAATAGCAAATCTTGCAGCAATCTATGATGAAATCGTTAACCATATTCCTTACAATTCTTCCGATATGGTGGGCTTCAGCTCAATCCAATGGTTTAGATAAAAAAATTACCGTAAACTTTTCGAATGTAACATTAGAAGAAGCGCTATCAACAATCAGCAAAATTTCCGAAGCTGAATTTTCATATAGTGATGATGTCGTACCCGTTAATGCATTAGTTAGTCTTACAGCTACAGAGCAGGAGCTTAAAGAAGTATTGAAAATATTGCTGGCTAATTTTAATATTGAGTATAAGTATACGAATGGTCGCATCATTTTCCGAAAAGCACCAGCACCACTCTCGCAAACGGTGCGGGGAACAATAGTAGATCAATACACACACTTTCCAATACCCGGTGCTAACATTATTGCAGTTGACACCAATCCATTGCTCGGTACAACTTCAGAGGCAGATGGGAAATTTAAAATCCCCAATGTGCCTGTAGGACGCACGACCATTCAGATTACATCTGTTGGTTATCAGTCAAGAACGTTGTCGAATATTTTACTGGGGACAGGGAAAGAACTTGTGCTGGAAATAAAACTTATGGAATCCGTCACAACGATGGAAGAAGTAGTTGTAATCGCAAAACAAAATGATCAAAGCAATACATCAGAGACGACCGTTGTAAGCGGGCATTCCTTCACTGTTGAAGAAACGAAACGATATGCAGGAAGCTTAGGAGACCCTTCACGCATGGCTTCCAGTTTTGCAGGTGTTACGAATGCCAGTGATGAAAGCAATGCGTTGATTGTACGAGGAAATTCTCCACGTGGTGTGCTTTGGCGTGTTGATGGCATCGAAGTTCCAAATCCAAATCACTTCGCGACAGAAGGCTCCTCCAATGGTATTGTTAGTGTACTCAGTAGTAACATTATCGACAACTCTGATTTTTTAACGAGCGCGTTTCCTGCTCTGTATGGCAATGCATTGTCTGCTGTGTTTGATATGAAATTGAGAAGCGGCAACAACGAACGAAGAGAACATTCTTTTCAAGCCGGCTTGCTTGGAGTTGAAGCTTCTACTGAAGGGCCATTCAGCAATAAAAATCGTTCTTCCTATCTGATTAATTATAGGTACTCTACCTTGAATATTCTGGATAAGCTTGGTGTTGATTTGAATGATGCAGGAGAATATAAAAACTACCAGGACTTTTCTTTTAAAATGGATTTTCTCACGACTAAGAATGGACGTTTTTCTGTGTTTGGTATTGGAGGCCTTAGTAAATCCAATCAGGAAAATATCAACACCTTAGCGCACGATAATTCAAACATGGGTATTGTAGGAATTACCTATCAGAAAATAGTAAATGATAATACCTCAATTACTTCTGCTGTATCATGGTCTGGTACAGGTATCTCAAATTACAATGAAGTATTGGGCTTAGACTCAGGCTCATTAAAAATAGAAGAGAACTATCACAAATCGTATGCGCGCACTTCTCTTCTTGCAGATCGAAAAATAACGGAGCGATTTTTTTTGAAAGGTGGCATAATCTATAGCCGACTTTTCTACAATTTCTATTTGCGTAACCTAGATCCAGGCAATCAGGCTTACCAGGAAATTATAAATTTTCAGGAACAGAATAACACAGGGATAACGCAAGCATTTTTAACAGCACAGCAAAATTTTACTTCCACGTTGCTGGGTGTATATGGTGTTCACTTTATTCAGTTTGGATTAACAAAAGATTATGCCATTGAACCGCGCGCAGGTATTCGTTGGCAGGTAGCATCTGATAAAACATTTAGTGTTGGTTATGGAAAGCATAGTCGCATTGAAAATCTCCAGTACTATCTTGCACGCGATCATCAAACGGGTGGAGATGAAGTGCAGATCAATAAGAATCTTGGTTTTACACGTGCTGATCATTACGTTGTGGGCTATGAGCAATCATTGGGTCACGGTCATACATTCAAAGTGGAGGCGTACTATCAGCAGTTGTATAATGCTCCCGTCCAATCCGATCCTTCTTCGATGTACAGCACAATTAATGAAGACTCAGGCTTTATTACGGACACCTTATTGAACAATGGGAAGGGAAGAAATTATGGCATTGAGATTTCGGCAGGAAAATCGTTCTCAAAAAATTTCTATTATCAATTAAACGGATCGCTATATCAATCTAAATTCAGAGTGGCAGATGAGCAAGAGCGCAATACATCCTACAACGGAAATTATAATTTTCATTTGTTGTTAGGGAAAGAATTTCGATTAAGCAATAATCGCGACATCTTAGGTTTGAACATGAAGATTACAGGCGCAGGAGGTAAGCGATACGTGCCTATTGATTTGGAAAAGTCCATGGAAGAAGGGCATCAAGTGTACGATTGGGAGAATGCCTTCAATCCTCAACTACCCGATTATTTTCGTACTGATCTTCAACTCGTTTACAGAAGAAACAAGCTCCGATACTCTACCGAATGGAGATTGGATATTCAAAACGTTACCAATCATAGCAATGCGGCCTACTTTTTTTATAACTCTATATCGCAAAGTATTCACGTAAAATATCAGGTAGGCTTGCTACCGATTTTTAGCTATCGAATTGAGTTTTAAGAACAACTTTAAGTCTTTTCATTTTCTTAATTTACTTCGATAACCAATCCGAAATAAACGAAGACTTACCCATTGAAGCCTCCCTTTCGAGCAACCAACAACTATCATCCAACAACTATTCCCCGATTTCTGAATAACTATTAACCCTCAACCATTACCCGATACCCAACGTTTTACTATTTTTGGATCGGATACACTAGTTATGAAAATCAGCAAACGCTTAGTTCTTTTTCTTCTTGCCTCAGTTTTAGGTATTTCTTTTACATTTTATGCCTACCAGATTATTTACACACCCAATATTCTGGTCGAAAAGGATGACCGGCTCTTTATTGTAAAACAAGGTGCTTCGTTTAAAGACGTTCAAAAAGAACTGCATGAAGGCCAATACATTCAGGATCTAATTTCATTTAGTTTTCTTGCCCGCATTACCGGGTACGATGAAGAAATAAAACCAGGTCGTTACATTCTTCGCTCCAACATGACCAACCTAATGGCGCTGAAGGTATTGAAGTCAGGAAAGCAGGAGCCCGTTCGTATTACGTTCAACAATGTCCGGTTAATACGCGACTTGGCTGAGAAAATAACAAAGAACACCGGCATGAAGCCAGAAGAATTTGAAGCTGCACTCATTTCCTTTGCAATGAACAATAAGTATGGTTTTACAAAAGATAATGTAATGACCATGTTCATACCCAACACATACGAAGTATATTATAATGTTGCGCCGGATGCACTAATCAAAAAAATGCACGACGAGTACGAAAATTACTGGAATGACGAACGCAAAGAGAAAGCAAAGAAGATTGGCTTCACCCCTATCGAAGTATCAATTCTTGCGTCCATCGTTCAGGCTGAATCCATTCGTGAGGATGAGGCGCCTGTCATTGCCAGCTTATACATGAACCGTTTGAAAAAAGGAATTGCCCTGCAAGCTGATCCTACCTTGGTTTTTGCTGTGGGTGATTTTTCATTGAAGCGCGTTCTGAACGAACATAAAGAAATCGATTCACCTTACAATACCTATAAATATCCTGGCCTGCCTCCTGGTCCGATCAACATGCCTGAAATTAATTCGCTCGATGCCGTGTTGAATTACGCACCAACAAATTACTACTACATGTGTGCTAAGGAAGATTTTTCTGGTCGACATAACTTTACAAACAGTTATGCAGAACACATGAAGAATGCCGCTAAGTATCAGCGTGCCCTGACCATCGAGCAACGCAAAGGTGCTGCATTAAATAAAAAATAACGTGTATCAATCTGAAACCAGCATTCGTGTACGTTATGGTGAGACCGATCAAATGGGTTATGTGTATTACGGATTTTACGCCATGTATTATGAGGTGGCACGTGTAGAAGCGCTGCGGCAATTAGGAGTAACCTATAAAGAGGTTGAAGCCATGGGTGTTATCATGCCTGTACTTGAAAATAAATCGCGCTACCTTTTACCAGGACGATACGACGAACTGCTTCGCATCGTCACTACCATTCGGGAGAAACCATCCGTGCGGATTATATTTGAATACGAAATCTTCAATGAAGAGAATACGCTAATTCATCAAGGTGAAACCAAACTGGCATTTGTTGATCAGCATACAAACCGTCCGTGTCGACCACCGCAAAAGATGGAAAAAATATTGCAACCATTTTTCCCATGAAGTTTAAACACAAACGATTCATCCTGCAATGGAGTCCCGGACGCCTTGCCCTTAATTGGATGAAAAAGGTGCAGTTTAAAAAACACGACAACATATCCCTCTATAAAATCCTCCGCATACTTCTTAAGAATTTAGGAGATAATGAAATTCTGGATCGCGCCAATGGTGTTGCCTATAACTTTATACTCGCTGTATTTCCAGGTATTATTTTTCTGTTTACGTTAATCCCTTATTTCACAGAATACTTTCCTGAAATTAATAAGGAAAGCATTCTTCAATTTCTCAGTGCTCAAATGCCGGTCAGCATGGTGGATGTTGTTTCGTCAACCGTGTTGGATATTCTGAGCAATCAACGGGGAGGGCTGTTGTCCATTGGTTTTCTGTTTGCTCTGTTCTTATCGACCAATGGAATGATGGCGCTGATGCGTGCTTTTAATGCCAGCTATCGCACGATTGAAAACAGGGGAGCTATTAAGATGAGGGTCATTGCCACAGGCCTCACCTTTAACTTAACATTTGTACTTTTCCTGGCCATGATCTTGCTGATTGTTGGCCAAGTCGTACTAGACTACATCACAACACTATCGTGGATAAACCTAAGCGACTTCGCTGTGTTTTTACTTTTTGCCATTCGCTTCGTTGTGATTTTTGTGGTCTTTTTTATTGCTATTGCTACCATCTATTACTTTGGCCCGGCCATTCATTATAACTGGAGATTCTTTTCTATTGGTTCATTCCTAGCAACTATACTTTGCATGCTGGTGTCCTATGGCTTCTCCTTTTATGTATCCAACTTTTCAACGTACAATAAAGTATACGGATCGATCGGTGTGCTAATCGCCATCATGGTATGGATTCAACTGATCACCATTGTTTTATTAGTGGGCTATGAAGTAAACGCCAGCATTCACGATGCTGTTCGAAAAGAAGCATTGTGGCAAGGAAGAAAAAACAGGGTTCGTGTAATAAAGTAAATATTTTATTACAAAGGAGTATTCTCAGGAGTTTCCGTTGCAGGAGTTTCCTTCACCTCATTTTCATCAACTTTATTTTCTGTAGAAAATGGATCTGTGCTTGACCAGGGAATATTGCCTTGATGTTTATCTCCAAAAAACTTTCTCTGAAATAGTAAGATAATTGCTACACCTATAAAAATGGAAGAGTCAGCAATGTTAAACACCGGACTGAAGAACATAAAATCTCCACCACCAACAAACGGTAGCCATTCAGGCCAATCAAAACTAAAAAGCGGAAAAAATAACATGTCAATCACTTGTCCGTGAAACCATGGTGTTGGTGAGTTAACAGGATGATTGTTAAGGAATACTCCGTAAAACGTACTGTCAATTACATTACCTACAGCTCCTCCTAATATCAATGCCATGCAGTACAGAAAGCCAGAGTGAACCCCGCGCTTGGCCATCTTCACTAAATAATAACCAATACCTACCATAGCAATGATGCGGAACAAAGTCAACGTCAGTTTACCAAACTCATTGTTCCACCGAATACCAAATGCCATACCTGGATTAAGCAAGTAATGCAATTTGAATCCATGTATCTCATTACCAATTATCGTAATCTCCTGGTGCAAGTACATGTAATGGTGAACCAATAACTTCGAGGCTTGATCAAGCGCAATGATGAGAAGAGCAAGTAAAAAATATTTGTACGTTTTCATTTCTAATTCAACTGGTTAAATAGTCAATGGTCGATAGTCTATGGACCATTGACTGTTGACTACGGACTATTCCTACTTTTTCACACTAATTTTCACCCTCAATACAAACTCATCCATATCCACATCGGTGGTATCAGTAACTTCGTCTTTCAATTCTAAGCTAAGCGCTTGTGTTTCGGTGCTGATGTAGTCTTTAAATTCCGTAAGTGCAACACTCATTGCTTCACCATTTTTTTCTACTTCAATGCTGATCTTATCCAGCACTTCCATACCCATTTCTTTACGTAGGTTTTGGACACGGCTCACGAAGTCGCGGGCAATACCTTCTTTCTTCAATTCTTCTGTTATGGTAATATCAAGCGCAACCGTTATGCCGCCTTCTGATACAACAAACCAACCCGGAATATCTTCGGATGAAATCAATACATCTTCCAACACTAAATCAAAACCATCCTTCGTAAGCGTTCCCTTTTTCTCGATGGTACTGATCTCTTCTTTTGTGAGCGCATTGATCACAGCAGAAACTTCTTTCATTTTCGGACCGTATTGTTTTCCGAGTTTTGCAAAGTTCGGTTTTACCTTCTTCACCAATACTCCAGATGCATCGTCAATGTATTCGATTGACTTGACGTTCACTTCCGCAAGAATAATATCTTCTACTCCTTTAATTCTACTCGCAAATTTCTCATCGAGCACTGGAAGTAAAATTCGTGAAAGTGGTGTTCGTACTTTTATCTTTGCGTTCTTACGAATAGAGTGAACAAGGGAGCAAATACGCTGTGCATATTCCATCGACTGTTCTAACTCAGCATCAATGCGATTTGGTTCTGCTTGTACCAGATCAGTAAGGTGAGCTGAAATGTGACGTAGTGGTGTGTTGTTCTTAACAGCTTTATCGCGAATGTTATCAGTGAGATTTTTATACAACCACTCTGCATAGAATGGTGCGATCGGGGCCATCAATTGTGCTGTTACCAAAAGACATTCGTACAATGTTTCGTACGCAATCTTTTTATCATCCGACATTTCACCTTTCCAGAAGCGCTTACGATTTAAGCGCACATACCAGTTAGAGAGGTGATCGTTAACAAATTCTTGTGTTGCGCGTGCAGCACGTGTAGGTTCATACGCATCGAATGCGCTCGTTACTTCAACAATGAGTGACTGAAGTTTTGAAATAATCCAACGATCCAAATTACTTAACTGATCGTGAGATACATTGTTCATCTCATCCTTCACGAAGTTGTCGATGTTCGCATACAGCGCGAAGAAGGAATAGGTATTTTGAAGCGTGCCGAAAAATCTACGTTGCACTTCTGTAATACCATCAAAGTCAAACTTGAGATTATCCCATGGAGGTGCATTTTCAATCATGTACCATCGCACTAAATCAGGACCGTATTGCTCTAACGCTTCAAACGGATTGACAACATTACCTTTCCGTTTTGACATTTTATTTCCAGTCTTGTCTAATACAAGTCCGTTGGAGATTACGTTTTTAAAGGCCACGCTGTCACACAACATTACTGCGATGGCGTGAAGAGTAAAGAACCAACCACGCGTTTGATCTACACCTTCAGCGATAAAATCGGCTGGATAGCTCTGATCAAAATCTCCTTTGTTCTCGAATGGATAATGCCATTGTGCATAGGGCATCGCTCCCGAATCAAACCACACATCAATCAAATCGGTTTCGCGATACATGGGCTCGCCAGTAGAACTTGCCAGAATAATTTCATCTACATATGGACGATGTAAATCGAAATCAGCTTTCGAGGTATCAAACTTCACATTTGCAATTCCTGCTTTGCGCGCTTTCTCAACTTCCGTTTTCAGTTCATCAATCGAACCGATGCAAATTTCTTCTTTGTTATCTTTTGTTCTCCAGATTGGGAGTGGTGTTCCCCAAAAACGGGAACGCGATAAATTCCAGTCTACTAAATTCTCTAACCAGTTTCCAAATCTTCCTGTTCCGGTTGATTCAGGTTTCCAGTTGATGGTTTTGTTCAACTCCACCATGCGATCTTTCAATGCCGTGGTTTTGATGAACCATGCATCCAATGGATAATACAACACAGGCTTATCGGTACGCCATGAATGCGGATAGGTATGTTCGTACTTCTCTACTTTGAATGCTTTGTTTTCTTCTTTGAGTATGATAGAGATAATAACATCCGTGTTTTTGTAGTCAGGATGGTTTTCATCTTCATCAGTATAATTCTTTACATAAAAATCATCAGCTCCAAGAGGCTTATGTGTTTTGATGTTATACTTTGCTACACCCTCTTTTAGTTTTTCTCCGATGACGTTGATGAATTTACCTTTCTTATCAACAGTGGGTGTTTCATTTCCGATCTCATCTCTAATAGTGAGCGGTGGAATTCCATTTTGTTTCGATACACGAAAATCGTCTGCACCAAATGTTGGCGAGGAGTGAACAATACCTGTTCCATCTTCAGTTGTAACAAAATCTGCAGCGATTACTTGAAACGCTTTTTCTCCATCATACAAGGGTTGGAGATAAGGCATCAACTGTTCGTAACGGATGCCTACTAAATCTTTTCCTTTAAACTCTTGAACGATCTTAAATGGAATTACCTTATCCCCTGACTTGTACTCTTCAAGCTTCAGGTCTTTGTTCTTTTCAGAAAAATATTTTCCAACAAGATCTTTCGCCAATACAACACTTACTGGTTTGAAGGTGTATGGATTGAATGTATTTACCTGTACATAATTAATCTTCTCACCAACTACCAACGATGTATTCGATGGAAGGGTCCACGGTGTGGTGGTCCAGGCAAGGATGTAAATATTTTTATCTGTGCTCTTGAATAAAAAATCTGATTTCACATCGCGCTTCACACTAAACTGTGCCACGATGGAGGTGTCTTTCACATCTTTGTAACAGCCAGGTTGATTCAGTTCGTGTGAACTTAAACCTGTGCCATCCGATGGTGAGTACGGCTGAATGGTGTAGCCCTTATATAACAGACCCTTCTTGTAAAACTCCTTTAGTATATACCAGATGGATTCGATGTATTCTTTTTCGTAGGTGATGTAAGGATTTTCGAGGTCAACCCAATATCCCATTTTCACGGTCAGGTCGTCCCACTGATCTTTATACATCATCACCGTTTCTCGGCACTTCTTGTTGTAATCCTCAATCGAAATCTTCTTGCCGATATCATCTTTGGTGATACCCAGTTGTTTTTCAACCTGGAGTTCCACAGGCAAGCCATGTGTATCCCAGCCACCTTTGCGTTTTACCTGAAAGCCTTTGAGGGTTTTATAGCGGCAGAAAACATCTTTTACGGTGCGGCCCATCACGTGATGAATGCCCGGGGTTCCATTGGCCGAAGGAGGGCCTTCGTAGAACGTGAAGGTGGGAGCACCCTCGCGATTGGATACTGATTTTTCAAAAACCTTTTCTTTCTTCCAGAATTCGAGGATTTCACCCGCGATCTGCGCGAAATTCAGTGCTTTGTATTCGTTGTATTTGCCGGCCATTTTGACGAAAAGAGGTAGATTTCCCGAACTACGGTTTTAAGTAAGGCGCAAAGATATTTCTTTTTGGTAAAGAGTCCACCAGCGGAGAAATTGGTGTTTAGCGAAATAAAAATTCCAGACTAATCCATTGAGAGGGCTCAATTTCTGGTTTCATTCTCTTTATACAAAAGCTTAGAAGGGTTGAGTCCATGTTGTGTGTTAATCTTGAACAGATTTGCTGTTTCTCATCAATTCAATTTCTTTAACCCACAACTCAGGTTCATCAACAATAAATTTGTGTAACTCTTTATTTAAAAGTTCAAGCACAAGTTTATTTTTCAAAACAAATAAACTCTTAGCATCTCGTAAAGATTGAATATCGTTAAAGTGAAACGCTTGCTCGTGATTTTGAATATTCAGATTGTGCGATTTGAATATTAGCCGCTTATCTGTTAGTACCAATTTTCCACCTACACCTTCTTTGCCCTTAATGTGATTTGCTCCACCCTCTTTGATTAATTTTTCATCTTCCGTTAATTCGATGGAAATACTTTTAAAAAGATTGTTTGCCATATATTTCATCGCAATAGCAAACGCAACCCCAGCTACAAGCCCGCCTATAATTCCTGTAAGGATAGCCCTCGGATTCAATTCCCAATTAATAGCAGAATTAAAAACACCCATCGCTAATCCAAATGGGAGTCCAAATGCTATTGCTGTTATCAATATTTTTTTCATGATACCTAATGTGAAATTAAACCATCATTTATTCCGCAGACCCACTCCGATCATGAATCTTAATTTTACTAAGATCAATTTCTTCGTCTTCGTGCTCGCCATAAAAAGAAGAATCGAAATCATCAATCAGCATGTGATCTTTTTTCCGTTTGGGTTTGTCGAAGGTCATGATCAGGGCCGGAAGCAAAATCAAATTGGTAAACATGGAGATTACTAAAGTGGTAGAGGT
Source organism: Chryseolinea sp. (assembly GCA_031388805.1). Taxonomy (GTDB): domain Bacteria; phylum Bacteroidota; class Bacteroidia; order Cytophagales; family Cyclobacteriaceae; genus Chryseolinea. Next base: position 37,084 of record JANMRZ010000161.1, read on the forward strand.
AAGTACTCCCAAGGCAATGGTTCCACCAAAAGAAGAGAATGCAAAAATGATAAAGCCTGCAAAAAGGACAATCGATGTGTACATAATACTTTTTCCTGTTTCCAGGATGCTATCACTCACCGCAACCGGAATAAAAAAGTTATTCGCCAAAATCTCCTGTCGATACTTCGCCAGGAAACGAATGGAGTTATCAACCGAAATACCAAATGTGATACTGAAGATCAACGCTGTGCTCGCCTTTAGTGGAATATTAAAGTAGCCCATTAACCCTGCAGTAATCATCAGCGCCAGGATATTAGGCACGAGTGAAATGATGATCATTCGCACATTGGCAAATAGAAAAGCCATCGATAGCGTAATGAGTATGATCGCCAGTATTAAACTTTCTTTCAGGTTGGCGATCAAAAATTTATTTCCCTTAATAAAAATTTTAGTAGAGCCAGTGATGGAAGTAATGACAGAATCTTTCTCCGTTGAAACAAAAATGGATTGCATCTTCGGCTCTATTACATCATGCACCAGCGAATCTAGCTTTACTGACCCGATATCGGCAATCTGAACAGAGATGCGCATCTTTGTAAACGTAGTGTCCACAAATGATTTGAATACACCGGTTTCATCCGACTGTCCTTTCATGTAGCGTAAAATAAAAGCACCTTCGTTTTTCGTTGGCAATGAGAATCTCTCAGGATTGTTATTATAAAAAGCTTGCTTGGCTGCTTTGAAAAAACTCAACACTGAAACGGGTTTTGACATCACGGTTATCGAGTCTAAGAAATTTTCAAACTCTTCTACCTTTGCTAAATTTTTTACATCGAGTACCGGTCTTCTCTTTTTGGTTTTGAATTCAATCACCATTTCCAGAGGCATGATACCGCTGAAGTTGGCTTCAAAAAATTTCAAATCTTTCTTCACCTGACTTTCTTCCGGAACATCATCCACCATAAACGACACCGATCTTAAAGTTGAAATTCCATAAGCCGAAATGACGGCAATGACAACGGAAACAATATAAATCCAAGAGCGATGGCGATGTACCATTACATCTACCTGTCTCAGGAAAGCACCCATTATTTTAAAATTCAAGTGCTTCAAGTGTTTCTGAGATGGAATAGGCAGCCAATAGAATATACTTGGCATCATTATAAGGCTGACAAAGAACAACGCCATAATGTTAATACCTGCCACAATACCAAACTCGCGAAGAATGGTTATGTCTGTTGCTAATAAAGTCAGGAAGCCGATGGCAACGGTGAGGTTAGTAAGAAACATGGCGAGTCCCATTTTGCGAACCACAGCGGTAATGGCTTCAATTTTATTTGTTGTCTTAGCGAACTCAAGGTGATACTTATTCAACAGGTAAATAGCATTCGTAATCCCGATCGTGACAATAACCGGTGGAATCAATCCGCTCAACAATGTGATCTTAAATCCAAACAGCACCAATGTCCCCAACACCCATATCACCAATATTCCAATAATGATCATCGAAAAAAGTACAGCACGGAATGATCGGAAGAAAACAAACATGATCAATCCGGTAACAATGGCTGATGCAATGAGGAAAATTTTCATCTCGTTACGTAAGGCATTTGCTACTACGGTGCGGATGAAAGGCAAGCCAGCATAACGCAATTGAATCTTTGTCTTTTCTTCAAACTTCTTACCTACATCCAGCAACTCCTGTGTCATCGCCACACGAGCAGAAGAGTTCATCACTTCTTTCTGCACCGATACCAGCATCATCATTGCACCATTTGTAGGGTTAATCAGTTGACTGGAATATACTTTTTGTCCCATCATCAACTGAAATAATGTATCGAGTTGAGCCTGTGATGAAATGGTATCAGGAAAAATATTGGAGAGATAAAATTTGGAGTTGGCGGTGTCCTTTAAAATCATTTTCAATCTTGGCAACGCCACGATTTGAACAACCCCTTTTATGTTTTTGATATTGATAGTGAGTTCGCGAAAAGCTTGAAAGTTTTCGAGCTGATATATGGAGCTGTCTTTCATACCCACAGCAATAATGTTGCTGTCTTCCCCAAACTGTTCTTTGAATTTGTTGAGGTAGACCATGTCCGGATCATCTGGCGGAACCGTGCGGGCGAAGTCATAGCTCATCTCTACTTTTGAAGCATAGAAAGCCATCAGTAACGTGATGAGGCCAATCAGGACAATGAAGGGCAAGCGAAAGCGGATAATTCCTTCTGCGAGTTTATTCCACATGATAAAAGCGTCTGGTTAAGCGGATACCTATACAGGCAACCGCTGCCAAAGCTAATAATTTTTGGGTTTTGGCGAAGAATATGAAATCATGACCATTTATGTAAAAAACCATCAAATGCTACAACATGTTAATCACACCCAGTAACTTCACCTGCCTATAAAAGCTTTGATCTCCATTAGAGTAACAGTTTCCTTAATCACTAAAATATTGACACCATGGATCAGCGAATTATCAACCTCTTCGATGAGTACACACATAAGCCTTTGTCGCGCGAAGATTTTCTTAAGAAATTAACAAAGCTTACCGGAAGTACTGCAGCTGCATTGGCCGTTCTTCCTTTTTTAGAAATTAATTATGCCAAGGCAGAGACCATTTATCAGGATGACGACCGATTGACAATCGAACGCATTACATATCAAAGTGATGGCGTTGAAATGAAAGGCTACTTAGCGCGACCAAAAGGGAAAAAGAAGCTTCCTGCTGTTGTCGTCATTCACGAAAATCGTGGATTAAATCCCCACATTGAAGATGTTGCGAGAAGAGCAGCATTGGAAGGATTTATTGCGCTCGCACCCGATGCACTTTCACCTCTTGGAGGAACACCAGATGATACGGATCAAGCACGAGAATTATTTACAAAACTCGATACCGCCAAAACTCAAAGGAATTTTATAGACGCATTTGCATATCTGAAAACAAGAAAAGATTGCACTGAAAAATTTGGATGTGTTGGCTTTTGTTGGGGAGGTGCCATGACCAATCAATTAGCAGTGAATGTTCCTGACTTAAAAGCGGCAGTTGCTTTTTATGGACGTCAACCGGAAGCAGCAGATGTACCCAAAATTAAAGCAGCTCTTCAGTTACATTATGCCAGTTTGGATGAACGTGTTAATGCCGGCATTGCTGCCTATGAAGAAGCGTTGAAAAAAGCAGGTATTCGATATGAACTGTTTATGTATGATGGCGCTCAGCACGGTTTCCACAACGATACGGGGCCTACTCGTTACAACGAAACTGCTGCGAAACTTGCATGGAACAGAGCCATTGCTTTGTTTAAAAAGGCGCTGGAGTGATAAAGTATGATACAGAAAATCATACGATTGACAACTTGATTTCGGATATTTGAATTCTAAATTGAAATAAACATTGAGTTATGAGAAGAACCGCAGCGCTAGAATCCATCGCAACACTTCCTGAAGAATTTTCAATTGATGAAATTATTGAGAGACTCCTTATTATCGAGAAGATTGACAAAGGTCAACAACAAATAAAAGAAGGAAAAATCAATACTGAGGATCAAGCGAAAGAAAAACTCAGCAAATGGTTAAGTTAATCTGGACTGATCAAGCCCTTAATGATTTAGGTGATATAGGGAATTACATTGCTGAAAGCTCTGAGAAGTATGCGAAATTGACCGTACGAAAACTATATGATCGAACTGAAATTTTAAAACAATTTTCCCAGGCAGGAAGGATCGTTCCAGAAAAGAATCAAGAAAATATACGAGAACTCATAGAGGGTAATTATAGAATCATCTATGAAATAACGTCAGAATCATTACTCCACATTCTAACTATTTATCACAGCGCAAGAGATTTAAAAATGTAATAAGCAATCTATTTAGAAAAAAGTTCATCTACGATGATCGTTCACTATAATTCAACTACTTATCTATAACAATCTTATCCGGAACGATAATGGCACTGCTGAAATATCTTTTTACCTCACTATAATCTTGTTGTGCCTCAAGGCGATTGAAGTACTTACCAACCTTCACCCGAAAGTTAGGTTGTGCATACTGAACCTCTGCGTCCATATCCGGAAGCATGTTGGTTAGCTGCTTCTTGGCAGACAAAGCATCTTCTCTCTTTAAGCCTGTGTAAATCTGAATGGTGAATCCCTCAATATAATTGCGTGATAAGTTGTAACGATCGATGCTATCCAAAACAACATCGATTTGCTTATTCACTGCATATTTCGGTTCTACATACGCAGTCTGTTTTCTTCCATCGCTCGGAGCTGTTGTCTTTATGTTGTCAACATTCGCCTCCACTTCTTTTGGCCGCCAGATTGAAAGATCTTCTGAATATTTTCCTTGTGTAGACGTTGTGCTACTTTTCTGAGTAGCACAACTCGCCAACACGATAACGATCAAGACAATTAGAAATGAAATTCGAGGCTGTTGCATAATTAATCAATTACGATGCACTTGTTATTCAATATATCGTCTTCTACTTTTTTATACTTCACATCACGCAATACTGTTCCGTCAGGATATTGAACACTTACCTTGTCATTACGTCCGGCTACCTTTTCTGATTTTACAGGCATTACCTTTTCTTGTGGTGGTCGGTTTGGTTGAGCTTGTTGTTGCCCGCCTCCTCCGCTTAGCAATGATTTCGATTCTTCCTTCTGCTCGTTCAACTTCACACGACTACGTTGTGCACGCGCTTCCTGAACCTGATCAGGCTGTTGAATCGGTATATCTGCTTTCAACAAGAATGAAATAGTCTCTTCATTTACTTTCGCAACGAAGCGCTTGAACAATTCAAATCCTTCGAACTTATAAATCAAGAGCGGATCCTTCTGCTCGTACACCGCGTTCTGAACCGATTGCTTTAAGTCATCCATCTCACGCAAATGTTCTTTCCAAAGCTGATCGATGATGGCCAAGGTAATCATCTTCTCCATGGACTTCACCAACTCCGTGTTATTGGTTTCCACACACTTCGCTAAGTTAGCCGCTACTCCGATTTGCTTCTTACCATCGGTAAAGGGCACCAGAATATTATCGACTGTAGCTCCACGTGTTCTGAATATATCTTTTACAATCGGCATTGCCTTTTCAGCAACTGCTTTGTTCTTTTGAGTGTAATGTGCCAATGCCTTGTTGTACAAGTCATCCGTTAATTTATTTGAATCAAATTTTGTAAAAGTATCCTTCGAGATTTCGTAATCAAGACCAAATGTAGTCAATGCATTAAGGCGGAGACTGTCATAGTCGTTTGCATTCTTTGCATTGATCACCATGTCTTCCGCTGTATCAAATAACATGGTAAGAATATCGAGATCAAGACGCTCGCCAAATAAGGCGTTTTTTCTTCGCTTGTAAATTACTTCACGCTGCGAGTTCATTACGTTATCGTATTCCAGCAAGCGCTTACGAATACCAAAGTTATTCTCTTCCACTTTTTTCTGAGCGCGTTCAATTGAACTCGTCACCATTGAGTGTTGAATTACTTCACCTTCTTTCAAACCAAGCTTGTCCATGATGCGGGCAATACGCTCCGGCATGAAAAGACGCATGAGGTTATCTTCTAACGAAACGTAAAATTGTGTTGTACCAGGATCACCCTGACGCGCCGAACGACCACGAAGCTGCCTGTCTACACGTCTTGATTCGTGGCGCTCAGTACCAATAATCGCCAATCCTCCAGCTGCTTTTGACTCTGGTGTAAGTTTTATATCTGTACCACGACCCGCCATGTTGGTAGCGATCGTTACCGTTCCAGGCTTACCAGCTTCAGCAACAATTTCCGCCTCACGTTGGTGTTGCTTCGCGTTCAACACCTGATGCTTAATCTTTCTGATCTGCAACATGCGACTGATCAATTCTGAAATTTCCACCGAGGTAGTTCCAACAAGAACCGGTCTACCTTCACCGGTAAGTTTCACAATCTCATCAATCGAAGCATTGAATTTTTCGCGCATGGTTTTGTACACGAGATCTTCATAATCTTTTCTGATCGCAACACGATTGGTCGGAATGGTAACAACATCGAGTTTGTAAATATCCCAAAGTTCTCCTGCTTCTGTTTCAGCTGTACCCGTCATACCCGCCAGCTTGTGATACATGCGGAAATAATTTTGCAGCGTAATGGTAGCGTACGTTTGAGTAGCGTCTTCAACTTTTACATTTTCCTTTGCTTCAATGGCTTGATGTAAACCGTCTGAGTAGCGTCTGCCATCCAGCACACGACCGGTTTGCTCATCAACAATTTTGATTTTGCCATCAACTATAATGTATTCAGTATCTTTTTCGAAAAGTGTATAGGCTTTTAATAATTGATTTACGCTATGTATGCGTTGCGATTTTGTCTGATACTCACGAATCAATTCTTCTTTGCGATGAAGTCTCGATGTGTCATCATATGAACTGTCTTTCTCTAACTTGTTAAGCTCCGTTCCAATCTCAGGCATGATGAAGAATTTCGGATCTTCACCTTCACCTGTAATCAAATCAATTCCTTTCTCTGTAAGATCAACACTGTTATCTTTTTCATCAATAATGAAATACAAAGGCTTATCCGCCTCTGGCATGTTGCGCTTATTATCTTGTAAATAGAAGTTTTCTGTTTTCTGCAGAATATTTCTCATTCCGCTTTCACTAAGGTATTTGATTAACGGTTTGTGCTTCGGCATAGCACGATGCGCTCTGAACAACGAAAGTCCACCTTCTTTCTCATTGTTATCAGCAATAAATTTCTTGGCGGCGTTCAAATATTCGTTCACTAATTTTTTTTGTGCCTCTACAAGTTTAAAAATCCGGGGTTTTAAATCGTAAAACTCGTGCTCATCGCCACGTGGAATCGGCCCGGAAATAATCAACGGTGTTCGGGCTTCATCGATTAACACCGAGTCAACCTCATCGATCATCGCATAATGATGGGCACGTTGAACAAGTTCATCCGGATCTTTCGCCATGTTATCACGCAGGTAATCAAAACCAAATTCATTGTTGGTTCCATACGTAATGTCTGCACGATAAGCGGCTTTGCGTTCGTTCGAATTGGGTTCGTGTTTATCAATACAATCTACGCTGATGCCATGAAACTGGAAGATGGGCGCCATCCATTCGCTATCGCGAGTCGCGAGGTAATTGTTTACCGTAACGATGTGTACACCACGTTTTGCTAACGCATTGAGAAAAGCAGGGAATGTAGCTACAAGGGTTTTACCTTCACCCGTTGCCATCTCTGAAATTTTACCTTGATGCAATACAATACCACCTATGATTTGCACTTCGTAATGTACCATGTCCCAGGTGATCAGGTTTCCGCCTGCCATCCATTGGTTATGCCACAATGCTTTATCCCCTGATATCTTTATATTTTCATGCGTTGCTGAAAACTGACGGTCAAAATCCAGAGCCGTTACTTCGATGTATTCATTTTCTTTAAAGCGTCTTGCGGTCTCACGCACAATGGCGAATGCTTTTGGAAGCACCTTCATCAACACTTTCTCTAATTCAGTGTTACGTGTTTTTTCGAGCGCATCAATCTCTGCAAAGATGGCTTCCTTATCGTTTATATCCAGCTCGGGTGAGTTGACTACTTTATTATGAAGAGCGGAAAGTTGATCGTCAATGTCTTTTAACTCCTGATTGATAAAATCCTGAATTTTCTTTGTCTCATTTCGGAGGTCATCGTGGCTGATGGTCTTCAGCTTTTCTCCCTCTTGATTGGTTTGTTCAACCAAAGGCATTACGCCCTTGATGTCTTTCTCTGATTTGGTCCCGAAAATTTTGGCAATGAATTTCAGCATACGTGGTCGGTTCTCTGTTAATCGTTAATGGTTAATCTTACAGGTTAGTGGATGGATTGCTCTTCACCATTAACGGATAAAATTAACTCTTTCCCAAAGGGGCTTAAAGTTAAGTTGTTTTTTGAGATTCAGGGATGGCAATTATAGAACCAAATCGCCTTCGAACACCATTTTGGCAGGGCCAACCAGAAAAATTTCTTCGAATGTGCCTGCCTGTCTGGATTTAAACTCTACTGAAAGGTCACCTCCACGGGTTTTGATCTGGACGGGCGATGAATACTGACGATAGGAAACAGCCAGTGCAGCCGCTGTTACACCTGTGCCACAGGATAGCGTCTCGTCTTCCACACCACGTTCGTAGGTACGAACCGTGATGGTATTATTTGAATGGAGTTCTGCAAAATTTACATTCGTTCCACCCGGTTTGAAGTCCTCGCTGTATCGGATTTTTTTTCCTTCTTCAAAAACTGGATAGTTATGGATGTCGGTGACAAAACGGATAAAGTGTGGAGAGCCAGTATGAATAAAAAAATCTTCACCCATTGGCTTCACCTCTTTTACATCATTCATTTTTAAACGAATGATACCATTCGATGATAACTCAGCCTGATGCGGTCCGTCATAAGCCTGAAAGTTAGCTTTACCATTGACCAAACCCAGCTGTGACGCGAAGTGAACGGCCGCGCGACTTCCGTTGCCACAAAGACTTTGTGTTCCATCACTATTAAAATATTCGAGATTGAAATGTAATGAAGGATGTTTTTCAATCAACATTAATCCATCGGCACCAATACCAAACTTGCGGTCGCAGATTTTTTCAATCTGGGCTTTCGTAAACGATAACTCTCCATGGCGGTTATCCACCACGACAAAGTCGTTGCCTGTTGCCTGATATTTATGGAAATGGATTTTCATTTTCGAGTTACGAGTTTAACGTTTCGAGTTTGAAGCTCCCATTCGAAACCTTAAACTCAAAACTAAATCATTTTACTTCTTCGTAGTCAACGTAATCTCCACCATTAAGCTTACTCCTTTTAGGGCTTGGTGTTTTTTGATTTTGTTTCTTCTTCAAATCGTTAAGCTCTTGCGAAGCCGCACCCGCGCGAAAAAAGAAAGAACCTACTTTGTAGATTATGTACGTAATGAGACCTAAGATTATTAAAAACCTCCACATGGTTTATTCTATTTAGCTGTTAAACAGGATAACAAAGGTAGGGGTTCACAGACAATTAACAATTTGATGATCCTCAAATGCTATAAACCCTCAAAATCTATCCTCTGATCTCCTATTGATATACAAGTCGTAGCCGATATTGAAATATTGCAGGCTGTGATATGATCTGATAATTTGAATGTATAGCAAGAAAAAAGAATTGTTCAGTTTCCTGCAGATTACGCAGATCGGGTACCCACAGATTAATACCAACTAATCAACGAAATCAGCGTGCATTTTAATCTGCGGGGGGAAAATTCTATGATTACTTACCTACTTAAATAGAGATTCCGTTCAGAATAAATCTTCATGAAATAATCATCCATCAAATCATCGATGAAGTAGATGGCTTCTCCTGTTGATTTCATTTCAGGACCGAGCTCTTTATTTACTTCAGGGAATTTATGGAAGGAGAACACCGGTTCTTTAATGGCGTATCCTTTCTTCGTTGGACGGAATGTAAAGTCTTTCACTTTCTTCTCGCGTAACATCACCTTCGTTGCGTAGTTTACATAAGGTTCATCGTAAGCCTTACATATAAACGGAACGGTTCTCGATGCGCGTGGATTTGCTTCAATGATGTAGACCTTATCATTCTTGATTGCAAACTGAATATTGATCAATCCAACCGTCTTTAATGCCAGTGCAATTTTATGGGTGTAGTGCTCAATTTGTTTGATGATAAAATCACCCAGATTGTATGGAGGTAACACGGCGTATGAATCACCGGAGTGAATACCTGCCGGCTCGATGTGTTGCATGATGCCAATGATGTATACATCTTCACCATCACAAATCGCATCGGCTTCTGCTTCGATTGCTCCATCTAAAAAGTGATCAAGCAATACCTTATTCTCTGGTAAGTGTTTCCAGATATCAAGAATGTGATCTTCAAGTTCTTGTTCGTTGATCACGATCTTCATGCTTTGCCCACCCAATACATAAGAAGGACGAACAAGCAAAGGGAATCCTATAATTTTAGAAGCTTCAATGGCTTCATCTGCATTTGTCGCTACACCAAATTCCGGATATGGAATCGCAAGTTCTTTTAAGAGAGATGAGAATCTTCCTCTATCTTCCGCCAAATCAAGCGCATCGAATGATGTTCCGATAATTTTGATTCCGTACTTGTGAAGTTTCTCAGCAAGTTTCAAAGCGGTTTGTCCGCCAAGCTGAACGATAACTCCTTCTGGTTTTTCGTGAAGGATGATCTCGTAAATATGTTCCCAGAAAACCGGTTCGAAATATAGTTTATCGGCAATATCAAAATCGGTAGAAACAGTTTCTGGATTGCAGTTGATCATGATGGTTTCATAACCGCATTCTTTTGCAGCCAATACTCCATGCACACACGAATAGTCAAACTCAATTCCTTGGCCGATGCGGTTTGGTCCTGAACCTAGTACAACTACTTTCTTCTTCGATGTTACTACCGATTCATTCTCTTTATCGAAGGTTGAATAATAATAAGGTGTCTTCGCTTCAAACTCTGCCGCACAGGTATCCACTAATTTATAAACACGGTTAATACCCATGTCTTTTCTCTTCTTGTACACATCGCTTTCGTAGCAATCTAACATGTACGCAATCTGACGATCGGCAAAGCCTTTTTCTTTTGCCTTGCGCATCAGATCAACGGAGATGGTATGCAATTCCAATTTCGAAATTTCTTTTTCAAGTTCAACCAGCTCTTCAATTTGTTTCAGGAACCAACGATCAATTTTTGTCAGCTTCTGAACGGTCTTAAGAGGTATGCCTAATTTCAACGCATCATAAATATGGAACATGCGGTTCCAACTTGGATGCTCAAGACTATAAAGTAATTCATCTTGCTTGGTAAGTTCTTTTCCATCAGCACCCAAACCATTTCTTCTGATCTCCAATGACTGACAGGCCTTCTGCAATGCCTCCTGGAAATTTCTTCCAATACCCATTGCCTCACCTACTGATTTCATTTGCAACCCTAATGTGCGATCTGCTCCATGAAACTTATCGAAATTCCAGCGTGGTACTTTTACAATTACATAGTCAATGGCTGGCTCGAAGTATGCTGTTGTTGTTCCTGTAATGGCGTTACTCAATTCATCAAGGTTATAACCAATAGCAAGCTTGGCTGCAATCTTCGCGATTGGATAACCCGTTGCTTTCGAGGCTAATGCTGACGAACGCGAAACACGCGGATTGATTTCAATACCTATTATTTCTTCGTCATTATCGGGATTGAGTGAGAACTGAACGTTACATCCACCTGCGTACTGACCTATTCCATTCATCATCTTTATGGCGAGGTCGCGCATGTGTTGATAAACTGTATCAGGTAAAGTCATGGCAGGCGCCACGGTGATGGAATCCCCGGTGTGGATTCCCATCGGATCGAAGTTCTCGATCGAACAAATGATAATAATGTTGCCGATACCATCGCGCAACAATTCAAGCTCATATTCTTTCCAGCCCATGATGCTTTGCTCCACCAACACTTCGTGAATAGGGGATGCATGCAAGCCACGGTTTAGAAATTCATCAAAGTCTTCTGGATTATTTACAAAAGCTCCACCTGTTCCTCCTAATGTATAAGAAGGACGAATTACCAGAGGAAAGCCAATCTCCTGTGCGATTTCTTTTCCTTGTAAAAACGAGGTTGCTGTTCCTCCTTTACAAACACCTACACCCAGTTCGATCATCTTCAACCGGAATTTCTCACGATCTTCTGTTGTCTCAATGGCTTGAATGTCAGCGCCAATGATGCGCACGCCATAATGTTCCCAAACACCTGCTTTCTCGCACTCAATACATAAGTTCAAAGCTGTTTGTCCGCCCATGGTGGGAAGAACGGCATCAATATTATGTTTCTCGAGTATTTCACGGATCGACTTTTTAGTCAATGGTTTAAGGTAAACGTGGTCTGCCGTTACTTTATCCGTCATAATAGTAGCCGGATTTGAGTTAATCAGTACCACTTCAATGCCTTCTTCGCGTAACGAACGCGAAGCCTGGGAACCAGCATAATCAAACTCGCAAGCCTGACCAATAATTATCGGACCGCTTCCGATGATGAGGACTGAACGGATACTTCTATCTCTTGGCATTTTTTATGGGAGTGGGGTGAACAAAATTGGGCAAAAATAAAACACTGAAGTGAATGACGAAGGGATTGTTCAGATTAAATATTCTGAATTACGAGGCTTACACTTGTTCGAGATGTAAAGTCATCGAAATGTTGCACAAACTTGCACAGCACTTTACAGACACCACATGACTGTGTTACCGTTTGAAAAACTTATTTTGAGCATTCCTACAGATTTTCGGAACTTCACCAGAAGAGTTTTACAGCATGAACCTAAACACAGCAGCCCGCGAACAACATACCTATGATGCCATTGTGGTTGGATCGGGAATCAGCGGAGGCTGGGCTGCAAAAGAATTGTGCGAAAAAGGATTGAAGGTATTGATGCTGGAACGCGGCAAACCTGTTGAACATCCCAATTACCCAACATCGACAAAAGATCCGTGGGAATTTGAGCATCGATTCAGATTAACGACAGAAGATAAAGAGCGAAGTCACATTCAGGCTCGTCATTACTCTTATAGAGCAGACAACAAACATTTCTACATCAACGATTTAGAAAATCCATACCACGAAACCAAGCGATTCGACTGGGTTCGGGGCGATGTTGTTGGTGGCCGCTCCCTCCTTTGGGCTCGTGCCTGCTGGCGATGGAGTGATTTGGATTTTGAAGCGAACATGAAGGATGGATTCGGAGTGGATTGGCCCGTTCGCTATAAAGACATTGCACCCTGGTACGATTATGTGGAATCCTTTATCGGTGTAAGTGGTCAGGCAGAAGGTATTCCGCATTTACCTGATGGAAAATTTATGCCTCCGATGGAAATGAATTGCGTTGAAAAAGATTTCAAGTCGCGAATAGAAAATAATTTCCCCGGAAGGAAACTCACCATTACACGTTCAGCCAACTTGACACAACCTGTAAAAGGTAGAGGTGTTTGTCAAACACGGGATCTATGTCATCGTGGCTGTCCATATGGAGCGTACTTCAGCACCAACTCAAGTACAATGCCTGCTGCTTTTGCAACTGGTAATCTTATCCTCCGGCCAAATTCGCTGGTCAACAAAGTTCTTTATGATGAACAAAAAGGTAAAGCGATTGGGGTTGAGGTGATCGATGCCGAAACAAATGAAGTTATCGAGTTCTATTCGAAAATAATTTTTCTCAATGCCGCTACTTTAGGAACAGCCTTCATTTTATTGAACTCTACAAGTAATCGCTTTCCAAACGGATTGGGAAATGGAAGTGATCAGGTCGGTAGAAATTTAATGGATCATCATAAAGGAGTTGGAGCATCTGCCAAAGTTGATGGGTTTGAAGATCAATATTATTCCGGACGAAGACCTGTTGGCGTTTACATTCCACGTTTCCGAAACCTGACAGAAAAAAGAAAAGACTACCTACGCGGTTTTGGTTTACAAGGTGGCGCGGGACGTGGAGGTTGGGGCAGTGCACAATCTATTGGAGAAGCTTTGAAAAGAGAAGTACAAACTCCAGTATCCTGGCACATTAACTTCGGAGGATATGGTGAGTGTTTGCCGTATGAAGAGAATCGTGTTACACTTAATAAAGACTTAAAAGATAAATGGGGAAGACCTTCCCTTAGCATTGATTGTGAATTCAAGCAAAATGAAAAAACAATGCAACAAGATATGGCAAACTCAGCAGCAGAGATGTTAGAGGCAGCAGGATATAAAGACATCAATCAATATGTGAATACCTCTTTCCCTGGAAATGCCAATCATGAAATGGGAACTGTGCGAATGGGTCGCGATCCAAAAACTTCTGTGCTCAATGCTTTCAATCAAATGCACGAGGTAAAAAATGTTTTTGTAACGGATGGTTCATTTATGAACTCATCATCCTGTGTCAATCCGTCTTTAACCTATATGGCCTTCACTGCACGCGCATGTGATTACGCAGTGAAAGAATTCAATAAAGGAAATATTTAATCTGACTAAACTTAATAATGAAAACACGCTATTTAATTTTTCTACTTCTCATTTGTTCTTCTGCATTTGCACAAAAAAAAGAGAAGGGTTGGCGCAATCTCTTTAATAGCAAAGACCTAAAAGGCTGGAAACAAATTAACGGAACAGCCAAGTATGAAGCGAAAGACGGTATGATAATAGGTACAACAACAGAAGGTTCGCCTAATTCATTTTTATCAACTGAAGAAACGTTTCAGGATTTCATACTCGAACTTGAATTCAAAATGAATGATGGTACAAACTCAGGCATACAATTCCGAAGTGAGAGCAAGCCGGACTATCTGAATGGAAAAGTTTTTGGATATCAGTTGGACATTGATCCTTCGGCAAGGAAATGGTGTGGAGGAATTTATGACGAATCGAGAAGACAATGGCTTTATCCCTTGGAATATAATCTGCCAGCCAGGAATGCTTATCGCAATGAACAATGGAATACCGTTCGCATCGAAGCGATCGGAAGTTCCATGCGCACTTGGATCAACGGAATACCTTGCGCCAATCTTTCTGACGACATGACACCAAAAGGATTTATTGCTTTACAAGTTCATTCCATCGGCAAAGGCGAAGAAGCAGGCAAACATGTTTGGTTTAAAAACATTCGCATCAAAACAGAAAATCTTCAGTCGTCACCTGCTGACAACATCTTTGTAATGAACCTGGTGCCCAATACATTAACTGAACAAGAAAAGAAGAATGGATTAACAATGTTATGGGATGGACAAACCACTACTGGTTGGAGGGGAGCATATAAAGAAAAGTTTCCGGAAAACGGATGGGAAATAAAAGATGGCGTGCTACAAGTGGTTAAAGCAACGGGTGCCGAGTCAACGAATGGTGGTGATATTGTATCGCTGAATGAATATGGAGCCTTCGATCTTCAGTTTGAATTTAAACTTACTGAAGGCGCAAACAGCGGTGTGAAATATTTCGTAACCGAGAAAGAAAATAATGCTGGTTCAGCCATCGGTTTAGAATATCAAATATTAGATGATGAAAAACATCCAGATGCAAAACAAGGTGTGGTAGGTAACAGAACGCTTGCTTCACTTTATGATTTGATCCCTTCCGTTAAAGTGCAGCGTGGATTGAAAAAAATTGGTGAATGGAATCAAGGTCGTGTTATTGTGTATCCAGACAACCGCGTTGAGCATTGGCTGAATGGATACAAGGTAATTGAGTATCAACGAGGTAATAATATTTACAAAGCACTTGTAGCGCGAAGCAAATATGCATCGTGGGAAAATTTCGGTATGGCAGAAAAGGGACGCATCTTATTACAAGATCATGGCGATGCGGTATCCTTTAGAAGTCTAAAAATTAAAGAAGTAAAATAGTTTCGGTTTTAAAGTTTCGAGTTCTTACTAACTCAAAACTTTAAACCCGAAACTGATATCCAATTAACCTAAAATATTATGAGTCAAACCAGAAGAGAATTTATCAAAAAATCGTCACTGGCTACGCTGGGTGCGCTTGCCTTTTCAGCAAAAAGTTATGCTAACATCCTTGGTGCGAATGACCGTGTGCGCGTTGGCATTGTTGGATTTTCGGATCGCTTTAGGAGTTCATTGCTTCCGAGTTTTATGAACCATCATACTGAATTAAATTTTGATATCGTTGCTGTTTCCGATCTCTGGAAAAAAAGAAGAGAAGAAGGTCAAGCCTATCTAAAAGAAAAATTCGGTCACGACATCAAGGCGTGTATAAACAATGATGAATTGTACAAAACAAAAGATATTGATGCGGTGATCATCAGTACAGCTGACTTTCAGCATGCACTCCACACCATTGAGGCAGTGAAAGCAGGATGCGATACCTACACTGAGAAGCCTTTTGCTGAAACGATGGAAGATAATCGCGCTGCATTAAAGGCGGTGAAGGAATCCAAAAAAATTGTTCAAATCGGATCGCAACGCAGAAGCGGAAATAATTATCAGGCTGCAGCTGAATTTATACAATGCGGAAAGTTTGGTCCAATCGTAATGGTTGAACTAAACTGGAATGTAAATCAACCCGGCCGTTGGAGAAGACCTGAATTGGTAGCCGAGTTACGCGAGCAAGACACGGATTGGAAACGTTTCTTGATGAATCGTCCTTTTGAATCATTCGATCCTCGTAAATATTTAGAGTACCGTTTGTTCTGGCCGTATTCATCCGGCATGCCAGGTCAGTGGATGAGTCATCAGATTGATACTGTGCATTGGTTCAGTGGATTAAAGCATCCAAGAAGTGTTGTCGCTAATGGCGGAATTTATTTCTGGAAAGATGGACGAAAAAACTGGGATACTACAACAGCCGTGTTTGATTATGGTGATGATAAGCAAGGCTTCCAGGTTCAATTCACTTCGCGCATGGCCAATGGCGATGAAAACCCAATGGAGATTTATTACTCCAACGGAGGCGAATTGAATTTGAATACAAACAAAGTTTCAGGACACGGAGGTTTGAATGAACGACATGCCAAAGCAATGAAAATGCAATCCAATATTCTAACCGAAACAGATATAGCACAATCTGCAGAAAAAGTAGTGGCATCTGCCAATACAGGGGGTGACAAGCTTACCTCTGCGCACATGCGCAACTGGATGGAATGTGTTCGCAGTAGAACAGAAACACATGCACCTGTTGAGGCGGGATACATGCATTCTATTGCCACCATAATGACGAATGCCGCTGTTCGCACAGGTATGAAAGCTACGTTTGATGAAGCTACTCAGGAAGTATTGGCAGGTGGTAAAGTGTTTAAATATTAGAGAATGAAAAAATCTTGTGTACTATCATTAATCGCGTTGTGCTTGGCAACAACATTGTATGCTCAAAAGAAAACCGAAGGCTTTCGATTGGTTGATAATATTGACGCCAAACAGATTGATGTTTTATACAATGATAAATTACTCACTGCTTACTATTACGCTGACTCAATAAAGAAGCCTGTTCTTTTTCCAATTAATACATTGTCCGGAATTACAGTGACTCGCGGCTTCCCCGTTACTCCGCGAGAAGGTGAACCAGTTGATCATCCTCATCATATTGGTTTGTGGCTGAACTATGAATCTGTAAATGGTTTGGATTTCTGGAATCACTCCACAGCAATTCCATATAAGGATCGGTCGCATTATGGAACCATTGTTCACGATGGTGTTGTAAAGACAGAAGCCAATAAAACAAAGGCAACACTTGAAGTCACTGCACGATGGATTAATAAAGGAGAAACCATTTTACTTCGCGAGTCAACACGATATATTTTTTCTGTGGAGGAAGAAAATTTTATTATCGACCGGATCACAACGCTGGATGCGCTGAATGAAGATGTCTATTTCAATGATGTGAAAGATGGGTTTTTTGCGATCCGTGTTGCTCGGGAACTTCAACATCCTTCTGATAAGCCCGAGATTTTTGTTGACTCAAAAGGAAATCCAACCACTGTAGCTGCCCTTAATAATGAAGGAGTAAGCGGAGAATATACCAGTAGTGAAAGTTTAAAAGGAAATGCAGTTTGGGGAACGCGCGCGCGATGGGTAAGTCTGATTGGAAAAATGAACAATCAACCTGTAGCCATTATCATTTTCGATCATTCAAAAAATATTGGCTACCCTACCTATTGGCATGCGCGAGGTTATGGATTGTTTGCTGCTAATCCTTTAGGACAAAAAGTCTTTAGTGAAGGAAAAACAAAACTGAATTTCATGATGAAGAAAGATGAATCGGTAACGTTTCGATACCGGATTGTGATTCGGTCCGGCAGCGATCTCTCCATTCCGGATATTGAGAGCTTAGCAACGAGTTTTGAGAAGGAACAGAAATAAAACAAGAAAGCCACTTGATCAAGTGGCTTTCTTGTTTATGGTAAACAACACTTATCGTTGAATTATAATCTTCTTCGTATAGTTTGCGCTGCCTGATTTTAAGCGCACATAATATATTCCGTTAGAAAGATCCGAAACACCCACCTCACCTTCTCCTCCTGAAAGCTTCTTCGTTTTCACTCTCTGACCTTGATTGTTTAAAATCGAAACCTCAAGCTCCTCAGTAGAAGTATACGGAACGCTTACTAATAATTTATCTTCCTTAACTGGATTAGGATAAATCTTTAATCCATTTACAAAATTAACTTCGAGGCCGGTGATAATACCGATCTCTTCTGTAATCACATCCTTGCAACCATTACTTGATGTAACAGTAAGCGTTACTGAATAGTTACCTCCGTCTTCATACTCATGTGATGGGTTTTGTTCTGTGCTGGAAGTTTCATCATCAAATTCCCAAAGCCACGAAATAGCGTCTGTACTTTCATCTGCAAACAAAATGGTTTCGCCAGAAATTAATTCTCCTGAGGACGAAAAAGAAGCTGTCGGTCCCGGGGTAACACTTATCGTTATAGGTTGTGATGTTGATTCACAGCTAACATTATTATCTTTCACTGTAACCGTGTAATCTCCAGCAGTTGAAACAACTATCGATCGAGTAGTCTCTTCCGTACTCCACAAATATTCATCAGCCACTTCCGCTTGTAATGTAATAGACTCTCCATCACAAATTGTTGTATTACGTGAAGCTGTTATCAATGGATTTGCTCTCACGCTAACCGAAGCATGGGCTCGTACACTTTCATATGATTTATCTGCATTTGATACATAAAATGTAGTGTCATTAAATAAGTTTGGCGTTGTAAAAGAAGAACCTGTATGAAATGATTCACCTCCGGTAAACTCGCGATACCAATTGTAAGATGAAGCACCTGATGCCTCTATTGTTGCAGTTGCACCATAACAAATTTCAGTAGGGGTAATTACTGGCATCATCGCTTCGAATGTAAAATGATAAAGTGAGTCAGCATATTTTGCTGAGTTTACCAGTTCTGCATATGTATTTGCGCCATGCAGTGCAAATGCAATTGTAATTTCCGCTCCAGCATTAATGGTATACGGTCCGGAAGAAACTACCTGACTAACATCATTTCCTTCTGTTGGATCACCCGCTTCTGTCTTACCTAATCCACTTGATATACTGGTAAACTTCTCGCCATCCGTGTAGCCATCGTAAATTCCAAATGGATTGTCTTGAATGGTTTCATCATTGTCAATAGCAAAATATTGAGGTTTCCCACTCAGCTCCTGAATACCTGCCTGCGGAAGATTGGATGCCTGTGCAGGAAAGATGTACCCAAGCTTTACATCATCTTCCCATCCAGCCCTGTCGCCTCCACCGTTTAATGAAATATCCCAATCTGCAAAAATGCCTAAGTAAAAGTTATTGATTGGATTGACTGTTTGATTTTTGACTGTGTATTCCAAGATAATAAAATTACTATACACAGTATCTTTCCACACCAGGCTTCGATACGAAACCAATAATGTTTCTGTTCCTGCAGTGGCTTTATTTCGAAATGTGCCTGAGACTTCTGAATACGATCTCTCTCCAGGTGTAGTCTTTATTATCTTGGATGCCGTTGTAAAGTCCTGATCAAATGTATTGTTAATGCTTCTAACCGAATTGAAAAGGTCAGTTGATGAGGTTCCCATAATCAATCCCATTTCATAAAGAAGATCTTCATCACTGTATACAAAACCAGAACCATTAGCAGAATTCTGCGGGTCTTCATATCCCATACGCCCATTTGATGTAAGGGTAGTAGTGATATTGTTTTCGTTTATATCAATGAAGGATGGAATAACAAAACTGATCGTTTGTGTATCTGAATACGATCCATCGGTATAGGTGAGCAATACTTCAAGCTGAGTGTTTAACGGTGTTGTCGATTTAAGTGAAATAATAAAAGGATCTAATGTATTCCGTACAGTAGTATTCTCTGCGATAATACCAGGACGAATGGTATTTTTTGTGATTGTTAAAAATGATGAAGTTGTTGAAATGGTAATCTCTAGACCACCACTTGTACTTTTTAAATAATTGGTAAAGTCCAGGTAGAGATTTGCTGTTTGTCCCGGATCTGGCGGATTGCCATCGTCTTTCACCAACAAGGGTCTGCTTGCGCGCACCGATGGACTTTCAATTGTTAATGCATTCTTGATGTCCAGTCTTCCTCTTCCTAATTTGTTTGTATAGGTAGACGAGCTGTTGGTATACAGTACAGGATCAGCTGAGATGCGAAGTCTTTCTCCTACCTGAAGTGGTGCGTATTCAGGGAACGCAGCCCAGACCAGTGCTGCTGCTCCTGATACAATCGGTGCAGAAAATGAAGTGCCTGTTTCACTTTGATAAATATTATTGAACCCGGTAGTAAAGGTATTAACGCCGGGTGCTGTTATGTCTACCGTTTTTCCATAGGTAGAAAATGTTGCTACTTTATCATTGCTGTCAGAAGCTGCTACCGAAAGCACATAGTCATATGAAGCTGGATACAGTGGGTTAGTAGTTCCATCATTTCCAGATGAAGCAACAACAAGACATCCCAGATCCAGTGTTACGTATGCAATTACATCCTGGTAAACAGCACTTGCATTACTTCCACCCCACGAACAATTAATAATCTTTGCTCCGTGCGTTGCTGCATATAAAATGCCTTGATATAAATTGGATGAATACGTTCTGGATGATTCAATTTGATTATCCGCATAATGTTTGGTGAAAAGTAGTTTCGTTTTAAACCCTACACCCGAAATACCTGTTCCATTATCGGTTGCCGCTGAAGCACAACCGGCTGCCCATGTACCATGACTATGGTTTCCTCCTTTTGTAATAGACGCATCATTATCGCCAAGAAAACCAGGTTGACTGATGAGCAAAGTGTCAGCACCGGAAAAATCCCATCCTTTAACATTATCAATGTAGCCGTCATTGTCATCATCAATATCATTATCCGGAATCTCACCTGGATTAATATAAAGTTGAGATGCCAAATCCGGATGATCCAGATCTCCACCTGAATCAACAATACCAATCACAATTGATTCATCGCCTTTCGTAATATCCCACGAATCATATGCTTTAATCAGTGATAAATAATATTGACTTCCATTTTGCGGATCGTTTGGTGTATACATTCCCTTACTTGTATAGGCAGGCTCGATCACTTCAAAATACCCGGTAGCATACAACTCATTGATGTAATCTTCAATCGGAAGTTGTTCATTAAAACGAATCTGATAATATCGGGAAATGTCAATGTTCACTTTTTGCGGACCACTACGTGCTGCGCTGTTGTGCGCTGATTTTTGATTGACAAGCGGTTGAGCCGATTGAATATTTATTTTAGCAAGTGATTTGCCTGATGTAGCCGATGATGATTCAAAAAGTGTTCTGTGTTTTTCTTTTAGTTTTACCCAAACCACGCCAGCTTCATAATCAGATGTTGAAGCTCCTGTAGGTAATTTAAATTTTTGAAGTGGCTTCTTTCCCTGTCCAAATCCTGAAAATGTTATTAGCAAGAAAAGAAGAAATGAAATTTTAAATACTCTCATACAATTGGTTTAGGCTTAAAAAATTGGTCTCAATAGCAAAGGTAATTCCGGGTTAGTATTTTTAAATCATACCCCTCGACTTTAATTCCAGATATTTATTGATAGTATTAATGGTAAGTTGCTCGGGAGAGGTAAGCAGCGCCTGAATGCCATGTTTGGCTAATTCTTTAACAATTAATTTTTTATCATAACTGAATTTTTCTGCAATGGCTTTGTAATAAATGGATTTCAAATCAGGAGCAGGTTTAGTCAGCAACGATTTCATTTCCGTATTCTCAAAGAAAATAACGACCAGCAAATGCTGTTTTGCAAGACTTTTTAGATAGGTAAGCTGACGATGTAATCCATAAATGGATTCAAAATTGGTAAACAATAGTAATAAACTTCGTTGTGTGATTTTTCTTCTCACATGTGTATAGAGTGCAGAAAAATCGGGTTCACGATAGGCTGTTTTCTGATTGTAAAGTACCTCCAGAATTTTAGACATCTGTCCACTCTGCTTGCTGGCCGGAAGCATGGTTCCAATTTTATCTTGAAACGTTAACAGTCCAGCTTTATCTGATTTCTTAATCGCAATATTTGAAATAACCAGGCTGGCATTAATGGCGTAGTCTAACAAACTCAATCCATTAAACGGCATCTCCATCAATCTGCCTTTATCAATTAATGAATAGACTTGTTGTGACCGTTCATCCTGGTAATGATTTACCATCAATTGATTTCTGCGTGAAGTTGCCTTCCAGTTCACAGTTCGAAAATCATCGCCTGTTACGTATTCTTTGATCAACTCAAACTCCATATTCTGACCAATGCGTCTGATCTTCTTGATACCTGTATTGGTAAGTCGATTGGAGATAGCCATCAGTTCATACTTCCGCATCTGAACATACGAAGGATACACCGGCACCAATGCGTCTGCTGAAAATTGAAATCTTCTGGAAAGAAAACCCAAAGGTGATTGTGTAAATATGTTTACTGATCCAAATGAATATTCTCCTCGCTTCACCGGGCGCAAATAATAATGAATGATCTTACTCTCTCCCGATTTAAGATCAACTAAAAACTGAAGATCACGTCTTTGAAATTGATGAGGGATCTCATCGATCACCGATAATGAAACCCTAAAGGGATAAAAACTTTCTACGTAAATTTTAATTTCATTTTCATCACCATTCGAAAGTTTCTCTGGTGTGAAGCGATCCCCATGAAGTCCCCTGCGTATCCGAAATAATAAAATCAAATCAGTGAAAACAAAGGCCAACACCAAAATGAAAAGCGCTTTTGGTATGATAATGAAAGCATCAATAATGAAGCTCACTACAAAAGCGAACACCACAATGGCGATGGCGATAAATAGCCGGTTGTTTAAATATAGAGAACGAAACCCTTTCACTAGCGTGGCACTTCTACTTTATCAATAATCTGTTTCACGACTTCATCAGCTGTTATGCCTTCCATTTCTTTATCTGGCGTTAGCATAATGCGATGTCGCAACACAGGCAAGGCTACAAACTTGATATCTTCTGGTGTTACAAAATCACGACCGTTTACAGCCGCAAATGCTTTTGATCCATTTAATATGGCAACGGATGCCCGAGGTGATGCGCCCAGAAACAATGCAGGATTATTTCGAGTCTCATGAACAACCTGAGCAATGTACCGTACGAGATTATCTTCTATATGAATTTGCTGTACGCTACTGCGATACATTTTAATTTGTTCCGATGATAATACTGTTCCAACTTCATTGACTGCATGAACACCTTTACGGGAATGATGTCCACTGATGATTGCAATTTCCTGATCGAGGTTTGGATAGTTCACTTGAATCTTAAATAAGAAACGATCCAATTGTGCTTCAGGCAAACGATAGGTACCTTCATGTTCTATTGGGTTTTGCGTGGCCACAACCAGGTAAGGATATTCTAGTGGATAAGTTTTTCCATCGATGGTAACCTGTCTCTCTTCCATCACTTCAAAAAGTGCAGCTTGTGTTTTTGCTGGAGCACGATTTATTTCGTCAATCAATACGATGTTCGAAAAAATCGGACCGGCCTTAAATTCAAATTCAGATTTCTTAAGATTAAAAATAGAAGTCCCCAACACATCCGAAGGCATTAAGTCGGGAGTGAATTGAATGCGTGAAAACTTTACGTCAATTACTTTCGAAAGTAATTTGGCGGTAAGGGTCTTAGCAACACCCGGAACACCCTCAATCAACACATGACCATCGGCAAGAATAGCTGTGATCAACAGATCAACCATTTGTTCTTGTCCAACGATTACTTTCCCTATTTCTTCTCTGATCTTGTTGATACTTTCGTTCAATGATCGCAGGTCAATCCGGTTTTCAAATACTCCTTCTTCCATAATATTGTTATCGATTTTTTTACAAACGTTTATAGGCTCCTGTTTTCTTGCTTCGTGAAACTTAGGGCCTTCGTGTCTTCGTGGCAAAACTTAGCCCACTTTGCCACGAAGACTCAAGGGCACAAAGAAACTCAAAGCACACAACATACATTATTGATTAAACTTTTCAATTTTAGAATTCAATGCTATTAATTCTTCTGCCGAAATACTATGCATTACATGAACAGATTGTATGGCCTTGAACAGGTCACGCACATCGGGTTCGGATTTGCCGGCTTTGCGGGCAAGTGTATAAATAAAACTGTCATCGATTTTTACGGTACTCATCCAATACTTCGTTCGGATGTGTTCTAACAGAAAATTAATTTTTTTCTCCGCAATGCTTTTGTGTTCGTTGTTTTGGTAATAGAGATTACCTATAGCTCCTACAAATTCTAATGTTGTGTTTTGAAGAGGTTTGATAATTGGAATGATTCTTTGTTTACGCTTTGCTTCGAATATCATGAAGAGAATAAGGGTGAGTACAGTAATGTAATACGCCCACCGAAGCGGTTCTGAAGTCAAAATAAAACGAAGTGGCGTGCCCGCCTCCATACGACCTAACTGATAAAATGCTGTCCACTGAATATCTTGTTTAGGAAGATAGGACAACATCACCTCAACAAATTCTGTATGGTTGTCATGCAAGAGACAGATATTTGAAAATACCAATGGTGTTGAGCTCAAAATAATATTACCCTTCCCCCATCGGAGGCGAATAAGTACAGGTAATTCAAAATCATTATTGGCTAGAACTGTTGTACGCGTTGAGTCATAACTACTGAAATAGTTATTCGTATTTTCTCTGGGAAATAAATAAGTGTTTGGAAATAGTGGATTTGTAAAGGTTAGGGAAGCCGAGTCCTGCTTACTGACAAAACCGAGTTCTTCACTATTGTAAAAATAATCGCGCGTATCAAGTTTAAAAGTATCAGCAATGAAGCTCACAAAGTATTGTGCAGCAATGAAAACATTCCCGCCTGCCTCCACATTTTTTAAAAGAGCGTCAAGATCGTCTTTTCCGGGAGCAAAGGTTTCTGAGAGGCTAATAAAATTAACATCAGGTTGTAGTGAATCCTTTAACTCATAAATGGTAAGGTTTGATTTACTGATTTTCTGATCCTGAAAAACAGAAGGCATTAATTCGTTGATGGCATAACCTCCAAATGGATTTTTATCCTCCTCATGAAATGTTACGCGCCAATCAAGCTCACGTGGCGAAAAAAGTTTCAGTCCCAGAAAAACCAGGAATGCAATGGAGAGATAGAGAATATATTTCCAATCTTTCTTCATGCTATATCTTAGTTCGCCATGTTAAAAAGGTATCGTTCACAGTAGTAAACAAGGAAGCGTTCACCATAAAATTTCCATACCAGGCATACTCAAAATAATAGTTGAGTTCACGCAATCCTGATTTTAATTCTTTCGTCTGTAATTCGTCCAGGTAATCATGGTTTGTTTTTCCCGGTTCCCAATAAATATGCTGTTTGTCGGAAAGCATTTTAAGGCTGTACAAAAAAATGAGTCGAATGGCCAATCGAAAATCATTTCTTCTTTTTGCGTCTTCTATTAGTCTCTCGAAATCCATTTCGTGAATGTTCTCTTCCATCACGGTGTATTTTATCGAACTACTATCCGCACGACCATAAAACATTTTGAGGGCATCAATCTTCATTAATTTAATGATGACATACATCAACAACAAAGTAAATCCTGCATACACCACAAACCGACCCCAATCAGCTGACTCGGTTTCAAAAAATAAATCACTAATGACTTGTCCGAACCAACGCCAGAACCGATCCCACAAACTCACTGTGGCTTTGTCTAATGTATAGGTAAGTTCCGCATCATTTTTCAGTTCCTCTACTTTTGCTTTGTCGAATTGACGATGAACAATTGTGTCGTGATCAGTTTTATTTGAAAGAATAGAAAGGGAATCTCGATCAACAAAAGTTGAATCATACTGATTTGCTGCCATCCCTGAAAAGGACGCCAAGCAAAAAAAACTGACTACAAAAAATTTGTTGAGCTTAAAAATCTGCATGTTCTTCTGCTGGTCCTGTTTTTTCTCCGAACGTTTCAATTCTGGCACGCAATCCCCTGGCCTCTTTCAATTCAAGCAAATTAAAATATTGAAAGGCAAGTGCAACAAGCGGCACAGCATACAACAATGTACTTGCCAGTGAATACAACACCAATGAAACATTACTCACAACATCCATAAAAGGTGATGGTTTTTCGAATACTTCAAGGCCCGTGTCATGCATCGTCTTCAGTATGAACATGATGTACCACGGAATGAACAGAATAAAAGAGAAGACCAACTGAATGTAGATGTTGATTCCACCGATACCGAATGTACTCCACCATTTTCCTCTGTTCAATGTGAACAACCGACTGATAGAAGCAAAGAAACCGATCCGCTCATGACTGCGAATAAAAAAGATAAGCGACAGATTAATGGTGACGAAGAAAACTCCTACATAAAATCCGACAGCAGCAAATGCGATCATAAATGGCCCCAGAAACGTAAGTACACTCACTACAATAGCAAACGGAATGATCAATACAATTAATGAGATAAACAATGTGATGAGATAGCCTATCATTGTTCCGAAATTAATCCAGAAAATTTTACGCACATATTGCCACACTTCACTTACTTCAATCACTTTAGATTTTTTTTCTTTGTACGCCAGCAAATAACCATATGTGGTAGCAACGGTAAAGACACCGGCCAGCAACATAAATAATAGCATAGCCAAAATTTCAATTACATTCCATTGCTCATACATGCCTGCAATCCCAATGGGCACGTTCGTTTTACCAATATTTTGCAGATTACTAAAAGTATCCATCAACAAAATGCTGCCAATAATGGCAGGAGTTCCCGCGAGTAACAACAAGCTCTTCGCAAAAGGTTTAAAGTGTTCGCGGATGAAGCCATAGGTAGCATTCATCTTCTGATTAAAATTCCGGGTTTCATAAAACTCAAATGGCGATGAATTTTCCATGTTTGTGTAAACGGTAAGGATAAAATACAAAGTAGTAAATCATTATGCTGGCAGAGACTCCAATGATAAAAATCTTGAAGCTCCAGTGCATAAAAGCGTAGCGCGTAATAAACGATTCTATAAAACCTGCAACAATGAAGAAAGGTACAAGACCGATAATAATCTTCATTCCTTTCAGTGCACCAATCTTAAAAGATTCCAATCGTGAATAGGTACCTGGAAAAAGTATGCTGTTCCCCATCACAAACCCAGCAGCAGCAGCAATCACAATAGAAGTAAGTTCAATGGTGCCGTGAAGCATTACCACTGGAAAGCCTTGGGCCAATTGATTCTCGGTATAAAAAAATGTAAAGAAAGTGCCAACCATAATACCATTGTAAAACAACATTGCTCCGGATAGTATTGAAGAGAGTGCCCCAAAAACAAAAATCCTGAACGACACAAACACGTTGTTTAATGTAATTCTGAAAAACATGTTCATCTCTGATTGATCTGCATAAACATGTGTCGGATTTCCGTTCTTAATATTCTCGAGGGTCATGTTTACATACGAGTCACCGAGGATTAGACGAACAAATGAGTCATCGTTCAGTGTAGAGACAATACCCATTAAAATGGAAACCATAAAAATGACGAAGGCATAAAACATAGGTTTACGAACTTCCCACATTACTTCTGGTAATTCGTATTTCCAAAACGTATTGAAACGGTTCTTCTCTTCCTTTTTGTTTTTGTAAATCTCGAGATGAAACTTCGAGGTAAGACTGTTTAAATATTTTGTTGTCCTGCTGTCAGGATATTGTGTTCGTGCAAAAGAAAGATCATCGGTTAACTGAATAAAAATTTCAGCCAGAGTGTCTGGCTGTGGTTGGGTGGTGTTTAGTTTTTTTTCAAACTCCAACCATCGCTTTTGGTTCAACTTCACAAAGGCAGCTTCTCGCATGCAACCATTTTATAGTTTGGAAACTTCAATCACTTTATTCCACACACGGAAAAGATTCTTTGAACAAATCTTTTCAATGTCTTCAGGGGAATATCCACGCTTCAATAATTCCGCAATAAGATTCGGGTATTGTGAAACATCTTTCAAGCCTAATGGTAAACTATCGCCCACACCATCATAGTCAGAACCGATACCTACGTGATCGATGCCGGCAAGCTTCACAACATGATCGATGTGATCTGCCACGCGTTCAACATCCGAATAAAGTTCTTTATGTTGTTTACCAAATTGTTCGATGATGGGTTGCGCCTCTGCATCTGCTGAAGTCAGTTTCTTCTCTGATAAAATTTTCTCTAATGAATCACGAAGCACCGTATTCACACGTGCTGCAGAGTCCAAAAACGATGCACCAAAATTAATTTGAATAACACCGCCATTTTTACCCAATGCCTTAATCATATCATCTGACATGTTGCGTTGAAACCCCGGTGTGTAAAAACGACATGAGGAGTGAGATGCTATTACAGGCACTTTCGTCATTTTAATTACATCATAAAATGCACTGTCACTTACGTGAGATATGTCAACCATAATCCCGACTCTGTTCATTTCAGCGATTACCTTTTCCCCGAAAGGGCTGAGACCATTCCATGTGTTTAAGGTGTCGTAGGATGAATCACAAATCTGATTGTCTTTACCATGTGTAAGCGTAACGTAGCGAATGCCGCGATCGTAAAAATACTTTACGTTGGCAAGGTCATTCCCTATTGGTGCTCCATTCTCCATACCCATGGGCAAAGAAACTTTTCCGGCTTTTGTGTTCTCTTCAATTTGTTGAGGCGTAATGGCTACCGAAAACTTATCAGGATGAGCTTCAGCAATTCCATTTATCATATTAATTAAAGAGTCAGCTAACGCCTTTCCAAAATCGTCCTTCTTTTGATACGATGATGGAATGTAGATCGACATAAACGGTGCATCGAGCCCGCCTTTTTTGGCGCGTTCGAAATCAAAGTCTCCTTCTTTTGTGCTGATCGGGATACCCAAATATTCCCGCTCCAATCGAAAGTGTTTTACTTTCAAACGATAGGGTAAGTCAACATGCCCATCGGTAATGATAAACACTTGTGCAAGTGAGTCTGCCGCACGATGTAAGTCGGCATCAGAAAGCTTTGAATAATCACGCGATTCTTTTGATGTTGAGCAGCTGGAAATAATAGCCGCAAAGACCACAACCGTAAATCGGCTGGTCAATAGGTTTCGTAATGTTAATTGCATTATTTTGAGAACAGATTAGAATTCAAGTATAGCAAAAATAAGTCATCATTATGATGTATACCGTTCGGGTTCGCACCACACAAAATGTTGTTATTGATTATCCACTAGCAGGTCTTGGCGACCGGATACTGGCCTTCATGATTGACACCCTTATTCTTATTGGCTACTCCCTTCTTTGCTGGTTTATTTTCGATCGGCTTGAAATCCATACTGACTGGATAAACATGCTTGTCATTTCCATTCCCTATTTACTCTATCATTTATTATTCGAAATTTTCATGGACGGGCAAAGTCCAGGTAAACGTCAGCGTAAAATAAAAGTGGTAAGGTTGGATGGCACTTCTCCTTCCATTGGTAACTATCTTTTAAGATGGCTGTTTCGACTAATCGAAGTCATGCTTTTGCAAGGAGCATTAGCGATGGTCACGATTGCATCAAGCAAAAAAGGACAACGCCTTGGCGATGTAGTTGCCGGAACAACAGTAGTGAAACTCGCCAAGGAAGAAGAGGTAACGGCTGAAACCGTCTTTACTTTAGTGGATGACGAATACACACCTACTTTTGCAAACGTAGTAAACCTAAGCGATCGCGATGTGGAAATGATTCAACAGGCCTTACAGGTAAGTCGGGAGACAGGCAACTTGAGACCTGCTGTGATGTTGGTCGATAAACTCAAAGCGATGTTTGGCATTGAGTCTGACTTGCAAACCGTGAGTTTTTTACAAACCGTGGTGAAAGATTTTACAATGCTTACAGCCGGAAAGTGAATACTGCTGAACTCCCTCTTTATTCAAAAGCACAACTGGCATTGCGCAATGGTCAGGACAAACCACAGATTTGGGTAGCACTTCACGGACAGATCTATGAAGTGACTGCTTCCCGCCTGTGGCGGGACGGCAAACATTATGAACATTGGGCCGGTCAGGATTTAACAGATGAGCTGAAAGATGCCCCGCACACTGAAAAGGTTTTTGAAAAATTTAAAGTAATTGGAAAACTCATAAATTGATCCTGCAGGTAGAGGGAGGCTCATTATTCTCCACTATCTTTCGGGGTTTACAAATCATAATCCATGATCATCATTGCTGACAGCGGAGGCTCTAAAATAGACTGGAGACTCATTCAAAAAGACGCAACAATCCTTCAAGCCAATGGCCCGGGATTCAACCCGTATTATCAACCCATAGAAAATCTTTCGAAAGGTATTCAGGAAATGGTAAAGCCTTTAGTGACTGAACCTGTTTCAAAAATTTTCTTCTACGGTGCCGGTGTGTCTTCTGAAAAAAATCAACAAACCATAAAGGCCACCTTCAATTCATTTTTTCCAACAGCTGATATTGAGATTGGATGGGATTTACTTGCAGCCGCACGTGCGCTGTGTGGCGATGAGCCTGGCATTGCGTGTATTATGGGAACAGGTTCAAACTCATGTTTGTATGATGGTTCAAAAATTACAAGCAACGTAGCGAACCTCGGTTGGATATTGGCCGATGAAGGATCTGGAACGGATATCGGCAAAAAGTTTTTATTCGATTATTTGCGGAACAAAATGCCAGAAAGTCTGGCAAAACAATTTCATGAGCGTTTCCCCATGACGCGTGAAGAATTTCTGGAACGGATTTATCAACAGGAAAAACCAAGTGCTTTTCTGGCCAGCTTCACCCGATTTATTTTCCAGCATCTAAAAGAAGAGTATTGTTATTCGTTGATCTATAAAAGCTTCGCGGCCTTTTACGAGAATAACGTAATGGAGTATCCAAACTATCAGAATCTGAAAGTTCACTTCACAGGATCTGTTTCTTTTTACTTCAGCAATATTTTAAGACAAGTGGCAAACGATAAAGGTATTATCGTGAAAAATATTCTGGAAGGTCCAATTGCAGGACTGACACTCTATCATCAGAAAGATTTGAATTAATGTCGACCACAGAATCTTCTTCGCACTATAACAACCTTGAAAAAATGGAGGTGGCGGAGTTGTTGAAGAACATCAACAACGAAGACAAGAAAGTGCCACTCGCCATTGAAAAAATTCTTCCAAAAATTGAAGCATTGGTAAATGCTGTTGTCGAGAAGATGCAATTAGGAGGAAGGCTCTTTTATATTGGTGCCGGAACCAGCGGAAGATTAGGTGTTGTTGACGCCTCAGAGATACCTCCCACTTTCGGTGTATCACACGGAAAAGTAATTGGAATAATTGCCGGTGGCGATAAAGCCATTCGCAAAGCTGTTGAGAACGCAGAAGATGATGCAGCGCAAGCCTGGAAAGATTTGGAAGAATACTCCATCAATCAACAAGATGTATTAATAGGTATTGCCGCTTCAGGAAGAACGCCTTATGTAATTGGTGGATTGAAAGAAGCACGGGCTAATGGCATTGTTACCGGGTGCATTGTCTGCAATGAAAATACAGAGATTGCCCGTCATGCCGATTTTCCCGTTGAAGTTGTGGCCGGTCCGGAGTTTGTTACAGGTAGTACGCGAATGAAAGCCGGCACGGCACAAAAGCTTGTGTTGAATATGATTTCAACCGCCTCCATGATCAAGCTCGGACATGTAAAAGGAAATAAGATGGTAGACATGCAGCTTACGAACAATAAGCTGGTGGATCGAGGTGAAAAAATGATTATGGAAGAACTTGGAGTAAATCAGCAACAAGCCCGTGTGTTACTTCAACAATTTGGTTCAGTTAGAGCTGCCATCCAAAATTATAAAGAATAGATTCGTTGATGGTTGGACGTTGTTCGTTATTCGAGTGTCTTAACAGTTTGCACCAGTTGTCAAGTGCTACGCAACCAACTTCAACACTTAGAACTTAAACACTCAAACACCTTAAAGCATGCTCAGTTGGACATCCGTCACCAAAGCATCTGCCGGCACCAGGTAATCTCGTTTTGATTTTAACTCTCTACACAAAATCCTCGTTCTGCGAAGCTTCCCCTTTTTAAAATAGCGATCGCTGAGTTTAAAAATACTTCCTTCCGGAACATCCGATAGAGCGATCTGCTGATGTTGGTTTTTATCAAACTTTCGGAAAGCCTGGGTTAGCGAGGTGTCGGCAAAAGAGCTGGCCTTCGGATTGATCATGTGCCTGCGAAGCTCATGTAAGATTTCTTCCGGAAAAACACTTTCCCAAAGAATCGGCAACATCAGGTCCGTAAAGGTCGTCTTCCATTGATCGCCATGAGGATCCAGTCTCGCACCATGTTTGAGATACACATGAAGGTGTGCTACCTCATGAACGTAGGTAACTAAGAAGAGGTATTGATTAAGGTCGTTGTTGAGCGTTATCCGCGGATGACTTCTGGTTCTTCGGCTGGTGAAATCTCCTACTTTAGTCTGGCGGCTCTTGGTAATCTTTAATTCAAATGGGCTTGCCTGCCAAAGTTCAAAACAATAGGTAACGGAAGAGGCAGGAACATGCGATTGCAATATGTTTAATACCTCTGTGGACTTCATAGAAATAAAAAAAGGCTTTAGATTACTAAAGCCTTCCCGGGAATGTTGCTTTGTTGATTAGTGAGCAGCAACTGTATCAACTGCAACAGCAGCTGTATCAGTAGTAGCAACTGAGTCAACAACGACTTCAGTAACAACAGCAGAAGAATCAACAGCAGTTTCAGCTGTTTCAGCCTTCTTGCCACAAGCAACAAGAGCGAAAGCGAAGCCACAAACAGCTAACAATGCGATAACTTTTTTCATAGTTTACAGGTTTTTAAATTCACCGCAAATATAATAGGATTTATATCTCTGATAACAAGCGCGTAATAAAATTATTTCTTTCTAAAGATTAACCTTAGAGGTACTCCTTCAAAATCGAAGTGCTCGCGCATCTTATTTTCCAGATATCGCTCATACGAAGGCTGAATATATTGAGGATGATTGCAAAAAAATGCAAACGATGGAAATCTTGCTTGTATCTGCGTTACGTACTTGATCTGGATATGCTTTCCTTTTATCGAAGGGGGTGGATTTCTGGCGATTTCCAGCAGCATAAGGTCATTTAGCTTAGAAGTTGGTATTCTTTTGGTCTTATTATCGAAAACTTCGACCGATTTTTCCATTACCTGGAATATGCGTTGTTTCTCCAAAACGGAGGCGAAAATGATCGGGATATACGTAATAGGAGCAATTTTTTCTAGAATGTCTTGCTTGTATTTATCAGATGTCTTCGAATCCTTTTCAATCAAGTCCCACTTGTTCACCATGATCACCATGCCTTTGCCCTGGCGTTGCGCCAAGCTGATGAGGTTCACATCTTGCGATTCAAGACCACGATCAGCATCGATCACAATGATACACACGTCACATTCTTCCAATGCGTTGAGTGATCGAAGTACAGAATAAAATTCAATGTCTTCATGCACCTTACCACGCTTACGAACTCCGGCTGTATCGATCAGGATGAAATTCTTACCAAACATTTTATAGTAGGAATGTATGGCATCACGTGTCGTTCCAGCTTCAGGCGTTACGATGCTGCGATCAACACCTAACAACGCATTTAGAAAAGATGACTTTCCTACATTCGGCCGGCCTACAATGGTAATCTTTGGAATGCCTGCATCAGGATCTTCAACACCCTCTGTCTGAAATACCTTTACAACTTCATCTAAAAGTTCTCCGCTACCTCCGCCATTCTCAGCTGAAATCGGATAGACTTCCCCCAAGCTTAATTCATAAAACTCGCCTGCCATTGCCGCTTTGTCAGGAGTATCCGCTTTGTTGGCTGCAACAAAGATGGGTTTCTTAGACGTGCGCAAAATGTTTGCAAAATCTTTATCGAAGCCGGTAATACCATCACGACAATCAACCACGAAGATGATCGCGGATGCTTCATCGATCGCCAGCTTCACTTGTTTGCGTATTTCAGATTCAAACTTATCGTGTGAACCGTTTACATATCCACCGGTATCAATTACCGTGAAAAAAGTGCCGCACCATTCGGCATAACCATAATGACGATCGCGTGTAACACCCGACATGTTATCCATAATGGCCTGACGTTTTTCCACCAACCGGTTAAAGAAGGTTGACTTACCTACGTTGGGCCTGCCTACTATTGCTACTATGTTTGACATGTTTCTTTACAATTGACTTTTAAAAATTCTTTTCTCTATTGTTCACTACAACTCATTCTCAACTACTCCACGTATCCGAACGTCCGGAGTTTCAGTTTTTCCTTCCGCCAGTTCTTTGAAACTTTCACGTGGGTTTCCAGGAAAACTTTCTTTCCTAAAAATGATTCCATGTCTTTGCGGGCTTCTGTTCCCACTTTTTTTAGCAAGCTTCCACCCTTTCCAATCACAATACCTTTTTGCGAATCGCGCTCTACATATATAATGGCGCTGATGCGAACAATATTCGGCTCGTCTTTAAAAGCAGAAATGACAACTTCTGTACTGTATGGAATCTCCTGGTCGTAATTCAAAAATATTTTCTCGCGAATAATCTCCGAAGCAAAAAAGCGCTCCGACCGATCCGTAAACTCATCCTGGGGGAAGAAAGGTGGATGTTCTGGAATTTGTTCCAGCAACTTCGGAAGCAAAGTATCTACATTCTGACCTGTTTTCGCTGAAACGGCAACAACCTCCTTAATTGTAGGAATGTTCTGTTTCCAATAATCGCTCTTATCCTTTATTTGCGATCCTTTTGCCAGATCGATTTTGTTCAACACCAATAAAATAGGTGTTTGTATTTTTAAAAAGCGATCAAATAGCTCTGGTTCATACTTATCTTCTAACGAAACCACCAATAAAATCATGTCAGCATCTTCTAAAGAGACCTTCACATAATTCATCATCGCTTCGTGTAAAGAATATTTTGGTTCGAGAATTCCCGGAGTGTCAGAATAAACTATTTGAAATTGATCACTATTCAGAATTCCCATGATGCGATGACGCGTGGTCTGTGCTTTCGCAGTGACAATAGAAAGGTTCTCACCAATGAGTTTATTGATGAGGGAGGACTTGCCCACATTGGGTTTGCCCACAATACTTACGAAACCGGCTTTGAATGTTGAGATCATAGAATCAATTTGCAAAGGTAGCTTGTTTTTTAATTGTGAGCGTCCTACTTTTGCAAACGTTTTTGAGAAAGGTCATCTGGATCAGAAATGCAATGATCGCGGGGTGGAGCAGTTGGTAGCTCGTTGGGCTCATAACCCAAAGGTCACAGGTTCGAGTCCTGTCCCCGCTACTAAGCCGGACAACACTGAAAACTTTTCTTGTTGTCCGGTTTTATTTTGTTCAAACCCTTCTGAAAATGAAGATGTTAGAAGGAGGATTGGATTCACTTCACTGGTTCGATAATGATCAATTTTACGATCGTATTGAATACCCACCGGAAAGAGCAGTTTTTGCAAGTCTTGCTTCTGAGTAACATCCCCAGAAACCCATAAATTGACCAGATTTGAAGTGATTTCAAGCGTATGGTCTATTATAGTTGATGGGTTCGATAAATTAAATTGAGATTGGCTAAGTGCCTCCGAAAGTCCGCTCATTTCCTGCTTCAGTTTTAAAGAGACTTTATCATAGATTTCCTTATCGATCTCCCCATACGCAAAGCGTTCCTCTACCTTGGTGATCTTTTGTTTCATCTCTGTGAACTTAGTCTTCAAGTCTTTTGTATCGACTTCGCTCTGCCCTATGATCTCGTAATACTTTTCCATGAGCATATCTTTTAATGCAGGTATGTATTGCTTCCTGGTTTGGTAGCGCGACAGTGTTTCCTCAAACTTAGTGTGCAAAGACTTTGCGCTCTTGTTACACTTGCAACCAATTTTGTTGCACTTGTAATAGTATAGGTTTTTCTTCTTGACGATATAGCCTGTAAAAAGAGTACCGCAATCAGCGCAATGCACAAAATTCTTTAGCGGGATATTCTCGTTTTGCTTTTTGTGCTTATAGCCTGATACATTCATTTCCTTCAAGACTTCATTGGCCTGGAAGAAAAGATTTTCGGGTATGATGGCCTGATGCTTTCCCTTTACAACTTCACCTTCTAGTAAGGAATGTGAAATAAACCCGCAGTAAAACGGGTTCCTCAGAATTTCAGAGATACGTTTTTTACAAACCTTTAAGCCGTGTTTGGTGACACGCTCCGCAATCTGCGTGTTAGACAACCGATCATGGACTTTTAATTCAAAGGCCTTTCGGATGAGCTTTCCTTTTTCAGCAATAACAATCTTTTGTTCTTTCGTATCCGTCCTATCATAGCGATAGCCAACCGGCACATTGCCTACCCACTCGCCCCGGAGTAATTTTTCTTTCATTCCGGCAATACATTTCTGTCTCCTAAGGTCATTGTCGTATTGACTGAAAAGAAATAAAATATTCTGCTGTAATACGCCCGATGGATTACTGGTGTCAATTGGCTGTGTAACTGAAATAATAGTGACTCCTAACTCGCGAAGCTGGCGCGAAAGCCAGATCGCGTTTTCACCTATGCGGCTGAAACGTTCAAGACTGTAAACGATGATGTATGAAATCCCTTCTTTGTAGTTCTTGGCGAAAGCCACCATGCGTTTGAACTCATTGCGCTCATCGGTTTGTGCGCTCTCGTAGGTACCTCCAAAGATGCCTTTAATGTGTAGCGCACCTTTAGAGGCAAATTGTTCGCAGCCTTTAAGCTGGACTTCAAGACTTAAATTTTCTGTTTGTTCTTTGCTGGATACACGCGTGTAAATAATCGCATTCTTTCCACTACCCGTCTTTGGTTTCTTTTGGCCTTTGCCGAACCCTTGTAGTATCTCCAGACTCTTCATTGATTAAATTGTTTTGTTTATAAGCGAAGAGCAAGATACGCGCCAGCCTTTCCAATGTATCAATGGCTTCTTCTGATTCTTTGTCAGAAAATTTTTCAAAACCTGCATAGCTACGCAACCTATCCGGTGTCCACCGAATAGTCTTTCCAACTGCACCCATCCCTTCGCTCCTTAAATATATGTTTCTTAATCCCTCCTAAAACAGTCGTTCACTATCTTTTCCTATTTTCTCACGTTGTAGAGTACCAGGCTCAGTTTCTTATTGATTTTTTCTAATGAGAGTCTGGCGATATATCCACCAGTACCTAACTCCATAAGGTTCCAAATGTGTTCATCCAAAACAGTAGATGTTATGTTGAAGAAAGGCACAGGGACGTAGTTTGTAGAAATGATGAATATACAAATACACATCAGCATTGGTCGCCAGTTCTGTTGAAACCAACTCTCTCCCTTTGTTTCGGATTCAATGATTTTTGATTTGCTATCCAGCACCATCCCTTAGCTTTCTGTTCGAAAAATAGAACAGGCTCAGACTAGGGTGAAGGAATGTTAAGGTTCGTAAAATATTATGAACGAATTTTTATGTTTATGTGCGATTACGTGTAATCCTGACCTTCCCTGTCTCACCCTGAAATAGCTATTAAAATAAAGTTAAAAATCAGTTGGGATTAGGTTGAGGATAATTGAAGGAAGTTAAATTTTATACTTTTTGTCTAATTCAAAGAAAAATGTCTAAGATTTGCGCTTGTACCGGTAGTATTAAGGTGGTTTTGTTTGTCGCTATGAGTAGTATCACCAGCATTCAACTGTACGCTCAAAAGTTTGTTGATCCATGTTTTACTTCCGTTAAATATGTCGGGATGTATTATGGCTCTGATGACTTAGTAAATTTCTGTGGCAGTTGCGGAGACAACTATATTGGTTCCGATCTTTTAGAGTGGGGTGGAACAGGATGGTATGGAACGCGCCCCTATACAGAAATAGACATTCCTCCTCCAGCCGGCTGCAACATTCGGGCTATCTGGATGGGTGCCAGTATCTGGACATCAGGGGGAGAAGGATTTGCTCTAAGGCTTGACAAACCGATGGAAAAAAGCAAGTCATATACTTTTACATTTACCTACGCCAGTGAAGGGAAATACAGCGACAACAATTTTTCACCATCGATATATACATTTAAAGATTCACCCTCTTTTGGGGGTGTACATTATGTTGGTGAACTTCCTTCAGTCGGCAATTCCTGGACTACGAATTCGATCACAATTTTAGCAAGTGATGCTCAAGACGGTAACAATTGGGTGCTTCTTAAAGCATATGAAAGCTCGGGTATTTTCCTATCTAACTGTGAGGTTCCGGAAGTCTTCGATAATTTTCTTGTAAGTGACACAACATTATGTGAAGGAGGTTCATTAGAACTTCGAGCAATTGAAGGAAGGGAGTATACTTACTCATGGAATACCGGCTCTGAGTCAAACTCAATTAGTGTTTCGGCATCAGGACTTTATTCCTTACAAGTGAAAAACTATAAATGTGTGAACAGTGATTCCATTAACGTAAACTTTGAAGATTGCGAAGTTCGTTTGGTGATGCCCAATATTTTCACACCCAATGGTGATAACTTTAACACGCTATTTATTCCAAAAGAATATAACTACATAGAGTCAGGGAATACCATCATTCTTAATCGGTGGGGCGATGAGATCTTTTCCGGTGATCTTTTTAGGGGCTGGGACGGAAAGATAAAAGGTGAAGAGGCTTCAACTGGTGTTTACTATTATAGAATTTTTTATACAGACTCTAAAGAGAAAACGCGCGAAGCAAAAGGGATTGTAACGTTAGTGCGTTGAGTTTTTATCGCTACGACTTTATTGTATTAAACTTTCTTCTCCTGTTTCCAAACATATAATCAAAACCCATGCGGATATTGAGCTTGCTCATAGAAGGAAGTTTTCCTTCATACTCAACTCGATATAAGGTTGTGACATTTGCCCTGATCTGCCGCGAGATGTTGAAACGTTTCCCTATCCCAAAGTAACTTCCATAGACGGCCTTGGGTGCACTCTCTTTTAACGTTGGGGTCACTGCGGATTGTTGAGGACGAAACTTCAAAGCCTCAAATTCTCCATGTAAAAATATTCCGCTCTTAATGGCAAAATCCAAATAGGTTCTTCCACCATATACTTCTTCATTGTGAACAAAGTAATCAAACTTTTTGTCGAAGCCAACACGATACGTAGCCCCAACACCTGCTGTGACCCGGGGCATAAAACGATACCCCAACTGGAGTGCAATATCCATCTGAAAATAATCCTTGTTATACACCTGCGTTGTTAATCCCGGAACCAATCGCTCATAGAACTTCTTCCCAACCAACTCATCCGACTTCACCTTAAAAATATCTTTCACACTTTTTATCTGGCCAACGCCTCGCTTTGCTTTTGATAATTTGTTTTGAGCTTGTTGCACCTGCGCGGCATGTTTGGCCAGTTCGTCATTCGCTACATTGGCAACCTTGCGCATCATTTCTTCCTGGAGCAACTTCTTGTCCTGGTATTTTTTGATCATCGCCTCATACTGTGCTTGTTGAGCGGATGCTTTGTTGATCTCATCACTCAATCCTTTCACCTGGTCGAGCTGACCAATTTGTTTCTCTGCTTCTCCTGGAATTTTCTCCATCTCGGTTAAATCGCCTTCTTTTATTTTTTGCAATTCCTTTTCGTACTCTTCCGCCACAGCAAGATTCTGATCGATGTCTTTTATTTGGCCCCCGATTTCTCCAACCTTATCCAGTTCACCAAGCGAAGAGGTGTTTGTACCCGGTACATTGGCTTTCTCTCCGAGGTTTGAGATAGCCGATCCATCTACAGCAGGTATGTTTGTTTTAAGTGATGGATCAAGGTTGAGATCGTTTTGCTGCAAATTCAAATTCGGAACATCGGTCTTCAATGCGGGCAATGCCTCTTTCGGAAATTCTACTTTTGGAAGATCTAATTTCTCCTGAACATCCGGCAGTTTTAGTTGCTCGCCTGTAACCCTATTCAGTTGACTTTCTACTTTACTCGTGCGGTCTGTAATGGCAGAGGTTGCTTTATTTTCAATGTCACCTATTTTCTGCTCCACTTTGGATATGGATTCGTTCAACTTCTCTTCCGCTTCCGATACTTTTTCCTGGGCTTCTCCCGCTTTTGAGTTGACCTGCTCACCCACTCCTTCAACTTTAATAGTAAGACTTCCGGCAAGCGATTGGATGCTATCACTTCTTTGCTGCAAAACAGATTTTACACCACCTACTTTTTGATTTACACTATCCAATGGATTCTTCACCAGTGAGCTTACACTATCCTGAAGGCTTGTTACATTGACACTATCTTTTAGAGATTTTAAAGAGGCGACTGACGATTTACTTTTTTGAGAAAGGGAATCTGTTACAGCAGGTTTTAATGAATCTGCCTCGACATTTGAAAATGATTTGATCTTCTTTCTAAGCCTTGAAGTCAACAACTCCTTTTCTGGTTTTGGCGCAGCGATTTCTTCTTGTGCGAAAAGCGGCACAGTAGAGAGAAGTAGTCCAATAATAAAAAGAAGTCTCATCAAGTATTGTTAATCATTCTAAATTCTATTCACCTTCTCTTACCACCAGAGTATTGGCCAGCGCTCTCTACAAAGATTGGTAATAATCCAAAATTTTAAGCAGGTCATTCTTTTTTTCAAAACTTAAACCATTCTCTTCCGCGTAGGTTTGAAGATTACCAAAATAAGGATCTGTTAAACTCTTCAGGAGATCGATCTTAACATATACTTTCTGACCATTCAATAATGTTCTCTTTGTTAAACCAGGATTGCTGCTACTATAGATTTCAACTTTTCCTTCCTGTGTTAAAAAGAATAAAATCTCTGGTTGATAGGAACTCATCACCATACCTCCTGAAGAACCTGAATATGTGTTGGTAACTTCTGGTTCTTGCTTAGATAGAAAATAGAAATCGTTTAATTCTTTTAATAGTTGAAAAAACACAACCGGTGAATTCTCCTCATACAAATCAAAGGGAAGCGAAATATAGACCTCTACCAAATCACGATCCTTTATTTCAAAAGAAGTAATGTCTTTTGCTTTATACGTTTTTACCTCGTTATCAATTTTTACTTCCAGCTCTTCACTTTTTAATTTATAAAATAACGTAGCATCAAATGTTTCTCCTCCAACAAGCGTAACTCTTCCAGTTCTCCATTTGCTGAAGATGGATTGGGCTTGACTTACAAGAGGTGAAAGCAGCGATACAATGATGACAACTAAAATTATAACTCTACTTAATTTCATCCTATTCTCATTCAAATCAATTTACACTTCTATTGGCCTTCATTTTAATCTCTACACTGGAACTAACCTCCAAACAACAACTCTTCAGCATACTCCAATCAAATAAACGAACGAAAGTAACTTTCGCACGAGAACAGAAAGACACATCCGCGATAGGTGTGTTAACTCGTACAGAGTGAAGGCACAGACCGAGGAGACAGTATCTAGACAAGACTTGCTTTATTTAATCACTAATTTTTCTTCGAAATACCCATATGTACGATCGTTAACAATTGAATCTGGGTAGATGTAACTCTTGTAAAAAATCAATTCCCCTTTTATAAATTGGGATCCTGTTTTGGTGGCAATAAATCTGTAACTAGCCTTCCCATTAAGAAGTTTTATAGTATCCGGTGAAGACCTTGCTTTAAATTCATCATCAAAATCTCCAACCACAACAAAAGCAGAGTCGTATTTTTCCTTTGCATTGAATTCAAAATCAACATTTACTGTATCCATTAATTTAGGTGAGGGTGTTTTAATATGGACAATTAAGGGTCTATACTCGTCCTTAATATTTCCAAATTCATCAAACGTCTTTTCAAAATAAGGATACTCTATCCCTCCCACATTTACAAAATAACCTTCAGTAAATATTTTTCCGCTGTCATTTGGATAATATTGATAAAATAAGCCTGCAATCTTCCCGTCTTTATATTGACCTTTTTCGCCAATATTTCCGGTGGGATGGAATAAAAGTGCTTCTCCGTTAAGTACACTCTTAACAAATGTTTTGATTCCTTTAATTTTTCCGTCACTGTAAAAAGTAGTACTTTGACCATTAAGCGTATCGTTAACGTAGAAATTTTTAGAGGTCAACCTTCCGATTGAATCATATATTAGCTCTTCTCCATTCTTTAAATTGCTTTCATATTGAGACTGCGATTTCAAATTCCCATTAGAATAATACTCCCTTTTTGTTTCGGAATTATTACAACCTAAAATAGATAAACTAATCATTATCGAATATATAACTGCTCTCATATTATTAATATCCCCGAATATCTCTATTAATTGTCGTAGTGTCAACCGAATGTGGATACGTAGTAGTTCTTAAAGTTTTATCTCTATAACGAGGGTGCATTGTATCCATCGTACTGATAGCTGAATCCCCAGAAGCCGGTAAATTCCCGTGAACTTGTTCTGTCATAAGAGCATTGGTAATATCCTTGATACCGTTCTTCGTTCCGCCTGGCACACCTTCTGCTATCTTACCTGCTTCAGCCGCATCCACAGCACTTTCAGCTACAAATC
Source organism: Chryseolinea sp. (assembly GCA_031388805.1). Taxonomy (GTDB): domain Bacteria; phylum Bacteroidota; class Bacteroidia; order Cytophagales; family Cyclobacteriaceae; genus Chryseolinea. The sequence continues at coordinate 79,568 of JANMRZ010000161.1, forward strand.
TTACCACTGACCAGCCACCTTTTCTTGGTATCGGACTTAGCTTACCGATCAATCTTGGATTTCCACCCTTTGCAAAATGAATACCCATACCCCCAGGATCAACGATCGAGTGTGTCATATGCCCCTCTCTACTCTTTACCGCCTCGTGGTCCCCACCGCTAGAATAAAAACCCACTCCTTCTGCATCACCACTAGGTGTCCATGTCCATATGCTATATAATTGATCTTCAACCGCATCCCATGCAGACGGTGTAATTTCAACCTCGTGCAAATAGATTCCAAATGATGGATCTTGCATATTTTGGGCAGTTTGTGCAAGAGCACCACATGTAGTGCAACCTCCATTAGGGTCATTCAAATTAATTGGATCATTACCCATCCCGGTATAAGGCGACCAATATTCTCTATACGGATCTGGAACTAACCAACGCCCTATAACTGCATCATACTCCCTCAGCTCAAAATGATTCCACAAAGTTTCAGAGTCGAACTCAGAGTAGTTGCCTTGATATCCAAACCTATATTTACTTGCATCTGCCTTCTGCTCCCGCAGCACATCGCCCCAGACGTAGTAATTAGTCCATTTTTTTCAACCGGCTTTCCATTTTCCCATGGTCTTTACCTGTCGAAAAAAATAATCCCGTGGCCTTTCCCCTGTCAAAATATCCTTTCAAAGAACTACGCCCACAAAATAGCTTTTTTCCGCTTGCCGCACATTGCCCCGGCAACTTTTTTCCTGCGTAGCCAACTCCCTTTAACTCTAATCCGACTCTCCGGCTGGGTACTATCATCCTGATCTTATCCGTTTCTCACGCTGATCGGATAAGTCCAACACGCTAAAAAGGTTCGATCTGTCCCCTTGGGTATACTAAAGGGGAATCAAACTCGAACCCCTCACACAAAATTTTATTCCGATATCAAACAGGTAAAAGATTTTAAATGATTTCATCCAGTTCGGTTCCTATCCACTCACCCCAGCCTGACTAGATTTTTCGAACCGAAGAAAAAGCAGTCACGTTTTTTTGAAGGGCAAGTGATGTGTCTGCTCTCCATCATTTACCTAAAACTTTACCATCACTTGGCCTTCAAAAAAATGATGCGAGCCAACTACCGAACTTCATTCTATGCACTACACTTCCATGGCGCTGCTAAAGTGCAGGCTCTTGTATTTTGTATTTCTGCTCACGTGGAGACTTGCTGAACTTCGATCAATGTAAATCATGTGGAGTACCAAGCGCGCCTGAGCCAGGCGTGTGGAGGTGCGGGGGAGCCTGGCGAGGAACAAGGCGCGCACGAACAACAGGGCTGTGGCCGCCACCGCTTTCCCCCCGCAAGGGATAAAGGCGGCCATAGACCGTGCAAGCACAAGTTGTGAAGTGAGTTTTGTCAATAGCCCCGCAGGGTAAAAAATAAAATCAAAACGTCCGAGGTACACAAGGCATGACAAAAGAGGAACGAAGGCGTTTAAAAAAATATGGATTGAGCGTCCGGCAAAGATGGTGGTGTGTTAAAGTAAGTCTCCATCATAAATTTTTCAACCGACTTACTTTAATACACGGCCATGCGCGATTTTTTTAATTGCCGTAGTGGAGCTTTTGGCGTGACTTGTGTTCCGAGGCCTGAACAACTTGTGCGCAGCACTCCGCTTCTACCTTGAGCCATGCCGAAGGATGGCAGGAAGGAGCGCTGGCCTCGTGCGTGGCGGGTGCGGTGGCTGCTCTCTTAGGATGAACTTCTTTTCAGGGATATAGATCAACTTGATTGTTAATCTTTGATTCGCTTCTTCCAGGTTTTCGGATCGCGGCTTGTATTGAATACTGATATTACATTCGCGTCTTTCTTTTCCAACACATACAAGATTAAGTACGGAAAACGATCAACTAAAAAAGCCCTTACTTTTTTCTTGTACCGGATACGATAGGTTTCTGGATTATGTAATATCGCCTGACGGGCTTTATCAAGACTTTCTAAAAATTCTTCTCCTAATCCTGACTTTTGCTGTTCATACCAAACGTAAGCTTCCAACATGTCGTCTTCTGCTTCTTGAGATAGGTTGTAGTTATAAGGCATTCTTTGACCGCTTTCTTATACTTGCCTTTGTTTCTTCCCAGGATTTAAACTTCATCTCGCCCCGTCCGTATTTTTCAAGTCTTTTGTCTAGCTCAACTTGTTGAGCAGGTGATAATTCGATGTCTTCTTCCTCTTTAATGGCATGTATCTTTTCAAGAACATTTCTGTCCTTCAACTCTGTAAGCCAATGTATGATATCTATTTTAAGGCTTTGGATGTCCATAATTCCTTGCGTTTGTCTTTTCAAAAGTAACGATTTCATAGCTATTTTTAGTTTCATTTTTTTATCCTAAAGGATGATATTTATTGATTTCCTCTTGCAATCCTTCAATCTCATTCTGTAAATATTCTTCCGTACTGCTGATCCATTTGTGTCCTGCTAAGTATTGAACTTGCCGAAGGTTGTAGAGCTTCAGCCATTTGGTAATCACACTGGCCCTGATCTGCTTTACGTTCTTTACTCTTGGTTCGAGGGAGTTTAGTTGCTCACAGAGTTTATTCAATGTGTTGTGAAGGCTGGAACTGCTGCCTGTATTGATAAATAATTTTTCAGTTTGCTGGCTTGTGATATTGAGTATCTCTTTTCTTCCTTCGGTCACGTATTGGTGCAAGTCCATAATCTGGCAAGCTTCCAGTTTCATTTCACGGCTGTTGCTGCCTTTCACTTCCGGTACTTCGATCATTCCCTTTCGAAGCTTCACATCTTCCGGTCGTAAATGTATGATCTCGTCTGACCGTAAGCCTTGATAGATCAACATGCCAACGATTACTTTATTTCTCAGGTGTTCGAGCTGGTGCCTTGTTTTCAGGTTACTATACCGTTTGGAACTAAAGCAACGAAGCAATAAGACAACAACTAACCAGACTTGTTAAAGCCGGGGTGTTAAAAAGGCTTTCTCAAGGTATCTATCTAATCCCAAAAAAACTTGGCCCTCACGGCTTACTCCTACCCAATGCCGAGGAAGTTGCTTCAGCATTGGCAAGACGGGACAAAACGAGAATCGTCCCGACAGGTGAAGTAGCACTATGGAAGTTAGGACTTTCTACCCAAGTGCCCTTGAATTATGTTTACCTCACTGACGGGCCTTCAAGAGTAATTCATATTGAAGAGATTGAAGGAAAAACCAGCTATACCATTACATTCAAACATGCTTCACCAAAGAATTTTGCATTGCGTGGTAAAATCAGTGGCCAGGTAATTCAGGCACTCAAAGCTATTGGTGAAAAAAATCTTACAGAAGATGTATTGGATAAAATTCAATCGCTTATTATGCGCGAAAACATGGATGACCATGACCTCACGGTAGCTCCGGCATGGATTTCCAAGCTGATTAAAGACTCCTTTAAAAGTTATAAGTAAAAGATGAAGGATTGGATACATAAAAAAGAAATAGAAAGACTTGACCTTCTCCGCCTAGTGAGCGGAAAAGCAAACCTTCCTGATTTTATGATTGAAAAGGACTGGTGGGTAACAACTGCACTCAAAGCCATCTTTACCTGCGATCTTCATAAGCACTTTGCATTTAAGGGAGGTACATCATTGAGTAAATCGTGGAATTTGCTGAATCGCTTTTCAGAAGATATTGACATCGTTATTGACAAATCTCTGTTTGGTGTAACGGATGATCAGGAACTTGGAAGATCACAACGGGAAAAACTCAGGGATGCGGCTCACGCATTTGTCATGAAAAAAGTGCAACCGATACTTCATGCCCGAATGTTGACGATAGGT
>JANMRZ010000070.1:0-14802 GCA_031388805.1 Chryseolinea sp.
CCTGTTCTTCAGCCAACGAATTTAAAAGCGCCAGAATTTTTAGAGGAGCTTAAGAGCTACCAGGCAAACCTCCAGATTGTGGTCGCGTTTCGCATGTTACCTGAAATGGTATGGGCGATGCCAAAGCTTGGAACGTTTAACCTACATGCTTCCCTCCTTCCACAATATCGAGGAGCTGCACCAATTAACTGGGCCATCATTAATGGAGAAAAAGAAACAGGTGCAACCACTTTCTTTCTGAAACATGAAATTGATACAGGCAGTATCATCTTCCAAGAGAAAGAAACGATTGGTGAAGATGACACGGTTGGCGAGCTCTATGAACGATTAATGGTGAAAGGTGCGCAACTTGTTCTAAAAACAGTGCGATCGATTGAGCAAGGCACTTATCCGTCCACACCTCAAGTGGAAAGCACTGAAACAAAACACGCTCCTAAGATATTCAAAGAGACGTGTCAGATTAACTGGAACCAACCGGGTGAGCAGATTCGGAATTTTGTGCGGGGTCTAAATCCTTACCCAACAGCTTGGTGCGAACTGAATGGTAAAAACTACAAAATCTTTGCAGTATCGGTTTCAAAAGAAAATGGGAGTCAAAAAGAAACAGGCAGTCTAAGCACCGATAATAAAAACTACTTGCTCATCAAGACTTTTGATGGATGGATTTCGATTGATGAATTGCAACCTGAAGGGAAGAGAAAGATGGATATCAAGGAGTTCTTTAGAGGAAATAAAATCAATTAATACCGTCTTGAGAAGGTGATTATCTATTCCAAAAAAACAGAAAATTATTTGCACCTTTGCGCGTCCTACTATCTACCTATTGAATGATTATCTCTCTTATTGCGGCCCGCACTCAAAATAACGTGATTGGCAAGAATAATGACCTTCCCTGGCATTTACCAGATGACATGAAATACTTCATGCAAACTACAAAGGGACATCACGTCATAATGGGACGAAAGAATTACGATTCCATTCCAGAGAAATTTAAGCCACTTCCAAATCGCACCAATATTGTTGTAACGCGACAAACTGATTTTCGTGCACCGGGATGTATAGAAGTAAATACCCTTGAGAAAGGTTTAGAGATAGCCAGAAATAACGGCGAACCAGAGACCTTTATCATTGGTGGTGCTGAAATTTATAACCTTGGTTTTTCGCTTGCGAATAAACTCTACATAACAGAAATCAATACTACCCTCGATGGAGACACTTACTTTCCGGATTTTAGCAGGAAGGATTGGAAAGAAATCTTGAGAGTTCATCACAGCAAAGACGAACGTCATGCATATGATTTTGATTTTGTAGTCTATCAGAAATAATAATTGATTCATACACGATATGCCAACACTTACCAATAAAGTAATCTGGATAACGGGCGCTTCTTCAGGTATCGGTGAAGCCTTAACATATTCACTCGCACAAAAAGGCGCAAAGCTTATCCTTTCAGCAAGAAGAAAAGAAGAACTCGAACGTGTAAAAGGAAATTGCATTGCATCCGCACAACCTAATATACGCGTGTTGGCACTTGATCTTTCTGAAGCGAGCACTTTACAACTTTCATCCGAAGCGGCCATTCAGATTTTTGGTCATGTTGATGTGTTGATTAACAATGGAGGAATTAGTCACCGCTCATTGGCGAAAGAAACTACCATGGAAGTTGATCGCAGGATAATGGAAGTTGATTTTTTCGGAACAATTGCCTTGACAAAAGCTTTGATTCCTCACTTTCTTCAGCGCAAGCAAGGTCACTTTGTTACGATAAGCAGCATCTCAGGTATAATCGGAACTCCGTATCGCACAGCATACGCTGCTGCTAAGCATGCACTTCAAGGTTTCTTCAATTCCCTTCGTGCGGAGATGTGGAAAGAGAGTCCTTCAATTTATGTTACCCTGATTTGTCCGGGATGGACAAACACAAATATTAGTATTGCCGCTTTAAAAGGTGATGGCTCTGCACAGGGCAAAAAGGATGATACACATGAACATGGGCTCACCCCAACATTTGTAGCTGAGAAAGTTGTGAAAGCCATCGAAAATCGGAGTCGCGAAATTTATGTAGGAGGTTGGAAGGAAGTCACTGCTGCTTATTTGCATCGCTACTTACCTTCTCTCTTTGCAAAGATCATTCGCAAAGCAAAAGTGAAATAATTTTTTTTTACTAAATTAACAAGCCGTTAATCAACACACCATCTATTTAAGATGAGTGACTTGTGATGATTGATTAGTGACTTGGATTTTGTAAATCATTCAAAACTCTCCAATAAAATCACACATCACTAATCGCAAATCAATAATCCCAAATCCTCTGTTACTTCCTGCCAATCAGGTAATATAAAATCGGTCCAAGTATCGGTAAGAAGACCACCGCAATTATCCATAATATTTTCTTCTCTAGGTCTTTGTTGCTGCGAAGAATTTCAAGTACAACAACAATGTCAATAATTAAGATGATGATGGAGATGAGGCGCCACATAAAAAGTTATTTAATATTTTAATTTGATTCCAGAATTCTAAAAAGCTCATCCAGATTGGGAGTAATAATGATTTCCGTCCTGCGATTTTTTTGCTTGTTTTGAGGTGTATCGTTTGCTGCCAACGGCATTGACTCACCACGACCTGATGCTGTAATCTGTTTAGCGGAAACTCCAGCTTTCGTTAGAATCTTAGTGATTGATGTTGCACGCATTACACTAAGATCCCAATTGTCATTCATATACTGCGACTTCTTGGAGATCGGTACATTATCAGTATGTCCTTCTACCATAATGTTAATGTCCCGTTGATCTTTGATCGCCTTGGCCAATTGTTGAAGGGCGGTTACACCTTTGCTGTCTACATCAATACTTCCGGAACCAAACAATAATTGCTCAGCCAATGAAACGTAAACTTTTCCGTTTTTTACTTTCACCGTGATGTCGTTCTCTTTAAAGTTCAACAAAGCATTGCTGATTTTATTTTTCAAATCCAGCACCGCCTTATCCTTGCTGGCCATGACTTGTTCAAGTTCTTTTACTTTCCTTTCGCGTTCGGCCAAACTGATACTCAGCGAATCATTTAATTTTCTGGTATGATCAAGGTTTTGTTGAATGGCTAAAAGTTGTTCTTGCTGTGAAGCCATGTCACGATTTTGTTTGCCACTGCTGTTCAGCAGGTTCTTGTAATAGGCACTTAACTGATTATGTTCTTTTTCAAGCTCCGATAGTTTACTGCTGGTACTGCGAACGCCAGTACCTAAGCTGGTAGTATCCGCCTTTAACTTTCTGACCTTTTCATGGAGATCCTGAAGCCGAAGGTTAGCACTATCCAATGCTGAAGTTCGATCAGCAAGGTCGGCTTCCGTTCTTACCTTTTGAGCAAGAAGTTCATCGTATTTCTTCTTGGTTACAATGCAGGATGATAAAAGTGTTGACGAGACTAAAATCAAAAAAATGGAACGATTCATAGCTTAAAAAATTTGAAACAAATATCTAAAATCAACATTCAGTATCCTACAATCTGATCGATGAATATGTATCTGGGGTCTCCAAAAAAGAAAACCATTTACAACATAAATAAAAACCAATTATTACCTTACAGGCGTATCGGATGGTATAATCTATCAACACATTAAACATTAACGTATCAAAATTATGGACGGCATGTTGAAACCTGGAAGCTTAAAAGACAGAACGATAATTATTACCGGTGGTGGAACAGGACTGGGTCGATCGATGGGTGAATATTTTCTTGAGCTTGGCGCAAACCTGGTGATTACAAGTCGCAAGATCGATGTACTTGAAAAGTCTGCGGAAGAAATGATGAAGAAGAAAGGTGGAAAGGTATTGGCAGTAGCCTGTGACGTGCGCAAGTACAATGAAATTGAAAATGTAATTAGCCAGGCAGAAACTACATTCGGACAAATTCACGGTATACTAAACAATGCAGCAGGAAATTTTATTAGTCCTACAGAAAGACTATCACATCGTGCTTTCGATATTGTTGTTGATATTGTTTTGAAGGGAACATATTATACTACTTTGGCCGCAGGTAAAAATTGGATTGCTAAAAAACAACCGGGCACATTTCTAAACATCGTAACTACCTATGCATGGACTGGTTCCGGGTACGTTGTGCCTTCAGCTTGTAGTAAGGCTGGTGTATTGGCGCTTACCCGATCGCTTGCTGTGGAGTGGGCTAAATATAAAATCCGAAGCAATGCTATTGCACCAGGGCCCTTTCCCACAGAAGGTGCATGGAGCAGGTTGTTGCCTGGAGAATTAGTGAAGAAATTCGATCCAGCCGAGCGCATTCCATTGAAGCGTGTTGGCGAACATCAGGAGTTAGCCAACCTTGCAGCATATCTGATGTCTGATTATTCAGCTTATGTAAATGGTGAAGTGATCACCATTGATGGTGGTGAATGGTTGCGCAATGGTGGTGAGTTCAGTCATTTGGAATCGATACCCGAAACGATGTGGGATATGATTGAGAAATCGAGAGGTAAGTAAGTTTCGAGTTTAAAGTCTAACGACTAACATCATGAAAAAATTCATCAAGCTTTTCTTCATCTTAATCGGTTCTATCCTACTTGTTGGTTTAACCTACGTTGCCGTTACCTTCCCTCCTGTTATGGCAGGTATGGTTTCGAAAACAGTTTGCTCCTGCGTGTATATATCAGGACGGACAGTAGCGAGTGTGAAAGAAAAAGAGCTCCAGGTCTTTCCCGGTCTGTCAAGTGCAGGTGTTGAAATGAATACTAGTGATTCAACGGTTGTTGCAACCATACTCTGGACAAGAAGTAAAGCGATCTTTCGAAAAGGATTGGGTTGCACGTTGCTTTCAGAACGATCGGAGGAAGAAGTGCGAAATCAACAATTCATTTTAGCTTCTGCTCCAAATGTCAATCAAGATTCTCTTCTTTGGCCAAATGGAAATCTCAAATCTGATTCACTCCTTGCTAATGTAGAATATGATGCAATTGACAAAGCTTTAGCTGAAGCATTTGTCGATATCGATTCAACAAAACCTGCCAACACGCTTGGCGTTATTGTTTTGTATGATGGACAAATTGTGGGTGAAAAGTACGCGCAAGGTTTCAATCAGAATTCAAAACTCATGGGATGGTCGATGACCAAGAGCATTACCAATGCCCTTATCGGAATTTTAGTGAAGGATGAAAAACTAAAAACAGAAGAACCAGCACCAGTAAGCGAATGGAAAGATGACGACCGAAAACAAATTACCTTAAACAACTTACTTCAAGCCAGCAGTGGATTGGAATGGTCAGAGTCATACTTCGTACCTACCTCTGACTTCCATAACATGTTTATTAAAAGCGATGACAAAGGTTTATATGCTGCCAATCGAAAATTAAAATCTCCACCAAATACGGTTTTCCAATATTCCAGTGGCACAACAAACATTCTTTCGCGAATGATACGCCAACAAATAGGCGATAGTGCTTATCACATTTTTCCATATGAAAGGCTGTTCTATAAAATCGGAATGAACAATACCATTCTGGAGCCCGATGCATCCGGAACATATGTTGGATCATCCTATTGTTATGCTACAGCTCGCGATTGGGCACGCTTTGGTTTATTGTATCTAAATGATGGAGTATGGAATAATGAACGCATCCTTCCGGAAGGTTGGGTGAAATATACAACCACACCAGCTTCATCAACAGAAATCGGAGAGTATGGTGCTCAATGGTGGTTGAATGCTGGCATGAAAAGCAATTCTTCCATTCGGAAATATCCTGAACTTCCTGCTGATGCTTATTGGGCTGACGGCTTTGAAGAGCAATATGTAATGATTATACCCTCTAAAAAATTGGTTATCGCTCGACTTGGTGTTTCACATCATGGTTTTGATTTTACAAAAATGGCAACCGGGATTTTGAAGGCATTACCTGAATAGCGAAGTCAGTACGATCATACATAAGCGGATTTATTTTATTAACCTTTACAACCTTAAAGGGAATCGTTGTGTCAAACCAAACAACCTTTAACCGCTATTCATATGAAAAACAAATACTCCCTTCGCTCGCTTCTCGTTCTGTCAGGCGTGTGTTTTATATTCAGCAATTGCTCCGATAAGTGCGTGGTAACAAATACATACGTGTATTACGAACCCGTCTATTCAACATCTGCCGAAATCAAAGCCGCCATCGGTTTTAAACCGGTACAAGCCATTTCCAATGCCGGGAAAATTTATTTCAAGGACGACATCTTGTTCATTAATGAAATAGGTGATGGTATTCATATAATCGACAATCACAATCCTTCCAGCCCTATTCCATTGGGTTTTCTTAACATCCCGGGAAATTATGATCTGTCCATCATTAACAACACACTTTATGCCGATAGCTATATTGATTTGGTAGCATTTGATATTTCAAATCTGCAAAACATAAAGGAAATAAACAGAGTAGAAGGACTTTTCAACCATTACAATTCATTGGGCTATTATGCAGATCCAGTGAAAGGAATTGTAACGAATTGGAAGGAGGTTGGCAATGTAACCATAGAGGAGAATGATTGTACGACACAATTTGAAACTTGGGGAGGAATGTACTGCGGTGATGGAGTGGCTTTTTCTCTACTTGCCTCAAGCAACTTTGATGTTAAATCTGCAGTAAGCCCTGGCGGAACAACAGGAATTGGCGGATCATTGGCACGGTTTACAATTGCCAACAATTTTTTATACGCAATCGACAATTTCAATATGGACATTGTCGATGTTACCACTCCATCTGATCCAAAAGCAAAAACAGAAATTCCGTTAGGATGGGCACCTGAAACTTTGTTTCCACACAACGGAAATCTTTTTGTAGGCACACGTTTAGGTATGCAAATATTTGATCTTGCAACACCCGAAAATCCAACACTCCTTAGCACTTTTTCACATGTATTGAGTTGTGATCCTGTAGTGGTAGAAGGCGACTATGCTTATGTTACATTGTTCACAGGTAACATGTGCAATCAAGGCGTCAACGAACTTCAAGTAATCAATATTAAAGATTTAACTGCTCCTACCATTGTGAAAACATATCCCATGACGAACCCACATGGACTGGGAATTGACAACGGCACATTATTCATTTGCGATGGCACCGATGGCTTAAAGGTTTATAATGCATCTGATGTAAATAAAATTCAGGAAAACCAGCTTGCCCATTATAAAGACATGACTGCCGTTGACATTATTCCCTTTGAAAATATTGCAATGATGATTGGCGCTGATGGTTTATATCAGTATGACTATTCAGACATACAAAACATTAAACTATTAAGTAAAATAGCCATCGAAAAGCAATGAGCGCCAGAACTACGTTTTCATTAATTGCTTTGCTACTGACTGTAACGGAAATACAAGCTCAAAATTTTGATGCTGATTCTGTTTACTACACTCCTATTCCTGCTGGAGTAGAAAAACAAAATCATCGAATAAAAGCATTTCAGGACACCATTAAGAATGACAAAAAATACAGCTACTTCTTTACTCTACAAGTAGGCTCACTTATTGGTTGCAATGATTGTAGTGAAGGAAAAGAAATCACATTTGCTTCGTCAACGATTCATGGTATTACCATTGGCAAAAAACTAAGAACAGGACTCGGCATTGGATTAGATTCATATTACGCATGGCATACGATGCCCATTTTTGGTAGTGTCAGTTGGGATATATTCGGCACAAAAAACACAAGTGCTCTATTCGTGCAATTCAATTACGGATGGTCAAAGCCCTGGCTTAACAAATCACGTCGGGAATACGGTTTCGAAGATGTTGAGGGTGGGCGAATGGTGAGTACCCAAATCGGTTATCGCTTAAAGTACCACGATCTTCGTATCTCACTTTCTGTTGGCACAAAGTATCAGCGCGTTTTCGCCAACTATGAATATCCTACCTATTATTATACAGAAGAAGGTCTCATGGTTCAGGGCACATCCAGTACCAGAACTATTCAGGAAAGTATGAATCGTCTCATGTTCTCATTAACCGTTGGATGGAAGTGATTTCCTGTTTTTTATTATCCTCATAAGCTCATCATTCCTTTAGATTTGATGAGCTTATTTTTTGTCGATTCAGAATGACAAAAAATGCTTAGACTTGTGGTCAACACAAGTCAATCAAGATGAACAATTTACAATCCGTGTTAACCAAACAACTTTCTCTTCGCGAGGCAGAAGGTATACGCAGGTTTTTAAAAGCAGATCAACATGGTCTTATTGATTTTACTTCAAATGATTATTTAGGTCTTGCACGTTCAGTAGAACTCTTTCATACCCTTGAGCAAAAGGTAAAGGACAGTGCATTCAAATCAAATGGCGCAACCGGTTCACGGTTGTTATCAGGAAATTCCAATTATGCTGAAGAGATTGAAAATAAGTTAGCTGGCATATTCAAAAGTGAAGCTACACTCCTATTCAACTCTGGTTATGCAGCCAATCTTGGCGTGCTGTCATCAATGCCACAAAGAGGTGATACCATTCTCTACGATGAACTCGCTCATGCGTGCATGAAAGATGGGGCCAGGTTAAGTTTAGCCAAACGATTTAATTTTCGTCATAATGATTTACACGATCTGGAGTCGAAAATAAAATTTGCAACTGGAAATATTTTCATAGCCGTTGAGTCTATTTACTCCATGGACGGAGATCAATGTCCGCTGAAAGAACTAGTAACGCTCGCAGAAAAATATGGGGCCACCATTATTCTGGACGAAGCGCACAGTACTGGTGTTCTGGGTAATGAAGGATCCGGGCTCGCTGTTTCTCTTGGACTTGAAGATAAAATAGACGTTCGTATTTATACCTTCGGAAAAGGAATGGGTATTCATGGTGCTTGTGTGGTCGGCTCTTCTACCCTCAAAGATTATCTCATCAATTTTGCGCGTCCGTTTATTTACACAACTGCGCTTCCTCCACATAGTTTGATATCCATAGAATGTGCATTTGATTTTCTTCATCAACATATACATCTGCAAGAACTTCTGCGTAAAAAAACAGAACACTTTCTTCATGAACTCAATCGCATCGGAGAAGTTTCAACAAGCAAGAGTTCCATTCAATCGATACGCATTGGCGGGAATGATAAAACGAAGAAGGTAGCTGCTGATCTTCAACAGAAAGGCTTCGATGTACGTCCCATTCTGTCACCCACCATTCCAAAAGAGACCGAGCGTCTTCGTGTTTGTTTGCATACCTTCAATACGGATGAAGAAATTTCTAATCTCGTTCAGTCACTTCACGCATTGAAATCCTCTTTCTAAATAAAATGTGTTCACAAAACAAAGTTCAATTTACCAATCAATAGTTACCAGTTACCAGTTTCCGGATACCGGTAACCGGAAACTGGCAACCCTGTTGCTTGATCTCATCGATTTAAAATTTTAAAGAAACTATTTTGAAAGTTTCACATACCTTTCGGGATGAATTACTTTGTTACTGCAATACATACTGATAGCGGAAAGACCTTCGTCTCCGCGATTCTGTGTGAAGCTCTTCATGCAGATTACTGGAAACCTGTACAGGCCGGATTTCCAACCGACTCTGAAGCCGTTGGCAGCTTGATTTCAAATACCTCAACCAAAATACATCCTGAAGCCTACCGATTGAAAATGCCTGCATCACCCCATGCATCTGCGAAAGCAGAAGGTATTGAAATCCAGAGAGAGAATTTTATTCTTCCATCTACAGATCGTGATTTGATTATTGAAGGAGCGGGTGGTTGCCTTGTTCCACTTAGTAAAGATTTTTTTGTTATTGATTTAATCGACATGTTTAAAGCACAAGTTGTTTTAGTTTCGAATTTTTATCTCGGCAGTATCAATCATACCCTGCTCACCGTTGAAGCACTGAAACAAAGAAACGTGCCTATTAAAGGAATCATTTTCAATGGCGAACCAAATCCTGAAAGCGAAAGCATAATTTTATCTACTTCAAAAATTCCGCTCTTACTTCGTATCCTTCCAGAAACAACCATTACAAAAGAGGTAGTGCAGCGATATGCACAACAACTTAAAAAGAATCTTCATGTCTGATCTTCGCGATATTGATAAGAAATTAATCTGGCATCCTTTCACATCATTGTTGAATGAAACTGACCCCATATTCATTCAATCTGCAGAAGGAGTTTATCTGACTACTGATGATGGAAGAAAAATAATGGATGCTGTTTCATCCTGGTGGGTAAACTTACATGGTCACAGTCATCCATACATTGCAAAAGCCATTGCTGATCAAGCAAAGAAATTAGAACATGTGATTTTCGCAGGCTTCACACATGAGCCGGCAATCACACTCGCAAAAAACCTAATTTCAATTCTACCATCTACTCAGAGTAAGATTTTCTTTTCAGATAACGGAAGTACTGCCGTTGAAATCGGTTTAAAAATGGCATATCAGTTTTGGTACAATCAGGGAATCCAAAAGAAAAAGATTGTTGCCATTAATGGGAGTTATCACGGTGATACAGTAGGTTCAATGTCAGTTGGCGAACGAAGTGCTTTTACTGATGCCTTCTCTCCGCTATTGTTTGATGTAGAGTTTATTGATTTTCCTTCGGCTGATAATGAAGACCATGTAGTAGAACAATTTAAAAATATCGTTGTTGGAAATAATGTTGGTATATTCATTTTTGAACCCCTCGTACAAGGTGCTGCAGGAATGCGTATGTATTCGTCAATCGTTCTCGATCGTCTTATTCAAGTTGCGCAGGAACATAATATTATTTGTGTAGCTGATGAAGTCTTTACTGGTTTTGGTCGCACAGGAAAATTATTTGCTTCACATTATCTAAAACATCAACCCGATATTATTGCCGTTTCAAAAGGTATAACCGGTGGAACAATGGCACTTGGCGTTACAAGTTGCTCTGATAAAATTGTTAAGGCATTTGAATCGACTGACGTTCTGAAAACATTCTTTCACGGACACTCTTACACTGCGAATCCAATTGCTTGTGCTGCAGCCAATGCAAGTTTTACTTTACTCATGAGAGATGAATGTCAACAAAGCATCAAAAGAATTGCATCACGGCATGAAGTCTTTAGGAACAAAATAAAAAATGATAAAAGAGTTAAGGAAGTGCGAAGCTTAGGAACTATTCTGGCAATCGAATTAGCAAGCAAGGAAGGAAGTTCATACTTCAACGATATTCGAAAAAAGATTTATCCGTTCTTTATGGAACGAAACATTCTGTTGCGGCCATTAGGAAATGTAATCTATATTCTTCCTCCTTATGTAATCAAAGAGGAAGAATTAAGTGAAGTGTATGATTGTATTGAAGAGTTTTTAGAGTCCCTTAATTAAATAGCGTCACGGCTTCACAGAAGTCTCCAACCAAGATGAGGTAACTTCATTCAACACTTTAACCTTATGGTTAAAGTCACCTGAAATTTTCTCGCGGATGCGTTGCATATTATTCAGCAACTCATTTGTATCCTCTGGCAATGCTTCCTCTAAATATTCACGGATGCGTTTTGCAATGGTAGGCGATTTACCATTTGTGGATACACCAATTTTTAAATTACCTCTTGTTACAACCGATCCTAAATAAAAATCACAAAGATCCGGTGTGTCGGCTACATTTATCAATAGTCTTCTGCTTCGCGCAAATTTGCGAATAGACTCGTGCAAGCTTCTGTTATCTGTTGCTAACAATACAAGGTCTTTGTCCCATAGATCCCACAGTTTAAAATTGCGCTCAAACAACTTCACCTGTGGAAAATCAGACGCCAAATCCCAAATGGATTTTTGAATAGTGCGCCCCACTAAAGTAACTTTTGCTGTCGGGCTGTTCTTCAACACGGCACTTAATTTCTCCAATCCTACATGTCCACCTCCTACGATGAGCATTTCGAGTGATTCAAGTTTTAAAAAAACCGGGAAGAGATTATTGCGATCCATGTTGTTTAATATTATTCGACTACCACTTTAATTTTCTATTGCTTCTAACAGTACAGTATTAAGTTGTTTTGCGTACCGCACTACTTCACCCACCACAATCACCGCAGGTGCACCGATACTTTCGTGCTTTGCCAAGGCTACGATGTTATTGACTGTGCCCACTACGCTTCGTTGATTGGGTAATGTTCCGTTTTGGATTACGGCAACGGGTACATCCCCTTTTCCAAACACTTCGAACTGCTTCATGATTTTCTGAATCTTGTGAAGCCCCATCAGAATTACAATGGTTGCACTTGACTGAGCAGCCAACACCAGGTCTGATGAAATCTCACCATTCTTTGTTGTACCGGTCACAACCCAAAAACTCTCACTTACACCTCTTGCTGTGATCGGAATTTGAATGCTTGCCGGAACAGACAATGAACTGCTGATACCCGGAACAAATTGTACCTGTATACCATGCAATTCCGCAAAGGCTATTTCTTCTGATCCACGACCAAACACAAATGGGTCTCCTCCCTTTAGTCGAACAACATGTCCATAGAGATAGGCAAACTCAACAATGAGTTCATTGATTTCATCTTGCGAATGCGAATGCTGACCAGCACGCTTTCCAACGGATAAAGTTGGAACACCATTCGGAATCATTTTTAAAATATCATCCGACACCAGGGCATCATACAAAACAATATCTGCAGCTTCAATCGCTTTGATCCCTTTCAGTGTAATCAATTCCGGATCACCTGGGCCTGCACCTACTAGTGTAAGTTTAGGTTCTTTGTTCGAGGTAAAGATGGATGGTATCATTGTGCTACAATTTCTTTTTCAGTTGAACGATGTGCTTTTGCATTCTCCACAAAATCGGTGGCATCTTTTAAAAAGAGCGAAGCAAATTCAAGAGACGGTTCGTTCTTGTTGATGCGCAAAATATGATCTCTGAAATCAGATGAGAAGGTAAACGCTCCTGTATCAACAAACTCACGTTGAAAATCATTGATCACCTGATGTTGTGTGCTCGGTCTTACATCCTTCGTTAACAACATTGCTTTAGCTGTGTTAATGAAAGTTGTGTAGCTCTGATAGATTGAATCAGCATACTGCTCTTTCTCTAATGCTTCTTTTGCCCAAGTCAATTTTTCGTCAGACTCATACAACAAGGTAGAGATCAGATCAATCATCACTCCGGCACACTCCCCTACTGCAGTGAATAAAATAAATTTATGTTCTTCTCCCCAGTCGATATAATCTTCCGGAACAACTGAAGTAAGATCCCCTAATGGTTTCAAAATTTGATAAAAGTGATTTCTGCCGATACGTTTGAAATAATCGTGATAGTATTCACCCTCTGTAGCATTTGCTTCGTAGTCAGTCAATAAAACACGAAGCGCTTGTGGTCCACGCTTGCTCGGAAGTTTAATGATCTTGTCTGAAATAATACCTTCACCATTTTTCAACTTACCACCACCCAACAACACAACAAGCGCAGGTAATACATTACCCTGCTTATCCTTTATCGTGCTTCCGTGCAAACCGATACTGGCAAGACCATGTTGGCCGCAAGAGTTCGGGCATCCGCTTATTTTTATTTTGATGTCACTGTTATAAATCAGATCTGGATACTCCTCTGTAACAACTTTCTCCAATGCCAATGAGATACCAGTACTACTTGAAATACCTAGTGCACACGATTCTGTTCCGGGACAAGCCGTAATATCTGATACGCTGTCGAAGCCGGGCTCAGCCAATGCAAGCTTATCAAGTGCTACGTATAAATGTCTCAATGCTTCAGGTCGAACGAAGCGAAGCAAGTAACCTTGATTGATCGTAACGCGCATTTCATTTGCTGCATACGCATCTACAACATCAGCAAAGCTATGCGTAAGCTTTGACGACATATTTCCAAGTGGAAGCTTTACATATACGCCAAAGAAACCTTCTTGCTTTTGGTCGATCACATTTGTATCGAGCCAGCGCTGATATTTTTCTTCATTGATTGTTCCTGTATACTCCGAAGGAACAACTTCAGGAAGGATCGGATCAGGTAATGCATCAATATCAATTTTATATTGATGATTCTTCAATGCCGTTCTCTCCTCCTCAACCAACGCCATAAATTTCTCAAGACCTAAATCGTCTAACAAAAATTTAAGACGAGCTTTCATTCTTCTTGTGCGCTCACCATAGCGATCGAATACTCTCAATACACCTTCAGAAAAAGGAATGATCTGATCTTCCGGTAAGAACTCATAAGCAGTAAGCGCCAGGTAAGGATTCGCTCCCAGACCTCCACCTAATACTACTTTGAAACCACGAGTTCCATTTTCAATCTTTGGAATAAAACCAAGATCATGAATAAAAGTATAGGAGGTGTCATCTTCATTATTTGAGAACGCAATCTTAATCTTACGTCCCATGTCCTGGCAGATTGGATTGCGTAAGAAGTAACGAAACATTTCATGAGCATAAGGCGATACATCAAACAATTCGTTTGGATCAATACCCGCAGTAGCAGAAGCAGTGATGTTGCGAACTGTATTGCCACAAGCTTCGCGAGTAGTGATTTCATCTTTCTCCAGCTTGGCCCACAATTCAGGAGTCTTATCCAGACTTACAAAGTGAATCTGAATGTCCTGACGAGTGGTAGCATGAAGATTACTGGATGCATATTCTTCAGATATGTCGGCAATTCTGCGAAGCTGTTTTGTTGTGACACGACCAAATGGAAGCTTGATGCGGATCATCTGCACACCGGACTGACGTTGTCCATAAATCCCGCGTACTAATCGGAGACTTCTGATTTTGTCGCTGTCGATTTTTCCATCACGAAAAAGTCTGATCTTTTTTTCAAGATCAATGATGTCGCGCGCCACAATCGGGTTCTCTAAATCTTCCAGTTCGGTTC
>JANMRZ010000089.1:0-20300 GCA_031388805.1 Chryseolinea sp.
CCGCCCCAGGCACTTACATTTTTATCGGTAAATGTGACGTGTAATTCTTTCACCTTTTGGGTTATAATTGTGCCCTCTACAAAGCTAATAATATCAATCAGTTACAAAAGATAACAATGCTCTATTGCATTATCTGGGTTAATGGTATCGCTACAGCGAATTTAAAAATGATTTAAGATTTGTGATCAGTGATTACTGATTTGCGTTGCCAACACAATTAACCGTTAAAACAGATCGAAGAGTGATTTAACCCCAGGATACCTTCGCACTGTAAAGCCCTCACCGTATTTTTTTCCAATTGAGTGACCAAATTCGATGCCCCGTGATTCAATCATATTGAGAAATGCAGGACTTGAAATATAGGTTTCAGGTTCGTTGCTTTTAGGGTCGTGGAACTGAGTCTTGAAAGCCCGGATGGCTTTCATTTTCGTATTCCAGAAATCAGAGACATCCACCACAAAGTCAGGTTCAACCAGAATACTTTGAATGTAATGGTAGACTACCTTAGGTCTCCAGGCGTTTTGCGCTGCTCCATTCTCATCATGCGTTTCGATTTTCACCAACCCCGAAAGAAAGCAGGCATCATGGGCTAGAGATGCGCCTTTTCCATGATCGATGTGACGATCATAGACGGCATTGGCCAAAACAATTTCAGGTCTGTATTTTCGGATGGCACGGATTACCGTGAGTTGAGTTTCTGAATCATTCTGAAAAAAGCCATCGCGTAATTCTAAGTTCTCACGTGTTGAAACGCCTAATATTTTAGAAGAATCCTGAGCCTCCTGATGTCTTGTTTCAGGTGTTCCGCGTGTGCCCAATTCACCTCTTGTGAAATCAACAATACCTACCTTCCTACCTTCGGAAATATGCTTCGCAATTGTGCCACCACAACCAAGCTCAGCATCGTCTGGATGAGCAGCGAGGACCAGAATATCAAGTTTCATGGATGTAAATTAATGAACCGCTTCCATTTCTTTGGCTACCAGGAATTTCTCTGCATCGAGTGCGCCCATACAACCGGTTCCAGCAGCCGTAACGGCCTGTCTGTAAACACGATCTGCAGCGTCACCTACCGCAAACACACCCGGGATATTGGTCTTCGTTGTACCTGGGATTACCTTGATGTATCCGGTTTCGTCCATTTCTATGTACTTATTAAAAACATCCGTATTCGGCTTGTGCCCGATGGCCAGGAAGAATCCTTCAATGGCTAATTCTTTTTTCTCACCTGTTTTCGAGTTGACAATGCGAACACCATTTACACCTTCATCATTACCTAAGATTTCGTCAGTCTCAGAGTTCCAGTGAATCTCGATGTTTGGAGTATTGATCACGCGTTGTTGCATGATTTTGGAAGCACGCATTTCATCACGTCTTACGATCAGATGAACTTTTGTACAGAGGTTTGCTAGGTAAGTAGATTCTTCGGCAGCTGAATCACCAGCACCAACAACAGCAACTTCTTTTCCGCGATAAAAATATCCGTCACAAACAGCGCAGGCAGACACCCCCCGGTTTGCATACTTTTCTTCTGAAGGAATGCCTAAATATTTTGCAGTTGCACCGGTGGCGATAATAACGGTTTCAGCAATAACTTCATCTTTCTCATCTACTGTTATCTTAAGTGGATAGGTAGAGAAGTCAACAGCAGTGACTAATCCATAGCTAATTTTTGTTCCAAAACGCTCGGCTTGTTTCTGCAAATCCATCATCATCTGTGGACCATTAACACCATCTGGATACCCTGGAAAATTTTCTACATCGTTGGTAATGGTGAGCTGACCACCAGGTTGACCTCCAGTATAAAGTATAGGTTTAAGGCCAGCACGTGCGGCATAAATGGCGGCTGTATATCCGGCCGGGCCAGATCCAATAATGAGTACTTTTGCTTCTTCTTTTGACATGTTGTTGAATTTGATACCAGAACAAAATAAAAGGTCTCGTAATTCGAGACCCTCCTAATATTTTTAAAAAACTTATTTACTAACCTAAGTAAGGCTTTAAAGCCTTACTTCTCGAAGTATGACGCAGTCTTCTGATCGCCTTTTCCTTAATTTGTCTTACACGTTCGCGGGTCAAGTTAAACTTCTCACCGATCTCTTCCAAGGTCATAGCATGCTCACCATTTAGCCCGAAGTAAAAGGTGATTACATCACCTTCACGTTGAGTCAAGGTAGACAGTGCACGCTGAACTTCCCGTCTAAGAGAATCATTCATCAGACCCGAGTCTGGCTTTTCTTCTCCATCATTTTCAAGAACGTCTAATAAACTATTCTCTTCACCTTGAACAAACGGAGCATCCATTGAAATGTGTCTCCCCGAAATCTTCATGGTATCAACCACTTCAGCTGTTGTTACCTGAAGAACTTCTGCAAGTTCTTCAGGTGAAGGCTCGCGTTCAAATTTTTGTTCTAGCTCAGAGAACGTCTTGGATATTTTATTCAGCGATCCGACCCGATTCAGGGGCAAGCGAACAATTCGAGACTGCTCAGCCAATGCCTGAAGAATGGATTGACGAATCCACCACACTGCGTATGATATAAATTTGAATCCACGGGTTTCATCAAAACGTTGAGCTGCTTTGATGAGGCCTAAGTTACCCTCGTTGATAAGATCGCCTAATGAAAGACCTTGATTTTGATATTGCTTGGCGACAGAAACTACGAAGCGGAGATTGGCTTTGGTCAGTTTTTCTAATGCGATTGGATCACCTTCCTTGATGCGCTTTGCGAGCGTTACTTCTTCATCGGCTGTGAGCAAATCGACCTTACCAATTTCCTGAAGATATTTATCGAGTGATTGGCTCTCACGATTCGTAATTTGCTTACTGATCTTTAGCTGTCTCATGCTCTATAAACGTACTTTCTGCTTTTTTATTAATCCAATATAATATCAAATTATGGTTCTTGTCAATTCAATCTTAAGTCGATTATTCAGCGGTTGTCGCTTTCGGTATCAACACCTTTCTTGAAAGGCGGAATTTACCCGTCTTTTTATCAACTTCTACCAGCTTTACTTGAACTTCTTCACCTACTTCAAGTACACCGTCCATTTTCTCTAAACGTTCCCACTTAATTTCGGAGATATGTAATAAGCCATCTTTACCTGGCATAAATTCAACGAAAGCACCGAATGGCATAATGGATTTTACCTTACCGGTATAAACCTCACCAACCTCCGGTATTGCTACAATACCTTTAATTCTTCTTAAGGCAGCATCCATAACCTCTTTGCTTGCCGCGAATACATTGACAACTCCCTTGCCATTGATCTCTTCAATAACTACTGTTGCACCTGTTGTGTTCTGAATATCCTGAACCACTTTTCCTCCAGGCCCGATGATGGCACCGATCATTTCTTTCTCAATGACAACCGTTTCAGCCCGTGGAGTCTGTGGCTTCAGTTCAGCACGTGGAACTGAAATGGTCTTCTTCATTTCATTCAGAATATGAAGTCTGCCTTCCTTTGCTTGAAGAAGTGCTTCTCGCATTACTTCGTAAGTAAGTCCATCTACTTTCAAGTCCATTTGACAGGCGGTAATACCTTGCTCTGTACCTGTAACTTTAAAGTCCATATCACCCAAGTGATCTTCATCACCAAGAATGTCGGAAAGGATAGCATATTTACCTGTGGTACTATCCGAGATCATACCCATTGCAATTCCAGATACGGAAGCTTTTACAGGCACACCTGCATCCATCAATGCCAATGAACCAGCACAAACAGTGGCCATGGATGATGAACCATTCGATTCTAAAATATCGGAAACAACACGGATTGTGTATGGATTCTTCTCAACAGGAGGGAGCATTTGCTTCAATGCACGGAACGCTAAATTTCCATGACCTACTTCTCTTCTTCCTGGTCCACGGTTTGGTTTTACTTCACCGGTAGAGAAGCCTGGGAAGTTATAATGTAAAATGAATTTGCTTGATCCTTCAATCATAGCACCATCAATCATTTGCTCATCAAGCTTAGTACCTAAGGTAACAGTGGTTAATGATTGAGTTTCACCACGGGTAAAAACAGCTGATCCATGTGGTGAAGGAAGGTAATTAATCTCACTCCATATCTGTCTGATTTCCCGTGTTTTACGACCATCCAATCGAAGCCCTTCATTCAGAACAAGATCGCGTGCTGCTTTCTTCTGAACTTCTTTAAAGTAGCGTTTCGCCAAGTCCTTCTTAACAGTAGTATCTGCAGGAAGTGAACTGAGATATTCTTCGAAAGGCTGAGATAATGCCTTCGATCTTTCTTTCTTATTTGTCAAAAGCAAACGTGCTCCTGCGTATACTTTGTCGTAGAGAAGCTTGCTGATTTCTTCGCGGAGGGCTTCATCTTTTTCTTCGTGGCTGTATTCTCTCTTTACTGTTTTACCAACAGCTTTTGAAAGTTCAATTTGTATGGTACACTGTTCTTTAATCGCTTCATGAGCTACCTTCAAAGCGGCAAGCATCTCATCTTCGCTTACTTCTTTCATCTCACCTTCTACCATCAAAATATTTTCAATGGATGCACCTACCATCAAATCAATGTCAGCACGATTCTTTTGCTCAAGTGTTGGGTTAACAACAAACTGACCATCAACACGTGCAACACGAACTTCAGAGATTGGACCTTGGAATGGAATATCAGAAATTGACAATGCAGCCGAAGCAGCAAAGGCTGCCAAGGAATCGGGCAGAGCATTTTCATCGCCAGAGATAAGATAGATCATCACTTGAGTATCCGCATGATAATCGCTAGGGAATAATGGACGAATAGCACGGTCAACCAAACGACTGATTAGAATTTCATAATCAGAAAGTCTGCTTTCGCGTTTTAAAAATCCACCAGGAACTTTACCTGTTGATGCGAATTTTTCTTGATAATCAACTGAAAGAGGAAGGAAATCGACTCCTTCTTTTGCAGTTTCAGAAGCTACTACAGTAGCCAGTAACATGGTGTTACCCATTCTTACAACAACCGAACCATCAGCCTGACGGGCTAATTTTCCGGTCTCAATAGTTATTTCACGTCCGTCTGGAAGTTTACAGGTTTTGGAAACGACAGTAAGGTTCATATTAAATGAGATATGCAAGGCAGGTCTGAAAAGTATGACAATGCCTTAGGTTAAAAATGAAAAAAGGGAACCTTGTTCAGGTTCCCGGGAAGTGTTATTTTCTTAACGAGAGCTCTGCTAGAATAGCCCTGTATCGTTCGATGTTCGTGCTTTGCAGGTAATTTAAAAGCTTTTTGCGCTTTCCTACCAGTTTCATCAGACCTTGCTGGGTAGCGAAGTCTTTCTTGTTTTGTTTTAGGTGTTCAGTCAAATGGTTGATGCGGTGTGTAAAGAGAGCAACTTGTGCCTCTGGTGAACCCGTGTCTTCCTTCTTCTTCACAAAGCCGTGCTTCTCGAATAAGTTTTGTTTGATTTCAGTTGATAAGTACATCTCGAAAAAATGGTTATTTCTTTTATTTCAGGGGGCAAATGTAAGCCAAAATGCCTGAACTATCCAAATTAGCAACAATCTTTTCCAAACTCGTCCTTAGTTAATAACGGCTTTTGCTTGTTTTCGAGAGGCAAACCATGTCTTCACCTTATCAAAGACAACTCTGTAGAAATCAGCTTCGAACAAGCGTGCATCAGCTCTTGCCTGTCGGAGAAATAATAACCCGAAAATGAGGAGTATAAAATCGGCAGCCCAAATGCCAACAGCCACAGGAATAACGCCTTGCTTGGCAATTTTCTCTCCTTGCATGGACAGAATGTAGTAGATAATGAAAAAGACTATGGATACGAGAAAGGGTACACCTAATCCTCCACGTTTAATAATTGCACCCAATGGCGCACCAATTAAGAACATGGCAATGCATGCAAAAGAACTCGCCAATATCTTATGCCATTGAATTTTGAATGTGCGTACTTCGATGATGTAGTTTTCGATGTTGGCGCTCGTACTCGATCTCTGGCTTTTGACCTGCCGTACTGTAGTTGCTGCTCCCTGAAGAATTTCTTTAGTAGGTTGAAGCAAATAGAGGCTATCGATTTTTGCAGTTAAGGCAGAGTCAGTTAATATTTTCTTCGGTTCAATTTTTTTATAAGTATTCTTTCGAGGTGGGGGGGATTTTGCTGCTGATTTGATTGCCTTGTTTACTTTGTGCTTTACCTTCTCCTTGTCACCATCTGTTTTTTTTGAGACGGTAGTTTTTGCTTTTTTTGTCTCCTTTATAGTTGCTTCACTTTTAATGATTTTCTCCGGATTGGGATTAGTAGCAATAGCGGGTGTAGTAGGCCTACTCTTCTCTATGTAAGGAATACTTCGAATTGAATCTTGCTCAAGTTTGTGTTGCTGTAAATCAGGCGGCAGCACAACTTCATCTTTCATATAAAAATTGAAGTAGGTGGTTCTGGCGGTATATTCACTCAATCGCAGTGAAAGAATTTGTTGGTTAACAGAATCAATGTCACCATTGAGTTGGTTCAGGTTTCGCATGATGCGATTTCCCTGAAACCATTTCGTATCAGTCTTCTTTAAATCAAATGAAGATAAGTCATATACCACTTGCGTCTTAGAAAATTTGCTTCGGCTAAGGGTTTCATTATTCTTTCCTTTTTGTCCGGTCACCTCACGTTCACTTGAAGCACCTTCGGTGTAGTTATATCCGCGAAATAATTCAAACTTTAAATAGCGTTCGTTCAAGATTGTAAACATTCGTCCCGAGTCGGCTACCGTTACCTCTTTATTTCCGTCATTTTTCCGGTGATCATACACTACGATGCCTCCCAATGTAATTCCATCTTCATACTTCCTATTTACTTTTATACTAATGTCACTGATTCCATTATAGAAAGCGCCTTCGCGCAGATCAAGGGCTGGCTTCTTTTGTTTGATGTCGTACAACAAGCTATAGGCTTCAAGCGCTGCTTTGGGTACGAGATTGTTGTTGGCATAAAAAGCTGCGACCGTTAGAAAGAGCACAAAAATAAAAAGGGGACGGAGGGTCCTTACGAGGGATATACCCGCACTCTTAATGGCAGTTAGTTCGAAGTGCTCCCCCAGGTTCCCAAATGCAATAAGAGATGACAGAAGTACCGCAAGGGGTAGTGCTGTGGGTGTTGTAAAGATGGCAAAATAGAAAAGTAATTTTCCGATTACATCCCAGCCCAGTCCTTTGCCGATGATATCATCAAAGTACCGCAACATCTGAATGTTGAGTAGAATAAAGACAACAACCAGAAACGTAATAATAAACGGACCAATGAATGAATCTAAAACCAGTTTGTCAATCTTCTTCATGAGGAATGCGTGACTCAAAATAAAGCCAAGGATAAGGTAATGAAAAGACACTTGAAATAGTTCGGGGAAAAGATTTATCCGCCAACGGTCTTGCGAAGCAATTCTACCAGCCCATCCCATAAATCATGCAGCTCTTTGTGGTCATCGAAATCAGAATAGTCAAATACCTTCAAAAATAGTGATTGAGTCATCTCGTTGAATTCCAGACGAAGTTCAAAGTAGGCAGGATCCTTTTCATCCTCTGGAGTTTCTGGCAAAAATTCAAAACGAACAAAATGGTTAGTGCGATGAGCAACCATTTTTGCCTTATGTTCGTCATTGTCCCAGACAAATGAAAATGTCTTATCAGAATTGTTGATCTTAACGTTATCGGCAAACCATTCACCTAGTCCGCTGGCCGATTGAATGTAGGGATACAACATCTTAATGGATGCATGCAATTCATAATCGGCAGTAAATAGTTTCTTTTTGGCCATGCGGATTGTCTTGCTGAAAGACGTGCGATCAAATTAGGGCATTTTCGGGAGTATGGCAACATAATCCTAAAGAAATAAAAAATGACAGATCGATTAGCCATTCTGTTCTCGTATACAGGTAGTGTGAATTTACGGCTTCATGCGTTTGCAATTCTTCAGCATTCCGTATAATGAAACTGAAGTTTTTACAATAGATCGCATTCCTTAATTTTACACCAATGCCTTTTAAATTAATAAACATGAAGAAACTGATTTTTATTCTCACACTACTGCCTGGTTTTTTGTTTGCTCAGGATGATTTGCTCGGAGAGTTGGATAAACAAACGAAGACAACCGATTATGCCTTTGCTACTTTCAAAGCAACCAGGCTCGGCAATGGCCATACAGTAGAAACAAAAAACAAGAACACATTAGAATTTATTTTCCAACACAGGTTTGGATCAATGGGTGGGGGTGCATATGAAATGTTCGGTCTGGACGATGCGTATGTTCGTCTTGCATTGGACTACGGTATTACCGATAATCTATCAGTTAGCATTGGCCGCAATTCATTTGATAAAACAATGGATGGATATGTGAAATATAAAGTGCTTCGTCAAAGCAAGGGCGAAAGAAATTTCCCGGTTACCATAACAGCTTTTGCCAATGCTGCTTATCGACTTTCTCCAAAAGGTAGTGCAAGTGCTGATCGTATGTCATACACAGGTCAGCTTCTTATTGCCCGAAAATTCTCTCCTGGTTTTTCGTTTCAACTGATGCCAACCTATGTTCATAAAAACGCGATTAACATTGAAGATGAATCAGCAAAACAAAATCAGTTTGCGCTCGGTTTTGGTGGTCGATTAAAAGTTACCAAAAGTATTGCTCTTACATGTGAATATTATGCTAACCTAAATTTAGGAAAATATATAAGCGGCTATGATATTGTTACAGACGATCCAATTTATACATCCTATAATAATTCACTTTGCCTCGGGATCGATATTGAAACAGGTGGCCACGTGTTTCAGTTGGTTATTACAAACTCCATAGGATTAAATGAACGTGCTTTCATCACCGAAACGCAAGATGATTTTTTTGCTGGTGATCTTCATCTTGGATTTAATGTAACGCGTACCTTCCAACTTAAAAAAAATAAGTAGGCAATTTTTAAATGATGATGAAATAAACTTTCTGTTTTTTACTTTTAGCCACTCAATTGTATAACCGCAGAAAGAATTGTTATTACTCTCCATTATTGCCTACCTGATCATTACTGTGCTCGTGGGTTTTTGGGCATCTCGCAGGGTTAAAACAACTGGAGATTTTATGCTTGCCGGCAGGAGCTTGCCGATTATGTTGAGCTCCGCTGCTTTGTTTGCTACATGGTTCGGTTCAGAAACTGTTTTTGGTGCATCATCCGAATTTATGAAGGGTGGTCTGTATGCCGTCATTGAAGATCCCTTTGGTGCTGCATTATGTCTTCTTCTTTTCGGGTTGTTCTTCGCCCGAAAGCTCTATAATATGAACTTGCTTACTCTTGGTGATTTCTTTAAGGTGCGTTATGGAAAAAAGACCGAATTAACGGCTAGTATTTTTCTGGCGCCCCCCTACATTGGTTACATCGCTGCGCAGTTGGTGGCCATGGGGTTAATTCTGAATGTTGTAACAGGATTGCCTACATGGCAAGGAGTAGTTATAAGCTCGGTGATTGTTACACTCTATACTTATGTTGGAGGGATGTGGGCCATCTCTATTACTGATTTTATTCAAAGCATCATCATCATTGTCGGGCTTTTAGTGCTGGCTGTTATAATGGCGGAAAAGGTTGGAGGTGTAACTACTTTGTTAAAGGCAGTGCCTGATGAGAATTTCAAATTTTTCCCTTCACTTCAGGTTAAAGAAGTTGTAACCTATATAGCCGCATGGGCAGTACTAGGTTTGGGATCTATTCCATCACAAGATGTCTTTCAACGATCGATGTCGTCCGGTTCGGCAAAGACTGCCGTATGGTCTTGTTACTTTGCTGCTATTCTTTATTTAACAATTGCGATGTTACCCATTTTTATTAGCCTATGCACTAAATATTTGTACCCTGATTATGCGATAGGTGATACGCAACTGGCATTGCCGAATATGGTGCTACAGCATACATCCCTACCTATTCAAATTTTGTTTTTCGGTTCTCTACTTTCTGCCATTATGAGCACTGCGAGTTCGGCCATTCTTGCTCCAGCGGCAATATTTTCAGAGAACATAATAAAGCCGCTCATGCGGGATAAAATTACTGACCATCAACTATTGATGATGACACGTTTCGCCATTTTATTATTCAGTGTGATCGCTACAATAATGGCATGTATGCGATCTAATATTTATGAACTGGTAGGAGAGTCTTCCATATTAAGTTTAGTTTCTCTTTTCGTTCCTCTTGTTATGGGTTTGTATTGGAAACGTGCCAGCACAATTGGAGCTTTGCTTTCGATGGTGCTCGGTATACTTACTTGGATTATCTTTGAAATTTATGAAACATCATGGCCAAGTTTGGTGCCGGCAACGTTAGTTAGCTTTGTCGCTATGATGATCGGCAGTTTAATGTGGCCAATGAAAACAGAAGCAGTATGATTAAGATTGAATTGAATCGAGTTAATGATGCTTTCCTGATGGAAGCAACAAATCAATTAGGCAACTCCCTGCGAATGGATGGATCTCCTGATGTAGGTGGCAGTGATGCCGCAATGCGTCCCATGCAAGTATTGCTGGCCGCAATGGGTGGCTGCAGTTCCATTGATGTCATTAACATCTTGAAAAAGCAGCGCCAGGATTTAAAGGATATTAAAATCACCATGACAGGCGAGCGCGAAAAAAACGTTGAGCCTTCTTTGTATACAGAAGTGCATGCGCACTTTAAACTTTACGGAAATCTGGACGCTGAAAAAGTTGAGAAAGCAATTAGTCTGTCCATTGATAAATATTGTTCAGTTGCAAAGACTCTGGAAAAAACAGCTAAGATTACTCATTCATTTGAAATTATTAATTCCTAATTTTTAAACGACCTCGAAGACGATGGAAGAAACTGAAAGACACTTTGAAACCGATGCTATTCGTGAACAACATGAACGTTCTGCTTTTCGCGAACATTCTGTACCGTTGTACTTAACCTCCAGTTTTGTATTTGATGATGCAGAACAAGCACGTGCTATGTTTGCTGATGAAATACCCGGTAACATTTATAGTCGATACTCTAATCCAAACACAAACGAGTTTATCGCGAAGCTTTGTTTGATGGAAGGAACTGAAGATGGTATTGCAACGGCATCGGGCATGGCGGCTATGTACAGTAGCATGGCAGCCCTTCTAAAGTCGGGTGACCATGTGTTGGCATGTCGTTCTGTATTCGGATCGACCCATCAAATTCTCAATACCATTTTTCCAAAGTTTGGTATTTCGCACAGCTATGCTGATATCACAGAGCCTGAAACATGGGAAGGGAAAATTCAGCCAAACACACGGATGATTTTTGTGGAAACTCCTTCTAATCCTGCATTGGATATTCTGGATCTGGAATGGTTAGGTAAGCTTGCTAAAAAACACAATGTTATTCTGAATGTGGATAACTGTTTTGCTACTCCATATTTACAACAACCAACAAAGTGGGGTGCTCATATTGTTACCCACTCTGCTACCAAATTTATGGATGGGCAAGGTAGGGTGATTGGTGGTGTGATATTAGGTACAAAAGAGTTGATCAAGGAGATCAGATTCTTCACACGTCACACAGGGCCATCTATGTCACCTTTCAACGCATGGATACTTTCTAAAAGCTTAGAAACATTAGCGGTGCGCATGGACCGTCATTGCGATAATGCATTGACACTTGCAAAATGGTTGGAACAAAATGACCAGGTATTAAAAGTAAAGTATCCGTTTCTACCTTCTCATCCTCAACATGAGTTAGCAAAAAAACAGATGAAGCTTGGTGGTGGCTTGGTGACTTTCGAAATCAAGGGAGGATTAGATCAGGGAAGAAAATTCCTCAATTCGTTAAAAATGATTTCACATTCGCCAAACCTGGGTGACACACGAACTATTGCTATCCATCCTGCATCAACAACACATTCTAAGTTGACAGAAGAAGAACGTCAAGCAGTCGGTATTACACCCGGACTTATTCGAATCGCTGTAGGCTTAGAAGATGTACGCGATATTATTGCTGATATTTCGCAAGCGATACTGGCAAAAGAGAAGAATACATAATGAAGGATATCGAAGTATCCAATTCATAAGAAGAATTTCAAATGGACTGGTTACTACCATGATAAAAAGAGAGCAACATGTTGCTCTCTTTTTTAATTCAAGAACCCTTGGTAACATTTCTGATTTGAAACCGTCTTGATGACATCAAGACGGACGGTATAGTGTAATGCCATCCAGTTTTTCCGATACTTAGAGGCTTCGTCAAATACCTAACAGATCAGGAATGAAAGCAGTTGTTTACAATGAATACGGATCACCCGATGTGCTTCAACTCATTTCCTTGGAAAAACCAACACCCGGAGATAACGATATTCTAATCAAAATTTACGCATCTACCGTAATCATGGGCGACTGTGAACTTCGAAATTTAACATTGCCACTATGGACCAGAATTCCCATGAGGTTGATTATGGGATACAGAAGACCCAAGCGATTTAGACCGGGTATGGAGTTGGCCGGTGTCATTGAATCCGTCGGTAAAAACGTTGTTTCATTTAAAGCTGGCGACTGCGTTTTTGGATTAAGTGATATGCGTATGGGGACTAATGCTGAATACAAAATTCTAAAAGCCAGTTTTGCCCTTGGCATCAAACCTTCGAATGTGAGTTTTGAAGATGCTGCCACGATTCCGGTAGGAGGGATCAATGCATTGCACTTTCTTAGAAAAGCAAAAACCAAGGCTGGACAGAAAGTATTGGTTATTGGTGCTGGTGGATGCATTGGCATTTATGCTGTTCAACTCGCAAAACTTTTTGGAGATCAAGTAACTGCGGTTGACAGTGCCAAAAAATTAGAGGTTGTTCATGCCGCTGGAGCGGATTATGTGATTGATTACACTAGCGAGGATTTCACCAAAAATGGTGAGCATTATGATGTGATATTGGATACCGTTTATACGAGTTCGTTTTCTAAATGCGTCAACTCGCTAACAGAAGATGGTGTCTATCTGTTGGCGAACCCAGGGCCGCTTCGAATGCTGAGGAGTTTATGGGTGGAATGGACGAGTCGAAAAAAAGTAATATTTGAGTTTGCGGGTATGAAGGTCGAGGATTTGAATTATCTCGCAGAACTTATTTCATCAGGTAAGCTCAAACCTGTAATTGACAAGCGTTATCCGATAGAACAAATTGTAGAGGCTCATCGCTATGTTGAACAAGGAAATAAGATTGGATGCTTGATCATTAATGTGGTTGACACGAATACTTAAAATGAATGCGATTGTTTATCAAAACTATGGTTCGCCCGATGTTCTTCATCTAAAAGAAACTGACAAGCCCAAACCAAAGGATGATGAGGTACTGATAAAAGTATATGCATCCTCTATCAACTCATGGGATTGGGATCTGTTAACAGGCAGGCCCCGCATATATCGATTACTCTTTGGAATTTTAAAACCCAAATTCAAAATACTGGGTGCAGATGTTGCCGGCAGAATAGAAGGTGTTGGCAAAAATGTAAAACAGTTTCAGATAGGGGATGAAATCTTCGGAGATTTATCCGGAGGTAACTGGGGTGGCTTTGCTGAATATGTATGTGCTAATGAAAAGGCATTGACGCTAAAATCAAAGCATATGTCTTTCGCGCAGGCAGCAGCTCTTCCGCAGGCCGGTGTGCTTGCCTTGCAGGGCCTTCGTCTTAAAGGGCAGCTTGATAAAGGACAAAAAGTTTTGATTAATGGAGCCGGTGGGGGCGTAGGTACCATCGCTATCCAGATTGCCAAATCATTCGGAGCAGAGGTAACAGGAGTTGACAGAACCGACAAATTAGACATGCTAATTTCCGTAGGTGCAGATCATGTCATTGATTACACAAAAGAAGACTTCACAAAAAATGGAAAACAATATGATTTGATTCTTGATGTTGTGGCTCATCACTCGATTTTTGAGTGCAACCGCGCCTTGATTTCTGATGGTATGTATGTGATGGTGGGAGGTTCAGTGAGCAGAATACTTCAGCTTGTATTTCTTGGACGGTTTTTATCGAAGACAGGAAAGAAATTGATGATGTTAATGCATCAGCCAAATCAAGAGGATTTGGGATTATTGAATGAGTTTTTTGAATCGAATAAAGTTGTACCCATTATTGACAGAAGTTATCTGCTGTCCGCTGTCCCAGAAGCTATGCGTTATTTTTGGACAGGGCCATGCCAAAGGAAAAGTCGTTATTAGTATAGTGCAGGAGTAAAATCAAGGGTGATTTTAATTGATGAGTGCCTCCTTCCGTCAGGTTATAATATTCGAAATTAGCTTAAAAACGCATAAAATAATATTAACTGCAATTGCGAATAAAATATCTGTAACTATATTTACTGCAATTACGATTAATATCAACATGAAGAAGACAAAGCTTGGTGAATTTGAAGAGTTAGTGCTCCTTACAGTGGCCGCACTTCAGCAAGAAGCTTATGGTGTAGAGATCAAACGAGAACTGGAGGACAGATTAAAGGAAAGGCTAAGTGTCGGTTCAATTCAATCTGCTCTTAAGCGAATGGAAGAGAAAGGATTTCTTACCTCTGAATTTGGAGAAGCCACTTTGAAAAGGGGAGGAAAGCGCAAGCGCATTTACACCACAACATCGTATGCTCATAAAGTGCTTTCTGAAATGAAAGAGATCCGCAGCGGTTTATGGGATTCAATACCAGCTACAGCCGGAACAATGACTCCCGAGTTGAAAGTAATATGATTCAAACGAACGAAATCAGTCCGCCGAAATGGCCGGTTAAATTCCTGCGATTCTTTATCAGGAAAGAATATCTGGAAGAGATAGAAGGCGATATGGAAGAACTGTTCTTCGACAATGCCGAGCGATTGTCGCTTGGTAAAGCAAAACGAATGTATACATGGGAGATGCTCAAATTACTTCGACCTATCCTGATAAAAAATGTAAATGGATTTCAACGCATAAACGAATATTCCATGTTTAAAAACTACTTCAAAACTTCCTTTCGGAGCTTGATGAAAAATCCAATGAGCTCATTCATTAACGTATTCGGTTTATCCGTTGCCATTGGTATTTGCCTTCTTGTCTATACTTTCCTTGAATATGATCGCAGCATAGACAAATTTCATGAACACAAGAACGAAGTCTATCTCGCCACCTTTTATGCCGATCGTGACGGTACCCTGCAACGCTATGGAACATCACCGAGACCACTTGGTGAAATGCTTAAACACGATTTTGATCAGATCAAAAAAACATGTCGTGTTGAAGACCGAAGTGTGGTGATGAAACAGGGAGACAATGTGTTTCACGAACAAGTTCGATATGTCGATGTTGAGTTTTTAGAGATGTTCACCTTTCCTTTAAAATGGGGATCAGCAAGTTCGTTATCCGATCTGAACAGTATTATTCTCAGTGAAGAAATGTCCATTAAGTATTTTGGTAGTGAGAACCCGATTGGCAGGGATATGCTGGTGATCTTTGGTGATCAGACTAAAAAAGCATTTACCGTGACAGGAGTAGCTGCTACCTTTCCAAAAGCACGCGTCATTGACTTTAATTTTTTAATCAATTATAAAAACGTTCGCGTTGCAGATCCTCAATATGATGTCAACGATTGGAAAGAATTTTTAAATGCTACCCTTATACAAGTAAACAATCCATCAGAGCTTAAAGCTATTGAGCGGGGCATGGAGAAATACAAAACATTACAGAATGAAGTGCAGCATGATTGGGCCATTTCATCTTTTGTTTTTGAACCGCTGTCTACGTTGTATGAACACTCCTCTAACATTAAAAACTGTATTTCGCAAGACTACAATGCTGAAGGCCGCATCGGTATGCCCATCATCGCTATCTTTATGCTTGCGTTGGCATGTTTTAATTACATCAACATTGCCATTGTATCCGCAGCAAAACGACTCAAAGAAATTGGAGTGCGAAAAGTAATGGGTGCGAACAGAGCCAAAGTAATTGTGCAGTTTCTGACTGAGAACGTTGTCGTTACCTGTTTTGCTTTGGTTGTCGGATTGATTTTGGGTGTGCTCATTTTCATACCCTGGTTTGTTCAATTTACGGCATGGCCACTCGAAGCCAATTTACTCGATGGGAATCTCTGGATATTTCTTTTGGCATTGATGCTTTTTACGGGCATTGCTTCTGGTATTTACCCCGCATTCTATATTTCAAAGTTTGAGGCAATACGAATATTTAAAGGATCGCTCGAGTTTGGAAAGAAGAA
Organism: Chryseolinea sp.; assembly: GCA_031388805.1. Lineage (GTDB taxonomy): Bacteria > Bacteroidota > Bacteroidia > Cytophagales > Cyclobacteriaceae > Chryseolinea. Next base: position 16,173 of record JANMRZ010000089.1, read on the forward strand.
CCCACTGACGAAAGTATTCTTAGGCATTCAGTTAATTCTTGCATGCATCACCATTTCCGCTGGAGTAGTGTTCACTCAAAACAACAGCTACCAAAGAAATCGAAATTGGGGATACAATCAGCGAGAGGCATTATACATTAATGTTCACGATCAGTCTGCGTTTGATAAACTGAAAGTCATAATGGCCCAAGATCCGAATGTGCTCTCTCTTTCTGGATCAATGGATCATCTTGGAAAAACTGTTTCCACAACAGTATTGCATATGCCGCCTAATCGCCAGTATGAGGTAAATCAATTGTCGGTTGATGCTCACTACTTTGAAACAATGGAGCTTGAGATCCTCAAGGGGCGTGGATTCAAAGAACATGCTGAAAGCGATAAACAAGCTGTTGTGGTGAACGAACTGCTCGTACAGAATTTGAATTTGATTGAACCTATTGGTCATCAATTCGAAATCGACAGCATCAAGTATGAGGTGATTGGCGTGTTGAAAGAATTTCACAACGAAAGCTTTTTCAATAAAGTACAGCCTACCATTTTTAAGGTAGCCGAGGAAAAAGAGTATCGCTACCTATCCTTGCGTGTTAAAAGCGGTTCAGAAACAAAAACGTATGCAGCATTGCAAAGTCAATGGGCAAAGCTCTATCCGGAAATTCCTTTTCAAGGTGGTCATCAGGAAGATGTATGGAGCAACTATTTTGAGAGTCTTGACAAGTCAGTAGCATTCAATCGAATCATTGCGATCGTTGCTGTGATGTTGGCAAGTCTGGGATTGTATGGTTTGGTAACACTAAATGTAGCAGGTCGTGTAAGAGAGTTTAGTATTCGGAAAACATTGGGAGCCCGGCTTCATAACATTGCGTCTATCATTATGAAGCAGTATGTTCTGTTGACTACAATTGCACTTCTTATTGGTGCACCGATCAGCTACATCTTTACAAAAGCCTATCTGGATATGCTCTTTTCGTATTCCATGCCAATGGGTTATTCCGGTATTATTATATCATTGCTCATTCTGATTTTTGTGTTGCTTGCTGTTGTTTCTACTCAGATTAGAAAGGTATCAAAGTCAAATCCTGTCGATGGATTGAAAGTCGAATAAAGGAACGAAAGACATGGAGCAACCTCTTCAACATATACATCCACCTCAATGGCCTCTAAAGTTCTTGAGATTCTTTGTGAAAGAAGAATACCTCGAAGAGATTGAAGGTGATATGGAAGAAGTCTTTCGCGAAAACCTGGAGCAACATTCACTGCGAAAGGCTCAGAGGTTGTATTGGATGGAGATGGTGAAGCTGCTTCGGCTTTCATTGGTGAAGAATGTAAAATTTTTACAACGACTAAATCAATACGGTATGTTTAAAAACTACTTTAAAGTTTCGATGCGCGGTTTACTGAAAAACCCGATGAACTCTTCTATTAATATTGTCGGACTATCAGTATCTATTGGCTTTTGCATATTTGTATATGCCTTTGCCCGATGGACCTATAGCACCGATCAGTTCCATGAGAATAAACACAATGTATACCTCACTACTTTTTTTGCTAACCGTGATGGTTCAGAACAACAATTTGGTCGCACACCGCGTCCGCTGGCGGAAATGCTGCGAACTGATTTTCCGCAACTGGAAAGTGTTTGCCGTGTAGAAGACCGTGCTGTAGTGATCAAGAGAGAAGACAATGTATTCCATGAACGAATTCGCTTAGCTGATCCTGAATTTCTGACCATGTTCACATTTCCACTCAAGTGGGGAAGTGCTGCTTCGTTGAAAGATGTGAACAGCATCATTCTCAATGAAGACGTGGCAGTGAAATACTTTGGTGAAGAGAATCCCATCGGCCAGATGCTGTTGGTAAAATTTGACAAAGACAGAAGTAAAGAATTTAAAGTCACAGGCGTGGCGAAAGAATTTCCTAAAGCCCTTACGATTAAGTTCGACTTCCTGATCAATTTTGAAAACTTCCGCACATCTGAATCCGATTATGATTTCCACGACTGGAATGCTTTGGTTAATGCTACATTGATTCAGGTGAAACGGCCGGAAGATATACAAAGCATTGCTGAGGGCATGGACAAATACCGCACAATACAAAACAAAGCTGTTCAGAAAGATTGGGCCATTACTTCGTTCGGTTTTGAACCGCTCGCCACTTTGCACGAGCAATCCGAATACATTCGCGATGATATATCACGCAGCTCGAAGAATAATTATTCTTCTGTGATGTACATGATATTCATTGGCTCTTTCATGCTGGCACTGGCTTGTTTTAACTTTATCAACATTGCCATTGCATCGGCCGCGAAAAGGCTTAAGGAGATTGGTGTGCGCAAGTCTATTGGAGCCACTCGCAGTGCGGTGGTCATTCAGTTCTTATCAGAGAACATGGTGATTACTTTTTTTGCTCTTCTGTTGGGATTGTTAGTGGGTTATACCTTTTTTATTCCGGGTTTCGAATATCTCTGGCATTTCAGCATGGACTTCTCTTTTGCTGATAAGAACCTCTGGATTTATCTACCGATTATTTTACTAGTGACAGCCATTGCTTCGGGTGCTTATCCTGCTTTTTACATTTCAAGATTTCAAGCCGTTGGAATTTTAAAAGGCTCTGTAAAGTTCGGACAGAAGAATCCCATGACCAAACTCTTTTTAGGATTACAATTAATATTATCCTGTGTTTTCATAACAGGTGCAGTGATGTTCACACAAAACAGTCGGTATATGGCACAACGCAGTTGGGGCTACAATCAGGATGAAACACTTTATGCAGCGTTACCAGATCCAACTGCCTATGAGCAGTTGCACGCGTTGATGATGCAAGACCCGAATGTTATATCCATGGCAGGCTCTGTGCATCACTTGGGAAAAAATAATGCCTCTGCTGTATTACATTTTCCCGACCGGGACTATGAAGCGGATCAGCTGCAAGTAAGCCCAACATATTTTGAAACTATGGGTATTCCGTTGAAAGAAGGTCGCTTGTTTACAGATCATGAAGGAAGTGATCAGCAAGTAGTAGTCGTGAATGAATTATTGGTGAAAAATATGGGATGGACAGAAGCAGTCGGGCGAACCTTTACAATGGATAGTCTCATGTATGAGGTAGTGGGTGTGGTGAAGGATTTTCACAGTTATAGTTTCTTCAAAAACATTCAGCCCACAATTTTCACAGTAGCGGATAAAGAAGGGTATCGCTTTTTGTCCTTGAAGGTAAGTCCGCATTCGGAAAGCAAAGTGTATAATGTGTTGCAGATGAAATGGGCAACTCTATTTCCAGAAGTTCCCTTTGAAGGTGGACATCAAGAAGATGTATGGGGTAATTACTTCGCGGAGATGGTTATTCATGGCTTGGTGTGGAGAGTGATTGCCATCATTGCCATTGCATTAGCCAGTTTGGGTCTCTACGGTTTGGTCTCACTAAATGTAACAGGAAGAATAAAAGAGTTTAGCATACGCAAAGTGCTCGGAGCTGAGGTGAAGAATATAGCCAAGAATATTTACAATCAGTATGCATTACTCTTTACAATATCTCTGATCGTTGGAGCTCCCATTAGCTACACCTTAATCAAACTGATCTTTGACACTTCGTATGAATATCACATGCCTGTGGATTTTTCGGGAGCAGCCATAGCGGTCATAATTCTAACACTTGTCTTATTGTTAACCGTTGCTACGCAGATTCGAAAAATAGCTAAGGCGAATGCAGTGAATGGATTGAAAGCCGAATAAAACAACGAGATAAATGAACGTACGTCTTCACGATATTCATCCACCGCCTAGCCTTTGAAGTTCTTGATATTTTGTGAGAGAAGAATACCTTGAAGAGATTGAAGGTGATGGAAAAAGTGTTTCGTGAAAAATCTGGAGCAACATTTACTGCGAAAGGCGCGGTGGTTGTATTGGATGGATGGTGAAACTGCTTCCGCTCTTACTGGGGAAGAATGTTAAATTTGCAACAACTAAATCAGTACGATGCATTCAGAAATTACTTTATCCCAGATAATGCAATAGAGCATTGTTATCTTTTGTAACTGATTGATATTATTAGCTTTGTAGAGGGCACAATTATAACCCAAAAGGTGAAAGAATTACACGTCACATTTACCGATAAAAATGTAAGTGCCTGGGG
>JANMRZ010000113.1:0-47910 GCA_031388805.1 Chryseolinea sp.
ATAACATTTTTAAAAATGGAGAATTTATTTTAGCCAAATTTACGCATTACTGCTCCGGAGGAGCTACCTGTTTATAGAAAAATAATGAATGAATTGTACCTGGCTCCAGAGGAGCCACCTATTGCAACCTCTCACTGACAATCACGCATTCGTTTGCAAACCGGCATAGAATCTTATGCCGATAAAAGCGCATTCAAAATTGTTATTTGAATACACTCATATTGGCAGAATTAACCATTAGTTCTCAATCTTCATCAGGTTAACTAGCTGATTTTTACTATTTTTGCCGATTCATTTTCATACTCATGATTGCTGCTAATAATCTTTCGCTCCAGTTCGGTAAACGCGTATTGTTTGATGAGGTAAACCTCAAGTTCATCTCTGGCAATTGCTACGGTGTTATCGGTGCCAACGGTGCCGGAAAATCCACTTTCTTAAAAATCCTTGCGGGTGATATTGACCCGACTCGTGGTAATGTTAGCATTGATCCGGGCAAGCGTATGGCAGTTCTTCGTCAGAATCACCATGAGTTTGATGAAGTATCGGTTTTGGATACTGTTATGATGGGACACTCCAAACTTTGGAGCATCATGAAAGAGAAAGATGCGATTTATGAAAAGCCAGACTTCTCTGAAGCGGATGGTATTCGTGCATCTGAATTGGAAGCCGACTTTACAGAGATGGATGGTTGGAATGCAGAGTCGGACGCAGCATCATTGCTAAGCGGACTGGGTATTACGGAAGAAGATCATCCTAAATTGGTGAAAGAATTAAGTGGTAATCAAAAAGTGCGCGTGTTGTTAGCGCAAGCTATTTTTGGTAACCCTGATATTTTAATTCTGGATGAACCAACCAATGACTTGGACATTCATACCATTACCTGGTTGGAAGATTTCTTATTGGATTTTAAAAACACAGTGATTGTTGTATCTCACGATCGTCACTTTTTGGATACCGTTTGTACGCACATTGTTGATATTGATTTCAGCGCGATAAAACTATACACCGGAAATTATTCTTTCTGGTATCAATCAAGTCAATTGGCGTCAGCACAGCGTTCTTCTGCCAACAAGAAAGCAGAAGAGAAGAAAAAGGAATTACAGGAATTCATCATGCGCTTTAGCGCGAATGCTTCAAAGTCGCGTCAGGCAACGAGCAGAAGAAAATTATTAGAAAAAATTAACGTGGATGATATTCAGCCATCAACACGTAAGTACCCTGCCATCATTTACCAACAAAAAAGAACTGCCGGTGATCAAACGCTTCATGTGGAGAACATGACGTTTTCATTAAACGGAAGTACGCTCTTCAAAAACCTGGACTTCTATGTGAATAAAGGCGACAAGATTGCTTTTCTTGGAAAGGATAGCTTGGCGATTACTTCGCTATTCAAGATTCTGATGGGAGAAGAAAAAGCGGATGTGGGTGACTTTAAATTTGGTCAGACAATTACAACAGCTTACCTACCTAATAATAATGAAGCATTCTTTCAATCCGATGACAACTTGATCGATTGGCTTCGTCAATTTGCAGATGATGAAAATAAAGATGAAACGTATGTGCGCGGATTCTTAGGTAAAATGCTTTTCTCCGGTGAAGAAGTATTTAAAAAGTGTAGCGTACTCTCAGGAGGTGAAAAAGTTCGTTGTATGATTTCACGCATGATGCTCGTAGGTGCCAACGTGCTGATTCTCGATGAACCGACTAACCATTTGGATCTTGAATCAATCACAGCGTTTAACAATGCGCTGAAGGATTTTCCGGGTACAGTATTGTTCACTTCACACGATCATGAGTTTACACAGACTGTAGCCAATCGTATTATTGAAATAACACCGAATGGTTTTATTGACAAAATGATGAGCTACGATGAATACATTGTAAGCGAGAAAGTAGCGGAGCAGAAAGAAGCACTTTACGCATAAGGGAAACGGCCGTCAGTCTATAATAAAAGGAGCATCCGCCTTTGTATACTTTCTTTCCTTGATTTTACTTTTCAAGGTAAAGAACGATTCGAAAGGACCTTCAGCACTTACCATGTTTACCATCCATGCGGGCACTGAACCACTGGGGTCAATATTCATGGAATATTCAACCTTCAATTTGTTTGATGCGATAGGTATAACAATCCATTTTGACTTTGACATAGGTACACGGGTGATGCCTTCTTTTTCAGGAATGTAATCGGGCATTCCGTTAGCTGTGAAGATCATTTTTTTTGTTAACGGATCTTGTTCAACTTTTAAATGGACGATCACGTCCCGATTGCTCACAGGCCATGGTGCAACAATCTCTACGTAGTAAATCAACTCCTGCTTGTTAATCCGTTTCAGAATTTTTGCATTGATAGTTTTGTATTGCCAATCATTATACCCGGCAATGTCCATCACCATAGCCGCAAGTTGAGGTGCGGTGGCGTTTACAACAAAGGATGCTTTAATGGATTTAAATTTTGACGCATCGGTACCGCAACTGTATACTTTTATGCTGTCTTGATCCTTCTTTAATTCACACTCCACCTGCGCAAACAGGATGGTTGTTGATAAAAAAAGAAAAAGAATGGAACCGACTGCCCGGTATAGTTGTATTACCATTCTTAAAGTTAAGATTGTATCAGGAAGTTTCGGCAGCAGTTGTCGTTTATTCTTATCTTCTTTTTTATTTATGTTAAAAAAAAGTGACATAGCGAGACTAAATACTAGGTTACCTCGTCTATTTCAAGGTTAACAATTCCACCTTCTATGCCCCCAAAACAAAAAGTTACCATTGGTCACGTCTTTAAAACGATTATCTGGCCACGAAAAAAATTAATATTTATTGGCTTGATTCTAATAGTGATCAGCCGCGTTGCTTCACTTGTAATTCCCTGGGCCACCAAATACCTGATCGATGACGTGATGGGTAATAAGGACATCTATATGCTGAAAGTGATTTTAGGGGCTATTCTATTATCTATTATTGTTCAGGCGGTAACATCTTATATTCTTACCAACATTCTGAGTGTAGAGGCACAGCACCTCATTTCCGTTTTAAGGGTAAGGGTACAAAAGCAAATATTGCGTTTACCTACTCGTTTCTTTGATAATACGAAGTCAGGAGCATTAGTTTCAAGAATTATGACCGATGTGGAGGGTGTTCGAAACTTAGTTGGGACGGGCTTGCTTCAATTGGTTGGTGGAACATTGAGCGCGGTAATATGCCTTATCATGTTGGTGAAGATTAGTCCTGTGATGACCGTATTGGTGCTTGTACCTATGGCGATATTTGGTTTCATCTCTTTCAAAGCCTTTAGTTACATCCGACCTGTGTTTCGTGAACGTGGTGAATTAAATGCTGAAGTAACAGGTCGTCTTACTGAAACACTAAATGGTGTTCGCGTTATCAAAGGCTTTAATGCCGAACAACAAGAGATCAAAACATTTGAAAAAGGAGTCGAGAAACTTTATTTGAATGTAAAGAAGAGTTTAACCTCAACCAGTTTGCTCACCAGTTCCGCTACGTTTTTAATTGGATTAGCTACTGTTGGTATTATGGGATTGGGTGGATACAATGTAATTCAAGAAACCATGACGATGGGTGATCTTATTTCATTCGTCTTGTTTCTAGGCTTTGTAACATTTCCAATTGTGCAGATGAGTAATATCGGTTCTCAATTAACCGAAGCATTTGCGGGATTAGATCGCACCGAAGAAATTATGAACATGGCCATTGAAGATGATGGGTCTGTTCGAACTGAAAGAATAAATGAGATTAAAGGTGAAATTGTTTTTAACGATGTTTCTTTCGCGTACGAAGAAGGTAAGCCCGTGTTGAAGAACATAAACTTCACTGCTCCTGTTGGATCGGTGACTGCGTTGGTAGGAACTTCCGGATCGGGCAAAACAACTATTGCAGGATTGGCCGCTACATTTTTAAATCCGGATAGTGGAAAGATTACAGTAGATGGTGTTGATCTTACAAAAATATCCCTGAACAGTTACCGCGGTCAGTTGGGTGTAGTGTTACAGGATGACTTTTTATTCGAAGGTACCATCCGTGAAAATATTTTATTTCCAAGACCAAATGCTACGGTGGATGAATTGCAAAGAGCAGTGAAGGCAGCATTCGTGCATGAGTTCACTGATCGTTTTGAAAAAGGGTTGGATACCTTGATTGGTGAACGTGGAGTAAAATTATCCGGTGGACAAAGACAACGCATTGCCATTGCACGAGCAATACTAGCTAACCCAAGAGTTTTAATTTTAGATGAAGCTACCTCCAATCTTGATACAGAAAGTGAAAGCTTCATTCAGGAAAGTTTACGCAGCCTGATGAAAGGAAGAACTACTTTTGTTATTGCTCACCGATTGAGCACTATTCGTCAAGCCGATCAGATTTTAGTTATTGAAGATGGGAAAATTGAAGAGCGTGGTAAGCATGAAGAATTGATTGAGAGGAAAGGAAGGTATTTTCAATTGTATACCTATCAAGCCAGAATATAAGGTAATCAGTAATCAGTATTCGGTGCTTACGCAAACTACCGAATACTGATTACCGATTTCTAAATCTTCACAACTTCATAACCGATTCCGTCCTCTACCTCATCGGTTTCTACTTCAGCATAATAAACATCATCAAGCACATAGTACTCAGTGCCATCAATAGTTTTTATCTCATATCCGTCAGGTAAGGCATCTACCACTGCACCTTCAGGAGCATCAACGGTTTCATATTCATCGCTCTTATCTACTTGCGCATAGAATGTTCCGTAGTAGTAGTAATAGTTTCTTGGACCAACTACTATTCTTCTATATCCAACAGGTAGCACTCGAATTCGCACACCCACAACAGGTCGAACTACAACATATGCATTGTTGCGTGGAGTATAGTAAACACCTCTATCGAAATAATAAGGATTGGTTTTTGTTTTAATGATCACGGCACCCGCTGGCACAACAGCAACAGACGCTCTCCATCTAGGTAAGTGAGCATACCGAACATGTGCTCTTCTAACTACAACACGATGGCGTGCACGATGATGTACTCGTACGGCATGACGCTTAGCATGTCTTTCTCTGTGACGAGTTTGTGCTTCTGCCACTCCGGCCATTGCGAGCAGTGTTATTATGAGTACTGCGAAAATTTTGATGTTTTTCATTTTGAAGGAGATTAGTATTTGATATCTGCCCGGTTAGACTAGGTTAATACCTAAAGGTTTAAAGACTGTTAAACTAATTTCAGTGCCATGGTAGAGATTCAAATCTGTTAAATCACTTTAGTTTAAGAGAGACACCAAAATTAAAGCCACTCATTCCATCGTAACCGGTTTCAGCGAAGAATGAGAATTTAGGTTTGATGTGATAGCGAATCCCTAGTTTTATCATTCCTAAAACATCATCATCAGAATTCTCAATGAGAATTACAGGATCATCTGTGCGATACCATATATAGCGATACCCTAATCCAATTCCGACATATAAATCCAGATCCTTTGCTGGTATCAACTTGTTGAAATGATAAAATACCAAAGAGCCAATGCTAAATGCTGTGAAGTTGGTTTTGCTGTTGTTAACGTTATTAAAGGAACCCCATCCTGATGAGATGTGCCCACCCAGTCCGATTTCATCCCGCATAAAACCATGTTCAAATTTCGCGTAAAGAGGAGGAAACCCAGATTGACCGTTTCGATAGTTGTCAATTAAATTTGGAAATCCTGCTCCAAAACTCAACAACGCAACAGATTGGCCGAAAGACCCGGAGTTGCGGGACTCGTATTCTGTTTTGTAAAAGGACTCTGAATTCTGGGCGATAACAGTATGGCCACAAATAAAGACGAGGATGACAAGTCGAAGCGATTTGGTCATGATATTTTTATTTAGCATCACAAATGAAACTCATCTGTAGTGAAATAAAAAAAGAGTCCACAATTTGGGACTCTTTTCCTGTCTGGTAAAACCAGAATTTATATTCTGTTATTTAAGCTTCAGCGTAATGCCTAGGTTTATGCTACTCATGCCATCGTATCCACTTTCAGCATAGAAAGCAAATTTTGGCTTGATGTAGTAACGGATACCAACTTTCACAATTCCGATCACGTCATTGTCGTTGTCGTATACATAAACATCATTCCCATTGTAAGAAACCGCGCGAAAACCTAAACCAGCCCCTGCGTAAACATCCATTTGTTCAATGGGAATAAGTTTGTTGAAATGATAGTAACCTAAAACACCAAAACTGAATGCAGTGAAATTATTATCATAGTTGTTACCGTTATAATAATTAACAGAACCAAAACCAGTTGAGACATACCCACCAAGTCCTACCTCATCGCGCAAGAAGCCATGCTCAAACTTTGCGTAGAGAGGAGGGAATCCAGAGAGTCCATTGTAGCTAACAGCAACATTGGGGAACCCTAATCCAAAACTTAATAACATGGTATTCTGATCGTAAGATCCACTGTTGCGTGTCTCGTACGATGATTTGTAAAACGATTTGGCATTCTGGGCAAAAGCCATACTTCCACAAGCAAGGAGGGCGATACTGAGGATAATTGATTTTTTCATCTGAGATAAAATTTATTTGTTTATGGTGTAGTTAAAATTAATCGGATAGTTGAATTTAATTTTTTCAAAGTTACAGGTTAGTATCAAAACGGAAAACTAATTAAAGTGTTGTTCGTACTTTCAACGCTCAAAAACTCATAAATTCCTATTTCCAACCGTTACTGTATTCAATTTTCATACCCAAATATTTTGGCGCTTTTTAGAGTCCGGAAGGGTTTATTACCCGGTCAGTTGGGTAAAACTGTATACACTCAGTTATTGCTACTCAGAATAACGATACTTTAATGTCCTACTCTTTTTAAAATCATAGTTATATAATTTTCTTCCTGACCCTTTGTGACCTTGTATCTCAGGGGCATTTTTTACCAATAAACCTTTAAGACACGAAACAGTTATTAAGTTGGCCAGTCACGGAAGATTCGGAGTTAATAGTTGCCCTAACGTTTTATAAGTTCCAGCGCCTCATTAATTTGAGTGGTTGGAAGCTTGCACGTCTTATTAAAGCAAACGTAAATTATAGTTTCATTATTCTTAGCTTCGCGATCTTTAAGAAGGGGTAACGCACTTTTTGTTTTTGTTCCAAGCGTTAAAGCAAAGGGTAGATAATGAGCATGCAACTCTTTTCTTTTTTGTTCAGCTTCATTTCCAACAATAACAACTTCAGTGAATCCATTTGTTATTTCGGCAAGTAACATTCCCCAGTTCGACATGTAGCTTGGTTCGGATTCAATTAATGAAATGAGTTGTGATGTCATGGTGATGGAAATATTTTTCCAATCCTCCCGATCCAACAAAACTCCAAGACGATAAAGATTTCGTGCCATAACAGAGTTGGAGGATGGAATGACATTGTCCATAATATCTTTCTTTCGTGCGATGAGCTGTTCGGCTGTATTTGAATTGAAGTGAAAATATCCTTCTGCTTCATCGAAGAAGTTATTCATTACATAATTGCACCATGATTCTGCTTTTCGAAGCCATTCTTCATTGAAAGTAACCTGATAGAGTGAAGTGTAAGCCCGAATAAGAAATGCATAATCTTCTAAAAACCCTTCCGTATCCGAGCGTTTGTCTTTGTAGGTTCGAAATACCTTTTCATTTTGAATAAGGTAAGTTTCGAGAAATGAAATATTACGCAAGGCAAGTTGCAAGAATGCATCATCAGCAAAAGTTTTGTATGCATCAGTAAGTCCGTGGACCATCATGGCATTCCATCCCGTAAGGATTTTATCATCCAATCCCGGACGAATGCGTTTGCTTCTTGCCTGAAGTAATTTCTGCTTAATTGATTTTATTTCTGGACCAGAATTTTCATGAGTATCCAACAAGATATTCATTCCATGTTCCCAATTACCTTCTGGCGTGGCTTGAAAATAAGTTGCTACCGTTTCAGTTTCGTTTACAAAGACTTCTTCTAATTCTGAATATGTCCAGCAATAGAACTTACCTTCAACACCTTCACTGTCTGCATCAAGTGCTGAATAGAATCCTCCTTCCGGATTAGTCATCTCATTTGCCAACCAATGAAAAGTTTCGTAAACAATTTCTTTATAGCGTTCAGCTCCTGTAATTGAAAATGCCTCGGAATATAAACTCATTAATTGTGCATTGTCATACAACATTTTCTCGAAGTGGGGAGCAAACCAATTGGCATCAACTGAGTACCGAGCAAATCCACCCGCGAGTTGATCATACAATCCACCTTGTGCCATTTTTGTGAGCGTATGCGTCACCATATGTAATGCACTTTCATTTTTGTTGAGGGAGTGATACCTTAACAACCAAAGCCAAAGGGTTGGCATTACGAACTTGGGTGCCTTGTTCATTCCGCCAAGATCGCGATCAAATCTCTTTTCTAAGTTTTGAAATAATAGAGTAAGATCAGATTTGAGTTCGGAAGTTGAAATGGTTTGCTTAAATCGCTCTACATCCGATTTTAATAAATGTAATCGAAGTTCTTCTGCTGTGTCTTCAATTTGAACTCGGTTAGCAAGAAAAGCTTTATTAATGTTAGTCAGTACCTGCACCCAGGTTTGTGGAGAAAAATACGTGCCTCCAAAAAAAGGTTTTTGATCCGGAGTTAAAAAAACATTCAATGGCCAACCACCATTTACACCCAAAGCCTGAACGGCTTCCATATAAACCTGATCGATATCCGGACGTTCTTCACGATCTACTTTGATGCAAACAAAATATTCGTTCATCACTTTTGCCACTTCATTCTTCTCAAACGATTCGCGTTCCATCACGTGGCACCAATGACAAGCGGAATAACCAATGCTTACTAAAATAGGTTTGTCTTCCTGCTTTGCTTTTTGTAATGCCTCAGTTCCCCACGGATACCAATCCACAGGATTGTAAGCATGCTGAAGCAGGTAAGGTGAACTGGTATGTATTAAGCGATTCTCTTTTTTATCTGTAAGGTTCGACATTGCTGAAGTTTGAATTAAGATGGGTGAATTTGTGATTTGATCCGATTCATTTCCTCATCAACATTTACAATGGATTTAAGTTCTTCCAGCTTTTGCAACATTGTCTTTAAAAATTGTTGGTGTGATGATGATGATGGATGAAACGGTTTGTGCTCTAAAGCAGATTGAATGCTATCCCACTTTTTAAAAAACTGTTTTGCAGATTCATCCATGAAGGTAGATGTAAAATTTTCCCAGATGTAATCTTCTGCTTCTTTAGAAGGATGGATCATATCTTGTTTATAAAAACGATAATCACGCAAATCGTCCATCATAATTTCGTACGCTGGAAAATATTCTACATCCGAATGAATTTCTTTCAAGGTGTGGCACGCAACACGCAAAATCGATTTGCTTACACTATTCAATTCTAGTGTATCCTTTACATGCCTTACCGGACTCACCGTTAGAATGATTTTCATTTTTGGATTGAGTTTTTTCAAACCCTGATAAAGAGCATCAAACGATTCAATTATTTTTTTCTGTGTCAGCAATGATTTGGTAAAAAGCTTTGCCGGCATCTTATGACAATTAGCCACCAATTCTTCAGTATCGATCCTTTCGTAAACCCATGACGTTCCATAAGTAATGATGAGGTAGTCTGTGTTCTTTAAGAATTGATGAGTTTTTTTTAAGCAACCACGAAGCCGGTCTTGGAGAGTCTCCTTTTGTAATGCAGAAAATTCTGAGTGGAAATCGTAGTTTAAATGAATATCTTGATTTTGTAAGTAAGTGTGGTCAGGTGGAGCCTGATTGAGTATGGCATAGTTCAGGGCTTTATGAATGGATGCCGGACTGTACAGCGTGCCGAAGGGATTTGAGCGAGTTTCAATTTTATAGTGAAGAAGGTAATTACCTACCACATCTGCGAAACAGGAACCCACAGTGAAGAAACAGTCTTTTAAACCGAGCTTTTGTAATAATACCGGGGAACTAACAATCGTTCTGAAATGCTTCATATTAAATTATGTTACCGCAAACACTTGAAAATTTCGCACTTTTTAAGATACTTTGACCTTTAAATACCGCAAGGCCTAAAATCAATCAAAATTATGAATAACGACCTTACTGCCTTTGAAAAGATTCCAGTAAAGATTTTTAAATCCTCTGAAGATGCTTCTGTTTCAGTAGCGAAGGAAATTGCATCCTTGATTAAGAGCAAGGAAAAAGAAGGCAAGCCTTGTGTGCTCGGTCTTGCCACGGGTTCGACTCCAACGCGAGTGTATTCGGAACTCATCAACCTTCACAAGAAAGGCCTGAGTTTTAAGAATGTCTACACTTTCAATTTGGATGAATACTACCCAATGGATCCTCAGGAATTGCAAAGCTACGTTCGCTTTATGCAAGAGCACTTGTTCAATCACATTGATATTCCAAAGAAAAATGTTCACATCCCTGATGGAACATTGGCAAAAGACAAGGTTGCTGACTTCTGTCGCGATTACGAAGCAAAGATTGATTCCTTAGGTGGAATTGATATTCAAATATTAGGTATCGGCCGCACAGGTCACATCGGTTTTAACGAACCGGGTTCAACTGAAAAAACATTTACGCGACTTGTTACACTCGATCAGGTAACGCGCATCGATGCGGCAAGCGATTTCTTCGGTGATGAGAACGTTCCACGTAAGGCCATCACAATGGGGGTTGGTTCGATCATGAAAGCGAAGCACGTCATCATGATGGCATGGGGAGAAGGAAAGGCCTCTGTAATTAAGAAAGCGGTTGAAGGTCCTGTTACCGATCAAATACCTTCTTCATTCTTGCAACGACACAGCAGTTGTCAGGTAATGTTGGATGATGCAGCATCATCTGAATTATCACGCATCAAAACACCTTGGATTCTTGACACCATAGAGTGGAACGATACATTAATTCGTAAAGCAGTGGTATGGCTTTGTCAAAAAATAAAGAAGCCCGTGTTGAAACTTACCAATCATGATTACATGGAACATGGTATGGGCGATATCATTACCGAATATGGTTCAGCGTATCAGGTCAACATTAAAATATTTAATCATCTTCAGCATACCATTACAGGTTGGCCAGGCGGAAAACCAAACGCGGATGATAAGCATCGTCCGGAGCGCGCCAAACCTTTTCCAAAGCGTGCTGTAATCTTCTCACCACACCCAGATGATGATGTAATTTCAATGGGTGGAACATTCATTCGATTGGTAGATCAAGGTCATGAAGTGCACGTAGCCTACCAAACTTCGGGTAACATTGCAGTGTTTGATGATGATGCCATTCGCTTTGCAGATTTCGTTCGCGATTTCAATACCCAATTTGGTTTGAGCAAAGCAGATGGCGAAAAGTTTTACAAAAAGGTCGTTCAATCATTAAAGAAAAAAAGTCCCGGACAAATTGATAGTGCCGAAGTGTTGTCGATTAAAGGAATGATCAGAAGAGGAGAAGCAAAAGCCGGAGGCCGATATGTAGGGATCCCCGATGAGCAAATGCATTTCCTGGACATGCCATTTTATGAAACCGGTGCTGTAAAAAAGAAGCCGCTGGGTGAAGAAGATATTCAGGTGATCATTGACATCCTTGAAAAAGTAAAGCCACATCAGATTTATGCCGCGGGTGATTTGTCAGATCCACATGGAACGCATCGTGTTTGTTTAGCCGCCATTTTTGAAGCACTGAAGCGACTGAAGAAAAGACCTTGGGCAAAAGATTGCTGGGTGTGGTTGTACCGCGGTGCGTGGCATGAGTGGGACATTGATCAAATTGAAATGGCTGTGCCCCTGAGTCCGGAAGAATTGATGCGTAAACGTAGAGCGGTGTTTAAGCATCAATCACAGAAAGACAGTGCCATGTTTCCCGGAAATGACAAGCGCGAATTCTGGATGCGTGCCGAAGATAGAAATCACGGCACAGCGATGGCTTACAATGCACTTGGTCTCGCAGAGTACGAGGCGATGGAAGCTTTTGTTCGATATAAGTTTTAAGTACTTGATGATGAGGTGATCGTACTGAAACGCATGGCATTTTATGTGTAGTGCTTACTTCCCTCTGATTTTTTTAGTGGATTAAAAAATTTCTCAGAGCAGGGTTAAATTTTATTTGACCCTTTGCTAACAAAATTATTTTTATACTTTTGCGGAAATTTTTTAATCCTCAAAAAAAAACCAGTTATGAAAAAAAACAAAATTTTAAGTTTAGCGTTAGTAGTTTTTGCAAGTTTGTTCACGTTATCATGTGATGAAGATCCAATTGTTGTTGAAGAGAATGAAGTTCCAAATGGTACATTGTCTATGGTGTACTCTGTTCAAGTAAAGCAATCATCATTAAGTAGCGGAAGAACTCAAGGACTTGCTGGTGTGAGCGTTACCGTTAATCAAAACGGTGGAATTCAAACGAAGACAACCGATGCATCGGGAATTGTTTCTTTTGACAACATGAGAACAGGATATGTTTCCGTTTTCGTTGCAGCTCCTGAAGGTTTCAGTTCTATGAATATACAAGATGAAATTTATTGTTATGATTGTGAGTATGATAATTCTGATGTTGAGCAAGTAGAAAGTGATCGTTTAGACGTGATATTGCCTAAGCAAGGTGCAACTCTTACAGGTAAACTTTTTGCAGACGTAGACTTCAGTGGTGTAATAGGTACAGCAGAAACGCTTCCTAACACAGCGGTGGTAATAGCAAAGGTTTCAAGTGATTTTGAGCCGAACGTTTATACAACAACGGTTCAGAACGATGGATCATTTGCATTCACAAATCTTCCTGAAGGCATTAACGTAACACTTTCACTTAACTTTAAGAAAGTAGACACAACAGTAACACCTACAGAAGAGAAGACTTTTCAATTTAGTGGTGCGACTGATGGACCATATACTTTAGATGTTAATAACCCTCTTTCTTTGGGTAACATCGACATTACCCATAATTAATTGATTCTTAATTTGTATAAAGGAAGCCAGATTTTTCTGGCTTCCTTTTTTTATGAGTAGAGGTATTAGCCATAAGTTTTTCATTAAGTCCATTTGTTTGGTATAAACGCAGATGTCTTAACATCCATTCAGGAGTTAGTTTAATCTCTAATTTTTAATCAGAATTCAGAACCATTGGCCTGGACTTCTTTGGAGGGATGATTACCTGACACTCAAATACTTTATTTTTGTAAAAGATGTTAGTTTAATTTGCATCTGGTCTACCTAAACCATCACCATGCCTGGAAAGTATCGAGTCTTAATTGTGGATGATGAAAAGAACCTTCGTTCACTTCTTTCCAAAGTTATTTCATTGGAAGGTTATGATGTGAAAGAAGTTTCAAATGCAAAAGAGATGTGGAAGCAATTGGAGATTGATGCCTTTCATGTCATGATTTGTGATGTAAAGCTTCCAGATGCAAATGGTGTAGAGCTGGCTGCTTCAATCAAAGCACGGTATCCATTCATTGAGATCATTGTATTGACGGCCTTCGGAACAATTGAAGACGGTGTACATGCTATCAAGAATGGTGCATTCGATTACCTTACAAAAGGTGATCATCAGGATAAAATATTTCCGTTGCTCAATAAAGCCTGCGAAAAAGCAACGCTGCGACAAAAGGTAAATGACCTGGAAAATAAGCTGACGAATAAGTTTGGGTTTGAAAATATTGTCGGTTCAAATAAAATATTGACTCAGACAACAGACCTGGCAAAAAAGATTTCAGCAACAGATGCTTCCGTCTTGATCTTAGGCGAGACTGGCGTTGGTAAAGAAGTTTTTGCGCAAGCGATTCACTATGAAAGTCTGCGGAAAACAAAATCACTTGTCGCGCTTAATTGTAGTGCATTTACAAAAGAATTACTGGAGAGTGAATTGTTTGGTCATGCGGAGGGTGCTTTTACAGGAGCATCGAAATCCCGCAAGGGTTTGTTAGAAGAAGCTCACGATGGAACCTTGTTTCTGGATGAGATTGGCGAAATGAATATTGACCTTCAAACAAAAATACTTCGAGTATTAGAGACTGGTGAATTTTATAGAGTAGGAGACCCTAAACTTCGTAAAGTAAACATTCGATTGATTGCTGCCACGAATAGAGATTTGGAAAAAGAAATCGAGGCCGGTAATTTTCGAAGAGATTTGTTTTATCGACTTTCTGTTTTTGTTCTTAAGGTTCCTTCTCTGCGCGAACGAAAAGATGATATTCCGAAACTAGCCACCTTTTTTTTGAAGCAATTTTCTTTAAAGACTAATAAAAAAGAGATGACAATGAGCACTGGCTTTCTGAAGGCACTCGAACTTCATCCCTGGAAAGGAAATATTCGCGAACTAAAAAATTGTATGGAGCGATGTGTTATCCTTTCAGATAAAGCCGAACTCACACCAGACTTTCTTCCATCTGATTTTAATATTGAAGAAGATCAACAATCATTTGATTTGGCATCCGCTGAAAAGCGACATATTCAAAAGGTTATTCGGTACACCAATGGCAATAAAACCGAAACCGCCCGACTGCTCAACATAGCCCTCACAACTCTATATAGAAAGCTGGAAGAATACAATATCAGCTCTATAAATCTTTCATAATGCAAATCCACCCTATCAAAACGATAGGGTACTCAACGAGATGTTCTAATCCGAATTTACATAACTGGTTGATCTTTAGATAATCAGAAATAATTTTCTTTTGCGGTATGTTCTTTGGCTTGGTGTGGCCAAACATAAACGCTATGATGTCTATCCTAATGATCGCACTCGGACTCGCCTTCTTCGCAGTCCTTTATAAATCCATTGACTTCTTCGACAAAATCTAAAGCCATGATTGTGTTACTCATTCTATCCGTATTGGTTTTTTGCTACCTGGTGTATGCACTTATAAAACCAGAAAAATTTTAATCTATTGATCTAACATTATGAACACAGAAATTCTTGGCGTTATCGTCATCTTTTTGCTGAGTGTAATCCTCGCGATTCCATTTGGTAAGTATTGCGCGAAAGTCTTTAAGGGCGAAAAGACATGGCTTGACTTTTTTGCACCAATGGAAAGAATCGTCTTTAAACTTTCCGGTATTGATTCAGAAAAACCAATGGACTGGAAACAAAGTATGAAAGCGATGCTTGTTATCAACGCTGTTTTCTTTCTCTGGGCAATGTTGATTTTATTAACGCAACACCTTCACCCATTTTGGAATCCTGATGGTATTGTGGCAATGGAACCAACAACCGCTTTTAATACGGCTATTAGTTTTATGACCAACACCAATCTCCAACATTATTCTGGTGAGACAGGTGCATCATACTTTACACAACTTTTGGTTTTTTGTTTTTTGCAATTTGTAAGTGCAGCGACCGGTATTGCTGCGATGGCAATTCTTTTCAAAGCAATTGTGCAGCGTCAGTCGACTGACTTAGGTAATTTTTATAATTTTTTCCTCAAGAGTTGTACTCGGATTTTACTTCCTATCTCTATTGTAGTGGCTATTGTTCTTTCAATGAAAGGTATACCAGCAACATTTGAGGGAGCAGCGACCCTCGTTACTATGGAAGGTGATACGGTTCATGTAGCGCGTGGCCCGGTTGCTCCAATGGTGTCTATCAAACAAGTTGGTACAAATGGCGGAGGATACTTTGGTCCTAACTCAACACATCCATTTGAGAACCCTGATTACTTCACCAACATTGTTGAAAATTTTTCTATTCTATTTATACCCATCGCACTCGTCTTTGCTTTTGGATTTTACATAAATAAGCCAAGAGTAGGGTATGTATTCTTTGCTGCTATGACAGTGCTGTTCATTTCATTTGTGGCGATCTCTACCTATTATGAAATGCAGGGCAATCCGAAAATTACAGCGATAGGAATTGACAATTCTCTGGGCAACATGGAAGGAAAGGAAAATCGTTTTGGAGCAGCAGCCAGTTCCCTTTGGGGTGTATCTACAACCTCAACATCAAATGGATCGGTTAACTCCATGCACGATTCGCACACACCTCTATCCGGTGGTGTATTTATTCTTGATATGATGATCAATGCGATTTACGGTGGAGTAGGCGTTGGCTTTATAAACTTCTTCGTCTTTGTAGTAATTGCAGTTTTTATTTCCGGTTTGATGGTTGGAAGAACACCTGAGTTGTTTGGAAAGAAGATTGAAGCGAAAGAAGTGAAGATTGCTGCCATTGTAGCATTGGCACATCCATTCTTCATTTTAGTGAGCACTGCTATTTCCTCTTACGTAATTGTAAGCAACCCGGATATTAGTTGGCTAAATAATCCATCGTATCATGGCTTCAGTGAAATGCTGTATGAGTTTACGTCATCTGCAGCGAACAACGGTTCTGGCTTTGAAGGATTAGGAGATGCAACTCCATTCTGGAATATTACCTGTGGCATTGTGATGATCTTAGGTAGGTTCATTCCAATTATCGGCCCAATTGCCATTGCTGGTTCACTTGCTTCTAAAAAGTATGTGCCAGAAAGTGTCGGTACACTTCGCGTGGATAGTGTCGCTTTTATTGCTGTATTGCTTTCTGTTATCGTAATCATTGCTGCCCTTTCATTTTTCCCGGCTTTGACGATTGGACCTTTGGCAGAATATCTTTCAATGTAAAACAAATCTCTACCCCAAGTCTCTTCCCACTGGGGTGAATTTAGGGTTAGACTAAAATAAAATTATGAACACTACAAAATCTATTCGATTGTTTGAACCATCACTGGTAAAGACTGCTATCGTGCAATCCTTTATTAAATTGAATCCTATCATCATGATTAAAAATCCAGTCATGTTTTGTGTGGAGATTGGCACGCTGGTAATGATGGTGGTATCAGGTTATTCGTTTATGAATACAGATCAAGGCTCACCGGCATACAACATTTCTATTTTCCTTATTCTGTTTGCTACATTGCTCTTTGCCAACTTTGCTGAAGCCATTGCTGAGGCAAGAGGAAAAGCACAAACTGATTCGCTTCGAAAAACCAGGGAAGAAACACCTGCTAAAGTTTATGTTGATGGAAAAGTTGTTAGCAAAAGTTCTTCAACATTAAAGAAGGGTGACATCTTCTTATGCGAAACAGGAGATGTTATTCCATCCGATGGTGAGATTATTGAAGGTATTGCAACGGTAGATGAAAGCGCCATTACAGGAGAGAGTGCTCCCGTAATTCGTGAAGCAGGTGGTGACAAGTCGAGCGTTACTGGAGGTACAAAGGTACTCTCAGATAAAATCAAAGTAAAAGTAACAACAGAAGCAGGTGAAAGTTTTCTGGATAAAATGATAGCGTTGGTAGAAGGTGCGAGCCGTCAGAAAACTCCGAATGAAATAGCACTGACAATTTTACTTTCAGGATTTACGATTGTGTTTTTGTTGGTAACGATTACACTCAAACCCTTTGGTGATTATGCACAAACGCCAATTACAATCGGTGCTTTAATCTCTCTTTTTGTTTGTTTGATACCGACTACCATTGGCGGCTTACTTTCAGCAATAGGTATTGCCGGTATGGATCGTGCTTTGCGCGCTAATGTAATTTCAAAATCAGGTAAGGCAGTTGAAACCGCTGGCGATATTGATGTGCTCTTGTTAGATAAGACAGGTACGATCACGATAGGTAATCGTAAGGCAACGCATTTTTATCCAGCATTAAATGTGCATGAAGATCGGTTGATGGAGTGCGCTGTTGAAGCTTCTCTTTCAGATGAAACGCCAGAAGGAAAATCAATTATCGAGCTAGCTTCTAATCTTGGATACAAGCATCCTGCATTTATCGGGAGTCAATCTGACTTTAGTTATGGATTGCCAGGAGCAAAAGCAATTAAGTTTAGCGCAGAAACCAGGACCTCTGGCATCGATATGTCTGATGGTAGAAAGGTACGCAAAGGTGCATTTGATGCGATCCGAAATATTTCTTCGAATGCTGGAAATATATTTCCGAAAGAGTCTGAAGAAAAAGTAAAAGAAATATCATCAAATGGCGGAACTCCACTGGTGGTTTCGGAAGATGGGAAAGTATTGGGCGTAATTGAATTGCAAGATATTATTAAGCCGGGCATTACAGAACGTTTCGAACGCTTGCGCAAGATGGGAGTAAAGACGGTGATGGTAACAGGTGATAATCCACTCACAGCAAAATTCATTGCTGAAAAAGCAGGTGTTGATGATTACATAGCAGAAGCAAAACCAGAAGATAAACTCGAATACATTCGCAAGGAACAACAATCCGGAAAACTGGTTGCCATGATGGGTGATGGGACAAACGATGCTCCGGCACTTGCACGGGCTGATGTGGGTGTAGCGATGAACAGTGGAACACAAGCCGCGAAAGAAGCCGGTAATATGGTCGATCTTGACAATGACCCAACCAAGTTGATTGAAGTTGTTGAGATTGGGAAGCAATTGTTGATTACACGCGGAACGCTCACTACATTTTCTATTGCGAATGATGTAGCAAAATATTTTGCTATTGTTCCTGCACTCTTTATGGTTTCAATACCAGGTTTGCAAGCGCTCAACATTATGCAATTAACAAGTCCGGAGAGTGCGATTCTTTCTGCTGTAATTTTCAATGCCATCATTATTCCGATATTGATTCCATTGGCATTGCGCGGTGTGGCGTACAAGCCCATTGGGGCGTCAGCACTTCTTGTCCGCAATCTTTTGATCTACGGACTTGGTGGTGTAATCCTACCTTTCATCGGAATAAAAATTATTGACCTTATTCTCTCACCTTTATTATAATCAAAATGAAAACATATTTCTTTTCAGCCCTAAAAATTACATTCATCACCTTACTGTTTTTTGGTGTAGCATACCCACTTTTGATTGTTGGCATCGCTCAAATAGTTGCTCCTAATTCGGGCAAAGGAGAGTTGGTTGAGATGGATGGAAAAGTGTTAGGATTCAGTCTCATCGGGCAAAAGTTTACATCAGACAAATATTTTAACAGTCGTCCATCGGCTGTTGAATATAATGCAGCGGCAACTGGTGGGTCAAACAAAGGACCAAGCAATCCCGATTATTTAGCATTGGTTGAACAACGTGTGCAGGACTTTTTATCTAAAAATCCAACGGTGAAAAGGTCAGATATACCCGTTGATATAGTAACAGCTTCAGGTGGAGGGCTTGACCCGGATATTTCGATACAGGCAGCAATCATTCAAATACCTCGCATTGCGAAAGCTCGGGATATTTCAGAAGAAAAGCTGACGGAATTGGTGAACAAAAATACAAGCCATCCCCTTTTAGGATTGATGGGAACGTCTTCGGTTCATGTTTTAAAACTTAATATTGCATTGGACGAAATGAAGTAGTGTCTTTTGTGAACACATAACACGTCTATTTTCAAAATCCATAACATGGACAAAGAACAATCGGTAAAACATTTCCTCGACCTGATTAAAAAATCGAAGCGAGGGAAATTTAAAATCTACATTGGCATGAGTGCCGGCGTAGGTAAGTCGTACCGCATGTTGCAGGAAGCCCGCAGTTTATTGAAGAACGGAGTGGATGTTCAGATTGGTTACATTGAAACGCATAAGCGTGTGGAAACGGAAGCTCTTGTTTCCGGACTTCCTATTATTCCAAGACGAACCTTATTTTATAAAGGAAAGTCATTAGACGAAATGGATGTGAATGCCATTCTCACCATTCATCCTGAAGTGGTTATAGTGGATGAACTGGCACACACAAACATTGAAGGAAGTAAAAATGAAAAACGATGGCAGGATGTAATGGAAATTCTAAATGCAGGCATTAGTGTAATCAGTGCTGTTAACATTCAACATCTGGAAAGTTTGAATGATGAAGTGCAAAAGATTGCAGGCATTGAAGTAAAAGAACGAGTGCCCGATAAAGTATTACAAGAAGCAGACGAGGTGGTTAACATTGACCTAACGGCTGATGAATTAATTGTCAGACTAAAGGAAGGAAAGATTTATGATCCAACCAAGGTAGCAACGGCACTTCAAAATTTTTTCCAACCTGAGAAAATCCTTCAACTTCGCGAGTTGGCATTAAAGGAAGTGGCTTCTCAAGTAGAACGAAAGATTGATACGGAAGTGACAAGAAATAATAATTTGCGATCAGAACGTTTTCTTGCCTGCATCAGCAGCAATGAGAAAACAGCGAAGACCGTAATTCGGAAAACGGCACGACTGGCCAGCTATTATCAATCGAAATGGTATGTGCTGTATGTGCAGTTGCCTCGTGAAGATGCAAACCACATCAATCTGGCAACGCAGCGTCATCTCATTAATAATTTTAAATTAGCAACAGAATTAGGTGCAGAGGTAATTCAGGTAAAGAACACGAACATTACCCAATCCATTGTAAAGGTGGCAGAAGAAAAGCAAGTAACGACTGTATGCATTGGTAAACCTCATATTCACTTATGGCGAATCATATTGAAAACCAATATGTTTGGTGGATTGTTAAATAAGCTTTCATCTTCTGATATTGATTTGATTATTCTCTCATGAACATAAAAACAAAACTATCCCTGGGATTGATTTTTCTCTTTGCCGTGATCGGAGTGATTGGGGGGATAAGTATTTATTATTTGCGCGAACTCTCGATCGATTCAAAGAACATTATTACCAACAACTATGAATCACTTGAATACATGCGCAAGGTTCAAAGTGCGTTGGATAGTCTTTCGCAAAACGAGAAAACTTCACTGCTCACGATCGAAAAAAATATAAGAGATCAGGAAGATAATGTTACGGAAGCAGGGGAAGAGAAAAGTACAATCGATCTGCGCACTTCTTTTAATCAATTAAAGGGTAGTCCTGCGAATGCTGAGTATCTGGCTCAAACAAAAAAGGCTGCTTATAAAATTATTGATCTGAACATGAATGCCATTGTTCGAAAAAATTCTGTTGCTCAGGATACTTCTTCACAAGCAACGCTTTATGTTATTGTTATTGTCACCATTTGTATTTTGATTTCATTTTCCTTTATCGTCAATTTTCCGGGCTACATTGCTAACCCGATCGTAAAACTGACGAACAGTATTAAACTAATTGCCGGTAAAAATTATGAAGAGCGCTTACACTTTGATCGCAACGATGAGTTTGAAGAATTAGCGAACGCTTTTAACATCATGGCTGAAAAACTGGATGAATACGAGCATAGTAATTTGGCGAACCTCTTGTTCGAAAAGAAGCGCATCGAAACCATCATCAATCGCATGCACGACCCCATCATTGGACTTGATGAAAAACGAAGAATACTTTTTGTAAACACAGAAGCGCTTGAGATTTTAAGTTTGAAGGAGGAATCTCTCATAGGTAAATATGCTCCTGATGTTGCTGTCACGAATGATCTTTTGCGAAATCTCATTCGGGGTGTGGCGATGGATTTAGACGCAAAGCAAGAGGGCCTGATTAAGATTTATGCAGACCACAAGGAGAGTTATTTTAACCGCGAAGTGATTCCCATCAGCTTTACACCAACGGGTGAAAAAAATTCTGTGTCAATCGGTACGGTAATTCTTTTGAAGAATATTACTCCATTCAAAGAACTTGATCTGGCGAAGACTAATTTTATTGCTACCATTTCACATGAGTTAAAGACACCGATTGCCTCGTTGCAAATGGGCGTTAAATTGTTGCAGGATGTTCGCGTAGGAAAATTGAATGACGAACAGCAGCGCATTGTCACTACAGTAAACGATGAAACAAATCGTTTACTGAAGATTACGGGTGAGTTACTCGATCTTGCACAAGTGGAAACAGGTAATATCCGATTAAATATGCAATCTGTAGAACCTCTTGATATTATTGATCATGCCATTGAGGCTATTCGGTTTCAGGCTGAGCAACGCCATATCCGGTTAGAAAAAAAAGTAAAAGACTTATTGCCTTCGATTCAGGTTGACAGAGATAAGACAACTTGGGTGCTCATCAATTTTTTAACTAATGCCATTCGACATAGTGCGGAAAATGCACAAGTGGATATTGAGGTAGCAAAAGAAAAGGAAAAAATTCGGTTTTTAGTAAGAGATTATGGAATGGGAATTGATCCCAAATACAAAGACAAATTATTTGAACGATTCTATCAAGTACCCGGTTCGATGACAAAAAAAGGAACAGGCCTTGGTCTTTCCATTTCAAAAGAATTTATTGAAGCGCAGGGAGGAACGATTGGGGTAGAAAGTGAGTTGGGTAATGGTAGCGCTTTTTATTTTGAGTTGGATGTTTAAAGTGTATTCTCGGATTCGCGATTTTTAGCAAGTTGGATAAATTAAGACATAGACCTACCTTACGCAAAGCAATACTGACATAAAAGCTATTGCGAGTTGGAATTTTGAAATTCTAAACCATTCAATGTATGAAGAGAAATAAATTTCTACTCACATTATTGGCGGCAGCTCCGCTCACTGCCTTTGCTAAAATCAAAAAGATATTTGTTCGAAACGACAAAGGTTTTAAAATAGCAAACGGAGAAGGCAGAATTCACGGGCACATCAAACTAAAAGGAGTTAATTCGAATATTTTAGATCTTAAGGTATCAGGAAAAGACACGGACGGTGCATTAGCGATATTCGAACAAACAGGTGTGGCAGCAAAGAGAGGAACACCCTTGCATGTTCATCCTAATCAAGATGAGATTTTCTATGTGCTGTTTGGAGAATATTATTTTCAGGTAGGAACAGATAAACATAAACTCAAAGCAGGCGACAGTATTTTTCTCCCGAGAAAGGTTCCACATGCGTGGACGCAAGTAAGCGAAGCAGCCAAGATGATGGTTGTTCTTCAACCTGCCGGAAAGCTGGAAGAATTTTTTGTAACCATGTCAGAGCTGGAAACAGAACCAACGAAAGAAGAGATTGCTAAAATATTTCTGGATCATGAAATGGAGGTTGTTGGGCCGGCATTGAATGTGGATTAAATAACACGTTGATGAAAAAAACAAAATTCTCTATCTCCCAAAGACTGAAAAGTTTTACCCACGCCTTCAACGGTTTGAAAATCCTGCTAAGGGAAGAGCATAATGCAAGATTACATTTGGTAGCTGCAATTATAGTTGTTATTACCGGAGTAGTATTGGAGGTATCAACAATAGAATGGATTGCTCTTGTTTTTGCAATTGGTTTTGTCATCACCACAGAGATCATCAACTCTTCCATCGAAAACATAGTCGACTTCATTTCGTCAGAAAAACACGAGAAGATTAAGAAGATAAAAGATTTAGCAGCTGCAGGAGTTTTAATCAGTGCAGCAACAGCACTGATTGTTGGACTGATTATTTCTCTTCCAAAGATTCTTGAATTGTAGGTCTAACTATACCGCAAAGCTTTCCCCGCATCCGCAAGTTCTGGTAGCATTCGGATTGATAAATTGAAAACCTTTTCCGTTTAATCCATCAGAGAAATCTAAAGTAGTGCCTAACAAATAGAGTAAGCTCTTTTTGTCCACAAGAATTTTAATACCCTTGTCTTCAAAAATCTGATCGGCCGATTTTATTTCGTCATCAAAATTCAAATCATACATCAGGCCAGAGCAACCGCCGCCTTTTACCAACACGCGCACATTGTTTTCAACAACCTTACCCTCTTCTCTGCGAAGTTGGATGATTCTATCTTTTGCTTTTTCAGTTACGTTAATCATGGCTTTAAGAGATTGGATTTAATACAACACTGAAAACGGTAATCGTATTCATGTCGCGTCCGTAATATAATTTTTGCAAGGCATCCATAATGTTGCTTGCCTTGAAGTACGAAGTGTGAAGTTCTTTATCGCTTTTCGCTACCCACTGTATGGTGTAGGAGTTTTCTTTTTCTTTATAGTTCTGCACATAGTTGAGCATCTTTTTTAATGCATCTACTTTGTCGGCCCCTGTTTCGTTGTGAAACAAGAATGCCTGGTTGTGCCGGGGGTTAATGGTAATAAGGTCAAGCTTTACCTTGCCATCCTGCGAAGTAAATTCAAAAACAAGGTCAGACGTGCGCAGGCCCAGATAATCCTTAATTTCTTGCTGAACGCGGGCCGCTTCTACGTGCATATCGCTCAAAGTTTCAATCATCATGATTCAATTTTCATTATCTAAACTTTCGATTTAGCCAAAAAGTTTCTTCTTTGCCTGCAAAGGTAACAATTATGGAAAAACTTGAGCACATTGGCATAGCGGTTAAAAGCATAGAAGAGTCGAATATAGTCTTTGCCAAGCTGTTAGGAAGGGAACATTATAAAATTGAGACGGTAGAATCGGAGGGAGTTGCGACTTCCTTTTTCGAAGTTTCGGGCGTAAAGATTGAGCTATTAGAGGCCACACGCCCCGATTCGCCCATTGCCAAATTTATTGAGAAACGAGGTGAAGGTATTCATCATCTGGCTTTTGCCGTTTCCGATATCGATGCCAGCGTGGAAGAATACAAGAAAAAAGGATTTGAATTGATCAATCAGGTGCCGAAAAAAGGTGCAGATGACAAAATGATTTGTTTTCTGCACCCTAAAACAAGTGGGGGTGTTTTAATCGAGTTGTGCTCTGATATTTAGATAATTCCGATTTCCTTCTCCTTCAGGAGAAGGGCAGGGATGAGGCATTAATTCTTAGGCTTTTTCATCTCGCTGGCACTTTTGCCACCAAACTGAATGTCGTTGTAATACTTCGTTTTTTTCTTGCCCTTCGCAGTTTTGTAATATGGTTTTGGGCCGCACGCGCTCATTAAAATGATGCACGCTAAAAGGAGTCCAATAATCTTTTTCATCTGCTTTTGATTTCTAGTGCATAGTTACCAGCTTATTTCTGACATAACCCTGCATATTCGTTCATAATCTTACTTTTGCAGGATAAAGGCCCCTTCGACTCGGTGAAGGGCATGTCTAAATTACGATTTATGAGCGAAAAAAGATCAGAGATTAATCAATTGGGCGAATTTGGACTGATTGACAGGATCAGCGCAAATTTTAATCTTACCAATGCAACATCCACAAAAGGTATTGGTGATGATGCAGCTGTGATTGATGCGGGTGAAGATTTTGTGTTGATCTCTACCGATATGTTGGTGGAAGGAATTCACTTTGATTTGTCGTACATGCCCATTCAACATTTGGGATACAAGGCTGTGGCCGTGAATGTATCTGACATTGCCGCCATGAATGGAAAGGCCGAGCAGATTACAGTAAGCATTGCGTTGAGCAATCGTTTTTCGCTTGAAGCCATCGATGCATTGTATGCCGGTATTAAAAGTGCTTGCGAGAGTTATGGTGTTGACTTGGTAGGTGGAGATACAACAGCTTCTGTTTCCGGATTAATTATTTCGATCTCCGTTGTTGGCCGTGTGAAAAAAGAAAATGTGGTGTACCGAAGTGGCGCAAAGCCAACCGATATTATTTGTGTGACAGGAGATTTAGGTGCTGCCTTTATGGGCTTGCAAATTTTGGAACGTGAGAAGGAAGTTTTTCTAACGAATCCGGATATGCAACCGGGTATTGAACAATATGAATATCTGGTTGGCCGACAATTAAAAGCAGAAGCACGAACGGATATTGTTTTTGATTTGGCAGAGATCGGAATTCAACCTACCTCCATGATTGATGTGTCGGATGGACTTGCATCCGAATTATTTCACATTGGAAAAAACTCAAATGTAGGCGTGCGGATTTTTGAAGATAAAATTCCGATCGATAGTTTAACATTTGAAACAGCGATTGAATTTAAACTCGATCCGGTTACATGCGCCTTGAATGGTGGTGAAGATTATGAATTGCTGTTCACCATTGCGCAGAACGATTTTGAAAAAGTAAAGAACCACGCCGATATCCACTTCATCGGTTATATTCATGAGAAGAAGGAGCAAAACATTTTGATCACTAAAGCTGGAACGCCTGTTCCATTACGAGCACAAGGCTGGGATCATTTTAAGGAATGAGTTCAGTTAATAGTTAATGATTCTAAAGTTTGGCGTTCAAATTTGCATCATGTTTTTAAGTACTATTAACGGATAGCTTCCTGCAGCTTGATTATCTTCTTCTCCTTTTCTTCTTAGGTGGCCCTGCTTTACCAGTGCTACCCGAATTAAAAATCAAGCCAATCGAAAATTCATATCCGGTAAAATCAATTTTTGCATTTTGATATTCATCACTGAGTTGAACAGTCTCTGCTGGATTAACACCGTCACTTCCAATGTAACTTCCCTGCAATGGTAATTTAGAATCGCCAACTAAATAATTTGTCTCTAACGAAATGCCAAGCTGGTTGGTAACGTAAATTGTTAACTCTGCGCCGGCGTGATAACCATAACCGGGTTTGTTTTTATAGGTAACGGTGCTGTTTACAATTTGTAGTCCTTCATGTGTGCGAATACCACGATCCAGATTGCCATAATTTATTTTATGATCAAAACCATAAAAACCAAACACGCCACCTTTAATATCGAACTCAACCTTTTCTCCTTTCAGCTGAATGACCAATTCTGCCGGAACAAAAATGGTGAAGTTCGGCCCAACGATTGGTTTCTTACTCTCAAAGGGTAAACCCTTCACATTCATGCCTGACATGCGATAAAGAGTTCCTCCCGTTTCAAACGCAAGGTATTTTGTGATATCAAAGCCAAGTCCACGAATGGAGAATGGACTTACCGGTGTAGAGAAGTATCCATTCTTTGGTATGAAGTAAGAGAAGGAGAGTCCGAACTCTTGTGCACAGGTAGAGAGTGAACACAGAAATAGAATAATGGACGCGATGAATCGTTTCATAGAAATTATTTTGCTAAGTGTTGCAATTTCGGATTTATAGAATGTTGTTCCTAACGTCCTTATTGATTTGCGATGAGTGATTGGTGATTATTGATTTAGGATTTGACTCCAACCAACCATTAACGATTAACTTTTAACTTTATTAGGTTCGATTAAGTCCCAAAGATTTCCATACAAATCAGCAAAGACCGCTACGGTTCCATAAGGTTCAACGACAGGTCCTCGAATAATGGAAATATCATTTGCTTTCAGGTTTTCGAAATCGCGTTGAAAATTATCAGTGTGAAGAAAAAGAAAAACACGGCCACCGGTTTGATTTCCGATTCTGCTTTTTTGTTCTTCGTTAGCAGCCTTGGCCAATAGAAGACAACAGTCTTTTGATCCGGGTGGTGCAATTAAAACTCATCGTTTGGTTTCGCTTTGTACTGTGTCTTCTATTAAAGTGAAATGAAGTTTCTCTGTGTAAAATGCTATGGCTTTGTCGTAGTCATCAACGACTAATGCAATGTGAACTAAACGTTGAGCCATCTTAAAACTTTAACTCGATATTTTATAAAGACATATCTCTGAAAAGTATTTTTTAGAGATATGTCTTCTTATTTATAAACTCCATCCTTGACGATACTCCCTCTTTACAAATTGATTAGCATCATCGAAGTTGGTAATCTTCATGTTCTTGGCATCCCATAGTAATTTTTTGCGACCAGGATATCCATTCGCATTTTTCATTGCATAACTTCTTATGGCGAGATTACCCATGATCACTGCTTCTGTGAAAGGTCCGGCATATTCAAACGGAGAACTAAGTTCCATCTTTCCATAACCTGCTAAACAAGCATCTACCCATTGAGTATAGTGACCTTTCTCTGCACCCGGTATGCGTGGAATAGATTGCTGAGGCAATGTAACTTCTTTCATTCGTGAAGAGGGAAGCAGGACAGGAGCCTTGCTGTAGTTTGCCATCAGTTTTCCTTTTGTTCCTTCAAAGATGTAACCGTTGCCACCATCGGCCATAACTTCATCGGGTAACAATTCATCTGGCCTTTCTGGAAGAAGACCACCATCCATCCAGGTAAGTTTGATAATGCCTTTACCATCTTTGCGCGGAAATTTCAAATGAATAATGGATGAAGAAGGACAACTCTCCGAATAATTGGCTTCTTTAAAGAACCCCTCCCATGCCGTTGTAGAACTGCATTCAACTTCGCTTGGATAATCGATTGGAAGAATCCGAAAAGCAGCATCCATAATATGGCAACCCATATCGCCTAGAGCCCCTGTACCAAAGTTCCACCATCCACGCCAGTTGGTAGGTAGGTAGGCTGGATTAAAATCCATTTCCTTTACAGGACCGAGCCACAAATCCCAATCAAGTTCTTTTGGAATCTCATGTTTCCCGGTAGGAGCAGGAATACCTTGCGGCCATACAGGCCTGTTCGTCCAGGCGAGTACGTTTGTTACATCACCTATCAATCCTGCATCTACCCATTCCTTTACTGTACGAACGTGGTCTGCAGATGCATATTGATTTCCCATCTGTGTCACAACTTTATATTTCTTTGCTGCTTCTGTGAGCATACGCGCTTCGTAGATATCGTGTGTTAGTGGCTTTTGCACATATACATGTTTTCCACGCTGCATTGCTGCCATTGCGGCTACTGCATGTGTATGATCAGCAGTGGAAACCGAAACAGCATCGATATTCTTACTTTCTTTCTCCAACATGATGCGGAAGTCTTTATAATACTTCGCACCTGGAAAATTCTTTTTGGATTCACCTATCTGACGATCATCTACATCACAGAGAAAGGCAATCTTTGCTTTCTGGTTTGCTGCAAATCCAGTAAGGTCACTTGTACCTTTTCCACCAACTCCAATACCAGCAATATATAATGTGTCACTGGGTGCGATAAAACCATTACCGCCTAACACAAAGCGAGGAACAATGGTAAACGCAGCAGCCACACCGATATTCTTGATAAAATTTCTTCGCGATTGATTCGCCTGCGGAGGGGTTGATTTGAGGATTGGCATGGGGTGGTAGTTGGTTGGTGGTTTATAGTATAAGTCGATAGTCTATGGACCATGGCCGTAGCGATCGACTATGGACCATAGACTATCGACCTATTTACGATTCAAACTTCACACTCTCCGCAAGCGTGCGTTCATCATACTTTTTTCCGTATTGATCAAGTACATCTTGTGGCACTCCATCCCATTGATTGGGTTTGTTTCCTACATAACCAAGGTCATCTATTCCTATTTTGCTTGTAAAGAACCCGCAAGCTGTAAGATCGCGCAGGGTGTTAAAGAAAGCAACGCCTTGTTGCATTTCCGGTTTTGCTTTTTCAGGAAAAGCAATTTCATCCACCACTTCAATTTGCTGTTGTGAAGTACACGATGCAAAGTCAGCGTTGAATCGTTTCATACATTGAATATCGAGCCACTTCAATCCTCCGCGTAGCGGTATTTGATAATGAGGCATATCTTTCGAGATGAATTCGATAAAATCAGGAACACCTGCTTCTGTCGCACTCCCCGATTTTTCATCTTTCGGAATGATTATATCTGACAAGATGCTGATGGTTTTCATTTCATGTTCATCAAAGAATTTTTCACTGATGAGTTTTAGCTCGCGCTTAAGTTCATCGGGCGTGCGATCGATCGTAAAGGTTTTGGTTACTTCCTTTACTTCTTCTTTTGCCTCAGGTCCGCATGACTGAAGTAGTAATCCTGCCCCAGCGCCACCGACTACTAAACTTTTTAAATATTTTCTTCTGTCCATGGTAGTTAGTATTTAGATATTAGATTTTAGTATCAAGATTTGAGATAAAGAGAGTTTTAGTCTCCCGTCCAATTACTTTATACTATTCTTATAAATTTTTCTTTTTAAGTTCATCAATAATGAATTCGCTTGCCCGCATGGAAAGAGCGAGAATTGTCCATGTTGGATTTTTATCCGCTTGTGATACGAATGGTCCACCATCGACTACAAATAAATTTTTACATTCATGTGCCTGATTGAATTTATTAACAGCCGATTTCTTCGGATCATCACCCATACGTGTTGTTCCTACTTCGTGGATAATTCTTCCCGGTGCCTCTAATCCATAATCATCTTCTGCGCCCGACTTACCCCATGTTACAACACCACCTGTTTTATCAATGATTTCAGCGAACGTTTCTTGCATGTGTTTCGCTTGCTTTACTTCTTGATCGCTCCATTTATAATGAAAACGTAAGACTGGTATACCGTATTTATCAACGGTTGTTGGATCGATCTCACAATAATTGTCTTCTCGTGCAATGGCTTCACCACGACCGGCCATACCAAATTGGGCTCCATAGAAATAGCGATAATCATCTTTCAATGCAGCACCGTATCCACCTGCTTCTTTTTGTTTACCATCGCGACCTGGATATTTTCCATTGGTGCCTTGCATGCCGAAACCAAAACCATAGCCTGGCATTCCCATTCCCCCCCAATATTCGATATGATATCCTCGAGCGAAATCTAATTTTTTATTATCAAGCCACCACGGTGTGTACACATGCATGCCACCAACACCGTCTTCGTTGTATCTTTTTCGTCCAATCAGATCAGGGATAATACCCCCCATTGCCGCACCAGTAGAATCATGAAGGTATTTACCAACAATACCACTTGCATTCGCGAGACCATTTGGATTGCGCGATGATTTTGAATTAAGAAGTAACCGCGATGATTCGCAAGCACTGGCTGCCAACACAACAATCTTTGCGTTCACCGTATACTCTTGCATATCATCTTTATTCACGAACGAAATGCCAGTGGCTTTTCCTTCTGCATCGGTAAGTACTTCGCGTGCCATTGCGTTAGGAATGATATCGACATTACCTGTTTCGATGGCCGGCTTAACTAAAACCGATGACGATGAAAAATCTGCGTGTACTGTGCAGCCTCTGTTACATTGTGAGCAATAGAAACATTGCCCCCGTGCATCGTTAATCTTTTGAGTTAAAATAGAAAGACGTGAAGGAATGACGGGTATACCAAGTTTAGATGCTCCGTCTTTAATAAAGAGTTCGTGCAATCTTGGTTTCGGTGGCGGAAGAAATATTCCATCGGGTTCGTTTAAAAGTCCTTCTTTGGATCCGAACACCCCAATGAGTTTATCAATCTTATCGTAGTAAGGTGCGACATCATCATAGCTGATGGGCCAGTCATCACCTAAGCCATCAATACTTTTATGTTTAAAATCTTTTGGTCCGAAGCGAAGTGAAATTCTTCCCCAGTGGTTTGTGCGACCACCGACCATGCGTGAGCGAAACCAATCAAATTTAGTATCGTCCTTGTGGGTATACGGTTCACCTTCTAATTCCCAACCACCATATGCAGCATCGAAGTCACCAAAATGCCTGTAGGGTGTGCTGGCTCCTCTGCGGGGAGATTCCCATGGCCATTTTAATTGCGTTACATTTTTTGCAGGATCGTAGAGAGGACCAGCTTCGAGTAATACTACTTTAATGCCAGCATTAGCCAACACATAAGCAGCCATACCACCACCCGCTCCTGAGCCAACAATGGCTACATCATACGACTTTGTAGTTTTCTTAATTTGAAATTCAGGCATAGCTTCAGGTAAAAATTATTTAAGATAAATCTAAGTTATTATCTGATCGAATGTAAGAATACATTGTGCAGTCTGAAATTATTTTATGCTAACGGTTGTAATTTTTAAGAATGGAGTGGGTGTGCGTGTTGCATTTACACACTAAACTTCAAAAGAAGAGCTTACTGTTTATTCTTTTTTGGAACAGGATCATAACCATGCGTTCCCCATGGATGACAACGTGCAATACGTTTCGTTCCTAACCAAATACCTTTAATAACACCCCATTCTTGAATGGCTTCTACAGCATATTGCGAACAGGATGGAGTGTGGCGGCAATGCTGACCGAGCAGAGGAGAGATGCTATATTGATAAAAGCGAATGGGTAGTATGAAAATTTTTTTGAGCATTCTGAAAAGTTACCGGTTGCCGGTTTCAGGTCACCGGTAACTGGCAACCGGAAACCGGTAACCTTTAGTCAATCGTGTAGTTCATCTCTCCATCTTTACCATCCATTAACTGCACACCTAATTTTTTAAGATCGTCACGGATTTTATCAGAGAGTGAAAAATTTTTATCGAGTCGTGCTTTTTTACGTAACTCAATGAGTACAGTAATTACACCATTGAGTAATTCATGATTATGTTCCGCTTCTTCTTTTAGGCCGAGTACATCTTCCATAAAGGCAATGTAGCTTTTCTTAAAGTGGTCAAACGTGGCAAGATCAATTTTACTAAACGGAATATTCCCTGATTTAAAATCATTGATGCGTGATGACATTTCAAATAATACAGCAAGTGTTTTCGCTGTATTAAAATCATCACTCATATTGATGTAAAGATCGTCAGTAAGTTTTGTCAGTTCTGCTTTTAACTCAACGTTGGTTTCACCTTTACCTGGATGTTCTAATTTTTTCAGGATACCCAACGCATTCGATAATTTTTTAAAGCCTTTCTCCGCAGCGATCAACGCTTCGTTTGAAAAATCAAGCGTACTTGAGTAATGTGACTGAAGCATGAAGAATCGAACCGTCATTGCTCCATATCCTTTTTCAAGAAGAGGATGATTACCTGAAAAGAGTTCACTTGGTAAAAAAGAATTGCCTAACGACTTGCTCATCTTTTGTCCGTTTACCGTGAGCATGTTGGAATGAATCCAATACTGAACCGGATCTTTTCCATTGGCGCCAACGGCTTGTGCAATTTCACATTCGTGATGAGGAAATTTTAAATCCATTCCACCACCATGTATATCGAACGTATCGCCTAAATATTTTGTACTCATCACCGTACACTCAATATGCCAACCGGGGAACCCATCACCCCATGGTGAAGGCCAACGCATAATGTGATAAGGTGAAGCTTTCTTCCACAATGCAAAATCTACTTTATTTCTTTTTTCATCCTGACTATCAAGCTTACGTCCGCTTTCCATCAGATCTTCAATCACACGGCCGGAAAGAATTCCGTAATGATGTTTCTCATTGTATTTTGTTACATCAAAATAGATTGATCCGTTTGTCTCATACGCTAAACCATTATCGATTAGTCTTTTTGTGATGGCGATCTGCTCAACAATATGTCCTGTAGCAGAAGGCTCGATGCTTGGTGGGAGAATATTAAACTGACGCATCACTTCATGAAATCCTTCAGTGTAATGCTTCACGATCTCCATTGGTTCAAGCTGCTCTAATCTTGCCTTTTTGGCGATTTTATCTTCACCCTCATCGGCATCATTTTCCAAGTGACCTACATCGGTGATGTTTCGAACATACCTTACTTTATATCCGAGAAATCGGAAATAGCGAGTAATGATATCGAAAGACAAAAAAGTACGAACATTGCCAAGGTGGACATTATTGTAAACGGTTGGACCGCAGACATACATGCCAATGTTGCCTGGGTTTACAGGTTTAAAAAGTTCTTTGTTGCCGCTTAATGAATTGGTGAGGCGAACCGGAAATTTTTCGATTGGATCCATACTAAAAAATCGGCCAAAAATAATACTAATAAACTGACTTTACAGGATTATAAATCGGAGGGTTACATTTCAAATTGTCATGTTAAAATAGGTTTTCGAACGAAAGTCCTTCACTATTGTTACTGTCCATTCAAATCTTCTTTATGGACTTCAGTCCGTGAGACACAATTTAAACGCACCCACTTTGTCACAAACATTCAGATAATTAAGCGATATTGGTGCTATCGGAAAAAAGGTATACACCGCTATTGCCACCTTAGTTGTTCAAGTGAGAGTTTAAT
The DNA here is from genome assembly GCA_031388805.1 of Chryseolinea sp. Taxonomy (GTDB): domain Bacteria; phylum Bacteroidota; class Bacteroidia; order Cytophagales; family Cyclobacteriaceae; genus Chryseolinea. Next base: position 33,503 of record JANMRZ010000113.1, read on the forward strand.
CCGTGTTTGCCCCTGCTTTCTCCCTATTCCGTTCGGTCTTTCTCCACTCATTGTCCACTCTTCCTCCACTCTTCCTCCACTCTCTGTCCACTCTCGATCCTATCTCAACCCAGTCTCGACCTTATCTCTACCTAGTCATACATCTAGTCGAGGTCTGATAGGTTTAAATGAGATACAACCTGGTGACCTGATAAGAGGTGAGTTAAGTACTTCTACCATTGGAAATCGTTGGAAAACGCATCATCAAGAAATCTGCTCGAAAATAGGTTTCGTCAGCCACCCAATTGGAGGGAGTTAGTGAATTTCGGAATCCAAATAGGATTGCAGGTTCTCTGCCGTAATGATTTCAAGAGGAAGTAAATCAATTGATTGAACCTCTTTCTTAAATAAGAGATGATTTGCGAGGCAACGAAAGCCAAGAAAGGCCTGTCGTTTAGGATTTTGATTAATCAAGAATGTAATTTCTCCCGACTTTAGATACCCTAAGTTTTCAGGTATTAAATCGTACCCAATTAGCCGGATGTTCTTTTGGTTTATTTCCTTTAAGTGAGATGCAATTGTGTAGGCCTTGGAGGTACTTACAAAAATGCCCTTTAGATTGGGTGTGTTGCAGAGGGTAGATATTTGATCGCGAAAAGAATTCTCGTGAGGATCTGAAAGGCTCATCGTGATGGTTTTCAATTCTTTATTCCTTTCTCGTAAATAATCAATAAATCCTTTTTCCTTTTCTAATATGTGAACCGAGTTTTGTATATCCTCATAAATGTGGACAATGGCAAAAGTACCAGAGTCCTTTTGTCCTAAGCACATTAACTCGCCAGCGGTTCTGCCACTTTTATATAAGTCTTGTCCAATGAAGCTTAATGGTTTGGCCTCATGAATATTTGTATTGAAAAGAGCAAAAGGTATTTTTTGCTGCTCGAATCGCTTGAAGAATGGTAAAGACTCACGGTAGAACAACGGGGCAATAAGAATTCCATCAGGAGAGGATTTTAGAGCCAGTTCTGCTGCGCGTTCAAAAGATTGATTGTCGTGCTGATTAAAAATAAAGCGCTCTGCTCTAAAACCATATCGTGCCCATTCTACTTCAGCTTGTAAAATTCCTTCAACAGGAGCCTCCCAATAAGGGTCTTGACTTGGATCTGGTACGATTAAAGCGAGGTGATAGGTTTTATTGGAACCAAGTGTCCGCGCAATTAAATTTGGTTTGTAGTCAATCTCCTCCAGAACAGCCAGCACTTTTTTTAGTGCATCTTCAGAAACGCGCCCTCTATTATGCAAAACACGATCAACGGTGCCCACAGAAACCTGCGCCTTAAGCGCAATATCTTTAATTCGTATACTCTTGGTCATATAATAAAAAAAGCAATTTCAGAATAAATGTGTACGCAAACACAAAAAAGAATAGAAGATTTCCAACTATTCTGAAAGCCAGAAGAAGGTATCAAGTGCAAACGATGTCAAAAGCAATGGTCGGTTTGACAATATTCTATGCAGCAATCGCAATCGCAACCGAGCCCGCAACCGATTGTGGAGACGATTGCGTAAATTTTTTTAATGCATTTCAATTTAACCCTTAACAAAATCTTTACTTTCGGTTTGTACATCATGCCTAATAATGTTTGGTGTGCTGCGTGTTCAACAAAAATCAATTTTCTAACCCAAATTATCTATGATGCGAAAGTTTACTTATTACTTGCTCGCCTTCTTCACGATTTTTTTCGTGAACGGCTGTAATGAAGAGGACGTTTCCTCACCTCCGAGTTCCTCCTTTACAGTAGACAAAACTACTGGTCTTTCGGGTGACACAGAATTTACGTTTGTAGTAGAACAGGTTAATGCAAAGGCTATCGCGCTCTTGCCACTAGGTCAAGAGCTGAGTGATGGATCTGTTTTGATTTCCTCTTTCGTAGATGGTAAAGCCACAATTAAGTACAAGTACAATAAAGTTGGAACTTTCAATGCTGTTGTGGTAACGTCAAATTATTCTTCTGATGGGGAGGAAATTAAAAGAAGCTACTCCACACCCATTTCGATCACCGTAACGAGTGATAAAAAAGAGATTAGCGCGTTTACTTTTCCTACCAGTACGAAAACCGTAATCACACAGCCAGCAAAAACGATTGTTGTAACAGTTCCTTTTGGAACAGATGTGACTGCATTAAAAGCAAATTTCACAGCTTCTCCATTTACCTCTGTAAGTGTGGGGTCAACTGCACAGGTGAGTGGAACCACATTAAATAGTTTTGCTTCTCCTGTTGTTTATACGGTGACTGCAGAAGACGAAACTTCTGTTTCATATACCGTTACTGTTATTGTTACCGCAGCTGAAACGGACAATACAATTAAGTCATTTTCAGCCACAGCAATTAGTAAATCATTGGCGAGTAAGGCAATTGGTTCTTATATCGACTCCAATCTTAAAAATGTAGTTCTTCTGATTCCTGATGGAGCAAATGCTGAAGTTAAAGATTCATTAAAAGTTTCATACACTCTTAATGGAGCGTTTGCAAAACTTAAACTCGGAGGTAAGGTTTTGAAACAAGATACACTCTTGAATTTGACTGCATCCAAAACATTATCTGCTGAAGCGCAGGATGGAACGGCTGATGATTACGATTTAATTGCAGCCATTGCGCCAAAGCTCTCGCTAACATTTGCCGTGCTCAATCCTGAAGTTTCTGGAACAAATTCTGATTTCAATATTGGGTTAAATGTTTTGACAGGAACAACGATCAACTCAATAGTAACAACTGCCACCATTACCGCAGGATCAGGTGTAACGGTTACAGTCATGGAAGCGGATGGTAATATCTTTGTTTCTGGAGGATCTGTGGATTACACTGAGCCTGTAAAATTTACGCTTACAGTAAATGATACAAATCTTGGTGTGGTATACGAAGTCGTTTATACAGCAACCGTAACAGTGCTATAAACATTTTAAAAATTGTAATAAATGAAAAACCTATATAAAATAAAATTAAGGATCATCATGGTGGCAGGCCTGTTGACCTTATTTACATCTCTTTGGGCTCAAGAACGTATCGTTTCAGGTACGGTTACTGACGAAAACGGAAGCACCATGCCTGGCGTTAACGTCCTGGTAAAAGGTACTTCAACCGGTGCAGCTACTGATGTTGACGGAAACTTTAAGATAAACATTACGGATGATCAATCAACGCTCGTATTTAGTTTCGTTGGTTATGCTACTTCTGAAATCATTGTTGGATCCAGATCTGTTGTAAACATTCAGCTAACTCCGGATGTTCAGACTCTGACAGAACTGGTTGTAACAGGTTATTCTGTTGAGAAGAAGGCCGACATTATCGGTGCAGTTTCTGTAGTGAATAGCAAAGAGCTTTTACAAACACCTACCGCGAATCTCTCAGCGATGCTTCAGGGACGTGCTGCAGGAGTAATTTCAAGTGGTGGCGGTGCACCTGGTGAGGCAGCTAAGGTAAGAATCAGAGGGTTCTCATCATTTAATGGCTCAGATCCACTTTATGTTATTGATGGTGTTCCTACAACCGATGCAAATCGTGTAAACCCTAATGATGTCGAATCAATTCAGGTTCTTAAGGATGCAACCTCTGCATCCATCTACGGTTCGAGAGCCGCAGGAGGTGTGATTATCGTTACAACAAAACAAGGTAAAGCAGGATCCATGTCAATTAATTATAATGGATATGGGGGTATGACATATGTTCCCAAGAGCTACCAGCCTGACATGTTAAATACGAGCGAATATGCGCAGTATTTAAAATTATCAGATCCAACGGCTAATCACCCACTCTTTGGAATTCAGGGAGATATAAATACGAATAGCCTTCCAGATTTTTACGTAACAAGCCCAAGCCTGAAAGCGGGCTTTGCTGCTGGTGCAGCAGAAGTTGATCCAAGTTTGTACACCATTGAGGACTATTCCAGTATCTATCAAATCACTCCTGTAAGTGCAGGAACAAATTGGTTCGATGAGGTAACACGAAACGCAGGAATTCAAAATCATCAACTACAGGCAAGTGGAGGAAGTGAAAAAGTGAATTACTCAGTATCCTTTAACTATTTTAAACAGCAAGGTGTATATGTAAATTCGGGCTATAAAAGGTATTCTGTTCGTGTTAATACTGCTTTTAAACCGAATAAGCATATAAGAATAGGAGAGAACTTTCAGTTTAGCAACGAGTCATTTCAAAATGCAACGGGTGGCGGTGCACGCGGAGAGGCCAGTGCCTGGGCTCAGTCTTTCAGAATGGTTCCTTATATACCGGTCTATGATATTGGTGATGCCAACGGAAATTTAGGATGGGGAGGAAATGGTATCGGAAGTTCAGGTAACGGTACCAATCCTGTAGCGCAGCTTTATCGTGATAAAAATGATGAGAACCTGAATTACAAAATGTTTGGAAATGTTTTTGCCGAAGTAAATCCGATCAAGGACCTTACTCTGCGCACATCATTCGGTGTTGATATGGGAACCTATTTCAGCAAAGATTTGGTAATTAAGACCTATGAGCGTGCTGAGAATACCGGAACAACAGCTTTAAATCAGTCTACTTCTTATAACCTTAACTGGACCTGGTCTAATACTTTAAATTATTCCAAAACATTTGGTGATCATACCGTAAAATTATTAGCAGGTGTTGAGGCAATCAAGCAAAATATTGGAGATGGTATCACTACTCAAAATGTAAACACATTTGATTTTGAAGATCCTGATTTTGTGAGTCTTAATACAGATCAGGGTATTGGACAAAACAGTTCAAGCACAAAAGGGCAACTCAGGACATTGGCTTCAACTTTTGGTCGATTGGATTACACTTTTAAGGATAAGTATCTCTTCAATGCAACTCTAAGAAGAGATGGATCATCCGCTTTTGGAAAACAACATACATATGGAACTTTCCCTGCATTTGGATTGGGCTGGAGAATCTCTCAAGAATCCTTTATGCAGAGCATTAGTTTCATTAGCGATTTGAAATTAAGAGGAGGATGGGGACAACTGGGTAACCAAGGCCCGGTAAACGGTCGTAACCAATACACGACTTTCGGTTCAAATGCTGGTTTATCAAATTATGATATCAACAGAACCCAGAATTCATTAGCCATTGGATATTCAGCATTCAATGCCAGTAGCCAGACTACAAAGTGGGAAACTTCTGAATCAACTAATATAGGATTTGATGCCTCTATTCTTGAGGGTAAAGTTGAAGTTTCCTTTAACTATTTTAATATTGATACAAAGGACTTGCTTGTGGGACAACCACCACCTCCGCTCGGTGGCCTTTTGTCGCAGCCTGCAATTAACTTAGGAAAAATGCGTAACCGTGGATTTGATTTTAATATTACCAATCGTGGTAAGATTATAGGCGATTTGGATTACGATGTAACATTAACCTTTACCCACTTTAAAAACACGGCTATTGATTTGGATGGAAATCCTGCAACATTCTTTTCTGGTAATGCCTCGCGTTTAAATAACGTTTGGCGTACACAAGCTGGACATCCGATCTCGTCTTTCTATGGTTATAGATTAGATGGCTTCTATAATACCCAGGCGGAAGTAGACGCTTTGGCAATGGATGGAGCAAAAGTTGGAAGCTGGAAGTTTAGAGACCTCAATGGCGACAATAAAATAGACGACAATGACAAAGCATTCATCGGAAGTCCACAGCCTAAATTTATTATGGGTATAAACCTTGGTCTTAAGTATAAAGCATTCGATTTCTCTACTTTCCTTATGTGGAACTATGGAAACGACTTGTTTAACTATACCAAGTACTGGACGGATATGCGCGTGTTTGTTGGTGGTGTGAGCCCTCGTGTATTATATGATGGATGGACACCAGAGAATCACAATGCTACGTTACCTCAACTTGGAAGCGGTGACTCAGATGGATATACCACCTTTATTCGAGCTAACTCAAATGATTACTACATAGAAGATGGCTCATATTTAAGAGGTAAAACATTCCAGATCGGATACACTATCCCTTCAGACTTAGCTTCTAAAATCGGTATTACGAGAGCGCGGATATATGTTCAGGGTCAGAACTACTTTACAATCACCAAATACTCAGGTCCGGATCCAGATATTTCAATTCAGAATACAAACAACAGTGAGTTGAATATGGGGCTCGACAACGCAGCCTTTCCAAATCCAAGACAATTTCTGGTTGGTTTAAATTTGACATTCTAATTTCCTAAAACTCAAATACCATGAAACTAAAATATATTTCATATATAACACTAACTACCAGCTTACTCCTAACAGGTGTTTCGTGTAGTGATTCATTTTTGGACACACCACCTCCTGGCACTTACTCTGATGCATCACTGCAGAACTTAAAGGGAGTTGAAGGAATGTTGATTTCAACTTATGCGGCATTAGATGGTTCTTATTTTGAAAGTTGGGATAATAACTATTTTAACCAGGTGGGTGGAGCTTCAAACTGGGTTTGGGGAAGTATCAAAGGAGGAGATGCCTATACCGGCACAGAGCCTTCTGATGGTATTGATCAAAAACCAGTTGAACGCCACGAAACACAACCCAGTAACGGTACGCTTTTAAACAAATGGAGAGGTTCTTATGATGGTGTAGCGCATGCAAACCAGACTTTGAGAACATTATATGGTGCGGTTGCTTCAGGTGCAATATCTGATGCTGCCACAGCAGCGAGAATTGAGGGTGAAACCAAATTTTTACGTGCTCACTTTCATTTTGAAGTCCAAAAAGTTTTTGGTGTTGCAGCTTACGTAGGTGAAGACGTTACGAATGAACAGTTGAATTCAATTCAAAATGACCATGCAATTTGGCCAGAGATTGAAGCTGACCTTCAGTTTGCTTATGACAACTTACCAGCTACTCAGATTGCAGCGGGTAGAGCAAATAAATGGGCAGCAGGTGCCTACCTTGCAAAAGTGTACATGTTCCAGGCTAAGTGGACAGAAGCCCTAGCCTTGCTCAATGCCGTTAAAAACGGCACGACATCAACAGGTACTTCTTACGCATTGGAACCACTCTATAATGATAATTTTAGAACTTCTGCGGAAACAGGAAATTCGGAATCTGTTTTTGCTTATGAAGCTTCAGCATTGGATGGTACAATCGCGAATGGTGATTATGAAAACACATTAAATCAGCCTCATGGTAGTTCTACCAAGGGTGCCGGATGTTGCGGATTCTTTCAGCCATCATACAGTATGGTAAATTCATTTAAAACAGACGGAACTACAGGTCTTCCATTACTTGATACCTATAATAATTCTGATCTTTTAAGCGATGAAGGAAAACTTTCGACTGATGCCTATACACCGGATAGCTCAACACCGGTTGATCCACGCCTGGATTGGACTGTAGGAAGAAGAGGCATTCCATATCTTGATTGGGGAATTCATCCAGGGAATAACTGGATTAGACAAGTAGCTAATGGTGGACCATTTTCTCCGATAAAGAATGTTCCTTACGCTGCAGATAAAGGTATTACTGCAGCTTCAGTAGATTGGGGTTTTCAATCAACGGGTATCAACGTAAAGATTATTCGTTACGCTGACATTCTTCTTTGGTTAGCAGAAGCAGAGGCTGAGGTTGGATCATTAACGAATGCAGTAGGTTATGTTAATCAAGTTCGTACTCGTGCTGCGAACACAGCTGGGTTTGTACCGGGTTCCCCTGCAAATTATATAATAGGTAATTATGTATCGTTTGCTTCTAAAGCAGATGCGTTGAAAGCCATTCGCTTCGAAAGAAAGATTGAATTAGGAATGGAAGGCCATCGTTTCTTTGATCTTGTTCGCTGGCATAACGCTGGTTCAAAAACAGCTTTGCCTTTAAATATTGTTACCTATTTAAATGGTAGCGATTACCTGGCTAAAGAATTGGGAGCTAACCACAAGCGCAATCACCTTCTGGGAGCAACCATGACATTGAAGTACAGATTTGAGCCTGTACCAGAATATGTGACAACACAAACCAGAAAAAATGTTGACCTTAATACAGATTGGGGCGGAACTAGAAACCCTGAGTAGTAATAGAATTATTTAAAAATAAAAAGGGACTGTCGTTGGCAGTCCCTTTTTATTTTTTCTGTCCTTAAAAAATTAAGCACCCGGATTTGTATTAAATACTTGTATTTAATTTTAATAATTAGTCTCATCAATCTACTTTTAGAGTAGATTAAATGTTTAAGTGAAATTAATATGATAGTTAAACGTGCGCTGATTGTGTGTTGCCTCGCTTTAATAGCAGGGTGTCAATCAAAAGATAAAACACTTTTTAAACTTATTGATAATGATGAAACGGGCCTTGATTTCAGAAACGACATTTTCGACACGGAACAGTTTAATATTATCAATCAACAATACATTTATAACGGTGGAGGTGTAGCTATTGGAGATTTTAATAATGACAACTTGCAGGATATTTTCTTTTCAGGAAATATGGTGCCCAACAAACTCTATTTGAATAAGGGAGACTTGGAATTTCAGGATATATCGAGTATAGCAGGGATTGAAGGATTAAACAAGTGGAAATCAGGAGTTGCTCTCGTAGATATAAATAGCGATGGGTTTCTCGATATTTATGTTTGCTCTACAATGGCTGAAGATTCAGCCCTAAGAACCAACTTGATGCTTGTTAATCAAGGTCTCTCAAATGAAGGCGTTCCCACTTTTGTTGACAAAGCAAAAGATTACGGAATTCAGTATAGAGGCTATAGTTCGAATGCTGCTTTTTTAGATTATGATAATGATGGTGATTTAGATTTATATATCCTCACAAATTCAAGACAGAATGGTCTTCCTGCAAAATATATGAAGAAGGTAAATGATGGCACCTCTGTAAACACAGACGTACTCTTCAGGAATAACAATGATGGAACGTTTACGGATGCTTCAAAAGAGTCGGGAATTTTGTGTGAAGGATATGGTTTAGGCCTTGCCGTTGCTGATATAAATAAGGATGGCCTTTCGGATATTTATGTAAGCAATGACTATATAACCAATGACTTGCTGTATATGAATTTAGGTAAGGGAAAATTTGAAAATAAAATCGACCTACAGATTAAGCACCAATCCAAGTTTTCAATGGGTAATGATATAGGAGATATCAATAACGATGGCTATCCCGATATTATCACTGTCGATATGCTTCCAGAGACGAATCTTAGAAAGAAGACGGTCATTGTAGGTACCGGATATATTGCTTATGTGAATGACGTTTCTTTTGGATATACACATCAGCACGTTCGTAATATGCTTCAACTTAACAATGGAAATTCAACATTTAGTGAGATTGGTCAGTTGGCTGGGGTCTATCAAACTGAATGGAGTTGGTCGCCTCTTTTTGCAGATTTTGACAACGATGGATTTAAAGATTTGGTTATCACAAACGGATTTCCAAAAGATATAACAGATAGAGATTTTATAAGTTTCAGAGAAAAAGTGAGCACGGTTACGGGTATAGATTATTTGTTAGAACAGGTTCCATCGGTTAAGGTAGCGAACTATGTATTTAAGAATAATGGTGATTTAACATTTTCTGATATGACTAAATCATGGGGAATGGATCAGCCTTCATTTTCAAATGGTGCTGCATTTGCAGATTTAGATAATGATGGTGATTTGGATTATGTTGTGAACAATATTGATGGGTTAGCATCACTCTATGAGAATAAACTCTATACAGAAAGTAAGGAAAAATCCACTCATTTTTTGAGATTAAAGCTTGTAGGGGAAAAGGGAAATTTATCTGGCTTGGGAACGAAAGTTACTCTTCATCATTCTGATGGTAAGATTCAATATCATGAACATTCTATCTATAGGGGATATATTTCAACGGTGGAAGATTTTGTTCATTTCGGATTAGGTATAGTTACAAAAATTGACACCTTATTTGTAGAATGGCCTGATGGTAAAACTCAACTTCTTAAAAATGTAAGCCCCGATCAGGTTTTAATTGTAAATCATAAGGATGCCGCGCAACGCAATGACTTTACGGACAAAGTTGATGCTGAAAATTTGAATAAGCAGATATTCAAGAATGCAGCATCGCAATTGAAGGTTTCATATAGACATAAAGAAGAAGATAAAATTGATTTTAATATTCAACGGACCTTGCCTCATAAGTTTTCGCAAAGCGGCCCAGGAATAGCAGTTGGTGACATTAATGGTGATGGCTTTGAGGATTTTTATTTGGGTGGCGCGGCTAATAACTCTGGAACAGTATTCATCCAAAATAAGACCGGTACTTTTGATTTGCATAATTTGACTGACGGAGTGCCGAAGAGAGAAGAGGAGACAGGGGTACTCCTGTTTGATATGGATAACGATAATGATCTTGACTTATACAGTGTAAGTGGAAGCTATGAATTTGAACCAGGAAGCCCTCATTATCAAGATAGATTATTCAAAAATGATGGTAGAGGTAAATTCACATTAGCAAATGATGCCTTGCCGGAAATTCATGCCAGTGGATCTTGCGTTAGAGCTTCAGACTTTGATCAAGACGGAGATCTTGATCTCTTCGTAGGAAGCAGGATATCACCAGGTAGTTATCCTTTTGCTGACGAAAGTTATTTGTTGCGAAATGATAAAGGTGTTTTTGTGAATGCTACACCTGATCTCTGCAAAGATTTAATTAAACCAGGAATGGTAACGGATGCTTTATGGACAGATTTTGACAACGATGGCAAGCTTGACCTTATAATTGTTGGAGAGTTTATGTCTGTATCTTTCTATAAAAATAATGGAAGCTCATTTAAAAAAATTATTTCGGGTATCGATAATTATAAGGGATGGTTTAACAGTATTGTTGGTGGTGATTATGATAATGATGGTGACACGGATTACTTAGTTGGTAATTTAGGCTTGAATAATTACTATAATGCCTCACTTAAACAGCCGATCACAGTATGCGCGAAGGATTTTGATGGTAATGGTAGTGTGGATGCAATCTTATCTTGTTACGTAAAGGCGGAAGATGGAACAATGAAATCATATCCAGTTCATTTCTGGGACGACCTAAATTCCCAGAGCCCTAAGTTTAGGCGAAAATTTTCTCAGTATAAGGACTTTGCAAAGGTTACTACGGATCAATTTTTTACAGCTGAAGAATTAAAAGAGTCAGTTACGTTAGAAGCTAACTACATGGCAACAAGTTATATTGAAAATTTAGGTTCTGGGAAGTTTAACATTCAACAACTACCTGTTTTGGTTCAGGTCGCTCCTGTTAATGGAATGACTCCAAGCGATGTTAATAACGATGGAAATCTTGATGTCTTAATGGTAGGCAATGATTACGGAAATGAACCCACTGTAGGTCAGTATGATGCTTTTACAGGATTGGTTTTGCTTGGCAATGGACAGGGAGATTTTGAAGTAGTCACCTCTTTAAAAAGTGGCTTCTGCGTAAATGGTGATGCTAAAGGTTTAGCTAAATTATCGGGCACTCAAGGCGATCTGTTTATCGCTTCTCAAAATCGCGATAGCTTAAAAGTGTTTGCGCCTATTGTGTCTGAAACTGGATTTAAGTTTAAACCAGAACCACTTGATAGCTGGGCAGAACTCATTTATTCAGATGGACGAAAACAAAAAGTGGAATTCTACTATGGATCCGGATACCTATCTCAATCTACCCGAACGATAAGAACATCTGGGAATGTGAAAGAAATTATCGTTTATGATTCTAAAGGTAAGTCGAGGAAAATAGTGCCAAGTGGAATTTAAGATTTAATGCCACTTGCGAAACTATGCTCTTGTTTAAAAAAAATCAATTTCCAAACATATCATTGTTGATGATAAATCGTGGCTCTTGAATAGTTGTTCCACAATGTTTGTTGAGCTGTTGAATGAGGTAAAGACTTAGCTCGGGTGAATGCAATTCTTCGTGTTGGAGCATAAAGAAATAGATGATATTGATTCCTTCTTCCATCCATTTCTTTATGCGATTCACCCAATCATCTATTCGTGTGTAATCGGTTGAGTGAAGACCATTGCCAACAAAGCGGATAAATGCTTCAGATGTGGTGAGGCGCATGTGAACACAATCTCTTCTTCCTGATGAATCGGTGATAACCAAACCAGCTTTTAGTTTCTCAAAAAGATTAAATGCCGTTTCAAAAGCTTCAGGGTTTGCAAACCACTCAGGATGCCGGAGTTCAACAAACAGATTAATGTCCTTTGGTAAAGACTCAATGAATGCTTCAATCGTATCCAAGGTTTTAAGACCCATCTGCGGATGTGGCATTAGAAAAATTGGACCAAGATTTTCTTTGAAAGCATAAATGGCTTCAAGAAATTGATCGGTAAGTTCCCTTACATTTTTTAATTTTCTTAAGTGTGTTATCTGATCAACAAACTTGGGACAAAATTTGAAATCCTTACCAACCTTATTTTTCCACGTTTCAATTTGCTTTTGCGTTGGCATTTTGTAGAACGTAGCATTAAGTTCAATACAATTGAAGTGCTTAGCGTAGTGATTCAGGAAATCAACTTCTTTTGTTTTGGAAGGATATAATTTTCCTATCCAATCTTTGCGTCCCCATTTTGCACAACCGACAAAGACTTTCGTTTTCTGATTTGATATTTTCTTTTGTTGAAGAACTCTTATTGTATTCAGATCATCAGGTGGTAGTGTGAAGTTGATTTTGCTTAGAGTTTCTGAATCAACATGGCCGAATTCCATAAAATGAAGATGAGGATGTGCGAAGTAATTAAAATTAATCCGTACATCCTCATGAAAAATCAAATCATCAATTTTGTTTAAGGTTGCTTCGTGAGGGTCATGTCGAAAAACGGATACCATTTACTACCGTCTGGTGAGAATTCTCCTTTTTCATACCATTTCTTGGCAATAGGGTCAAGTGTGATATGATACACAATTTTTCCACCGGGTACATCAAAACCCCAATCAAACTTATTTTTTTCAATTACTTTAAAGTAAGCATCGGTTTGTTTTCCATCCATTAAATATGATTTCATCTCATAATTCTTTTTCATAGCATTATAGCTGACGAAGGCTAATGCATGAAATGAAATTTTGTTCAGATTAGTTTTCGTTCGGCCGATACCTTCAAACTGAAGAATTAAACTATCGAGTTTTAATTCAATTGTTTCTTCTTGCGCTACCTGAACGGTAACACCTCCTTGTTGGGTAATGGTAGCATCCCCTTTCCATTTTCCTGTAAAATAGGAGAGTACATTCATTTGTTCTTTACAGACTTTTGAAACATCCTGAGCTATTAAAGAACTCGAAACGATCAGCATTAAGAAAAGTAAGTTGATTGTTTTCATTTGATTTTTATTTAGGGTTGATTGATGTATTGTTTCAATGCGGTGACATATTCTTCAAAGGCCTTGATGCCCTTCTTTGTTATCTTACAGGTAGTTAAAGGCTTTTTTCCTTTGAATGATTTCTCAACGGATAGGTAGCCGGCTGTTGAAAGTTTGTCGATTTGAACACTCAGATTGCCGGCTGTTGAATTTGTTTTCTCCTTTAAAAATGTAAACTCGGCTGACTCTACACTAATTAGTAACGACATTATTGCCAAACGCAATTGTGAGTGAAGCAATGGATCTAGTTCCTTGAACATTCCGATTAGTCTGTTTTCACTTTGAGCATATAGCCAGGTATAATATATCCCAGTATTACCGCCACGGCTCCAATCAAATATTGCAATTCTGAATCAACTAAAAAGCATACTATGCCCATTGTCCAAAAGCATAGAGCTCCCCATGTCAACGGTTTAAATTTCAAGATCACTCCGGCAATCAAAGTAGGTATTGCACTTATGGTGAGAATTATGGGATTTAAATTGTAATTGATTTTTCGTCCGAAGAATACAATAATAAATATGGTGATGCCGAAGCTTAACCAGGACCACATTGCAATGCGATCGAAATGAGTTGTTACACGCGCTTCATTCCTTTTACTATAACCATGATAAAGAGAGAGAATCCAGGCTGGAATGGTGATTAACCATACAATGTAGGGGTGAGGATAATCAGTGAATTTCATCAATCCATACATTCCAATGTTGGCCATTGTAATGACCCATCCCCACAAGAGAAAGTAGAAACTGTTCTTTTGCATGTTGCCTTGGGCTTGTTGAATCATACTGGTGATGATTTTCAAACTATCCTGAGTGTCGAGATTTTCTGCATCTGTTTTCATATAAAATTCATTAACGGATTAAATGTAAAGTAGTTTATATTATAAACCAAAATATTTTTAAATCCCCTAATTCAGTGTAATTTCGAGCATGTTTACAGGAATTATAGAGTCGTTAGGGCGCATTACAGCAATTAAGTCGGAGGGAAGCAACCGACATTTTTTGTTTGAAAGTCCGATCAGTAATGAATTGAAAATAGATCAAAGTATTTCACACAATGGCGTTTGTCTGACGGTAACGAAA
>JANMRZ010000135.1:0-17957 GCA_031388805.1 Chryseolinea sp.
GCTGCCCGGAGCTGAGGTTCGAGTCGTGATCCCGGTACCCGGTGACAGGGCTTGCTTCTCAACGCTTGCCGTGCTCCGCTCCGTTGGCGGGTCGCTTGACTTGCCGAGCCGCCGCTGCCAAGCCAGTGGTTGGCCAATTGGTTTTATTCGTCCAGGTCTCTCCACCTAAACTATCGTAGATATTTTTTAGAACGGCTAACTCAACTGCATCGGGCACAGTATTGGTTTGGGCTTGTAGCGAATTGGATACCGATGCAAAGAAGAAACTTAAAACAAGAATCCTGAAAAACGGTTTGAGTAAAATCATCCTCACAATATTTTAAGTTTTTAAAGCAATTGCAAACTTTGAATCGTTAACTCTTTTGTATCCGGGGTGTCGGACGCCATCGCGATTAAAATCTTTATATCATTTCCTTGTCTGCGGATGGATATTGACCCGCTAAACTGTCCATCCGTAATTTCATATTGCACCCCCCCATCCGTGTTTACATTATCCCATTCTCCTATCATTTCAATAATTTTAAAGGTCTTACGAATACTGCCATCTTGGTTTTTCCAAACTAAATTTGTGGATGCATTGCTGGTTATTGACGTTACTTCTTCTGTCCATTGGCCAAGCGAAACGTTGAAGGTCTGAGTGGAATTCCATTTCACTGAAGAGGTCGTGATGTTCTGCGCTGTACACAGGATTGTTCCAACAAACACGAAGATGAGAGATGAGATTACTTTTTGCATAAAACTATAATTATCGGTTAGCTGAATTTTTTGAGGTCTCTGAAATCATTTTTTTATAGTGCGGATTCTCAGCACTGTATTGTTTAAAGGTTGAATGAGCTACATCTTCATCGGTTGGCTGGAATCTGATGAGTGGCTGGTTGATTGCCTGAGCATTTTGAAAGGATGAAGGCAAGCGATGGATGTTGGAAGGATTATGCATGGATCCAGATGCACTGGTCACGAACAAACCACTTAGGTCGCTTTGGTAATAATCCAATACCATTCCGAAAACATCTTTCCTAAAGTCAGAATGGCTGCCGGAATTTCCATCGCCTCCCGGATCTTGATCCGTATCCGGATGATTGATGGACTGCAGCCATCCATTGATGTTATAGACAAAATCAATTCCTTGTAATTTATCACCGAGCTCAATGCGCTTAAGAGGTCCGTGCAAATAATATAGGTATGTAGCCCTCAGTTTCATATTCGTTCCATCGACACTCGTATAGGCTTTACTCAATCGTTTATCGGCATCATATTCGTAGTGATGATAAAATTGTTCTGCCAGGTTTACATTGCTTCCTACTTTTTGGTATGCCAGGTTATGTACTTTCAAAACGTTACCTAAAAAATCATATTCATAACGCACCACAAATGTTCGGTTAGCCAAAGCCAAGTGCGGGGACTTTTGAGCCATCCATTTTACACGTCCTAATTCATCGTAGCTGTAAATGCTTTTCATGTTTGCGTTTTCACTCCACGACACCGCTCCACGTAAAAAGTCTTGCGATTTCCACTCACTACCTGCACCCGTTGGAAGATCCAACGCATCAGAATAGGCAGATTCATAATAGGTTTTAACCCAATCTTTTTTATCGGCCGTTTCAAACGTAATTTGATCAGCAAACTCCACGCTTGCTTTTACACTTGCAAAGGTTTGAGTAGTTCCTTTATACTCACCCGATTCAATGGGCCTGCCTAAATAATCGTAATTGGTATACGAGAATCTTCCCTTGCCTGGATTATTTACTTCATCCAGTGCTTGCTGTGCATTTTGAGAATACCTGATTTTTCCATCCTTACGATATTGATACTTTGTTGTACCAGCATCGGGCTCCGTCATTTCAAGGAGCCAGCCACGGAAATTATATTTATACGTTGTCTTGTCTATGGTTGGATAATTGGTCGCAGGGTTTGTGTTGGTAATCCACTGCTTATAACCATTGGGTGAGATGGATGACATTAACCGGCCAGCATCATCGTAAAACTGGTACGTTACATCCAGGTAATAATTGATGTAATTAATATTCACTTCACCTTCGCTGACCAGTACCCTATAAAATCCAACGGGCCAGTTACCACTTGGAGTAAACGTCTGCCCGGTAATAATATCTTCTATTGTGTAAGTAGTCGTTCCATTTGTAGCAATCGAAACGGCTTGAGGGGTTAGCAAATAGAAATATACCATCGGACGATAATTCACAGAAGTCGCATCCACATTGGCAATAATCGAATTGGAGACAGCCAATACATGATCAGCAGATGCTGATCCACCACTTCGTGCAGTCATCACCACTTTACCTTCTTTATCTGTTATGCCAATCGAAAAGTTTTCGTTTGCGCCACGCTTTCCATTTTGATCACGTGCTATGCTTTGAACACCTTCATTCACCAAACTTCCATCGTGTACTATATCAGGAAGCGCCACATTTCGCCTGTCCAAATAATCATCCAGTTCTGCAAATACAGGGAAGGTTCCAGACAACGTTTCATGCCCCATTCCAAGTTTATGCACTTCTCCTGGTCCCCCGCTTTTTTTGACCTCACCTGTTCCATCCGTATAATATTCCATTTGGCTATATGGAAAACCAGTAACCGGTACATTGTCTTCCATTGTATTATTATCGCTGTAGTACCAACCAACCGTACCAGCTTCTGTATTGCCAAATGCCTGACCGAGGTTCTCATGGTCGTACAATCCTCCGGAGGCATTTGTCGCAAACCAATGCTTGTATTGAAAATCAGTTTTATTGATCGGAGCACTTAACGTTCCCACCACTGCGCGTCCATATTCATCCTCAATAGACTGAGAAGTCAATATCTGGTTGGTCGTTAAATTTTTACCTTGTGATTGAAGTAATTTTCCAGATTGATCGAAGTAGGATTTAGTATGGCCTATAGTACCTTCATTGTCGTAGGAAATACTTTCAATCCAATGGAGCTCGTTTTCGCAATTCGATGAAATCAATACGGTAACTGGTGTACGATCTCTTGTTGGACAACCATAACTATCAATTAATTCTGCAGAATAATGATATATACCCTCTTTTAAAATTCCTAATGAAAAGCGGCCGCCCGAAAAAAAATCAGTTTTTCCTTTACCCAGAAAAACTCCATCGTTATCATACCAATTATAAGTATGTTGAGATGAATAAACTGGAATTGACACTATGGCCAATTCAAAATCACAAAACTCAAGTTGCTGAGAGGGTAGTGCTGATATGGCGGACTCTTTAGTAACTGTGATAGAGTTTGAGGTAACTTCTTGAACACAGGCAATGTCCGAAATCATTGTTACTGTAATCACATCCCCATCGTCAAGAATAGAAAGACGTGGTTCAAATGTATCTCCGTCATAATTTGAATTAATTTCTTCCACTACGCCATTAATTTTCCATTGGTATTCGGGGTCACGACCCTCATTAGTTGGATGAGCCGTAAATGTAAAGGGTGTAGGGTCACTACAAAACGTAGTTCCATTCGAAGTTATGGAAACAGTGGTGGGTACATCAGGATAGACATTCAAATCATCCAGACTTACTGTTGTACCTCCACCCGAATCATGACATCTAAGGAATACTTCAACTGAATAATCCCGAACGGTAAGAAATTTCACCTTCACACTATGGTATGAAATAGGGTCGGCAGAAACTTCATAATTCACAATGATATAGTCTTCTCCCTCTCGCCCACCGTGAATATGCCAACTCCTCTCTTCGTCAACAATTGGAGAGGAGCAAAATGGTTCTTCTCCCACTATAAAAAAAGTTACCTCACTCTGAGCTTTGATACAATTGGAGTTTGGCGACATGCCCACCGATTGCGCGCTTGAGATGGTTGTTGAAAAAACCACAATCAGGAAAAGCAGAATGAGTATTGTTGAAATAAATTTATTCATATCTACAACAATTAATTTTGGTTTGCATAATGGTACTTGGCCTCACTCACTTTGGTCTTTTCATATTGGAACGTTTCTTTATGAACTTCCTTCAATCGGCCCATTCCATCATAGACATATTCCGTATAGAGGTTATTATTGTCCAGGATATGCGTGAGTTCTCCCCACTGATTATAGACATAACTATTCATTGAAGCATCTGAAGGGGATATTCGGAAATCATCAAAGTAAACAACGCCTGAGGCCCCTTCCACAAATCGCTTGCACCATATCTTTACATGTGATGGTTTCGAGAAAAACGAGACATTATACTGATACCAGTTACCTGCCTTTCTCACAACGGATGATGTAAGATCCTGAGGATTTCCGAGATACATCCATTGTATCTGAACCGCATCGGGAGACGTTGCCCAAAAGCTTAAAATGTATTTTTTATTAGGTGTAACATCATTCTCATAAATAATGCTTCCAAACTCTGTCCGTACAGATTTCGAACCTGTATGGGCATTTCCAGTAACGACCACCGCGTCATCACTCAGCTTGAATTGATTACCAAGATCAATATCACTTGGTGAAAAGCCTTCAACACCAGTGTAATTAAAATCACTGAATCTGGAATTAGCCGCTGTCGCTGTTACTCTGGTTTGATCTGGAGTCATTCGTGTAGTTGCGTACAAGCCATTTAGATCGGCAGCCTCAAGGGCATGAGATTGTACATCATATAATGTTACCTCACTATTCTTTTGCCATGTGACAGGCGCTACATCTCCCCTATTCCAGGCATTAAATTGTGTCACTGAAGAAATAGGATATAGCCCGTCACTATTCAACGCGATATTATCATCTCCTATGAAAGAAAAGCTCGCATGTTTACGCCAAATATCTGGTTGATTAGCGGCTGTTTGTATAGCCGAGCCTGGTTCTAATGCAGGAATCTGATTGCTCCAGGTTTGGATCGAAGCGGAAACTAATCCGAGTTTCGTGTTGTAATCCGCTGCAGAAACTTTATACGAATAACTTGCTGTTTCCTGAGAAAGCATGTTCTTCCCGCCATTAATAGCCAAGCCCATGTTACCATACTGTGTCAAAGTATAGGCTGGTATTACTTCTGATAAATACGTATTTCCATAACCATCAGTGGCAATATTCTTTGTAACCGAGCCTGAATAGAAATCAAAAGCCAATGTTTTATCTGTTGAAGTAATACCTGTTTTGTAATTCCAATTTTCAACGGATAACAATATCATCGGCAGATTTCTCCGTTTGGTCATGATCCCCAGTAAATCATGCCTGAATACCTCTTCCTCCTCAACAGGATCATCTCCAGGACCTTGTTCTTCATAATCAATCATATCATTGTCATAAGGAATATACCTGGCATTCACATATGTCTCGTCCAGCATTCCCTGAGAATTATAGTCATTCAGTTTTGTTGCATAGTTATCTAACACATCGTCTGAACTATTGTTAAGTTCATGCAAATAGTGATAGACCTTTTCACTCAGCAGTGTGCCATCAAGGGCATGAATTCTCGATGATTTTATCTGACCAACTGCATTTCCAAAATTATTAATGGTGACGCCTCTCTTTACTAAATTTCTAATATCGTTCGTATTCAAATTAGTAGTGAGTTTTTGACGGTCAGCCTTGATACTTACCATGCTAGGATCATAAACAATGAATTGATTAACAACGTAACTCTGATTGTCAGTGGTTGCTCCATTCCGAACGACTTTGTTTTTGACCGTTACATATTCATACATAACACTGGCAGAGGGCACTTCATTTACTTTATATAAAAGTTCGCTCATCAATTCAGTTCGCCTATGTTCAACTGTTTCATTGGCAGTATTCAACCCTAAACCGAGAAATGCTGCCATGGTTTCCCTGTCCGGATGATCTATCAAATCGAAATAGTCCAGGAAGTGCTCCAATGATGGACCTAACAATAACGTACGCGTAATCTCCTGCCAATTCTTTATAACATCAGCAACGAAGCCACCATCACGTAAATTTCCATCCTTAAAATATCCTTCAACCGCATTTTCATAGTGCTCAGGATAATCAAGCGTAAACGTATTTATTTTAAAGGGAACATACGTAGTTACCCCGGAACTCTTACCAGTATTGGGATTTGCGTAATCGTAAGATGTGACATAGGCTAAATTAGACACCGGTTCTATAATGCTAATTTCTTTTACCCGTAAACCTCCCCCCTTCTTGTTTTCTTTTATCTCAGCATAGAGTTCACCACCAATGAAATCTTTAAAGTGCTCAATATTTTCTTCCGTTGGTTTGCAATAATCATGTGCGTTTTGCTCCGGATTACTACTGGAAGCCAAAGCGTAAAATGTTTCGAATGCCTCAAGATCATTTATATTATTATGATCAGGTGCCGGATGGTAGGGAACCTTATGTATTATCTTTTCTGCTTGAGGAACTTCAAGTACTAAATGATCATAGTTGATATCCCTTATAATTGCATTATTGTAATAAGGTAGAACATTTTCCAATTTAAAATAGACGATTGGATCACAAGTCCCAGTTTTTATCCTAGGTCCACCAAGCGGGTTAAATATAGTTTTATCAAATTGAATAATGTGTTTTTTTGCTTGCGAAATAGCAAGCAAGGAACTAACGGCCTCACCTTCATCAAAATATTTATCCAGTTTTCCATTCAAATCACCGATAAATATTTTATACGTTCCATCACCCTCGGTTGTCATGTTAGTTACTTTAAAATTCACTTTATTATGCAGTACTGATCGCTCATAATCATCACTTTCATAATCAATGTGAATGACAGCACCCAAACTGGTAACAATTTTATTTAACGACCATGTATCAACTTCCAATGCCGATTGATCTGTTGGTTCCTTCCGAATATTCGAATCCTTAATATTTGCATCATAGTCACTTTTATAAAAACCCCAATAGTCAGTTTTGTCTTTATTATAAGGGGTGGCTTTATTTTTATAATCAAACTTGATAGATGGTATTAAACTATCACTACCTCTTCCATATACTTGAATGCCCTTTAATTCCAATTTGCCAAATCTTGCATTTGATACAACCGGGTTACTGGTGTATAGATTTTCACTGGAAAAGCTGTTAGGTGTATTCGGCATCATTTGGGTGTCATCTGTATCAAACACAATCCTTTTGATTGAATTCATTTCCAATTCGTCCATCTGATCTTGAGTGATATTTTCAGACAATAAAACATTTCCTCCATGATGTGTGTCAATTTCATATTGCTCAATTATGGGGGCTTCGAATTCCTCAGTATCAGGATCATCCATTGGAATTTCTCGTGTGCAGGCCACAGGTAGAAAAGAGTTATTGTATGAATAATCTATCGCTGGTAAATGATCATTTTCTATCAATATGATCTTCGTCAGTTTTAAAGTTGAGGTTGGATAACTGTTACATGCTACCGGAACAAATGAGGCTTCTCTGCCATTGCTTGCTAACCCTTTTCCATCTCTCCTTATATCTTTAACAAACAAAGCGGTATGTGTTGCAGACCGAATCGCATTTAGGTAATAAAGTTCCTTTTGGCCACTGCTATAATTTTGGAAATTGCCATCCATATCTTCTACAAATCCAGTTTCAGGTGTTCTCCATTTATAGTCTGAGGCCCACTTACCATATTCAAACTCGGTCCAATATCCCCAATCATATTTATTTAAAACTCCGTCAGCCACTCCATTCTCCCCACGATCAACATAATCAGGTCCGGTTACCGCAGTCAAATACCACGTATAAGCATACTTTTCCTTCCGGTAAACGATTGTTTTAAAGGCACCTTCTTTATTTAAGTCATACGCCATATTTTCGGTATGATACACCTCATTATATGTATAGGCGGGCAAAGCATAATGATAAGTTACTCCTGACGGATTGGTTATCCTTATAGCACCGACCTGATCATTATAGTTCTCGACTTCATTTCGTAAAAACCCCTTCGCATTCGGACGTACAAGACCATCTTTAATATTATTTTTATCGTTTTCTACAATTTCCTTATTACTATACCATACTATATTGCTTGCTCTTGCTAATTTATTATTGATTGTTTTGTCTCCTGAAAAGGCAGAACCAGTAAGTACTTTTTGTGGATTAAAATCCAATTTCAATCGAGAAGAAGACAGTGTCGAAAAATATTCTCCAGCACCTGAGTTGTCGTACAAATAACTGTTACTAAACTCATTCATAAACATAAATTCAGATCGTCCGGCATTCTGCGGCAGCGTGCCTAACTCCCCTACATATTGTTTTGTTATATATTTATCATATTTATTTTTTTTGTTTTGACGATACAGGGTACCAAGCAAGTCATAGGGTTTGATACTACCGCCTGTGCCTTGCCCCATTACCATGTAGTTGTCTGTAGCAGGCAACGTTCCGCCCATCATAATTTCATTACCAACCCCAAATTTTGGACTGTTAATATTTTCAGAACTCTCAGCTCCGTTAGCAACCTCAACCATATCATAAACGTCATAATCACGTTTATCAAAATAACTTAGATCCATCCCGCTTGGTATAGGATATAGTGCACCGTTTACAGAACTAGTATCTACTTCATCAATAAAATATTTAATATAATCATCACTATAATCAAATAAACTTCCTGTGCCAAAATGGATTGCAGCCTGCTGACCTTTGGAGAGATTGGAGTTTGTCTCTGTCTGTACCTTGCCGGAATTTTTCATGTGCCCGCTGTTGAAACCTATTCCCGATACGGAGACTGATGAAGATCCGTTTGAGCTAATGGAAGCACCAAGTACAGAGGCAGAACCAGAAACATAGTTATTAGGCCTAACACTTATTCCACCTGAAAGGCCGACTGAACTTGAACTTCCTCCCGCAGTAAAGACAGAATTTACACCAAGGCCAACACTTCCTGAAGCAGCAGAGCCACCTAGGCTCTTCCCATAGGAAATGCCACCTCCCACTGATAGTGATGAACCAGAAGCCGGATCATCAGAAGCTGAGAAACCTGCAGAGGCACCAACACCAGAATTACCCATGCTCCAACCATAGCTCAATGAAGTGTACCCCCCTTTTTGAGATCCTTTGTAAGTGTCATTGGTCTTTATCACACCAGCAGATAATGACAATCCCCAATATGAAAGGCTTAGTCCCTTGCTTACCCGGTGGGTTACCCCTCCCTCCCAACTTTCACTATTTTTAGAGTTCACTTCTTTCCAATCATCAGGGTAGCCCGATGTCGAGCGTAAAATTGAACCTGTGTTAATATTCCATCCAAGCCCAACCCACGAGGCGTCCGCGGCTGGATTAATTCCCGCATGATAGGAGATTGACACCGGGTAACTGCCAGCAGGACCAGGCACTTCTAACAGCGGGAGATTATATACCATATCTCCAGTTGTTAAATCTACCATTTCCGAAGTGTCAACTGGCTCAAAGCTGCTGGCTTCTGGTGCAGTAGGCCCAGCTGTCAATGCCCATGAAATAGTTGGTGCCACTGTGCTGGCAAGCATCTCAATAATAAAGAAAACAGCAAATGATTTTAGAAGGAGGCGGTTGCGTATCATTTATATTCTTGTTTGCAATGTTTTAAAATTCTCTGTAATCAATTTATGCGTGTATAATTGTCAGGATAGATTTAACTATTACTGAGTTTTACTAAAGTTAATTTCTGGTATGCGTTCAATATCTTTTGTTTTAAACCGGAAGCGTTGGTTTCCAATACCAAGACCCAATTCATTTAAATTAAATTGTACCCACTCCTTGCCTGCTGCTTTCTCCTTATTAAATACAAAAAGCAGATCGGTAGAACTGCTTAAACCGTAGGTTCTGTTCAAGATAAAATCACCAACAGGTATGGTATCCTGTGCGGATGTAGTCAGGGAAACATAATCCTGCATGCGAAAGGATAGTGTTTGTACTAATTCGCTGTATTGCTCTCCTCCTGTTTGATGAAGTGCTTCCTTGTTATTGTTGGAAAGACTCAGGATAAAATAATAGTAGTGCTCATATTTTTTACGAAGCGTTCTTACAGTAGTGGTGTCGGTGGGTCCATCGCCCGTTTCTTGCTGAACCATTAAATCGGTGGGTCTATACATTACTTCAACCCTTGTCTTCCCTAACTCCGAGGATTTCTTTAACCCATTTTCCTCATCGGAAACGTATGCGCTTAATTCTTCTTTGGTAAGTAATTCAGGCTGGCAGGCGGTGATGGCAAATAACAGAATAACGGCCAGGTACAGTCGTGTCATAGATTACTGCCCTCCGTATTCTTTGTTCAACCCTTCGAGTACCTCTTTTGTAATATCCAGTTCGTCATCTGCGTAAGCAAGATTGCCATACTCGGTGGCTGCAAGGATAATCTTATATCCCTTTGATTCACCGTATTTTTTGAGGTAGGCATTAATCTGGGTGACCACCTCTCCGGTCATTTTAGCATCTTCCTGCTGGGCCTGGCTGTTCATGGCCTGCTGAAAATCGGCAAACTGTTTTTGTTTTGTCCGGATCAACTCCTGAGAAAGCTGACGCTCTTTTACGGTCATCTTGGAGTTTTCTTTTTCGTATTTGAAAATCTGTTGTTGAACTTCAGAGGCCAGCGTGTCAATGTTTGCTTTCCAGGCATTTGCCTTCTTCTGGTAAACCGCTCTGGCATCTAACATGCCTTTGAAATTATTGGTTAATTCAGATGAGTTAACATAGACAACCTTCTGATTATTAGCATTAAAGAAAAAAACGGATAGTATAATTATGCCAAGCAAATTCAGCACTCCTATTCCAAGAAGGAAACGTTGCATTATGTAAGGTTTAGTAGTTAGGCTCCATGAAAATCACCTGGGCTCATAGGTAAAATGATTTTCGACCGCAATTTGTGTAGATTGGTCGACACATACACTTTTAATAGTTACAAAAAAGGTACTCGACTTAATTTGTAGTGTAACCCTACTGATATATCATTTAAGAATAGAAACAAGGTTTTGTAATCTATTTTATTAATAATTTTATCAATTTATTACATATGCATGTGATAAATCTTTAGCACTGTCCGATATTTAATGTTGACGTAATGTAAGCCTTAGGTTTGGCTGATCCGGCGGTCTATAGGCTGAGCTTATCTCACCGCTGTAAATTATAACGTATCGCTTGGCCAATAACACTCAGTAGCAATCCGGCTTTCTGATTTAGCAACATCATCCGGTTATAGTCCTAGATTCAATGTATAAAAAATATAAAGTCCACACTTGACCATATTTTAATGCAACTCATCATGGCGCAAGTAAAGACCAAAAGGTTCTTGATTCTATTTTGGTTTATGAAGTACTCACTTTCATCAGTGTAAACTCAATAATCTGTCAATTAGCATGCGTAATTTTGGCATTACATAAAACCTCATGTCAGCCGTTCGTATCAAACAACCCAACCGTAAGGACTATTCCAAGTATCCTTTTATGAATTTATCTCTCATTGATATGAAGGGTGAAGTATGGAAAGATATTCCGGATATGGATGGCTACTTCAAGGTCTCAAATTATGGGAGGATATGGGCACTTGAAAGGCCGGTCATATCCATCACTGGTCAATTCTATTCCATCAAGGAAAGGATACGCAAGCAGCATTTGGCAACGTATTACAATACCTACACCAAAGACTACACGGAGCAACTGGGTATCAAGCTTCGCTATGAGAACCATGAGTACACCTTTAAAGTAAACCGCCTCGTCTATCATCTCTTTGTAGCTCCCATCTATTTTGAAAACGAGAAGAAAGCCGTTGTTCACCGAGATGGGGACAATTGTAATAACCGCGTTGAGAATCTGGTGCTCATGAATGGCACTGAACTCTATGGTCATGGCCTGGACATCAAACGAAGGCCAAGATCAGGAACTGTGACCATAACAAAATCGAAAAAACAACTCGTCTGGAATGAAAGCAACTATCCACGGGGTATTGTTCAATACACACTCAACGGAAAGAAAGTATCGGAATATGAAAGTATGGCTCAGGCTGCAAAGGCAAATAATACCAGTCGGGATGGCATTCGTAAGATTGCCACGAAAGAGTTAAAACAGCTACATGGTTTTGTATACCGGTATAAAGGAGAAGTTTATAAAGGAGAACATGCCGACTTCTCCTGGGAGAAGCCTGTTACACAATATAACATTGAAGGAAAAAAAATAGGGTCCTATCCCAGTGTAAAAGAAGCGGCTTTAAATACTGGTGTTGATGCAAATACGATCAGCAAATGTGCGTTACGAAAATTCCGGACAGGAAGCGGATATGTATGGCGGTATGAAGGAGATACCTACCGTGGCGAATACAAGGGCAAGATCAAAAACATCGCAAAGCCCATTATTCAATTTGCCTTGGATGGTAAAGTGGTCAACCGTTTTGATAGTGTTTCAAAGGCATCTATTGAAACGGGCTTCAACTCTTCAACCCTGTTAGACTGCGCCAAAAAAGTAACGAAAGTATCGCATGGGTATGTTTGGCGTTTTGAAGGAGACAGCTATAAAGGTGAATATAAAAACTATAGGACCGGAAAACCGGTAACCCAGCGTACGCGTGAAGGAAAAAAAATACAAACCCATCCAACGATAGAAGCAGCAGCCAGGGCTAGTGGCCTGACTTCTGCCAATATCCAGAAGAATGTAACGGGTAAAAACAAAACAGCGGGTGGTTTTGTATGGCGCAATGCAACGGATAAAGAAACAAAATCACTTTCGCCCTTTCAATCAACGTATAATCAAAAGATTTTGGCTGGAAAGGAAATCGTGCAGTACTCAATAGAAGGAAAGAAGATTACGGATTATTTAAATGTTACAGAGGCTGCCAATGCATGCAAAATATCAGCATTCACTATTTATCATGCTCTTGACAAACCCACGCGTATTGGTGCCGGTTTTGTATGGCGATCTAAAGGAAATCGATATAGAGGTGAGTTGGCAAAGACTCCATCTTCTAACAAAGCCCAAATGGTTACTCAGTATACCCTGAAAGGAAAAAAACTACGTGTATTCACCAGCATGAGAGTGGCAGAGAAAGAAACCGGTATCTCTTCTTCTACCATCTCAGCCGTAACAAGAGGTAAGCTGAAAACAACAGGTGGCTTCATTTGGCAATTGGGCGAAGGACGGAAAAAAATAGACATTGAAAAACACCATGCTTCCTCGCGGGAGTATCTAACCAGTGTAAGTAAACCTGTTTTTAAATATTCATTGAAAGGAAAACGCCTTGCTGAATTTCCAAGCATTGCAGATGCGGCACGCGCTGAAGGTGTTCAAACTAATTTAATATCTAGTGCTGTCAATAACAAAAAGAAATCTGCTTTGGGATACATTTGGAAATTGAAGAAACGTTAAACTTTCCGAAAGATGGATACAATTACACTGAATAGGATCACTCTCTACAATAAGATTTGGTCAGAGCCTATATCTGATCTTTGTTTATATTTTGACATCTGGGAAGACGGTTTAGAAGAAATTTGTAGGCGGCTGAATATACCAGTACCTGACAAGTCATATTGGCGGAAAGTTGCCCAAGTGAAGAAGGTAGATAAAACTCTATTGCCATCTGAATCTCGCGGCACGGAAACAGTCGTGATTTATAAACGTGACGATGAGTTACAAAAACAAGAGCAGATCAAAAGAATCAACGCTCTTTTGCAATATTTAGACATTACTGACACAGATTCAAAAATAGATGTTAAGATTTTTGACAAACTTATATTATCGACAAGGGAAGCAACGCTGAAACATTGGGAAGTAAGGCATGATCAGTATTGGGAGAAAAATAAAATACTTGCAATCCATGTATCACCAGAGCAATTTTCGCGTGCCTTATTAATTATGGATTTATTGATAAAGTTGTTAAGATTTAAAAAGCACGATTTAATAATAGAGCAGAGAAACACATTTGCTGTTGTCAATGATGAGAAAATTCAAATTAGCATTGGAGAGAAGAAAAAAAGAGTTGAATTCTTTGAGAACAAACGTACTGAGCGGGATCTTCATCCCACAGGCTGCTTATATTTAAGGAAAGAGGGAAACCATTATCATAAGAAGGAATGGAAAGATGGTAAAGTTCCTTTAGACGATCAGCTCTTGAAAATTGTGGATGACTTAGAAGTAATTTCCATAGAACGAAAAGATGAGAGGGCAAGGGCGAAGAAAGCTCAGGAGGATCGGGAAGAACAAGCAAGGATAAGACAGGAATTAGAAAAAAAGCAAAAGGCAGAATTAGCGCGCTTCAGACAACTACTTTTTGAAGCACACAGATTTTCTGTATCTGCCATGCTGCATACATATATTGATAAAATAGAATCGAATGCGTTATCAAATAATTCTTTAAATGAGGAAACAAGGGAATGGATTTCTTGGGCAAGACAGAAGGCTGACTGGTTTGATCCTTCCGCTCCAGGAATGGCCGAAGAATTACTTAATGGTATTGATATCGAAAATTTGAAGGTTAAGGACAATCCGTACACAGGATACTATTACAACTCAGGAAACGAGCAAATGAAGGATAATTTCTGGAAGCCTTGGTGGTCTAGGTAAGACTGACCTTCCCTGTGACTGGATATGACCAACTGCACAGAATTTCGGGACCACAAATAGGCTGAATCACAATTCTCGTTCGTTTATTCCTTTTTATTTTTTGGCTGTGTTGATAATTTTATCTTCGGCAATGTGGTCAACCGAACAACTCAAAACATTCAAATCTCTTTTTAGGGGTCGAGAAGATGTTTTCGCAGTACGATGGGAAAATGGAGCAAAGAGCGGGTATATGCCCGCTTACCATTATGATCCATACAGATTTAGATTACATCAGGCAAAGGGCGGCACCTTTCAGAACTATTCAGAAAAGGAATATTTGAAACTGACTGATGAACAGCTTGGTCTGCATTTGAATGGTGCTAAGCAAATCGGAGTATATCCTTTGCTATTAGACAATTCGTCATGGTTCATTGCTGCTGATTTTGATAAAAGTACCTGGATTGAGGATTGCAGAAAGTTTATCAAAGTCTGCGAAGAGAAAAATATTCCAGCATACCTCGAGAGGTCTCGCTCAGGAAAAGGCGGACATGTCTGGATATTCTTCGAACAAAACTATCCAGCGTTTAAAAGTAGAAGAATCTTTATAAAGATTCTTGAGCAAGCCGGCATCATCTCAGTTTTTGCTAAAGACTCAAGTTTTGATCGACTGTTTCCCAATCAAGATTATCTTTCGGGTAAAGGATTTGGAAACTTAATAGCGCTTCCATTCTATAAGCCGTCAATGGAGTTAGGGAATAGTTGCTTTATTGATCTAACAACGCTAGACCCCGTTGAAAATCAGTGGAGTTTTTTGAAATCCATCAAAAGAGTTAAACCCGAAACTCTTGATTCAATAGAGAATACCACATCTGAAATTTACAATCCGACCTATAATCTTGCTGTTGGTAAATTTACTATCCGACTTGATAATTGTATTTATCTCACACGTTCAGGTCTTTCATCTGGGTTAGTCAGTTTTTTGAAGGAAGAGTTAAATTTTGTTAACAGTGAATTTCTAATTAAAAAACGAATAGGCAAAAATACTTGGGGGACGCAACGCTATTTCAAGCTTGTGGAAGAACAAGAAAATGAGATACTCATACCAAGAGGCTTTGTCGGAAAATTGTTGCGCTATTGCAAGGACAATAAGATTAATTATGAGTTTTCTGATGAAAGAAAAAAGCTTGACACGATCGAGTTCACCTCACAAATTAACTTGCGTGATCATCAAAAAATAGCCAAGGATGCAGCAATGAAAAAGGATTTTGGAGTTATTGTGGCTCCTCCCGGGTCAGGCAAGACTATAATTGGTCTATCCATAATTGTTGACAAGCAACAACCTGCCTTGATTATTGTTCATCGTAAACAACTCGCTGAGCAATGGATGGACAGAATCGAAGCTTTTTTAGGAATTCCTCGAAAAGAAATTGGCAAACTCAGTCAAGGAAAGATAAAAATTGGTAAGCAAATTACAGTAGCACTAATACAAAGTCTTTCCAAAATAGTTAAGAATGAAAAAGAGAATGGAATTCTAAACTCCTTTGGTTTTATACTAGTTGATGAGTGCCATCACATACCAGCGGAAACATTCCGCGATACTATTGAGAAATTCAAAACGTACTACCTCTACGGCTTAACGGCTACACCATTCCGGAAATATAATGATGGGAAAATAATCTTTACCCACCTGGGTGATGTCATTGCTGAAACCAAACCAGCAGAAATTGAAAATCATTTAAGGACTAAAATTACAATTCGCGATACGGAACTGACGGTTCCATTCAATATAAAAACAGATAAATTCGAGACGCTTTCAAAAATTCTCGTCCACGACTCTACAAGAAACAAGTTAATTTTTAATGACCTTACCAAAGAACTCAACTCAGGAAAGCGGATCGTTATTTTAACGGAACGAAAAGATCATATCGATACCCTTCATCAATACTTAAAGCAGTTCTACGAGACTATTACATTAAGCGGTGATGATTCAGAGTCGAGCAGAAATGTAAAGTGGAGAATACTCAATGAAGGAAATTATCAGGCCCTCATTACTACTGGTCAATATTTTGGGGAAGGCAGTGATCTTTCAAATGCGAATTGCATATTTCTGGTCTATCCTTTTTCATTCGAAGGTAAGCTTATTCAATACATCGGTAGGGTACAACGATCAACCACTGAGCCTGTCATCTATGACTATCGGGACTACAAAATAGATTATCTGGAACAACTATTTCAGAAAAGAAATACTTACTACAAAAAGTTTGTCAAAGAAGTACCCTTGTTTGATTTTTATGAACCTGTATCTGCTGATGATAAATCGTTTTCAACTGAGGAACAAATCCGAGTTCCAATAGAGCAATTAGAATTCCGGTTTGGAACTGTGGTTTTCAAATACCACTTGAAACAACTTAATAAAGAATTGACTTTTGAGGTTTCAAATACTCACATCCGCCCCGAGTTTGAAGTGCTCAAACCTTACTTTGCAAAGTTTCTTAAGTCAAGTAAAATCAAGGCAACTATAAAAGTCAAAGTGGAAAATGGCAAACTTATCTATAACTATGCAACATCATATGATCTGGAAAAAATAGATCGTGAAGTTGTAGAGGGTGTTCGATTCCGGTTTGTATCGCAGAATATATTGAAGAAATTTCCATATCCTGAACAATCTAATTTATTGGACGTACAACAAGTACAATCAACCTTAGAGAATTCTCCATCGCTATATAATTCCGGAGAAGAACTTCTGGACGAAATTTTGAAGTATAAGGATGTGAAACACTATCATCAGTTGCGCTATCTGGCTCAAAAGCATGAGAGCAACGTTCTAAAGATTCGCTTTGTATTGGTTCCCTTCTCGTTCGTCTTTCTGTTAGCAGGTCAGCAACAATACCACGTTATCTGGGAGACGTTGGATACTGAAGAGGCCACCTACATATGGCACGTTGAAAAGAATAAAGGAACTCTGCGAAACACCCTGAAACACATAGATGAAGAACTAGGAAGCATCCGTACGAAAGGTCGACAAGCTTTCCTTGAAAATGTGCGTTCCAATTTCAGTCGTATCCTTCACGATTATACAGATAATAAGAAAGGCTTTATCTTATGGAGGGACATGGTTGAGGAGCGATTAGTTTAATCTCGACCTGTTCGGGATTTCGTCACACTCATTCACAAGAAATATCGAAATTTGTGACCATACTATTGTTTTAGTCACAAAAAATAATAATTTTTGTGACAATGAATACGCAACATATCTCCGCTAAAGACAAAATCATTAACCGAATTCAGCAACTCTTGCCGGGCAGTATCCTCTTTGCACAAGACTTTCTTAGTGACGGTAGCAGCGAAGCAATAAGGCAACAACTAACCAGGCTTGTCAAAGCGGGGGTATTGAAAAGACTTTCTCAAGGTATTTATCTAATCCCAAAAAAACTTGGCCCTCACGGCTTACTCCTACCCAATGCCGAGGAAGTTGCTTCAGCATTGGCAAGACGGGACAAAACGAGAATCGTCCCGACAGGTGAAGTAGCACTATG
>JANMRZ010000162.1:0-46643 GCA_031388805.1 Chryseolinea sp.
AGCATGCTGTTATTTGCTTTACCAAAACAAGTTTTGGGTGTTTAACTTAAGGCCTAATTTAGATTCAATTACAGTAAGAAATTTCGAATAAGTTATTGACTTATTCACTTCTTAAAAACCTTCTTATACTCGTCCTCATTAAATCCAACCGCCATAACCTGATCGTCTTTTTCAATCAAAGGTCGTTTGATGATGCTTGTTTTTTCTTTCATTAAAGTAATGGCTGCTTTTTCATTCGTTACTTTCAATTGAGCTTCTTCATCCAATGCTCTCCAGGTCGTTCCCTTTCTATTCACGAGGCGCTCCCACCCCACTTGCTTGCTCCAGTTCTTTAACTTTGCTTCGCTAATGCCTTCTGCTTTGTAATCGTGAAATTCAAATTTGATATTCTTTTCTTTTAGCCAGGTGGTAGCCTTCTTCACTGAGTCACAGCTTTTAATTCCGTAAACAATCATGATAAATTTTAGTAGTTTGCCAATTCTAAAACGCGAAAGTATGCATTTAAAATTGATAGACATATCACTCTGTATAACAGCAGCCAGTCTCTTGTTTTCCTGTCAACCAAAAAATAATAAAGAATCCGTCATGAAGTCAACCGAAAACGATATTCACTCTTTTGCCCAACCCAATGAAGCACGCGCCACACATTTACATTGGACTGCCAATGTCGATTTTGAAAGTAAAACCATCAAAGCCATTGCATCGTGGACCATTGAAGTAAAGACAGATACCGATATCATTCTATTCGATACCAAAGGATTGAACATCGAGAAGATAACATTAGATAACAATGCTCCCACAACCTTCAGGCTCGCAGAAAATGATTCGCTGTTAGGGCAAGCCCTTGCCGTGCTCATTCATCCAACTACAAAACAGGTAAACATTCACTATCAAACATCACCGGGCGCAGAAGCTATTCAGTGGTTGAGTCCCCAACAAACGGCCGGTAAAAAATATCCGTTTCTCTTTACGCAGTCACAAGCCATACTCGCCCGTAGTTGGGTGCCTTGTCAGGATTCACCAGGTGTGCGCTTTACCTATGATGCTGATGTAACGGTTCCAAAAGATTTGTTGCCATTGATGAGCGCATCAAATCCCTCAACAAAAAATGCAGAAGGTGTTTATCATTTTGAAATGAAACAAGCTATACCTTCTTATCTACTTGCTTTATCGGTTGGTGATCTTTCTTTTGCCCCGATCAGCGAGCGAAGTGGAATTTATGCGGAGCCTAGTGTACTTGATACAGCCGCATGGGAATTTGCTGATCTTGAAAAAATGATTGCGGGTGCAGAGTCCTTGTATGGTGCTTATCCTTGGGAACGTTATGACGTGTTGGTGCTACCTCCTAGTTTTCCTTTTGGTGGCATGGAAAATCCGCGCCTTACCTTTGCAACGCCAACCATTCTTGCAGGTGATCGATCGCTTACTTCTCTCATAGCACATGAGCTGGCTCACAGCTGGTCAGGAAATTTAGTAACCAATGCTACATGGAATGACTTCTGGTTAAACGAAGGCTTCACGGTTTATTTCGAGACGCGCATCATGGAAAAATTATATGGACGTGATTACGCTGAGATGTTGGCTTCATTAAATCTTCAGGATTTGAAAGATGAAGTAAAATCGTTAACGAATGATGGACACGCTGCTGACACGAAACTTAAACTCAATCTTGAAGGAAGAAATCCGGATGATGGTGTAACGGAGATCGCCTACATTAAAGGATATTATTTTCTACGGTCCATTGAAGAACAACATGGTCGCGAATCGTTCGACAAATTTGTAAAAGATTATTTCACACAAAATGCATTCAAGGCAATGACAACCGAAAGTTTCATTCCCTTCATTAAAGACTATTACAAAAAACAATTTAATGTAACCTTAGAGGATACTTTCTTCAATGCATGGATTTTTACAGAAGGATTACCTGCTGATTGTCCAACACCAGCATCAGTGAAATTCACAGAAGTAGACAAAGCCATCACGAACTGGAAGACAACTCAAAAGCTTGAAAGCACCATCACCTGGAGCACACACGAATGGCTTCACTTCCTGAAAAATTTACCCGACACTCTTTCGCTTCAACAAATGAAGACATTGGACAATGCAGGGCACTTCACAGCTTCCGGAAATGCTGAGATCATTACCGCATGGGGAGTCTTAGCTATTCAACATCAATACGAAGAAGCCTATCCGAAAATCGAAACGTTCCTTATTCATACTGGACGAAGAAAATTCTTAATGCCTTTATATAGCGAGTTGATTAAAACTGAGAACGGAAAGAAGCGAGCGTTATCTATCTATGAAAAAGCAAGACCGAATTATCATTTTGTTGCAGTGAATAGTTTGGATAAGTTGTTGAGATAAAGTGTGTTAAAATCAGATAAGAAATAAGTATATTTGACTTACCATGGCAAAGCAAATAATATTTAATTCATCTTTAGGTAGAGCGATCGCGAAGGAAGCCAAACGATCAAGAAGAAGTAGATTCCATGTAATTTCGTCCATCTCAGATGAAGGTAAATGGAGCCTGGTTTCAGAAGGGGCTATTAAGCCAATAAAAGTATTTACAACAAAAAAAGCTGCTGTTAGTTTTGTTAAGAAATCGGATACGATCAAAAAAGAAGGCTCTGTGAATGTGACGATACACGACAGAAACGGCAGAATCCAAGATAGGTTATCATTTCAAAATCAGAAGTAAGTTGTTCAATGCCATTTCATAGTAACGTTTTCATAAACTGCCCTTTTGATGATGATTATAGGTTATTGTTAAAACCTCTCTTATTTACGGTTCTATATCTTGGTTATAACCCAAGAATCTCGAAAACTCAATCATCATCAGACATTAGAATTAATCAAATCAAATCTTACATCAGGGATTCTAAATATGGCATTCATGATCTTTCAAGATGTAAGCCCTTTAAAGATGGAGACCTTCCAAGATTTAACATGCCTTATGAACTTGGGCTAGATATTGGATGCCTTGAATTTGGTTCAAAAAATCTAAAAACAAAAAAGATATTAATTCTAGAAACGGAGAGATTCCATTACCAAAAAGTATTGTCGAACATAGCTGGTCAAGATATAGAAAATCATGACGATGACCCGAGAACTCTGATTAGAAAAGTGCGTAACTGGTTTTCATCCTTAAGCGCTAAAATATCCAGAGCAAGCCCAACCGAAATCTGGACAACTTACAATCAATTTTGTTCTGATCTGAATGAAGGATTAATCAATAATTATTCATTAGTTGATATTGATAATATGCCCGTTGAAGAATATGTTAAATTTGCAAAACGCTGGATAACTTCTTTCAAATCTTAATTCGTACCCGCTAATTTTGTACTTTACTAGTCAGGGTTAGCCTTTAACGAGTAAATAAATTTCATCCGTGAAAACAACAGGCTACTCCGGAACTCCACTCGCCAAAAAATTGGGCATAAAAGAAGGCTACAACATTCGGTTAGTCAATCCTCCTGATTATTATTTTGAACTCTTCGATGATCTACCGAAGGATATCAACATCGCAAAAGATAAAAAATCAAAGAAAAATTTAATTCACTATTTTACGAAGCAACTGGCTGACTTAGAAAAAAACATTGTCTCGCTGCGAAATGAAATTGAACCCAATGGAATGATCTGGATTTCGTGGCCTAAGAAAGCATCTAAAGTTGTTACGGATATTATTGAAGATGATATCCGCGCACTAGCATTGGCGAATGGATTGGTTGATGTAAAAGTTTGCGCTGTGGATGAGACCTGGTCAGGATTAAAATTGGTTATTCCGGTTAAGGAAAGGAAGGTTTAGTTCTGCGCAGTCATTTTCCGATTGAGCTTACAACCTCACATCCTCAACTTGTATGCATTCTTACCAATCCAATGCCCTCTCCTACAGAAGCTACTGTTAATACACAAGTTTTGCTCCAGAGGAGCTTCGTTTTTATAGCAACACCATTAATCATTTTCGCCAGGCTTCAGAGGAGCCACCTGAAAGCATTTATTTTTGCTACGAAAAATGGAAGGATATTCCCTTTCACTACAATCACTCCTTAATCTGTCGTTGTATGATAGAGGGTTATCTTAGACTAAAATCAATTATCTCTTATTTGTGACCGTCATTCGAAATACAAGGTGGCTCCTCCGGAGCCAGTTCGTTAAACCTATTCTATTTCTATAAACACGCTGCTCCTCTGGAGCAAAGTTTGCCAATAGATTTGTGCAGGATAAAGCTCCTGCGAGAGAGGAGAATATTTTTTACAATAGCACAATAGAAGATGGGGTGAGGATTCAATCTAAATTCTACTCACACCGCAATGCCTCCACAGGATTTGATCGCGCAGCTTTAATAAAATGATAGCTAACGGTTAACCACGCAATACCTGCCGCCATTATTCCTCCCAGCAAAAACACAATCGGTCCAAGTTCAATCCGATACGCAAAGGTGCTGAGCCATTCTTTCATTACATACCACGCCAGCGCTGATGCAATGACAAACGAAATACTCACCAACACCATAAACTCTTTTGATAGCATTGTGTTTACGGACGCAACAGAAGCTCCCATCA
Organism: Chryseolinea sp.; assembly: GCA_031388805.1. Classification (GTDB taxonomy): domain Bacteria; phylum Bacteroidota; class Bacteroidia; order Cytophagales; family Cyclobacteriaceae; genus Chryseolinea. The sequence goes on from JANMRZ010000162.1 coordinate 4,563, forward strand.
CTTTGCGAATGCCGATTTCTTTTGTGCGTTGTTCGGCTGTGAAAGATGCTAGTCCAAGAAGTCCGAGACAGGCAACGAAAATAGCAATGCTGCTCATGGTGGTAAAGAGCTGCCCTAACCGCTGCTCTCCCCGAAAGAGTTCATCATAATTTTCATCCAGGAAAGAATATTCAAAAGGCTCATTGATTGCAAATTTTTTCCAAGTTCTTTCTACTGAACCAACCGCCTCTTTCGCGTTACCACTATAACGAATCAGCATACAGACAGATTTACCCTTCCTCAGAACAATAACCAGGGGTCTGACTTTCGTTTTAAGCGATTCAAAATTGAAGTCCTTCACTACTCCGATAATATTCATACCTGGTCCCGGTCCCGCTCCATCTCCTGTTAATCTTTCATTGAGGGGATTGGTCCATCCAAATTCTCTAACCACAGCTTCATTAATAACACATGCGGTGGAATCAGACGCTAATTCATTTGAGAAGAATCGTCCTTGAGAAAGTTCAATTTTAAGTACATCGAGATGATTATGGTCTGCAGAATACACTGGGAACGCAATATCTTTAGTAGTGCCTTTAGCACGATAAAGACCTACCATATCAATTCCCGGAAAATTGTTGCTTGTGTAACTGGCCTTTACAATTCCATTTTGTTTTGTTAACTCATTCAAAAACACCTGCTGATTATTTTTCAACAGCATCGTATTTTTAAGCACCAGCACATTTTGCTTATCCATACCAATATTTCTTTCCTGCATGAAGTGAAGCTGATTGTATACTACCATCGTGCAAATCATAAGCGCAATGGAAATGGTAAACTGAATCACAACCAAAGTACTTCTGATTCCCTTGCTCTTCATGCCGGATCGTACATTGCCTTTCAGTACATCGATTGGATTAAAAGATGTTAAATAGAAAGCCGGGTAACTTCCCGCCAGCATAGCAACTATGACAAAAATAATAGCGATGGCTACGAGTATATCGGGAGAAAGCAAGGTGTTAAACGAAAGTGCTTTGCCTGAAAGTAAATTGAAGGAAGGTATAAGAAAAAACACACCTGTTATCGCGATCAGCATCGCGGTAAAGACATAAATAAACGACTCAGATAAAAACTGGCTAATCAACTTTGAACGAGCCGACCCAAGCGTTTTACGCAACCCAACTTCCTTGGCCCGGCTGGCAGCGCGTGCGGTAGATAAGTTCATAAAATTAATGCACGCAATAAGAAGAATAAACAAACCAACAGCACCCATGATGTAGACATACTTGATGTCACTTGTTGGTGCAAGGCCATCAATTTCGGGATGATACAAATGATTGCTTGATAGTGGATACGAAAAGAACGTAAAAATACCTCCCTGCTTTTCAAACTCCTTCATGGATACACCAAAGAAGTTTTCAATTTCGGGTGCTTCGTGTTTTGCAATGATGTCTTTGAACTTTAATTCGATTGAAGAAATTGGCGTATTCTTATTCTTTCGAAAGTAAACATAGGCTTCACCCAGATCTCCCCAGCCTCCCTGCCTCATTCCTTTGTCAGATACAGAGGAGAGCAGCATTTCAAATTGAATGTGTGAGTTAGCAGGTGCTTCTTCTGCAACACCTGTTACCTTAAAAGCTTTTTTGTCATTACCGATCGTGATTATTTTGCCGAGTGCTGATTCATTACCAAAATACTTGGTTGAGAAAGCTGAAGTAAGCACAACCGAGTTTGGATCCTTCAATGCTGTTTTGATATCCCCCTCTAAGAGTTTGTAGCTAAAGAATTCAAAAAAATTGGAGTCCGCATAAAACGCTTTCTGTTCCGTAAACGCCTTATCCTCATACTTCACAATCAGATTTCTTAAGGGCCAGTGATTGATGCGTGTAGCATGTTCGACACCGGGAATAGTATTCACCATTTCGGCAGCCAATGGCGGACAGGTAGAAGCCATTATGTATTCCTGGCCACCAAAATTGATATGAAGTCCAACATGATAAATATCTTCGTAGTCTTTGTGAAAATGATCAAAAGTTAGTTCATCATATATATAGAGGCCAATCAGAAAGCATGTGGTAAGTCCGAACGCCAATCCGGAGATGTTTAAAATAGAATAGAATTTGTGTTTGCGAATGTTGCGCAGGGCAACTTTAAAGTAATTCTGTAACATGAGGGGCTTGGCTAGTTCAACTTTCTACATATTGCTGGGATGCTAGTCGAAGTAAAAAAGTTGATCTGATGAAATCCAACTCCCCACTCAAGGCAATCGGTTATCATCCTTAGACTTCAATCGATCCCTTCATCCAGCCTGCCGTCCTCTACTACTATATGCCTTCACCCTGTTCATAGTTCAACCCCAGTGAGGTGCCAGTGAGGTGAATGGATGTTAAAATAGCAATATCTGCTGCTTTAATTGCCTGAAAACCATCCTTTTTCACAGATAAATGGCCATAAGGCGAATGACGAATGGCAGAAGTAACAGAATATTTCATTTAATTTGCGCGCGATACAATGAACCTATGGTTCATTAGATTGAGATTCATGTGGGGTTTCCTCATTTGGTGCCCTGCCAGAGCAATAGCGTACCTAAACTTTAAACATGGCTAACATCTGGGTAAAGAAGTCGATTCAACAATTAATGGTTGAAACCTCTGAAAATGCGAACGGATTAAAACGGACGCTCGGAAGATTCAACCTCATCATGTTGGGCATCGGTGGTATTATTGGTGCTGGTATTTTTGTTCTCACAGGTCAGGCCGCAGCCAATTACGCTGGTCCTGGTATTGTCCTTTCCTTTACGATTGCTGGTTTTGCCTGTGCTTTTGCTGGTTTATGTTATGCAGAGTTTGCATCGATGATTCCGGTTGCCGGAAGTGCTTATACCTATGCTTACGCTACTTTAGGTGAATTCATCGCCTGGATTATTGGCTGGGATTTGATCCTTGAATACCTATTTGGAGGTGCTACTGTTTCAGTAGGATGGTCTGGTTATGTCGTCAGTTTTTTAAAGGATTACGGAATCCATATTCCACCTTCGCTTAGCAACGCACCTTTCGCATTTGATACAGCAACTCACGAGTGGCTTTTCACAGGAAGCTTCCTGAATTTCCCGGCTATGTTTATTGTTGGAGTCATCACCACTTTATTAGTGATCGGTATCCGTGAATCTGCCAACGTGAACAACCTGATCGTGGTGGTTAAAATAACAGTAATCCTTCTTTTCATCGGCTTCGGATTATTCTACATAGTACCTGAAAATCTTGAGCCTTTCATTCCTGAAAACACCGGAACATTTGGTCAGTTTGGATGGAGTGGTATTTTCAGAGCATCGGGAATTGTATTCTATGCTTATTTAGGATTCGATGCCATATCAACCGTAGCGCAAGAAGTTAAAAATCCACAACGCGATATGCCTTGGGGAATCTTAGGATCGCTCGTAATCTGTACTATAATTTATATACTCGTTGGATTTGTAATGACCGGTATGGTAAGTTACACGGCCCTGAACACGGCAGCTCCAATTGCTGTTGCTGTAGACAGTGCAGGAGATTCTTTGACCTGGCTTCGTACCCCTATTAAGATAGGCGCGATTGCTGGCTTAAGTTCTGTTATTCTCGTTCAGCTTCTTGGCCAAACCCGAATTTTCTATTCGATGTCAAATGATGGTTTGCTACCTCCGGCCTTTGGAAAAGTCCATAGTAAATTCAAAACACCTTACATCACAACAATCGTCACAGGCTTTTTTGCTATGATGGTTGCCGGATTATTTCCAATCAATTTATTAGGAGAACTTGTTTCGATCGGAACACTTTTAGCATTTGTGCTGGTATGCGCTGGAGTGTTAGTGCTTCGCTACAAAAATCCAGAACTACATCGTCCTTTTAAAACACCACTGTTTCCATTCGTACCGATTATGGGTATCCTCACATCTCTGGGTGTTATGTTTACACTACCAGGCGACACATGGATACGACTCATTGTATGGATGGGCATCGGTATTTTAATTTACTTCTTGTACAGCGTACGAAAAAGCAAACTCAATCTTGCCAACAAATCTTTGTAGTGCGTATGTTGATCATCTGTTCGTATTCAATTCACCATTAATCTAAAAATGTTTATGACTAATTCTACTTTTGCGTTAACCATAATTGGTATTTCCGTTATGGCACTCGTGTACGCATTCTTTCAATCGCGCTGGGTATCGAAACAAGATCCCGGAAATGAGCGCATGCAAAAAATTGCAAAATACATTGCCGATGGCGCCATGAACTTTTTAAAAGCAGAGTACAAAGTGCTTTCCATTTTTGTTGTCGTTGTTGCTATCGTTCTTTCATTGAGTGCTAATCCGGAATCATCCCATGCCATTATTGGTTTGGCGTTCGTTGTTGGAGCAACACTTTCTGCTTTAGCAGGATTTATTGGAATGCGCGTAGCTACCAAGGCGAATGTGCGCACCACTCAGGCAGCCAGAACAAGTTTGTCTAAAACATTTCACATTTCTTTTACAGGAGGAAGTGTAATGGGTATTTCAGTTGCCGCACTAGGTGTTCTTGGTCTTACTATACTCTTCGCTGGATTACAACAGTTTTACAATACAGATGGTACACATCTTCATCGTGTACTTGAAATTCTTACTGGTTTTTCATTAGGTGCTGAAAGTATTGCACTCTTCGCTCGCGTTGGTGGTGGTATCTTTACAAAAGCAGCGGATGTTGGAGCTGACCTTGTTGGAAAAGTTGAAGCAGGTATACCTGAAGATGACCCACGCAACCCAGCTGTTATTGCCGATAACGTAGGTGATAACGTAGGTGATGTTGCTGGAATGGGTGCCGATCTTTTTGGTTCATATGTAAGTACAATTCTTGCCACGATGGTGCTTGGTGCCACGGTAACTTTAACTGACAACTGGGGTGGACTTTCGCTCGTTATTCTTCCAATTGCTATTGCCGCAATCGGATTGTTGTTTTCAATCGCAGGAACTTTCTTCGTACGAATTTCAGAAACAGGAAGTCCTCAACGTGCATTAAATATGGGTAACTTTGTTGCCATTCTTCTTACCATAGTAGGCTCTTATTTCCTGATCAACTATATAACACCAGAAAGCTTTTCAATTGGTGGTAGTGTGTTTCCGCGAATCAATATCTTTTATTCTGTAATCATCGGTCTGGTGGTTGGATTCCTGATGAGCATCATCACAGAGTATTACTGCTCAATGGGAAAAAGACCAGTGAATTCTATTATTGAACAATCTATGTCTGGACCTGCAACAAATATCATTGCTGGTTTGAGTGTTGGTATGATGTCTACCGCCCTACCAGTTTTGGTATTGGCATTTGGTATTGTTGCCGCGTTTGAAGCTGCTGGTATTTATGGAGTGGCGATTGCCGCTTCTGGTATGATGGCTACTACGGCTATTCAACTTGCGATTGATGCTTTCGGACCGATTGCTGATAATGCAGGTGGTATTGCCGAAATGAGTGCCCTTCCAAAAGAAGTTCGCGAAAGAACAGACATACTCGATGCAGTAGGTAACACAACCGCTGCCATCGGAAAAGGGTTTGCTATCGCGTCTGCTGCCCTTACATCTCTTTCTCTTTTTGCAGCGTTCATGACGATCACAAAAATCACAGTCATTGATATTTCAAATGCACGTGTTTTGGGCGGACTCTTCATTGGTGGTATGATTCCATTCATGTTCTCTGCATTAGCCATTCGTGCAGTTGGTCGCGCAGCCAACTCAATGGTTGAAGAAGTAAGAAGACAATTCAAAACAATCCCCGGTTTGTTAGAAGGTAAAGAAGGTGTAGAACCAGATTATGAAAAATGTATCACGATTTCAACAAGTGCTGCTATTCGCCAAATGATTCTACCAGGTGCTATCGCAATCCTTTCTCCAGTGATCATTGGTTTTGCTGCAGGTCCTCAAGTATTGGGTGGCGCATTGGCAGGCATCACAGTATGTGGTGTACTTATGGCAATTTTTCAGTCGAATGCTGGTGGTGCATGGGATAACGCTAAGAAGTCTTTCGAGAAAGGTGTAACCATCAATGGCGAGTTGTACTACAAAAATTCTAATCCACACAAGGCAACTGTAATTGGTGATACAGTAGGTGATCCTTTCAAGGATACTTCAGGTCCCTCCATGAACATTCTTATTAAGCTTACTTCTATCGTATCGTTGATTATCGCATCAATGATTTCATAGAAAGAACATTAAAAAAATAACTTAATAGGCGCTGGTTGAAATTTCAACCAGCGCCTATTTATTTTTAGTCCCTCCTTTCAGCACTCAACAGTGCAGCTTAGCGGAATCTACCAGATTAGCATTACGTGATTCGATTTAAATTTTATCTTGCAGAAAGGAACAGAAATCAATGAGCGAAAACGCGGGCATATCAATTCAATTCATTTACCTATTGGCCGGTATTGTATTGGTGTTAATCGCGCTTGTACTTTACCTGGTGGCAAAACTTTTAAAGTCGGAAAAAAGTAAAAAGGAAAGCGAGTCAAAGTTTCAACTGTTAGAAGGCAGAATTGATTCTCTGCAACTTCAAACACTTGAATCAAAACTAAACCCTCACCTGTTTAAAAACATTTTAAACTCCATTCAATCACACGCATACCAAACGTATTTCGCACTTGACAAACTGGCGAATGTTCTGGACTACATTCTTTATGAAAGTCGAAACAAATTCGTAACGCCAAAGGAAGAAATTGAATTTGCGCTAAACCTGATTGAGATCAATAAAATCAAACTGAGTCCTTTGTTCGAGCTGAAAGCAAAAGTAAAAATCAAAGATGATGAACCGCTTTATGAACAAACTCTCCTCGCTCCTCTCATATCCATTGACTTGATTGAAAATGCTTTTAAACATGCCGACTTACAAAGTCCGGATGCTTTTATTTCCATTGTGTTTGAGTTTAAAGAGAATACTTTTTACCTCACTGTTTCCAACAAGGTTTCTCCGGTAAAACCGTTCAAAAAAGAAAAAGGCGGAATTGGCAATGAAACCCTTGAGCAACGTCTGCGGATTATTTACAAAGACAACTTTAAATTAGATAAGTTTATTGAGGGAGATGTTTTTATTGCTCACCTAAAAATCAATTTGCTTGAATACAAAGCTAAAGTGCTTGCTGTTAGATGATGAGCTGCCGGGTTTGGCGTATCTTAAAATACTCTGTGAACAGCTACCTGAATTAGAAGTTGTAAAGGCATTCAACAGTCCGCTCGTTTTCCTTTCGGAAATACCCAAACTGAATTTTGACCTCTGCATTCTAGATATTGAAATGCCTGAAATGAACGGCTTACAAATCGCGCCTCTCTTAAATGGCAAGCCTGTTATCTTCACCACAGCCTACAAGGAATATGCTGCAGAAGCATTCGATCTTGATGCTGTCGATTACATTCGGAAACCCATAAAGAAAGAGCGCCTTCATCAGGCCATTCTAAAAGTAAAGAGTCGATTGAGTTCGCAATGGAATGAGAAACAATTCACGCAGCTCAACACAGATAAAGGAAAAGCCCTCATTTTTTTTGATCAACTCGCCTACATTAAAACTTCCGATTCTGACAGCAGGGATAAAACAGCCCATCTGTTTGATGGAACTGTTCTGACACTCAAGAATATTTCGTTTGAGAAATTACAGGAGTTACTTCCGAAAAACACTTTTTGTCAGGTCAATAAGAAGGAGATGATCGCACTTAAGGCTGTAAAAGTATTTTCTTTTGGTGAAATAACAGCCTCTATTGAAGATCCGGCTGGGAAGGTAGTCAAGCTTGCGTTAAGCGAAGTATATCGAAATGAGTTTCTATCGAAAGTGAAGGTCTGATTTCATTACATCTTTCTTCCGTCTCATTACACATTTATTGTAATGCGTTCCTGAATGTTTTTTTACTCTCGTATTATTTCAATTTTTGCGCTCTTAATATCGGCATAGAGAATTATATCGTACATGATTTAAAAAGAAGCAGTGAAAAGATTTAAAAATATTTTTTTCTACGTCAGTATTATCGGTGGATTCTCTGCATTGATGTATTGGATCGTTTTGCTTGGCGTAAAATTAGAACAGGGAAGAAACATTGTTATTCCTCAATCCGAAAAAAGTCAATGGCAGGAATTTATTGCTGCACTGATTCATAACTTAGAACATCCACTGGCAATCCTTCTTGCTCAGATTATATCCATCATTTTGATAGCACGCTTTTTTGGATGGCTTTGTACAAAAATCGGACAGCCCTCTGTCATTGGTGAAATTATTGCCGGTATTGTTTTAGGACCATCCTTAGCAGGAATGTATTTTCCTGAATTCTCAGCTGTTCTTTTTCCAGTGAAGTCGCTTGGCAACCTGCAGTTTCTAAGTCAAATAGGATTGATACTCTTCATGTACATCATCGGCATGGAGCTCGATCTGAAAGTATTGAAAAATAAAGCACACGATGCAGTGGTGATCAGTCACGCCAGCATCATTATTCCCTTTGCATTAGGATTAGGTCTTGCCTACTTCATCTATGAAACATTCGCACCACAAGGTGTACAGTTTTCATCCTTTGGATTGTTCACAGGAATTGCCATGAGCATCACTGCTTTTCCTGTCCTCGCCAGAATCGTTCAGGAACGTGGCATTCACAAATCACGACTTGGAACCATTGTAATAACCTGTGCCGCTGCTGATGATAAAACGGCATGGTGTATACTGGCAGCCGTTATCGCTATTGTAAAGGCGGGCTCATTTCTCAGTTCACTTTACATCATTGCTTTAGCCATCGTCTATGTTTTGCTAATGATTAAAGTGGTACGCCCATTCTTAAAACGAATTGGCGACTTACATACCTCCAGGGAAAATTTGAGTAAATCCATTGTCGCGATTTTCTTTTTAACCTTGATCTTCTCTTCTTATGCAACAGAAGTGATTGGTATCCATGCGTTATTCGGTGCTTTTATGGCAGGAGCCATCATGCCTGAAAATGTGAAGTTCAGAAATATCTTCATTGAGAAAATTGAAGATGTTGCTCTCGTGCTTTTACTTCCATTATTCTTTGTGTTCACCGGACTGCGAACTGAAATCGGGCTTCTCAACGATCCATACTTATGGAAAATCACAGGATTAATTATTATTGTCGCTGTAGCCGGTAAGTTTATAGGAAGTGCACTGGCTGCAAAGTTCGTTGGACAAAGTTGGAAAGATAGTTTATCCATCGGAGCATTGATGAATACACGAGGGCTCATGGAGTTGGTGGTATTAAATATCGGCTACGACCTTGGCGTTCTTAGTCCCGAAATTTTTGCCATGATGGTCATTATGGCACTCGTAACAACCTGCATGACGGGACCTGCATTGGACATCATTAACTGGGCCTTTAAATCGAAGACAGAGAAAATAGAAAATGAGTTTAATCAAATAAGTAAATTCAAAATACTTATCTCCTTTGGTAATCCCGAAAGAGGTAAGTCATTGCTTCGATTAGCCAATGGACTGGTGAAGAAACTCAACAGTAATGCATCCATAACGGCCATGCATCTTTCACCCAGCAGCGAACTTCATTCGTACAATGTAGACGAGTATGAAAACGAAAGCTTTGCTCCACTCATTCTGGAATCAAAAAACTTAAATCAATCGGTCACTACACTCTTCAAGGCATCAAACGATATTGATTCGGACATTGCCGAAGTTGCCAACAAGGGTGATTATGATTTATTATTGATTGGTGTAGGGCAATCTATTTTTGAAGGCAGTCTTTTGGGTAAAATTCTTGGCTTTACCACACGCATTATTAATCCCGATCGACTACTGAATCAAGTAACCGGAAAAGAAAGTCTATTTGAAAATTCACCCTTTGATGAGCGTACACGACATATCGTATCGCAGAGTTCTTTGCCCGTTGGTATTTTAATTGACAAAGGATTGGAAAAATTAGAAACGATCATTATTCCCATTGCTTCCGAAGGTGATGCCTTCCTGGTAAAGTACGCACAGCGATTGATTCATAATTCGGGATCACAAGTGACATTCCTGGATATATCCGCACAAATAAAAAACAATGCTGAAATAAAAGAATCGATTCGCGCCATTGAGCAGACAGCACCCAACCACGTTAGTGTGATTGCTGTGCGCTCCATTGAGAGGAAATTTTTAAGTAACCAGAACATCATGTTGGTCAGCATTGACAGCTGGAAGAAATTTGTTGACTTAAAAAGTTCCTGGCTTTCAGAGATTCCTTCTTCATTAATACTATCCAATAAATCATAGTCTTTAATTAAGTGAGTAAAATTCAGGCGACTAATTTATGCCAACCTGAATTTTACTCAGTATAAATTTTGATTTCCTATCTGATTTAATTGATTCCTTTCATTAATTCCTCACCTATTGAATTCTTAATATTCTTTCCTGAGACGCAAATGCACTTCTCACGTAATAGTTAAGTCCACTACCGTCCGCTATTGTTCAACGGTGAACACTTACCTCAAATAGAAATAGCGCTGCTTGCATTTTTTAGCTGTTTTTCGTTTTGGCATAATTATTAATACTACAATTAGGAATTAATTATTTCCGTCATGAAGAAATATCAATTAGGTGAATTTGAAGAGGTGGTAATGCTTACGGTTGGTGTCTTGTATAAGGATGCCTATGGAGTATCTATTAAAAAAGAAATTGAAACCAGGCTTTCGCGCAATGTTAGTGTGGGCGCTCTGCAAACTGCCCTCAAACGATTAGAAGACAAAGGTTATTTGAAATCATTTGATGGAGAAGCAACCGAAGAGCGTGCCGGAAGACCTAAGAAGTATTTTCAAATTACAGCACTGGGAAAAAAGGCAATGGAGTATTCGAAGAGCACCCGTGATGAATTGTGGAGTGCAATTCCGAAGATGGCGTGGAATGTAAAAATTATTTGAAAGATGTAAATACCAGTCACCAGTTACCGGTTGCCAGTTACCGGTAACCGGTGACTAAAATTTAAAGAATGGCACTTTGAAAAAAGACATCACCTCTCCTCCTCGCCTACCTCTCCGCTTCTTCCGTTGGTTCTGCCACCCTAAGTTGTTGAAATACATTGAAGGAGATTTAACGGAGTTGTACTTGGAACGACTAAATGAAAAAGGAAAAAGAAAAGCAGATATAAAATTTATAACGGATGTATTGCTGCTCTTCAGACCTGGAATTATAAGACCTATTGAACAACGTCAAAATTTAAATACTCAAGCAATGCTCAAAAATTATTTTAAAATCAGCTGGAGAAACGTGTTGAGAAATAAAGGCTATTCATTCATCAACATGGGTGGTCTTGCCTTTGGTATTACCGTCACGTTATTGATCGGCTTGTGGATTTACGATGAACTATCTTTTGATAACGACAATACACACAGTGATCGGCTGGCCAGGGTAATCCAGAACGTTACGAACAATGGAGAAGTACAAACCTGGAAGAGTGTTCCCTTTCCTCTAGCGGAAGAATTGAGGACTAATTACGGTAGCGACTTTAAGCATATTGCGATGGCTGTTAACTGGGGCGATCACATGCTTACATTAAAAGATAAAACACTGAAACAGATTGGTGTTTATCTCGAAAAAGATGGGCCAGAAATCTTAGATCTTAAAATGATACAAGGGTCATCCCATATGATCGATCCTGCATCCATTTTGCTTTCCGCTTCTGCTGCACAAACTTATTTTGGCGATGAAGATCCAATTAACCAAGTGATGAGGATTGATGAGCAACCCGTTGTGAAAGTCATTGGTATCTATAAGGATTTTCCTCTCAACTCCACTTTTGCTGGCCTGAACTTTATATCTACTTGGGAGCTTCTTTACAATGCCGACTCATGGTTTAAAACAGCCGAAGATCCCTGGAGACCAAATTTTGCCACACTCTTTGTTGAGTTGAATGATAATGCTGAATTCAACATCGTGTCTGCCAAGATTAAAGATGCCAAACTGAAAAAGATAAATTCTCAGCTCGCCCAAAAGAAGCCAGAACTTTTTTTACACCCCATGAGCGATTGGCATTTGCGTTCGGAGTTTAAAAATGGTGTGAATGCCGGTGGTGCTATTGAATATGTTTGGATGTTTGCAATCATCGGTGCATTTGTCTTATTACTAGCGTGCATCAATTTCATGAACCTGAGCACAGCACGCAATGAGATCAGGGCGAAGGAAGTTGGAATTCGCAAAACAGTCGGCTCATTGAGAAAGCAACTTGTCTTGCAATTTTTCAGTGAATCATTTTTAATTGTCTTGTTCTCATTTGTGATCTCATTGCTCCTGACTCAGATCGTACTTCCAATCTTTAACGAAGTTGCCAATAAACAAATAACAATACTTTGGAGTCATCCATTTTTTTGGTTGATTAGTTTGGGTTTCATTGTCATCACCTCTCTTATTGCCGGCAGCTATCCTGCTTTCTACTTATCTTCTTTTAAACCTATCCAGGTTTTGAAAGGAACATTTAAGGCAGGACGATACGCTGCTCTTCCACGAAAAATATTAGTTGTTACTCAATTCACTGTTTCCATTACACTCATTATTGGAACGATCATCGTCTATCAGCAAATTCAATTTGCGAAGAACCGACCTGTTGGTTATTCTCGGGCTAGTCTTTTGAGTATTTACGAAATGAATTCATCTATTCATGATCATGTCGATGCAGTCAAGGAAGAAATGATGCAAACAGGTGTGATATCATCCATGACAGAATCGCAGAGTTCATTAACTGGAATATGGAGTAGTACGAGTGGCTTTAGTTGGAACGGCAAGGATCCCAACCTTTCGACTGATTTTGGAGTGGTGAGTTCTGCCCACGACTATGGAAAAACCATTGGCTGGGAAATAAAAGAGGGTCGCGACTTCTCCCCAGAATTTGCAACCGATTCATCGGCTGTCGTCTTGAACGAGGCTGCTATTCATTATATGGGTTTAAAAAATCCGGTTGGAGAAACGGTAACGTGGTGGGGACGACCCTTTACAGTGATCGGAATAATCAAGAACATGGTCATGGAATCTCCCTATGACGAACAGCGCCCGGTGATTTATTTCTTAACGAAAGAATCCGGTAATGTTCTGTTGATCAAATTAAAGTCTTCCGCAAATACACGCGAAGCTATCGCGAAAATTGAACCTATATTTAAAAAATACAATCCCGCTCAACCTTTCGAATTTCAATTTGTCGATGACGAGTATGCAAAGAAATTTGGCAACGAAGAACGCATTGGTAAACTCGCTGGCTTCTTCGCTATGCTGGCAGTGCTAATCTGTTGCCTTGGTATATTTGGTCTTGCTTCATTCACAGCGGAACAACGCACCAAAGAAATTGGTATTCGGAAAGTATTAGGGGCTTCCGTAACAAAACTCTGGCAAATGTTATCAAAAGATTTTGTCGTGTTGGTTCTGCTGTCTTGTCTTTTCGCTGTTCCGATTTCCTATTACTTTCTGCATCAATGGTTATTAAAGTATGAGTATCGCACGGATATCGGTTGGTGGGTTTTCATTATGGCAGGATCAGGCGCAATGCTGATTACGCTACTCACTGTAAGTTATCAGGCAGTCAAGGCTGCATTGGCAAATCCAGTGAAGAGTTTGAGATCGGAATAGAAGGTTACTAGTTACCGGCAACAGGAAACCGGTAACCTTTAAAGAGAATCACAAAATTGAAAAAAGAAAATACAAATCCACCACGTCTCCCCCTTCGCTTCTTCCAATGGTTCTGCCATCCGAAGTTACTGAAATACATTGAAGGAGATTTGATGGAGTTGTATGATGAGCGGTTAAGGGAATCAGGGAAAAGAAAAGCAGATGCGCGGTTTATCATTGACGTATTACTACTCTTCAGACCCAGTATCATAAAACCCACAGAAGGGTATAAAAATGTAAACCACTACGCTATGTATAAAAGCTATTTTATTATTGCATGGAGAAATCTTCTTCGAAACAAAGGATATTCCTTCATTAATATTGGCGGACTTGCAACGGGTATGGCCATCGCCATATTGATTTCACTTTGGATCTGGGACGAAGTGTCGTACGATAAGAACCATCAAAACTATAATCAACTTGCCCGGGTTATGCAACATCAGACCGTTGATGGCGAAACCGGCAGTCAGGCGGCAATTCCACGGCCGCTGGAAATTGCTCTTCGAAATACCTATGGAAATGATTTCACCTATTTGTCAATGTCATCGTGGATAGATGAACATATTCTAAGTGCTGGTGAACAAAAGATATCACAAACGGGCAGCTACGTTCAAGTCGATTTTCCTGAGATGCTTACCCTGAAAATGATTGTGGGTACACGTAATGGCTTAAAAGATCCAGCCTCTATTTTACTTTCCGCGTCTGCGGCCAAAGCACTTTTTGGAACAGCCGATCCTATGAATCAATTGGTGCGGATTGACAATACACTGGACGTGAAGGTAACGGGTGTTTATGATGATCTCCCCGCCAATTCTTCATTCAATGACGTACAATTTATTTCCAGCTGGGAATTATATGCTGAATCACAGAGTTGGATGAAAAGATCTTTAGAGCAATGGAATAATAATTCCTTCCTACTATTTGCTCAGGTAGCGCCAGGTACTACCGTAAATGCAGTATCGCAAAAAATAAAAAACATACGGGCTGACATTACAAAGGATGTAACTTTTAAACCAGAGATATATCTGCATGCTATGCCGGACTGGCACCTAAGATCGCAATGGAAAAACGGAATAAACACAGGTGGACGAATACAGCAGGTTTGGCTGTTTGGCATTGTTGGAATATTTGTGCTCTTGCTGGCGTGCATCAACTTTATGAACTTAAGCACAGCGCGATCAGAGAAACGTGCAAAAGAAGTTGGCATACGCATGACGATTGGTTCAGTAAGAACTCAATTAATCAATCAATTCCTTAGTGAATCGTTTTTAGTTGTTCTGCTTGCTTTTGTTTTTGCTGTCGGGTTAGTCGCGATCTCTTTGCCATGGTTTAATGATCTTGCTGATAAAGAAATTGTACTCATCTGGAGCAATCCCTACTTCTGGCTATTCTCATTACTCTTTATTCTATTCACAAGTTTATTGGCAGGATCTTATCCCGCTCTTTACCTTTCATCGTTTCGTCCGATAAATGTGTTAAAGGGATCTTTTAAAGCAAGGAAACTTACTTCACTACCACGAAAGATTTTGGTAGTAGTTCAATTTACGGTCTCCGTTACATTGGTGATCGGAACCATCATTGTGTATGAGCAAATTCAGTTTTCTAAAAACAGACCAATGGGATATGATTCTAAAGGATTAATAATGATCCAAATGAAATCACCTGACTTTTATGGAAAATACGATGTGCTCAGAACGGAGCTTAAGAATTCTGGTGATGTTATAGAGATGGCAGAATCGTCTAGTCCGTTGACAGGAGTATGGCAAAACAGCGGAGGATTTAACTGGCCCGGAAAAGATTCAAGAATACAGTCAGCTGATTTTGGAACGATTCGGATAACGCCTGAATATGGAACAACAGTCGATTGGAAAATAAAAGAAGGAAGAGACATATCGCGTGAATTTGCTGCCGACTCAACGGCCATCTTACTGAATGAAGCGGCTGTAGAATTCATTGGAGCAAAAGATCCATTGGGCATGGAAATTACATGGGGCAAAACTAAACTTCATGTGATCGGCATTGTGGAGAACCTGATTATGGAATCTCCATACAAACCCGTGCGTCCCAATATTTATTTACTCGATCCTGAAAGAGCAAACTGGATATTTCTGAAATTAAATCCTGAAAAAAGTGCAAGTGAATCCCTGGCAACAGTAGCTTCAGTTTTTAAGAAGCATATTCCCTCCGCTCCATTTGACTACAAATTTGTAGATGAAGTGTACGCAAGAAAATTTGGTGATGAAGAACGCATTGGAAAATTAGCGTACGTCTTTGCAGCACTTGCCACATTTATTAGTTGTCTGGGACTAATTGGCCTGGCTTCATTTGTAGCTGAACAACACACCAAAGAGATTGGCATTCGCAAAGTGCTAGGGGCTTCTATTGCTCAACTGTGGAAGTTGCTATCTGGAAATTTTGTGATTCTGGTTCTGATCTCTAGCGCAATTGCTATTCCACTCTCATATTACTTTATGAACAATTGGCTGCTGAATTATCAATACCATACTGAAATTTCATGGAAGACATTTATCGTTACTATTCTTGGAGCACTAATGATAACACTATGCACGGTAAGCTATCAGGCCATAAAAGCTGCAATGGCAAATCCAGTGAAGAGTCTGAGGTCGGAGTAATACAGGTCACCCGTTACCGGTAACGGGTGACCTGTATTAACCATTAAAGTTAGATGACTTGAAAAAAGAAAATACAAATCCACCACGTCTCCCCCTTCGCTTCTTCCGCTGGTTCTGCCATCCGAAGTTGCTGAAATACATTGAAGGAGATTTGCTGGAGTTGTATGATGAACGCGTAAGAGAAAAGGGAAAACGAAAAGCAGATTTAAAGTTTATTGTTGATGTGTTGTTGCTCTTTCGACCCACTATCATAAAATCAGCGGAAGCATATAAAAATTTAAATAATTACGGTATGTATAAAAGTTATTTCAAAATAGGTTGGAGAAATCTTCTGAGGAACAAAGGCTACTCCTTCATCAATGTTGGCGGACTTGCAGTGGGCATGGCAGTAGCTATCCTGATCGGTTTATGGATTCACGATGAATTGAATTTTAATACCTATCACAAAAACTACAAGAGCATCGCTAGCGTTTTGAGAAATGGAACGTTAAATGGAGAAACATTTACAAACGCGGCCCTTCCATATGCCTTGGGCGAGGAACTTAAAACCAAATACGGCAGTACTTTTAAAGATGTTGTAGTCGCCTGGAATGTGGGAGACCATATCCTATCCGCTGGTGAAAAAAATGTATCGCTGAGTGGTGAGTTCATGGAGCCAGGCGGAACGGAAATGTTCAGCTTGAATCTGAGTCATGGAGCCGGCTCTGGCTTGAGCGATGCCCATTCCATTTTACTTTCGGAAACTACAGCAGTCGTTTTCTTTGGCAGCGAAAATCCAATAGGAAAATCGCTCACCATTGATAATCGAATGGATGTAACGGTTACGGGTGTGTATCAGGACTTGCCTCACAACTCTCATTTTTCTGGCGTGAAATTCTTTGCTCCCCTGGACTTGCTGATTTCGTACAACCAGTGGATAAAGTATCAGGGATTTACGAATAACTTCCTTCACATCTATGCTACCATTGGCGATCATAATAATTTTGAATCAGCCTCCAGTCAAATTAAGGATGCTATTCTAAACAACATTAAAAGTGATAAAGAGTACGTTGCCGTTAACCCGCAGATTTTTTTGCACCCGATGGAAAAGTGGCACTTGTGGTCGGACTGGAAGAATGGAATCAACACTGGAGGACTAGTGCAAATTCTATGGCTCTTCGGAATTGTAGGTGCATTTGTGTTATTACTCGCCTGTATCAATTTTATGAATTTGAGTACTGCCCGCTCTGCAAAAAGATCGAAGGAAGTAGGCATTCGGAAGACTATCGGATCTATACGATCTCAACTGGTTGGTCAGTTTTTTAGTGAATCCTTTTTAGTAGTTATACTAGCCTTTATAATTGCCCTCGCTCTCGTATCACTATTTTTATCCGGCTTTAATGAACTGGCTGGCAAACAAATGGAGATGCCATGGAGTGAATCTTACTTCTGGTTGAGTAGTATAGTCTTCATTCTGATCACCGGATCTCTTGCCGGGAGTTATCCTGCACTATACTTGTCGTCATTCAAGACAATCAATGTTTTGAAAGGTTCATTGCATACGGGGCGGTTCGCATCCATTCCTCGTAAAGTTCTGGTTGTCGTTCAGTTTACAGTTTCCATCACACTGATTATCGGAACCATTATCATATACCAGCAAATTCAGTTCACCAAGAATCGTTCTGTTGGCTATATAAATGACGGACTTCTGATGGTTCAGATGACTTCACCTGAGTTTCATGAAAAGTATGAAGCACTGCAAACAGAATTGAAGAATACAGGTGCAGTGATGGAAATGGCAAAGTCGTCCAGCCCGCTTACGGATGTATGGAATTCGAATGGCGGTTTTGACTGGAACGGGAAAGATCCTGCATTTACGCCTGAATTTGCTACCCATACCGTAACACCAGAGTATGGAAAAACAATTGGATGGCAAATCGTTGATGGTCGGGATTTTTCAAATGAGTTGGCCAGCGACTCTACAGCATTCGTCATAAACGAAGCAGCTGCAAAATTATTAGGATTCAAAAATCCTGTAGGAGAAGTTGTTCGCTGGAGATCATGGTGGACAAATGGAGTAGTCAGCTTTACGGTTATAGGAGTGAGCAAAAATATTGTGATGAAATCACCCTATGCACCTCCTGCTCCTGCCGTTTTCTTTCTTGGTGGCAATACAAACTGGATCAGTATGAAAGTTGATCCTCGATTCAGCACAAGTGATGCTCTTCTCAAAATTGAATCCATTTTCAAAAAAATAATTCCTTCGGTACCCTTCGTCTACAAATTTGCGGACCAGGAATATGCGTTAAAGTTTGCATCTGAAGAACGTGTTGGGAAATTAGCCTCTGTCTTTGCTGTGCTGGCTATACTGATTAGTTGTCTTGGATTATTTGGATTAGCCTCGTATGTAGCAGAGCAACGCACGAAGGAAATTGGGATCAGAAAAGTGGTAGGCGCTTCCGTGTTTAATCTTTGGATGATGCTGTCAAAAGATTTTGTAGTACTGGTCATTGCTTCAAGTATCACAGCCATTCCAATAGCATACTATTTCTTATCCACTTGGCTTCAACAATTTGATTATCGAATGACAATATCGTGGTTGGTCTTTGGTATAACAGGATTAGGTGCTTTGTTCCTAACTCTGCTTACGGTGAGCTACCAAGCAATAAAGGCTGCTGTAGCAAATCCCGTGAAGAGTCTCCGGTCAGAGTAGTTTCCAGTTACTGGAAACCGGTAACCTTTAATCAAGAATCACAAAATTGAAAAAAGAAAATACAAATCCTCCTCGTCTCCCCCTTCGCTTCTTCCAATGGTTTTGCCATCCGAAGTTGCTGAAATACATTGAAGGTGATTTGCTGGAGTTGTATAAGGAACGATTGAAAGAAAAAGGAAAGAGAAAAGCCGATATACGATTTGTCACTGATGTACTGCTCCTCTTCAGACCTGGCATTATAAAACCAACGGAAGGATATAAAAATTTAAACAATTACGCTATGATAAAAAGTTATGTTAAGGTTGGGTGGCGCAATTTGGCAAGAAACAAAAGTTATTCCGCCATCAACATCGGGGGTTTAGCTGTGGGAATGGCCGTGACTATTCTGATTGGACTTTGGATCTGGGATGAGCTGTCATTCAATAAGAGTTTCAAAAACTATGATCGCATTGGTCAGCTATGGCAATTTGTGACTTTCGATGTGGAGAAGAGTTCTTACAACTCATTGCCCATTCCATTGGCCCATGAACTTCGAAACCAATACCCTGATTTTGAACGAGTGAGTTTGTCATCTTATACCAAAGACGGAACCTTGGCAACCGATAACAAACAATTAGTGCGGTCAGGAAATTATGTAGAACCAGATTTCAATGAAATGATGTCAGTGAAGATGCTTTCCGGTTCTCGCAACGACATGCAAGACGTAAACACGATTATGTTGTCGAAAACGTTGGCTCATGATCTGTTTGACGAGGAGGAACCATTGAATAAAATAATCACACTCAATGAAAATATCAGTGTAAAAATCAGCGGGGTTTATGAAGATTTTCCAAACAACAGCGCCTTTCATGAGGTTTCTTTTCTCGCCCCATGGGCTTTGTATGAAAGTCAGGATCCGTGGGTCAAAAACTCTGCGCATGCATGGGATGAAAATTCGTGGCAGATTTTTGTTCAACTGAAGGATGGAAAAGGTTTTGACATGGTTTCTGCAAAAATTAAAGATATCCGAATGAAGCGCGATAAGCCGCCCGGATATAAACCAGAATTTTTTCTGCACCCTATGAGCAAATGGCATTTGTATGGTGACTTCAAGAATGGTGTAAATACAGGCGGACAAATTACATATGTGTGGCTCTTCGGTTTGATTGGCGTTTTTGTTTTACTGTTGGCCTGCATCAATTTTATGAATCTGGCTACTGCACGTTCTGAGAAACGAGCCCGCGAAGTGGGCATTCGTAAAAGCATTGGATCGGTTCGTACGCAACTTATGCTTCAGTTCGTCTGCGAATCATTGCTTACCGTAACACTGGGATTTGTGTTATCGCTTGTCTTGGTTCAATTGATGCTGCCGTTTTTCAATGATGTGGCAGGAAAGCGAATAGATATTTTATGGACAACCCCGTGGTTCTGGGGAGCTATCGTTGCCTTCAGTCTGATTACCGGCCTGTTGTCAGGCAGTTACCCGGCTTTTTATCTTTCTTCTTTTCAACCCGTAAAAGTTTTGAAGGGCACATTCCGTCCGGGTCGGTGGGCATCGTTGCCACGCAAAATATTGGTGGTGTTTCAATTTAGTGTGTCGATCACGCTGATGATCGGCATTGCGGTGGTGTTCCTGCAAATTGAATTCGCACAAAACAGGCCGGTGGGTTATAATCGCTCCGGACTGATAGAGATCAACATGAAACCCGAGCAGCTGCGCAATAATTTCGAAACATTGCGTCAGGACTTGTTGAATACGCGTGCTGCAGTTGACATGTCAGAATCGCTTGGCTCGATTACATCTGACTATGGCGGAACTACGGACATAAAATGGCCTGGAAAAGCCGAAGGATTTTATCCGTTGTTCATGACTAACAAAGTGTCGCACGAGTTTGGAAAAACTGTAGGCTGGATAATCAAATCAGGACGTGATTTTTCGCGAGAACATGTCACTGATAATGGAGCTGTTATTCTGAATGAAGCTGCCGTTAAACTGATAGGCTTTAAGAATCCAACAAATGAAACCCTGACGTTTTCCGGAAAGGAGTATAAGATCATTGGTGTCATTCAGGATTTGATAAAAGAATCTCCCTTTAGACCAGTGAAGCCATCCTTTTTTATGCTTGACTACAGTGTCGTTAACGTTATAAACATTAAACTCTCTCCAGACTTAAACACAAGCGAAGCGTTAGCCAAAGTGGAAGTAGTGTTTAAAAAGTATTATCCAGCCTCTCCATTTGAATACCATTTTGTCGATCAGCAATTTGCCGGAAAGTTTTCAGATGAAGTTCGGGTCGGCAAGCTCTCCGGTTTTTTTGCCATCCTGGCTTTGTTCATCAGTTGCCTTGGAATCTTCGGGTTAGCTGCTTTTGTGGCCGAGCAGCGCACTAAGGAAATCGGCATACGAAAAGTGTTGGGTGCTTCAATACCTATGCTTTGGAAATCACTTTCAAAAGACTTTGTTGTGCTGATCATTATTTCCTGTTTTCTGGCCGTTCCGATCGGTTACTACTTCATGAACAATTGGCTACAGAATTATGAATATCGTACAGAGATTTCCGGATGGGTATTTTTCCTAACGTGCATGGGTGCATTGGCTATTACATTGGCAACCGTGAGTTACCAAGCTATACGAGCTGCCATGATGAACCCGGTAAAGAGTTTGAGATCAGAATAGTTACTGGTTTACCGGTCTCCAGTTACCAGCAACTGGAAACGGGTAACCTTTAATCAAGAATTACAAAATTGAAAAAAGAAAATACAAATCCACCACGTCTCCCACTCCGCTTCTTCCGCTGGTTCTGCCATCCGAAGTTGCTGAAATACATTGAGGGAGATTTGATGGAGTTGTATGATGAGCGATTAAGAATATCGGGGAAAAGAAAAGCGGACTTGAGATTTATGGTGGATGTCTTGTTGCTTTTGCGACCAGGAATTATCAGACCAGCGAAGAAATATAATCATATAAACAATTACGGTATGTTCAAAAGTTATTTCAAGATCGGATGGAGAAACCTTCTCAAGAACAAAGGGTATGCAGCTATTAATATCGGTGGGCTTGCCATCGGTATGGCTGTTGCCATGGTAATCGGTTTGTGGGTGCACGATGAATTGACTTTTAACACCTATCACCAGAACTATGATCGCATTGCACAAGTGATGAAGGGAGGAGTGTTTGAAGGAAAACGCTACAGCGGCCAAATGTCACTTCCATTTCCATTGATAGGTGAGTTGCAGACAACGTATTCGGCAACATTCAAACATATCATTCCTGTATCCGGCCAGTGGGACCACGTCTTATCAATCAAGGATAAAAAAATTTCAAAGACAGGTATGTATGTGGAAAAGGGTGCGCCAGAAATGCTGACGTTAAGAATGAAATACGGTTCGTGGGATGGTTTAAAAGATCCTCGCGCGCTCTTACTTTCAGTTTCCACAGCGAATGCGTTGTTCGGTGACATCGACCCTCGTGACAAAGACATTGTCCTCGACAACGATAAGACAATGAAAATAGCAGGCGTGTTCGAGGATCTGCCAAAGAACTCCGCTTTCTACGGCATTCAGTTTTTCGGGTCGTGGGAATTCTATTTCGCTGAGTCTCCCTGGATGAAGGATCAAGGCTGGGAAAATCACTTCCTCCAGGTTTATGCTGAGATTCAACCAAACACAACCTACGAACAAGTCAATGCTGCAATTAAGGATGCCGAGGCGAGAGTTATCAGGGAGATTCCTTATTATAAGGATGAGCTTAAGTATGAGCCAGAAGTGCTCTTGTTGCCTATGAGCGACTGGCATTTGCGTTCCAATTTTTATTTCCGAGCCAAAGAATTCGGACTAGACGCTGGACCCGTTCAGTTTGTATGGTTCATTGGAGCCATTGGTGTGTTTGTACTATTGCTGGCCTGCATCAACTTCATGAACCTGAGCACGGCACGGTCAGAGAAAAGAGCAAAGGAAGTTGGTATCCGGAAAACGATTGGTTCTGTTCGCGCTCAATTGATCAACCAGTTTTTTAGTGAATCATTTTTGGTCGTTATGCTGGCATTCTTTTTCGCCATTACTCTTGTTACCCTCACATTGCCGTGGTTCAACAATTTATCATCCAAGGAAATGATGATGCCCTGGCCCAATGCACAGTTCTGGTTAATCTGCCTGGTATTCTTGTTAGTCACTGGCTTGCTTGCCGGCAGTTATCCTGCGTTGTATTTGTCATCGTTTAATCCGGTAACTGTGCTGAAAGGAACTTTTCGTGCAGGGCGTTTTGCATCTGCACCAC
Source organism: Chryseolinea sp. (assembly GCA_031388805.1). Taxonomy (GTDB): domain Bacteria; phylum Bacteroidota; class Bacteroidia; order Cytophagales; family Cyclobacteriaceae; genus Chryseolinea. The sequence continues at coordinate 27,745 of JANMRZ010000162.1, forward strand.
GGAAAGTTCTGGTGGTAATTCAGTTTACTGTGTCTGTGGCATTAATTGTCTGCACTATCGTCATCTACAATCAAATTGTTTTTGCAAAGGATCGTCCTGTTGGTTATACCCGGGAAGGATTACTGTTACTTCCAAAGAAATGGAATGATAAGCAAGCAGAAACATTGAAAAGCGAATTGAAGAATTCAGGTGTGGTCGCTGAGGTGGCGGAATCTGCAGGGATCATCACTGAAATATGGTCGGGTAACGGAGGCTTTACGTGGAAAGGAAAGGATCCTGCTTTCGAACCGAACTTCAATACACTGTCGGTTTCTGCCGACTTCGGGAAAACCGTTGGCTGGCACTTTACGCAAGGCCGCGATTTTTCTTCTGAACTCGCGAGTGATTCGGTTGGCTTCGTAATAAATGAGGCAGCTGCGAAATACATGGGTTTGAAAAATCCGGTTGGTGAGATCATCCATTGGAAGAACCGCCCGTGGGGAATGGATAACGACTTTCAGATTCTGGGTGTGATGGACGACATGATCATGCAATCACCCTTCGAACCCGTTGAGCCTGCCATATTTTTTCTGAAGGGATGGAAAAATTGGACCAACATTAAGATTACCCCTAACGTTAGCGTGAGCGAAGCGCTTCCGAAAATCGAAGAAGTATTCCGCAAGGTAGTCCCAGACGTTCCGTTCGATTGCAAGTTCGCTGACCAGGAGTATGGATTGAAGTTCGCAGCGGAAGAGCGCATCGGAAAACTTGCTTCTGTCTTTGCAACGCTCGCCATCATTATCAGTTGCCTAGGATTGTTTGGTCTGGCTTCGTTCGTTGCTGAACAGCGAACAAAAGAAATCGGTATTCGCAAAGTCATGGGTGCGTCCGTGGGACACCTGTGGAAAATGCTTTCGGGAGATTTTATTGTATTGGTGGTAATCTCTTGCGCGATTGCTTTACCGGTCTCCTATTATGCTCTTTTCAATTGGCTAAAGAAATACCAATACCATACCGAACTTTCGTGGTGGGTCTTTGCTGTATCGGGCCTTGGTGCGTTACTGATCACACTTGCGACAGTTAGTTTTCAGTCGGTAAAAGCGGCATTGTCGAATCCGGTGAAAAGTCTGAGAAGTGAATAGATATTTGTAGCAAGACATGAGTATCAAGATCAGTCTATTGTCTCATGTCTTGATACTAACGTCCAAAAAAAGAATATGAAAAGTTATCCGCCAGGTCTCCCCCTCCGCTTCTTCCGCTGGTTCTGCCATCCGAAGTTGCTGAAATACATTGAGGGAGATTTGATGGAGTTGTATGATGAGCGAGTAAAAGAAAAAGGAAAAAGAATTGCAGATATACGATTTGGAATGGATGTTCTGTTGCTGTTTAGACCCAGCATCATCAGGCCAGCAGAAGGATATAAAAATTTAAATACTTACGGCATGTATAAAAGTTATTTCAAGATCGGATGGAGAAGCCTCATCAAGAATAAAGGGTACTCCTACATTAACATTATCGGTCTTTCGGTTGGGATGGCCGTTACACTTCTGATTGGCATGTGGGTATATGATGAAATCTCTTTTAATTCCTATCACAAGAATTTCGATCACATCGCACAGGTATATCAGCATCAAACCATATCCCACGAAATCAAAACAAACCCAGCTGTGCCGGTGCCCATGTCTAATGAGTTAAGAAGCGTTTACCGCAGCGACTTCAAACATGTGGTGCAAATGTGGTGGGAAGGCAGTCATGTACTTGCTATTGATGAAAAGAAAATTCCGCGAAACGGTACGTTCATGGATAAAGAAGGATTGGAAATGTTTTCATTTCAAATGCTTCAGGGTTCGTGGAAAAGTTTGGACGATCCCTCTTCGATTGTATTATCTGAAGCTACGGCTCAGGCGCTCTTCGGTGATCAGGATCCACTCAATCAACTTTTGAAGATCGATAACAAAATGGATGTGAAGGTAACGGGAATCTTTAAAAATGTTCCAGCCAACTCTCGGTTTCATTCCCTGCAATTCATTTCCAGTTGGGATACGTGGGTTTCGGCCAATCCCTGGTTAAAGGATGATGAGAATAACTGGAACAGCGATGATATCAATTTTACGGAAGCCATCACGTTTGTTGAAATAGAACCCACAACTTCTTTTGAAGCAGTCTCAAAAAAAATAGAGAAAGTAAAGTTCAACAAACTACCTCGCGAGCAAGCTACGTCAGAGAATCCGTTGGTTTTTCTGCAACCCATGAGTCGATGGCATTTACACTCGGAGTGGAAAGATGGTAAAGAAAATGGTGGACGTATTCAGTTCGTGTGGTTGTTTGGTATTATCGGAATGTTTGTTCTTGTTCTTGCCTGCATCAACTTCATGAATTTAAGTACGGCACAATCGGAAATGCGCGCTAAAGAAGTGGGCATTCGTAAATCGATTGGCTCCGCACGTGCTCAGTTGATTGGTCAGTTCTTCATCGAAACTTTTTTAATTGTCGCGTTTGCGTTTGTGTTGGCTATTGGGTTGGCAAGCCTCTCATTACCGTGGTTCAACCAACTGGCCGAAAAAGAAATGGCTATGCCGTGGACCAACTCAACGTTTCTTCTGACTGCATTATGTTTTGTATTGGCCACCAGCATTCTTGCAGGAAGTTACCCAGCTTTATTTCTCTCTTCGTTCCAGCCTGTAAAAGTTTTGAAAGGAGTATTCCGTGCCGGTCAATTCGCAAATGTTCCCCGCAAGGTATTGGTGATCTTGCAATTCTCTGTGTCAGTAGCACTGATCATTGGAACCATCACGGTGTGGCGACAGATTCAATTCGCAAAGGACAGACCGATTGGATATACACGAGAGGGACTTATCATGATCCGAAAAAACTCGAATGAGTTCTGGGGGAAGATTCGACCGCTTCGAAATAAATTGAAACAAGCGGATGCCATTGTTGAACTGGCAGAATCTTCAAGTCCCGCTACCGAAACCTGGTTTACCTTAAACAACTTCAGTTGGCAAGGAAAAGATATGAATGAAAAAGTTGGTTTCGCCTGCATGGCCGTAACGCCTGAATACGGTTCTATGATGGGTTGGAATTTTGTACAAGGTCGCGATTACTCCAGTGAACTGTCAACGGATTCTTCTGCGGTCATCCTCAACCAGACTGCTGCCCGATTAATCGGTTGGCAAAATCCTATAGACGAAGAGATTGAGTGGCAAGGAAGAAAATTCAGAGTGATCGGTGTGATCCAGGATGTGATCGTGGATTCACCCTATGAACCTGCAAAGCCGAGCTTGTATTTTATGACGAGTGATCTTTTCTTAAATACCATTGGCACTTCATGGATTACCATGCGTTTGAATCCGAATCTAAATTCCCATGAAGCGATCGCGCGGACAGAAAATGTTTTTAAGTCAGTGATGCATACCGTTCCATTCGAATTCAAATTCATCGATCAGGAATATGAAAATAAATTTGCCAGTGAAGAGCGTATCGGAAGACTGGCTTCTCTGTTTGCCTTGCTTGCTATTTTCATTTCGTGTTTAGGATTATTTGGCCTTGCTTCGTTTGCTACTCAACAACGTACAAAAGAAATTGGCATTCGAAAAATAATGGGAGCATCTGTTTTTAACCTTTGGAAGATGTTGTCAAAGGACTTTGTCGTGTTGATCGGGATCTCTATTGTTATTTCTATTCCCATCACCTACCTCATGCTGAACAACTGGCTCGAAGGTTTTCAATATCGCACTGAATTGGCATGGTGGATTTTTGCGACTGCCGGATTGAGTGCTCTTGTTATCACCTTACTCACGGTGAGCTATCAATCCATCAAGGCAGCACTGGCTAATCCTGTGAAGAGTCTTAGGTCTGAATAGTTACCGGTTTCCAGTTACCGGAAACCGGCAAGACGGAATAACTATCGGTTTCAAGTTCCAGGTTCCAAGTTTGCGGCCGTCAGTAGTTCACTATCTGATTATTGTGGCAGACATCCGGTTGAAGTTGCATGCATAAGGATTATAATCGCCAACAATGAGATGATTGTTGCCAACGATTAGTCGGATGTTGTCAACTATTGGTTTAAAGTCGTCAACATTCGATTGACTTTCGTGAGCGATCGCGAATTATCTGCCAAATCAAACCGATAGGTCCATGACAATCGATTCATTTTCTGCCAACTTCAACTGAATGTTCATGACAATCGATTCGTTTTCTTCAACATTCAACCGAAAGTCCCTGACAACAAAAGTGTTTTCCCGCAGATGACGCAGACTTAAAGGCACGCAGATCTCGCTGATGAATGCACCCTGATCTGCGTGATCTGCGCGGGTTCGATCTGCGTAATCTGTGGGAATGAATTAATGAATCTTTGAATTATTCGAGCCGGTCTTTTAAATGGAGCACCGTCCATATTTACTATTTTTTAGCATTTCTTACTAAATAGTAGAACATATACGAATCTCTTTCGTATATATGCTCTACAATCTAGTAACATACGTCATGATCGAAACAAAATTAGGCGAATTTGAAGAGGTTATCTTGCTGCTGGTAGGTATACTCGGAGAAGAAGCATACGCTTTTAACATCGCCCAGGAATTTGAATCACAGACCGGTCGCTCTGTATCCATTGGTGCTGTTCACTCCACCCTCACCCGATTAGAAGAGAAAGGATTTCTAAAATCCGAAATGGGCGATTCAACAGCCGAGCGAGGTGGAAGAAGAAAACGAATTTACACCATCACAGCCTACGGTCGCAAGACATTAGTAGCCGCACGTGATTTCAAAGTGTCATTGTGGAATCAGTTTCCTGATTTTGCTACAGGAAAATTAAACCTGGGCATTGGATAAACTAGTTACCGGTTACCAGTCACCGGTAACTGGCAACCGGAAACCTGTAACTAAAAATACTACTTGAAAAAAGATCTACCACCCTTCCCTCCCCGACTAGCCAATAAGCTATTGGATTCGTTCCTGCGAACTGATCTGGCGGAAGAAGTGCGTGGCGATCTGGAAGAAAATTTTTATGTAACGCTGAAGAAAAAATCAACAACAAAAGCGCAACTGAACTACTGGTATCAGGTCATTCACTATATACGTCCATTTGCTCTTAGAAAATCGAAACATCATTATTCAAACCATCTTGATATGCTTCAAAATTATTTTAAAATCGGCTGGAGAAATTTATCGAAACAGAAAATGTATTCCTCTGTCAAGATAGGCGGTTTTGCATTGGGCATTGCGGCTTGTTTGCTGATTGCATTGTTCATTAGAGATGAACTTAGCTACGATCTTCACTATCCCGATGGGGATCGAATTTATAGAGTAGTAATCGCCTACGATTTCAAAGGTGAAAAAGGAAAAGATGTTTGGTTTCAGGCACCTTTTGCAAAGGCACTAAAAGACGATTACCCCGAAATTGAAAAAGTAGGCCGCTATAATTCAAGTGAACTTTTTGGTGCAGGTAGCAATCAGATCAGACGCGCTGATGAAACCGACAATACATACGAAGATGGGTTCATCTATGCTGATCAGGATTTGTTGGAAATCCTTCAAGTACCAATGGTCTACGGAAATCTTAAACATTGTCTGGATGAGCCTCAAACCCTTGTGATTACCAAAAGCAAAGCCGACAAATATTTTCCAGGTGAGAATCCGGTCGGCAAACTGATGGTGATCAACAACGGCTATTTGAATCCCTTTAAGGTTGGAGGTGTAATAAACGACTTCCCTGCTAACTCTCATCTACATTGCGATTTCATCATGACGATGAAAGGCGTTGAGTTTGGGGAAGGAGAACAATCCTATTGGGGTGCGACAAACTATCCTACTTATATAGTAGTGCGTGAAGGAACAGACGTTGCACAGCTTGAGAAAAAACTCTCCAGAATCATTGAAAAATATTTGCTTCCTTTCTGGCTGAGCGAGGGAATGGCAGACGCGAAAGAAGCTTCCACCAGTGCGTGGTTTGAACTACAGCCTGTAAAAGACATCTACCTGAAGTCAGACGGAATTGCTGATCCGGTATCGCATGGCGATATCCGTTTTGTCTGGCTGTTCGGAGCGATCGCTGCATTCATTCTCGTAATAGCCTGCATCAATTTTATTAATCTTTCTACAGCGAAGTCAGCCAACCGCGCGAAAGAAGTAGGTCTTCGAAAAACGGTTGGGTCTAATCGAAGCAGTATTATCAATCAGTTTTTAACCGAGTCGTTGGTATTTAGTTTTCTATCCTTTGCATTAGGACTAGTGATTGCTTCGTTACTCCTGCCCTTCTTTAATATGCTGGCAGCTAAATCGTTGATCTTCCCTTGGCAAGAATGGCAGTTGTATCCAATCATTGCTATAGCCGTGATTGCAATTGGATTACTCGCAGGACTTTACCCTGCATTTTATCTCTCTGCATTCAAACCAGTGAATGTGCTCAAAGGCAATGTGAGCAGAGGAAGTAAAAATGCAACGACAAGGAGCATGCTCGTTGTATTTCAATTCACCACTTCCATTACCCTGATTATTGCCACGTTCATTATTTATCGCCAGGTAGATTACATACTGAATAAAAAAGTAGGCTTTGATAAAGATCAGGTGTTAGTAATACAAGGCACGAGCACACTGGATAAACAGATTAAAACTTTCAAGAACGAACTCACTAAGCTGTCCTCTGTAAAGAGTGCCACCATCAGTGATTACCTTCCTATTAAAGGCACAAAACGAAATGGAAATAGTTTCTTTAAAGAAGGCAGAAGCACAACGGATCAATCTGTAGGAGGCCAAATGTGGCGAATTGATTACGACTATATCAAAACAATGGGGATGAAGCTTGTTGATGGAAGAAATTTCTCTGAAGACATGCGCACTGATTCAGCTTCTATTATTATTAACCAGGCCATGGCAAAAAAATTGGAGTTGAAGGATCCGGTAGGCCAGCGTATTATGAACTGGCAAGCGTACAATGTGATTGGCGTTGTTGAGAATTTTCATTTTGAATCATTGCGTGATGAAATCGGACCCCTCGCGATGATCCTTGGGGATGATTCGAATATTGTATCGGTTAAAATCGGTTCAACAGATATGTCTTCGGCTCTTACCTCTATCGAGGCTATATGGAAAAAGTTTTCTCCTAATCAACCTATTCGGTACTCCTTTCTGGATGAGAGTTACGCCCGCATGTATGAAGATGTTCAACGCATGGGAAGAATATTTATCAGTGCAGCCGTGCTGGCAATTATTGTCGCGTGTCTTGGGTTGTTTGCTTTGTCTGCTTTTATGGTAGAGCAACGCAGTAAGGAAATCAGCATTCGTTTAGTCCTTGGAGCTTCCTTAAAAAGTATCTTCAATTTACTCACACTTAACTTTTTGAAATTAGTTCTGATCTCCATCGTGATAGCCGTTCCTATCGCATGGTACATGATGAATAAATGGCTTCAGGACTTTACGTATCGTACAGAAATTACATGGGATGTATTTGTATTGGCGGGTGCCATTGGGGTGTTCATTGCCGTGCTTACGATTAGTTATCAGTCAATCAAAGCGGGATTAATTAAACCTGCCGAGAACTTAAAGATGGACTAACAATCGGTTTTCGTTTACGGATAGCGAAAAGCTTGCAACAAGAAACGATACATGAAGAGAGACAAATCCATACCGCCCAAACTTGCACAACGATTGCTTCTTCGCTTCCTCCGAAGTGATCTGGCCGAAGAAGTGCAAGGTGATCTGGATGAGCAATTCTATTCAACACTTAAAAGCAAATCAGCGCTTAGAGCAAAATTTGCTTACTGGTATGAGGTGGCCAATTACCTGCGCCCTTTTGCCATTCGAAAATCAAGACTACAGTATCATCTAAATGAATTTGATATGTTCAGCAATTATTTCAAAGTCGGAATCAGAAACATTCTGAAGTATAAGACATTTTCATTCATTAACATCTTCGGGCTGGCCGTGGCCATGTCGGTTTGTATGTTGATCATGCTCATGCTGGCCGATCAGGATCGATACGATCAGTTCCACGAAAAGAAGGATCGCATTTACCGAATATTATCCGACCAGGAAGGATCTCGTCAACCGTATGCCACGTCACCGTTCCCGTTGGCGCATGCATTGAAAGCAGACTATCCTATTATAGAGGAAGCAACTAATCTTACACCGGGTGTTGGTGGAGATGTTTCCTACCAAAAGAATGTTACTGAAATGCGCGGCTACTTTGCTGAGCCATCGTTCTTTTCCATCTTCAGTTTCGAATTGGAAGAAGGCGATAAACACACCGCACTCTCCGCTCCTTTCTCGATGGTGATTAGCCGTGAAGTGGCTACTAAACTTTTTGGTAATGAACCAGCCGTTGGCAAGGTGGTTGATTTTGCGGATCGGCAATTACCCTTTCCGCTTGACTTTGATGGTGTTTCTTCTGCTCCATCACCTTGGGGGAATTTTACCATCACTGGCGTAATCGATGAATCCAAATATGTATCGCACTTAACATTTGATGTGCTGGTATCTTCTGCTACACGGCAGTCGTTCGTGGCCGACAAGAAGACGGATGATTTGAGTAACAATTGGGAAATGTACTTTCGCACCTATACGTTTGTGCTTTTAGATGAGGATAAAAATACAGGAGACTTATCGGCAGCATTAAATGATCTGGTCATTCGCAAATACGCTAATCTTAAATCGGACTTAACGAAAGGTTTTAAACTTCAACCTCAAAGTTTAGGAGAGGTAGCCTTAGGTCTTACCGGGAACGATACAAATACTCGCATGCCCATGATTGGTTATTACTTTTTGTGGGCGCTGGCGCTCGTCATTATGTTATCGGCTTGTCTGAACTACACCAATCTTTCCATTGCGCGGGCGCTTACGCGTGCAAAAGAAATTGGTGTGCGTAAAGTGACGGGTGCCTTTCGAAAGAATCTCATCTTCCAGTTTTTGAGTGAGTCGATTATTACGGCTATGATTTCCCTGGCGATGGCGTTTGTACTCTTGCTCTTTCTTGTGCCGGCCTTCAAAGGACTGTGGGTGAATCAGTATTTGAACTTTGAACTTCCCATGGTGCCTTCGGTCTATTTGATGTTTACAGGATTTGCTTTGGTGATAGGTATTGTAGCCGGTTTATATCCGGCATTGCATTTATCAAAGTACCAACCGATAAAAGTGTTGAAGAATTTACATGCCGTAGCGCCCGGAAAGCTGGGCATGCGCAAAGTACTGGGCGTGTCTCAGTTTGTGATCTCCTTGTTTTTTATCACTACTTCAATTCTGATATACAATCAGTTTAAACATTTCCTTGCGTTTGACTATGGGTTTAACACCAGCAACGTGGTGAATATAGAATTGCAGGGAATCGATCATCAGAAGCTTGCCAACGAATTACAAAGTGTGCCGGGTGTCGTCTCTATTTCAGCGTGTGATATCATTCCTGCCGGTGGCAGAAGCAATGGAAATGAAATGCGAAAACAAGGGAGCAAAGATGAATACTTCAGCAACGACCTCTTGTTTGCGGATGAACATTTTATGGACAACCTCGGAATTAAAGTGATTGCCGGCAGAAATGTAATGGCAGAAGAGCCTGCTCAAAATATTGTGGTGAATGAAGCCATGGTAAAGAAGTTAGGCTTTACGCTTCCATCGGAAGTGATTGGAGAGATGGTGGAGACGAAGTGGGGTAAAGAACAGTTCAAAATTATTGGTGTGGTGAAAGACTTTCGATATTCATTGTTAATTAATGAAGATGCTATTGAACCGCTTATGGTGCAGAATAGACCTGACAACTTTGAATACATCAATGTAAAGTTAAGTTCAACGGATTTGATGCAGACGATGGCGAATCTTGAACGCCAGTGGAAGAAGATCGACCCTGCCCATCCGTTTAAGTATGAATTCTTCGATGAACAATTGCAGGCCACACATCATGCGATCTTTGACGTGGTTTCAATTCTTGGATTCATTTCAATTCTGGCCATCATCATTGCGTGTTTAGGTTTGTTGGGTATGGCAACCTATACGGCAGAGCGCAAGACCAAAGAAGTGGGCATTCGAAAAATACTGGGCGCAAAAGATTGGAGCATTGCCCTCTTGTTGTCGAAAGGATTTTTGAAGATGCTGTTGATCTCCATTGGTATTGGTGCACCCTTAAGTTATTTCGTGAACAACCTCTGGCTTCAGGAGTTTCCGAATCGGGTGGAATTTGGTTGGACTACAGTATTGATAGGTACGTCTGTACTACTTGTTCTGGGCATGCTTACGATTGGTTCGCAGACGTTGAGGGCATCAAAAAGTAATCCGGTAGATTCGTTGAAGATGGAGTAGATAAACATATACACAACATTCAAAAAAATAAAATGATGATGCCCGCCTGCTGACGGACATCATCACTTGCTTCACTCCTGCTACTGTTGTTCAAGGTATTCATCCAGGTTGCTAAGGCCCAATGTGAAGCCTTCTTCGAAACCCATCTCGAGTAATTTCTCAATGGCATTCTCGGTCTTTGAAGTCATTACAACTTTCAAATCTGTTCCTGCTCCTGCCGATCTGAAGTCAACCTTCCAGTGCGTCTGCGGAAGTTCTGCATTGACAAAACCTTTTTCATCGGTAAAGGAATCGATGCCCTCCAGCGTTTTTGGTGCCTGTACTTTGGTGTACTGTACTTTTGCATAATGCCTTTCATTCTCAGGTCCCACCATAGCATATTGCCACGTGCCTCCCTCCTGTAATTCGAGCTTACTGGTTTCAGCACGCCATGGCTTTGGCGCCCACCATTGATCCAATACATCTTTTTTTGTCCAGGCTTGCCATAGAACCTCCGGCCGCGCATTAAAATGTTTGGTGACGGTGATTTTTTTGTTCGCCAGATCTTTATCAAATTTTACTTCTGTTGTTGCTACCATAATGTTATGTGTTTAAATGTTTACTACTTGTATTAATATTTAAGATACAGTAGTTCAATCTGACACTATCCGTGCAAATGGACTAATGAATGATAGTGGGGATATACATGCTTATTCTCCGATTGATGGTGAATGAAATTATTTTCATTGCTGTAGCCCTTTTTCCACACTGATATTGTTTTGTTGGATTGTACCTTAATCATACCAGGAAATCAGTCACGACTGTTGATATCGATCACATGATGACCACCCTTCCCCGCGATGAGCAACCGATGGTGAAGCGGCTACGTTCACTGGTGATCAATGTATGCCGCAGGCTGAGGAGAAAGCATATTACAGCATACACGCAACAGGTGGTTCGCAGACGCTGAGAGCATCAAAAAGTAATCCGGTGGATTCACTTAAGATGGAGTAGTGTATTGACTAGGTCTAAGATGAATTATAGATGTTATTATCGGCTGCTCTTTCTTGTTCGTCAATTCTTGATTGAATATTTCTTCTCTCTTTGTTTAAAAGCCTCATCTCCTCCTTCAAGTATATCACAAACATGTTCTCTAATTCCCTGACTTAGCAAAATAGAAAGCACTTTTTCGTCTTTAGCTCTTGCGTGTTCTAAGGAACCATTTACATATTCAAAACGATAAGTTCCACCCGAACTCCCTTCAGATTGTCCTTTCTGATTAGCAACTATTATATTTTCCGTGTCAGTTGCAACAACCAAATTTGCATTGTGTGATACAATTAAAATTTGACGTTCCTTCTTTTTCTCTTTAATCATCTTACAGAGAAGTTCATATATGGTTCTATTATCAAGATTGTCCTCTGGTTGGTCTATTAAAATTGGAAACTCCGCTGAACTTATTTGCAAAAATAAAATTAATAAAACCGTTCCTTTTTTACCAGGTGACATATGTAGTAAGTTGTCACCCTTGTATGTAACAGTATAGTCAATTTCAAAAGCATCTTTTGTTATTCCTCTCAAAACATCCTCTAATGATATTCTTACTTTTAATGGAATGGAGTCATCAGACGTTGAAAATAATTTATCTTCTTGAACTTTTAAAGGCTTTTCATACAACTCAATTATTTTAGCATAATCTAAATTTCCACCTGCAAAAAAACCATTAAAGTAATGATCACTCCTTAATGCTGCTTTGTTTACTTGGCCAAATAAAGAAAAGTTTTCTTGCTTGTAAATCAGACCGCTATTCAGTTGAATGTCTGAGCCGATATTGTTTTTAGTACTATTAACCTTATCGACTACCAGCTTGTATGTTGTAAACCGTATGTTTAAAAGGTTTGCCGTTTGTTTACGTATGCTATTATATTCTTCAATTAAATTTTTAAACTGCTGTTCAAGAGCTAGTGCAGTTTGGAATTTCTGTTTTTCTTCCTCAAGTTGTTTGGAGAGCTTTTGAATTTCCTTCTGTCCAGCAAGTTTTTCAAGTAAGGGTTTCAGTTTTTCTGAATTTTGCAATAGTTGCTTTTCAATTGCAGCCTTCTTATTTGCTAAGTCTAACTTCGAAATATTCTCTTTTAGATTTTGAATTACTTTATCATAATCTTGAACCAATAGTAACTTAATTGAAGCAATATCTTCGCTTATATCTCCTAGCTCATCTAAAATTCTATCTAGAGAGCCTTTAAGAGCTACTTCTGCATCTATCTTGCCAAGTAGATTTTGTTTACTTGAAACTAACTCATTTAAAACCTTCTGTAACGTAATTTCCTTAGTGGATAAAGTCCTTAATTCCGCCTCAAGTGTGGATTTAGCCTGAGCTAATTCGTTGTATTCCTTAAATTCGGTTTCTGAAAGGTTGGATGCTTTTTGTCCCTTCAAAATAAGGTCGGTTGTGTTTTGAATTGCTTGTTGAATAGTTTTTGAATTTCCTACGTCCTTTGATTTTTGCTGAACCTCCAAGGCCTTATTTCTAACTTTAAAATATTCGTTTAGTAGTCTCTCAATTTCCGAATTAGTTTCTGCTAAAGATCTAAAAGTATCTTCGTAAAATGTTTTAAATTCTGAATCCTGTAAAAGAATACTTTTGATAAGTTGATTCAACTCTTCCTTGTTGTTTTTTTCTACTAGATAGTTTATGTACAACTGCGGTATATATGATATTTTGTGGAGTTTTTGTGTTGGGTCACTTTTGCTATAATAATCTTCATCACCATTTTTCCAGATCACTTTGAAATCAAAGGTTGTGTCAAACCTATAACCGTCAAAATTCAATCTTTTGGAAGCTCTGTCTACTTGCTCAGGGTCTATACTCTTAGCTGTTGAAAAAAGTAATAAGGATTTACCTGATGATTTACCGCCAATTATTGAATTTAGGTTTTCATTTAGTTGTATCTTTTGGCTTCCAAATAGATTTCCAGAATCGATAAATTGCAGTTCGGATATAATAAACCTGTCATTTTTCAAATCAGGTTGTAAGGCTTGAATTTTCACTCTATCTTCAGGTTCATAGAGAGTTTGTTTTAGTCCTTCAAATGTAGGGTCAGCTTTAATCCAACAGAATCTGTTATCATCTGGTCTAAATATTTTGTCATTAGAGTGAGCATCGCAACCGTGATAGCAGGGCTTTAAAGAACCACATTTTCTAATCACTAATTTTCCATTATCAACACTTTTTCCTGAAAAGTAATCCCTGTCTTTTTGATTTGATGAGAATATGGCATCGGAAAATTGATATAAACTTTGTCTAGTCGCATCTAATTGAGACTCAGTTTTGTTTATAAAGAAGTCTTCATGCTTGATAGCGCCAGTTACACCATCAGTACTTCTATTGGAAACTACTACAATAGTGCTTTCTCTTAGAGTTGGGTCATTCTTAAAAATTGCGCCTAGTGAATCAAGAGTAACTACAAACTGTTCTACGCCTTTTTTGTATGCAGTTTCTTCATTTAAAGATTGGTCATTAGTGTGATTACGTCCAAATCTTATTAGTTCAGATTTTGTAGCTGAGTAATTGCTTGAAGAATTATTGAATTGAAGCTTTGCCAAAAATCTTGTTTCAATTTCTGAATCTATTAAAGGATCAAATAAACAATGAATGTTTATTGGGGTTGCGGAACCAGTTACCGGCAAAACTCTTAATTCGATATTTGGAACAATAAGATCAAATTTCTTCGTGATTTCGCCATTTGCAACAAAGTGCTTAAACTTGAAATAATTCTCCACGCTGAAATAATCAGTAATTCCAATCACTGAAATTTCCTCTATTGAATTGTTCATGCTGGCGACATAGTTCTGCCATTTTTCATCAAGAGTTGTTCCTGTGAATAGGTCGTTCTTTTTTGTTCCTGGAGTATGGATATGCAAGTCCCAAATTCTCCACTCTGAACCTCTTGTGAAGTTGTTATATCCTGTCATTTACTTTCCCTGATTTCGATTGTTATATGTCGTCTTACAGTTGCCGATAACAATTGCATATAGGAAAAATTGCCTATACCTCCCTATTGCTAACGCTGCTTTTAAAATATACAACTGTTTGATTCCTCTGTGGGCTGGGATCGGATTGGATCAGGTGGGTCAGCGAAATCGTTGATCAATGTAAAAAGATATGGGGAGAGTTGCAAGGCCTCTGCCCTATTGAGATTAGCGGGGAAGGTTGGGGGATGAAAAAGTGCAGACTCGGAACTAAGCTCCTGTTTTATAAAAGTATAACCTACTTAGATTTCTTCAGCGCACAAAAGCAGTTTTCGCGCGAGATGGGTCAAATTATAGGTCATCTATTGCCTTTTTCTTTATTATACTACTATTGATTTTATCATGATATGTCAATAGCACGAAGCAACTTGTTACTCCATCATGGTCGATTGATAACTGAATAGTCCCTTTCTCTGTTTTATATGTTGTGTAATACTTACAATTGTCAAATTTCACATTGTGCATTCTAGAGTTATCATCGTCTGGTTCTAACCCATCAAATTTCTCTACAAAATCTAATGGTTCTCCATATTTTTCAGTTAACATTTCTTTTAATGAAAAGTAATTAGATGAAAGAGATGACCAAGTATCTTGCTCTGGAAACATCACTGTTATTTTACTAACTAGATCTTTTTGTTTCAATGTTACTACTCCCACGGTGCAATTCTTATATGATGCAAAATCCCCTTTTAATAGTGATACTCCATCTTCAGTACGGATGCGGGCAAATCCATTCTTTTCCATTTTTATAATATACTCTTGGAGCGTCCCATCAATAGGAACTCCTTTGAAAACAAGGTGATTAGAAGCGTCAGTCGTCACTTGAGCAGATGAAGCAATTACGGTTAATGCAAAAATTGCAACGAGCATTATTATGTCCTTCATATGATTAAGTTTTAAGTATCAAGTCTTTATTGATCAAATGTCATTAGTTATTAATTCTTTTGAATTCGTCTGTTCCTTTTATTCTTTCTAATTCAGTTCCTATTGGTAGGTCTATGTACTTCATTATTGCCTTGTCATAATTGATGATCGTGTTCACGTCATAGATTAACCAATTGTCGGGATTATCAGCATAGTCTTGGGTCTCCGTTCCGGATAGAAATCGCCATCCACTATCCTCTTCAAATTCAGGTTTTTCCCGGTACATATATTCAACTTGTTCACCATCCACAGTTATTTTGTCAGTCGCAAAACACCCGCCAATGGGTTCAATGAATTGAACTATGTCCTCTCCTTTTATTTTAAATTTCTTTGCCGCCTTACTTATTTCTTTATCCTTCTTCTTTTTATATGATTTCTCAGCGTGTTGTCCACAGGAAACCAATATTGAAGTCGCGAAAAGTAACGGGTAAATTATTTGTCTCATTTAATTTTTATCAAGTCTGTGCACTACAACATTTCAATATCAGTACATCATTGCTTCGTTGATCAATTTAAAAAGATATGGGGAGAGTTGCAAGACCTCTACCCTATTGAAATTACTGGTCAATGATCTTACCAAATCTCAACGTGTTTCCACTTGGGTCGTTGACATAGAATTCTCTCATACCCCAACTTTGATCTATGGGGCCATTATGAACTGGTGACTCTGGCTTATTCGGAGCAACTAATCCTCGGCTAACATATTTTTTGAATAAGTTATCAACTTCGTCTACTCGTACGTATACATTTATTCCCAATTTTTGATCGCCCTCCAAAATGGTGAGTCCAAGTTCTGCTTCTCCATTAACCAAATCCACAACCCAATCATCTGCTGAAGCATTCGGATATTTTAATTTAAAATCCAGGATATTAGTGTAAAAATCAATTGCCTCTTTCATATTCAGGCATCGGAGAAAAGGAATCGTTTTCATTGTGATCTTAAAATATTTTAATAGTGCTCTGGAACTAAGTTCCAGTCGTAAATTAATCAACTTATCAGATTCAATAAGGGGGACGGAAATAACTTCCGCCCCAGCGGGGGGTCGTGCCGTCTTGGAGAATTTATTTCTCTGCCCATTCCCCAAGTCCGTTTTCTTTAAAGTCCAGGGTGTCTAAACTTGAATTTTTAATTGTCAAAACGGTCGATTGAATTGAATTAAATGTTCCGTTGTGAAATAATCTTGTGAATTTAAAATCATTTATTCCGTCTTTATCAAAATCTATTAGTTGTATTTCCGGTGTGTCAATCTTAAAGTCAGTTTTAAGGTTTGTTGGCTTAAGTTGTTGGTTTTCAAAATCAAACAAGGCGTAAATTTTAAAGTCCAAAGTCTCGTCTATAAATTCTTTTTTCTGATTGTTATAAAACAGAACTTTACTACTAACCTCCTCCGTTGGATAATTCTTTAATAAAACCAAGAAAATTGTCTGTAAATTATCCTTTAAACGAATAGTGCTTATGTAAGTGTCTTTATAGTTGTGTGAGCTATCTATTATGCATTCATCTGAATAATAGTCTTTAACTGCACGTTCAATTTTTGAATAGATTCCATAATTAAGCTGTTCATTATTTTTATTGTTCAAGTCAATTTTGCTCAATTGAAGAGGGAATTTAGCGTCAATTGCACTAATGTCCATTGTTATCTGTCCATCTGTACTTTCTGACTTTTTATTAGAGCAACTAATCCAAGTAATAAGTAAAAAAATCAATATTATTCTCATTGCATAGGTAGCTATATCTGTCGGTATGAAACCAAATCTCTTTTGTTGCTTGTGTCTTTTTATCTGACGGCATGACCCGCAACAATTATATATAAGCAATATTGCCTATATATCTTTATTGTAAGTATTGCTTATAAAATTATAAAACTATTTTGATTTTTCTGTGGGCTGGGATCGGATTGGATCAGGTGAGTCAGCGGAATCGTTTAACAATGTAAAAAGATATGGGGAGAGTTGCAAGACCCTACCTATTGAGATTGGTGGAGAAGGTTGAGTATCGAAAAGTGTGGACTTGGAACTAACCTGCCTGCCGGTAGGCAGGGTTCCTGTCGTAGATTAATCAACTTATCAGATTCAGTAAGGGGACGGAAATAACTTCCGCCCCAGCGAAGGCAATAAGGCGTGTAGCTTACGTTATTTTTTTTCGAACACAAGGTGTCTGGCAAGAAAAGGTAGTACCCGGGTGAAATATCGACCATCATCAGTCCATAACCGGTTAGAAGGATTCCCCCGATATTCTTCAGCTTCATATTCAACACCTAAATCTTCAAGCCTTCTACTAAAAACCCTGTTTGCCACTACATGATCCTGGTTCGGGTCAAAACGTCCCCAGTCAAAAGCTATACCTCTCATGGTCTTAAGGTTATCAGCTGATTCAGGCAATGTTTCTTCAAGTTGAAAGCCAACTTTTGCTTTCTGCATGTTTGCACTGTTCAACACAAGCTTTTCGTTTTTATCAGGTTCATATAAAAAGTCGCAGTATAAAGGAGGTTTGGAAAGATTAGGAAGGAACGCCTGGCACACTACTAAAAAAATTAAAGTTCGCGTTGATTCTTTCAGATCATCAGGGGATTTTGCCTCATACATTTTTTTAAAATCCAGTCCATCTAATGAAACCCAGGGCAAATCACCTTGTCCTGTTGCTACAGGATGAAGTGCATATACTACGCTGAAAATGTCTGGGCGAGTCATAGCAAGCTTAAGTGCTCCACGACCACCAAAAAAATTTCCGATTACTGCCCTGCTGTCCCGGTTTGGAATAGTACGAAACTGGCTATCTATGAATGGTACCAGCTCATTGGTAGTAAAGTCAAGCCAGCGACCACTAACTGGCGAATTTTCGTAAAAGCTACCAACAACAGCTGTGCTATAGTCTGCGGCAACGAGAATAAAATCCTTTACCACACCTGTTGCAAAGCCGCGTTCGGTGAGCATTACTAGCCTGCCATCGGAAAAAAGTTGCTCGTTATTAGAGTAGAAGTTGTGCAAATAATAAACAACCGGATAGCGTTTGCCGGAGGAATTATAGTCTGGAGGAAGATATATCTTGACATTGCGTTCCGTATTCAGCCCAACACGGTTGTCTCCAAGGATTTCAGAGTGAAGTGTTTTATTTAATAAAGTACCATGTCCAATTACCTGGCATTCGGCTTTATTTATCAAAAGCAAAGCCACTATAATCTGGCAAGAAAAAAACGAACGAATTTTCATATTTAGCTATTATATTCTGTGGCGATAAAATTTATAATGCAAATTTCATTGTAGTGTCTGGTAATTGTTGATTTTCAGTCTACGTGAATAGCACTGTCACAAGGTTGTCGCTAACAATTAGATATAAGCAATATTGCTTATATCTCTCTATTTCAAGCGCTCTCTTTAAATTATAAAACTGTTTGATTCCTCTGTGGGCTAGGATCGGATTGGATCAGGTGGGTCAGCGGAATCGTGGATCAATGTAAAAAGATATGGGGAGAGTTGCAAGACCTCTAACTATTGAGATTGGTGGAGAAGGTTGCTTCAATTACGCAGCGTCCCGAAATGGAGACACTGCTGGGACGGATATTCTGACTAACGTTTTACAAGTTGTTGATATTCAATTGTAATCCAAGGTCGTCAGGTGTGATCTCAAACTTATGAATTAGCTTTTTCATTTCCAGTACTTTCCTTTTTCTTTTTTGATCTAGGAACTCATATTGTGAGTC
>JANMRZ010000164.1:0-33453 GCA_031388805.1 Chryseolinea sp.
TCCATGCAAAATATCAGCATTAACTATATATAATGATATTGACAAACCCACGCGAATTGGTGCCGGTAATGTATGGCGATCTAAAGGAAATCGATATAGAGGTGAGTTGGCAAAGACTCCATCTTCTAACAAAGCCCAAATGGTTACTCAGTATAACCTGAAAGGAAAAAAACTACGTGTATTCACCAGCATGAGAGTGGCAGAGAAAGAAACCGGTATCTCTTCTTCTACCATCTCAGCCGTAACAAGAGGTAAGTTGAAAACAACAGGTGGGTTCATTTGGCAATTGGGCGAAGGACGAAAAAAAATAGATATTGAAAAATATCACGCTTCAACACGGGAGCATTTATCCAGCATCAGCAAACCCGTGATAAAATATTCGCTTAAAGGAAAACATCTTGCTGAATTTCCAAGTATCTCAGAAGCCGCGCGTGCAGAGGGCGTTCAAACCACATTAATATCTGCAGCTGTCAATAATAAAAAGAAATCTGCGTTGGGGTTTGTTTGGAAATTTAAGGAAAGATAATAGCTATTTCAGTAGGGCACTCATACGTTCCATGTTGTTTCCTTATAATGAAGGACATAGTTATTTCAAAGTTGGAATTGAGTTGAAATTAGGTTGGAGAGAGTTAAAGCAAGTTGAAGGGAGTTGAATTTGTCTGATCTGGAATTTGCAATGGGATGAGAAGTCAAGTCTTAGATTATTTCACGGCCTCTTCCTGAGCGTTCATTTTTAATAAATTTCTCTCAAACAGAATCTTCTCGTCAGCTTCCAATTTTTCAGAGTTTGCTTTAACAAATTCCAGGTACTTACTGCTCTCGCTCAATTCGCCTTTTAGATGATATGCGAGCATTAAATAAATTGAGGTAGCGAGCGTGGCATTGTTAACAAATTGAAAGTCCATATTAGGAAAGAGCAGAGTCATACCTTCACTTGTCAAGCCCTTCTCAACAAGAACTGAACCTCGCGTACCTCGAATAGAATTTTCGTTGGGAATCGTTTTGATTGCTAATGCTGAAAAATGATCCGCTTTCTCGATGTCATTTAATACGAGATAGGTCCACGCCAACTGGTTGTAGATTATTCCAACGAACGGACGAGTTTCTTTGTCATTAATTACATCCAATAGTTTCAATGACTCCTCAATACTCTTTTCTGGCTGTCCAGTCTTAAGCAAAATATACGATAAGCTTAATGAAATGATTTTGCTTTCTCGGTACTTATTAAAGTAGTTAGTAAATACATTCCATGCTGATTGATATTCTTTCTTCTCCAGGTATTCATGACCATCGAATAGAAGGTTGTCGTCTAGTCTTTTTTCAACGTCTTTAATCTTTGTGAATGGTAATTTCAGGAGCGATAATCCATCGGTCGGCACCTTCATACCTAACACGGTTGTGTAGTAAGGAATGAAGTTAATTATCATT
The DNA here is from genome assembly GCA_031388805.1 of Chryseolinea sp. GTDB lineage: Bacteria > Bacteroidota > Bacteroidia > Cytophagales > Cyclobacteriaceae > Chryseolinea. Next base: position 1,429 of record JANMRZ010000164.1, read on the forward strand.
AATGCGTTAGCCAGAAAAATCGTGAACGGAATAGCAATGGATATCTCATCATTAGAATTATTAAAACCTAAATCGAACAAAGCATAAAATGCAAGAGCAACCAGTACGTTGAGAAGTATACCTCCAAGAGTAAAAAAAGCGTAGCGTAGTTTTATAAACTTCGGGCGATCTATTGAAGCGTAAGCATAGCCACCGAGGAAGTTTGAATTTATAATCACGATTATATCGAAAGCTTTCATCCGGTAAAGCTCATGTCCTTTTCCCAATACCATTCTTCTAGGAACTCCTCCAACAAGTTTTGCAGCAATAAGATGCCCAGTCTCATGGATGATTACTGCTGCTTTGAACGCAATTAAAAAAGAACCAAAATTAATTAGTACGTTCCCGAGTTGTGATGTCTCGCTCAAAAAGCTGAGACCAGTCCCAATAGCAACTAGTATCCAATAGCCTTTTGGAAATAACGTAAAGAAGATTCGACTATTGAATTCCATATTCATTGAACGCATAAAAACCTAATCCATCGTTTTCATCTGAACAAACTTCATCTCAACCGCTGCACCTTTTACAGAGACATCTTTATGCTCAAAGTCAAGTATTAAATGTAGCGTCAAGATATCTTGGGTTAGGTTTATAATTTTTAAGGAAACCTTGTCAGAAATTTCTATAACATTATCGAGGATCTTGTATTTAGTAGTGGATGGTGTTCCGCGATCTTTTTCGGATATGATAATTATAGTAGACTTATCACTTAAGTCGATGACGTCAAAGAGATCCATACCCAACATCAGGTTGCCTGATACCTTGAAAGTATCCAGTCCTTTTGATTCCTGAAGTTTCCAGACTTTGTGGAGAGTAATATCAGAAGGTGCTTCGATAACATGCTGCGAGATCAAATCAATCAATGACTGCTCCTTCGTATCAAGAGGCTTGACCCAGTCATTCATTCCATAGTTTCGGTCACCTCTGGTTAAGCATTCCTGAACAGAACCATATCCAAAAAGGGCTTCGTAAATAGTGTCCATGCTTCTAGTATCACGAAGCTCATCAGCTACCGAGATGTTTTTCATCGTAGTCATTCCGACTAAATAAGGGACAAATAAGTATCCAGGAAAGAAAGCCCTTAACTCGTCTTCGAGCTTATTAAATAATTCCTGATATTCGAAAGCTGGAGAAATTGTGATCGCGTGGGTTGCTGCAAAATTTCCCTTATTAAAATCTTTTACTCGTGACTCAATCTCTAAAATTGCTATAGAACTATCAACACCATGAATTGAAAAGAATGGTCCAATTATACTGATATAGAACCGAAGACTTTTTTGCCTGATGAAATCCGGCTTCTTGTCTTCCTCGATAATCACTTCCCCAAAAAAACCTCCACCTGCCAAATCGGGGTGTCCACTAACTGGCTTCTTAAATACTTTTTTGAGATTTGAAGTCAATTTACCCCACTTGTCGTGATAGGCTTTTTCAGCTAGGAATTCCTTGTTGACGATTTCTCCCATTTTCTTCCAACCGGGCGATGACAATACAGTTTGAGGAGTTAGCCTTTCAGGACTGTCGACTGGAAAATACTCTTTGATAGCATCGGAAATCAAAGTGAAATCATGATCCCGATACTGATTTCTAAAAGGAAGGAGGTACATCTGTTAATTCTGTTAATTATAGAAGTAATTTATTGCTTATAAATTTTAAATGCTCTCCATGCTCAGCATACCCAAGCTGATTCGTAGTCAAAGTTGTCCTGCCAATTTTAAAGTCCGGTACTACTTCATGACTATGCCCGTAAATCCAATAGTCAACATTTGATTTTTCAATCAAGTCAAAAAGTTCAGTAGCAAAAGCAGAATTTAATTCACTGTGCCTGTATTTTTCCGGATAGTTGAAGAATGTTGGTAAGTGATGTGATACTACTACCGTTTTCTTATCAGTTTCTGTCTGTATCTCTTTTGAAATAAAGGAGAGGCATTCTTCATGTAAGTGATTATAGTCATCAATATTTATCATGTTTCCGTTTGACTTGATCAGACGAAAATCAGCCATATTTTTTTTGATGACCCATTCCCTTGTTAAATCAATCTTTGACCACAACGTTGAAAAAATAAGCCGAACATCTTTGTACTGAATTGTGCTGTTATTCAGTAGCGACACATTATTTCGAATGCTTTCCTGGAATGTTCCTGTTCTCTGTGTTATGTCCGATCGATAATACTCATGATTGCCCGGAATCCAGTATGAATGTTCAAAGTTGTCTGAAACAAAATCAAAAAAATCTTTTTCTTTTTCAATTTCTGTGAAAAGAGTGACATCACCAGCCAAAATCAGGATATCACCTTCTGGCTTAATGGGATTTACTTTCAGGTACTTTTTGTTTACCGGAAATTCTAAATGAAGGTCTGAGCAATATTGAATCTTCATGAACACAACAGAGTTATCGTTGTAAAATTCGGATCAAATCATCATTAAGATAAAATACATCTGTGCCTTCCTTTTTAGGTGTAAGAATTTTCGCTTGCACCAGCTCATCCATGTATTTGGTCAACGTGGTTCTTGAAGTTTTCCCGACAGCATCACCAATTGTTTTCGGACGACTATACGGCTGATGAAACAGAGCTTCATTCACTTCTTTTGTATACCATTTAATGTGCTTCTTACCATGGTCGAGCGTGGCTTTCATCTGCGAGACAATTTCGTTGATAAGTTCGTTAGACATAGTCGCAGTGACTTCGACAGCATCAAGCATATAGAGTATCCAAGGTTTCCAAGCACCTCGCTGTGTTACCCCTGCAAGATTGTAATAGTAGTCTGTCTTGTTAACGATTATGTATTTTGACAAATACAGTACGGGTTGTGAAAGCAGTCCTTTCTGTACCAGGTAAAGCAAATTCAGGATGCGACCTGTTCGGCCATTGCCGTCCTGAAACGGGTGTATTGCTTCAAACTGGTAATGGGCAACACACATTTTTAATATCGGATCAACGGGATACTTTTCGTCATCGTTAAGATAATCCAAGAGATTGCTCATTAGATTTTCAACAATATCTTCACCTCTTGGAGGAGTGTAAATAATTTCTCCTGTTCTGAATTCGCTTTGGCCTTGACGAATTACAACCTGTGCCTGTGGCGGACGAAGACCAGCCGTTGTTTCTTTAATCTGTTGGAAGATGTGAACGACAAGATCTATGGAAATCGAATTTTCATTTTGCAATTGACGATAGGCCTCCCATAATGCTTCTCTATATTTTAAAACTTCCTTCGTAGCAGGGTTTGCTCTCTCCTCACGGGCTGTATCTGATATTGCTTTGTAAAGTTCATCCTCTGTTGTGAAAATGTTCTCGATAGCTGTTGAAGTCTTTGCTTCTTGAAGTGCAATTGTATTAACCAACATGGTAGGATTCGGAAGCCGTTGCACGTTTGCCCCGAACGTTGCCAGTACTCTGGAAGTTGCTATTAACTTTTTGAGTATTTCCGGGTCATTCTCAATCTCTGCTGGGGGCGGCAGTGGCGGAAGTCCATTGTACGGTGCTGTTCTGTCGTATTTTGCCATTTAAATGTCCATTTTCTTCAATAATCTGGACATAGCGTAAAGATATTGCTTAAAACTGGACAGAAAACACTCGAATGTTCATTTTTTGCCAAAAACTGGACATTTGAGTGAAACCTGTCCACTTTTAAGTGAAAAAATGATTTGTTTGCGATAAACGAAGCAGCAATTTTTTCAATGGCTCTTTTATCGCGTAGATTCTAACTACGCTCGGGCTTATACAACATCCGCTCAAGATGGATTTTATCGCTTGGTTGATGCATGTAAACAAATTAAAAATTTCTCAGTAAGTTGACTGAAATTTAAAGCTATGCAAGAAGTTGTCTTAAGAATACAGGACCAAACCGGAGCGGGAAAGATTATCAGCGAAATAAACATTTCATTAAAAAGTAATCGGGTTACGGTGAAAGAAATAATTGAGGCTCGTGTGGTTGCTGAAGTTGAACGTTATAATACCAAACTGCCAGAATATTTCCAGGGACTTGTGCAGCCCACACACGCTGAGAAAACCTTAAACGGCTACAAGATGAAAGAGCGCAAGAAAGTAGATGCTGAAAAGCAAATCTACATTGCCCTCGATGCCTTCTTAAAAAATGGCTATTTCATTTTGATCGATAATTTCCAGGCTCAGGAACTTGAGCAACAAGTCGACATAAAGCCTTCAACACACCTTAGCTTTGTTAAACTCACACCACTCGTAGGAGGTTGACCATGAAACTTTTTGGATTTATAAAAAAAGCACTTTCCTCGAAAGAAGAGAAAGCATTCGATTCTATTATTGATGACGCTTATGATGAAATCAAATCGAAGAACATTTCTTATTGGTCTGTTAAGCCCAAAGATTTAGAGACTACGAATACAGTCCTTGCATTGCCCGATAAACAAAAAGTAGATTTTATTCTTTATGCCATCAAAGCCATTCATGATTACAATGACGGCAAAGACTACTATACTGGCACTGATCCAGAACAAATAAGATCCGAGCTTCGGCACACGTATCTTAGCCATCTGTTTAAAGTAAAAAATATTCTCGATGGGGATGACGTAGAGAATATTGTCAGTGCGTTTATATCCTTTCGAAGAGGTAAATGGAGTGATGTTAATGGCTGGCCATTGAGTCAATTCGTTATACAAGTAGAGCGAAATTTTGAACAGGGTAACCTACCTCAACAAGTAAGAGATAGTTTAACAAATCTTAAATCGGCAATAACCAAGCTAAACCGAAGTGACAAAGAAACGATCAAGCTGGTAGATAAACTCGAAACCATTTTGTTTGAATCGGTTGATGGAAAGACAAGTATTAAGCCTACCCTCTTTTTTGGCGATGATCAATTTGCACTGTATGCCAATTCGATCATAGCAGCATTACCTGATGAAGATAAAATTCATTGGTATCCGCTCATCAGTCACGCGCAAAAAGCGAATGGTGCCAAGCCCTCTAATAAATACAGCGATCAAAATCGGTTGTTGGTAAAAGATATTGGCAACGATAAATTCAAAAGTGTAGCCAACGACTGGTTTGAATTTATTATCAAGCAAAAGGAAATTGTTCAGGAACATACTCAGACATACAATGGGCGAGAGTATCGCTACAGCAGTATTGAGTTTCTGAACGCCCCTACTCATGACGCATTAAAAGGAATTATATGGATGTGCTCGCAATTTCACGACACGCGAACCCTTCACAATCTTGCTGCCTTGTGCGAACGCAGTTTTAAAAAAATTCCGGGCAAAGGGCCTGCGGCACCTTCTGTAGGAAATGCCTGTCTCTACACACTTTATAAATCGAAAGGACTAGAGGGGATTGCCCATTTATCCCGGTTGAAGCTTCGGATCAAACAAAACAACACGCAAACCCTTATCGAAAAATACTTACAGGAAGCTGCGCTTGCAGAGGGTATATCAGTAATGGAGATCGAAGATTTAGCGGTAGATGATTATGGTCTGAAGGATGGCAAGCGTGAATACCTTTTGGATGACTATAAAGCCGTGATCAAAATTGAAGGTATAGGTGATGTTCGTATTGAATGGTATAAGCCAGATGGCACGCCTCAAAAATCTGTACCCTCCGTTGTTCAGGATAAACACAAAGAGAAGCTCAAGAAAATTAAAGATACAGCCAAACAGATTGAAATCGCATTGACCGCCCAGCGGGATCGGATCGATCGCATGTTCCGATCGGAGCGTAAGATGAGTTGGGAATATTTTGCCAAACACTATTTCATGCATGGACTGCTATCTTTTTTAGCAAAAGACATCCTATGGAACTTTGAAGCTGTCAACAAAACATCCACGACACTTTACGTGGATGGACAATGGACTACGTTGAATGCCAATGTCTACACTCCCGAAGCAACACACCAGGTTTCGCTTTGGCATCCTGCTACCGCTACCGTTCATGAAATCCGTTCGTGGCGTGAGTTTTTGATGAGCAGGAAAATTCTGCAACCGATCAAACAGGCGTATCGCGAAGTGTATTTGCTTACCGATGCGGAAGTTAATACGCGTACCTATAGCAATCGTATGGCAGCGCACATTCTGAAGCAACATCAATTTAATTCTTTGGCAAAAGCACGGGGATGGAAATATTCTTTGCTTGGGGCGTATGATGACGGACGAGATAATGAAGAGGCGTTGCTTAACTTTCCTGAAAATAAACTTCGGGCTGAGTTCTGGGTTAGTGAAGTAAATGCTGACAACGCTTTTAACGACACCGGTATTTGGAACTATGTTTCAACTGATCAGATTCGTTTTGTTAATACTGAGAACAACGAGCCGGCAGAATTGATCAACATTCCGCCCGTTGTATTCTCCGAAGTTATGCGAGACGTTGATTTATTTGTAGGCGTAGCCAGTGTAGGGAACGATCCAAACTGGAGAGACAATGGCGGTATTCCGGCTTATCGTGACTACTGGCAAGCGTTTTCGTTTGGTGAACTGACGGAGATTGCGAAAACCCGAAAAGAGATTTTAGAGAACCTTGTGCCGCGATTAAAAATTGCATCCGTAGCAACAATTAAGGACAAATTCCTTGTGGTTAAAGGAAAAAAGCGAACGTATAAAATACATCTTGGCAGTACAAATATTTTAATGGAGCCAAATGATCAATACCTCTGCATCGTACCTGATCGCTCCAAAAAAGATACAACTAGTCAAGTCTTTTTGCCCTTTGAAGGTGATGCCGGATTATCGGTAATTATCAGTAAAGCCATTTTACTTTCAGAAGACGATAAGATTACCGATCCAACCATCTTGTCTCAAATCAATTTTAAATAATGCTGGAGCTTGTGTTAGAATATTGGATTAAACCAACGCAAGTCTAGAGTGTGCGCTATTGCAACATCCAAATTACTTTTTTACATTGAAAAAGATTCCTTGACCCACCCGATCCAATCTGATCATCAGCCCACGGGAATCAACAGATAATTAATTTATTCAAAAACTACTTCTTTGATGCAGAAGTGGATTCATGAATGTACTCAGAGGCGTGCGATACCTGGACATAGGCCAGGGGGCTTATCTTGAGTTGTTAACAGCTACCCTATGACAATACTCGAATCAAAGAAAAAGACACTAAAATGATAATAGACAGTGCAACCTTTTTTAAACAGCTATCAAAGTCACCGACTTTGAGTGACAACTTGCTTTCTATTATTCTCGCCAGGCACCCTGACATTGATACTTCAAACCGTGAATCCTATTTTGCGAAGTTATCTCCGTTCTATAAACGCTATACTCTTTCTGATAGAGAATTCAGTGAAACCGAAACAGCGGAAGGTAATGAGATTAACGAGTGGCAAGGGCTTGATCTTAGAATTCAAAGTATAAAATTACAATCCATCAGAGGCCTTCCACCCAGTGCAATTCCTTTTGGTATTGACTTTTCAAACGAAAAGAAAGAGCCGCAGAGTATAGTGATACTTGGTGCAAATGCTTTTGGAAAATCGTCAATTTACGATGCTCTTGAGTATTCGTTTTGTCAACGAATAGGTGAGGCGCTACTTAGAACTTCTCATCAACTTGAAGATGGTTCTAATGACTTCAAAACCTACTTACAGCATTTTGACAATCCATTTATCAATTCGCAATGCAGCATAAAATTGAAAGGCAACAAAGTTTTTGAGATTTCGCAAGAGAACATTCCAAAAGCAGTTAGAAATAAAATCAACCCTAACAGTCATTTCATAAGCGACTATGACATTTACACCAACGGACAATTAAATTTCAGAAGCAACAGCAATGACTCTTTTCAGAACCTAATTGCAAACAGCGTTGGACTTTCTGAACTACTGCAAAAAGAAAAGGAACTTTTTGCATTTGCAGGCTACGCAAGAAAAATTGAAACAAATAAAAAATCAAACTTAGAAAGAGAAATAAAAAACTCTGAAGATATTATTGAGAGGAATAAAAAGTCTATTGAGGAAAAAACAAAGTTACTAACCCAACTTCAACAAGGTGAAGTTTCAACAGACCAAACTCAGAAAGTTCATGCAATTCTTCAACTAGTTCAACAACTGCGGAACACACGATTTTCTTTTGAGTATAGACAGGAAGAACTTTTGAAAATTGCTACGCAATTTTCAAATCTTTATGATGAGTTTATTGCAGTTTCTGAAAAGACCAGCGGATTAAACCAGATACAATTTTTGAGTGAAGGGTTAAAGTTTTTGAACGAAGAACAGTCCTGCCCTATCTGCAACAACTCCAAATTAAATAACGATGAAATCAAAAGTCATCTTGAACAAAAGATTCAGCGACTTGAGCAATTCAATAAACTTTCAGCAGATCTATCAAGAGTTTCAAATAGCTTGACTACTTTACTTTCAGACCTAAATTCAAAGATTGTTTCACTTAGAGGGAAGGTGGCTTATGATATTTCGCTGATAAAGGATAAAGAAGAATTCAATCCACTTTCAGTTTCAACAAATGAACTTTTAAGTTATTTGAATGAATTGTATTCACAGGATATATTTTCAAAGATTCCTACAATTGAAGCAAGCGGTATCAGCGTAATTGCAAAATTGAATCAGCAAAATGAAATCGTTAGAAACCATTCGGCATTTATTTCAGATAAATTAAAATCTCCTATAGAGACAATTCCAAGGTTTGAAATCAAAAGGCAAGGACTAATTGATGAAATTGAGGTTCAAGCAAAATCAAAACTTCAAGTCAATACAAGAGAAGGTGAAATTGCAATTCTCAAAAATGAAATCCAGCAGTTACAAGCACAAATAGTAGCCGAACAAAAAAGTGTTGAGGTAAAGAAACCGGAGTTGGTAATATCAACTGAAGTAGTTGGGCTTTATTCTCAAATAAAAAGTGATACACGTAAGTATGCGAACGAATTTCATCGCGAACTTGCAAATGAAATAAAAGGGGCATTTGAACCTATTCAGAAAATAGTCAAAGAGATTCTTGATAAATATTTATACTTAGAAAATAGACCTGCAACTTTGAAGTTTGAAATGAAACCTGAAAGTTGGGATGAAGAAACAGGAGAAGTAATTTCCGAAATTATTACTGCTTATATTGAACCCCTTGATAAAACTCATACTGCCCAAGAGGTAAATAAATATTTCAACACATTCCATTACCGCCTGTTTTGCACTATGGTGGGAATAAGCATTGCGGTCGCTTCGAGAAAGAACACGGGGATCAATTTGCCCTTGGTTTTAGATGACGTGTTTTACGCAAGCGACTTTGAAAATAGAACAACAATTGAGGAGTTTGTTACAAAACTCTTTGAACTATTTAAAGAATTTACTCCAGACAAAGAATTACAACTTATTTTATTTACACACGACCAATTAATTTTCGAAAGCATAATTAAAGCTACAACCACAAGGAATATTGAAAATATTCTTTTCGCTAAACTTTTTAAACACGAAGAATCAGAATTGGAAGGAGATTTCAAGAACCTTGTTTATCGTTTGCCAGCCTATGTTCCGTATTCATATCCTCAAACCCCAATTGTAATAAAATGAAAGAAACACCTTTTTATAAACGGCTTTGGTTTGGCGTTGGGTTAATAGCCTTTTTTTTAATTTTAGCAACAATCGTTATTGGTTACACAGTTGTAAACAGCTATGAGAAGGAACGAGACGAGGCAACAACTGCAACAATTTCGGAAATTCTAAAACAGCAATCTAGCTCTCATCCCCTTTTGCCTGACATTTTAGTTATCAATGTTTCAGCACAAGACAAACAGCAAATTTCTGATTCAATAAAAAAGAAAGTATCTAAGTTTCTAATTGACAGATATACAAAAAGAAGTAATGATATACCACAGGTTGAGATTCGCCCTTATGTTTCTTTCCTTGAAAAAACTAATAACAAACCAATCACAGGTGAACAGGTGGCAGAGTTAAAAAAACACATTGAGTTTTTAGTCAGCAATTGCGACAGAGCTGTTGAAGATTCTAAACGAAGCATTGATACAGAAATAAGCAAAATAAATACTTGGGTAACAATTTGGATTGGCGTGTTCGGATTACTTGGAATTTTTATTCCTATCGTTGTCAATTTGAAAAGTATCGATACGTTAAAAGAAATTGAAACAAAAGCAAACCAAGCGGAAAGTAAAATCAACGAACACGGAAAACACATTGAAGCAATTGCCGAAATCAAAACTGATGTTGAAAACGCAAAAAGAGACATTGCAACAATTAAGACAACACTCCCTTCACTGACGTCACAATCTGAGGCTGCTCTGCATAAATCAACAACTGCCATTGCTCAATCAATAGACAATCAAAGAGTGGTTCAAGCAATGGAAGCAATTTTAAAATTAAGTAAGCTTCAAAATATTGTTTTGTATGGACGTGGAAATATTAATCAGTTAATACACTCTCTTTTATCTTCTTTCTTAAGAAGTTTTCGTTCAATCAATGACAATTACAATGAACCACTTTATCAGGATTTACTGCTGGAATTTTTTGATCGGATAACTGAACTTGGAAGGTCAACGATCCTAAGGAATAGGGTTAATACTCAGGCCATATCTGTATTTGCAAGTTTTCTCAATCAGAAGATTACTTCTGGAGCTCCCCTAACAAATGCTGATCACAATGAAATTATAGCACAATTTGAAACGATGTTAACTTCTATCAATGCATAAAATTCAGTTTTAAAAGCCATGAAGGGCTGAACCTCAGCGAATTCGAAATAAGCGGGTTTAAGAATCAGAGTTCTATCTTTCAATACAAAATATAACCAATGGCAGACGATTACAAGGAGGAATTTTTACTACGACTTCAAAGGAGTTTAATATATACCACTTTAAAAGCAAAGTGCATTGACAAGGATGCAGATGTAATTGCATTAGTTGACAAGGCTGTATCTTATGCCTTCCAAAGGACAAAGACAATTATCAGGCACATGGGTGAATTTACTCTCCATGATGGTGACCATCTTTTTAGAGTATTAGGTTTGATGGAAAAGTTAATACCTGAACAAATTATTAAGAATTTGTCGGCACCTGAACTGATGCTTCTGGTTTTAAGTGCGTTCTTTCATGATATAGGAATGTCCCCTGAAGAAAAGCAAATTGTGACTTGGAAAAAGGTTTGGGATGATGAGCCTGAACTTGATCGAGATGAAGAGAATTCCTTTAATCAATTCAAACGTTTTTATTCAGCAAGACCTGAACAACAAGATATTATTGAACGACTAATTGATCAAGGAAAAAACACTAATGCTGATACAATAAAGGCATATTTAATTACAGAGTTTATTAGACAAACTCATGCACAAAGAGCAAGAGAAATAATTGAAAGAGATTGGGACGGCATGATTCTTTATCGTGACACTGACTTAACTGTAGAATTTGCGCAAATTTGTTATAGTCACAATGAAGATGCCCTATCGCTATTGGACCTTGACAAAAATTACCTGTGTGCGGACAAAACATTTGCATGCCTACCATTAGTTGGGGTGATTTTGAGATTAGCTGACATACTGGATTTTGATGCTAAACGGACTCCAGCAATTTTGTTTTCCCACCTATATGTCAGAAATCCCGTTTCGTTGAAAGAATGGAATAAACATAGAGCGGTTGAAGCTTGGGAAATAAGCCCCGATTTAATTCAATTCAGTGTAAAATGTACGCATCCTGCAATCGAAGCGTCAATCCACCAGTTCTGTGATTACATCGACAAAGAGTTGAGTGTTTGTAACAATGTAATCTCAACTTTGAATGAGTTTAATAAGAGTAAGAGCCGAGATATTGCTGTTAAGTTTCCATTCAAAGTAAATCGTGAAAAGATCATAACAAAAACGAACATTCACAATCAACCAATATATATATATCGAGATACTCAATTTAATTTAAGCAAGCGTCAAGTCATTGACCTCTTAATGGGAACAAAATTATACGGAAATCCAGAAGTCGCACTTCGAGAACTGTTGCAAAATTCTATTGATGCTTGCCTTCTTCGAGAGGCACAAGAAAAAAATTGGGGGAACTTGTACCGCCCAGAAATCTCTGTCAAGTATTATGCAGACGACAAAGATATGATTCTTGAAATAGAAGATAATGGAACAGGAATGGATCAAGATATCATTGATAAATATTACGCGAAAGTTGGATCCTCATTTTACAAATCAATTGATTTTTACAATATAAAATCTGAAACAAATGCAGACTTTACGCCAACATCGAGGTTTGGGATTGGTATCTTATCTTGCTTTATGGTTGCAGATACTTTAATAGTTGATACGAAGAGAGTTTACGCGCAACATAGATCAAGTGAATCTTTGAATATTACAGTTGAAGGCCAAGAAAGTATTTTCTGGATAAGGGAGGGTAAACGCGACCTTCCGGGAACTACAACAAAACTTATTCTAAGAGGAACTCGGAATCCATGGGAGAAAATGACGGAAACTGGATTTATCCAATCAGTTGAGAATGTAATTCCAAATCCACCATTTAAAATTAATATTTATACCAATTCTCTTCAAACAGTAAGAGATGAAAATAGCTTCAAGGAAGTTACTGCAATCTCTCTTAAAGACTATACATGGGACGAAAATGAGAACATAAGAACTTTTGAAATCCCGTTGGAACGGCATGAGGGAGGAATAATTGGTTCAGCATTGATTGCAGTTTTAGAAAGTCACGGAAACCCAGTTGAAAACATTAACCTACCTTCTATAGAAATTACTGTGGAGAACGAAAACTATACTCTTGAAAAAAAACTATGGGTTTCTACAAACTCAATAAAACAGGAATCAAACTCAATAACAGTGAATGATGAAGGAGGTATAAGTAAAGACAGTTCAACAAGAAAGTTAGCTGAATCCCAATCACGACTATCTCTGCATGGCATAGAAGTTCCTTCTTCTCTTTTTCCTGAATATTGGAGAAGAAAGGACAATCAAGTAGAAATTTCTTTTCCTTTTCCGTTGATCTTAGTCGTTGATATTTGTGGCAATCGTGACTTGGATCTTAATTCTCCACGTACGGAAATAATAACAAGCGAAAAATGGTTTGACTTTGAATATCATCTTGCTTTTATTATTTGCTCGGAACTTTCAAAACTTGTTACAACCGAGTACTGGACAAAACTTAAGGAGATTCTCATAAAATCGAAGAATGACAATTTTGTGAGGGCATTAAGTAATGTGATCAAATGATCTCACTGGCGCTAATCTTTCAGCAAACCGTAAGCATTGACGAGACTAGTGTCCATGAACTCATTCGAGTTTTCAAACATGATGTATTAGACAATGACATAAGCATATAGAGTGATTTGAATACGACTATAGCTTCTTACTCGTTAGAGTCACACGCAGAGGAAAGATCACAAAGAAATAAAATTAATATGAACGAAATAGTTTGCCCGAATTGTAAAAAGGTTTTTAAAGTAGATGAGGCTGGGTTTGCTGATATTCTTAAGCAAGTTAGAGATCATCAATTTGAAGAAGAATTACAAAACCGACTAAACCTTGCTGACAAAGAAAAAGAAAGTGCTATAAAATTGGCGGAAGCAAATGTCAGAAGTTCTTCACAAGAACAACTTGCAAAAAAAGACAAGGAACTCGCAGAGCTAAAAGCTCAAAGTGAGTTGGCATTAACTGAAAAGCTAAATAAAAAAGAGACTGAAATAACGCAACTAAAAGCAAAAATTGACAACGTTGAAGTTGAAAAAAAACTTGCTGTAAATGAGGCTGTGCAAAAGGTTGAGAAAGAGCGGGACAATTTGGCAAATGATTTAAAGACCAAAGAACTAGAAAAACAAAATCTTGAAAATTCGTTAAAGCAGAAGTTTTCAACCGAATTGCAAAATAAGGATACTATCATCAAATATAAAGACGATGAGATTGCTCGCGTTAAAGATATGAAGCTTAAACTTTCGACTAAAATGCTGGGCGAAACACTTGAACAACATTGTGAGACAGAGTTTAACAAACTTCGTGCAACAGCTTTTCAAAAGGCATATTTTGAAAAAGACAACGACTCTAAATCTGGAAGTAAGGGGGACTTTATTTACAGAGAGACTGACGAAGCGGGAAATGAAATCATTTCAATAATGTTTGAAATGAAAAATGAAGGTGACGAAACGGCTACAAAAAAAAGGAATGAAGATTTTTTAAAAGAACTTGACAAAGATCGAATAGAGAAGAAATGTGAATATGCTGTTCTTGTTTCGCTTTTAGAAGCAGAAAGCGAGTTCTATAATTCAGGCATTGTTGACGTGTCACATAAATACAGCAAAATGTATGTTGTACGGCCTCAATTTTTTATTCCTATTATCACATTACTTCGCAATGCGGCAATGAACTCTATGCAATACAAATCAGAACTTGCATTGGTACGAAGCCAAAATATTGACATTACTAATTTTGAAGAGAAAATAAACAAGTTTAAAGAAGGGTTTGCAAGGAATTATGATTTGGCAAGTCGTAAATTTAAAGAGGCGATAGACGGAATTGACAAGACAATAAAAGAATTGGAAAAAACTAAACAAGCATTGTTATCCTACGAAAATAACTACCGCCTTGCAAATGAAAAAACAGAGGACTTGACTATTAAAAAACTAACGCACGGCAATCCTACAATGAAGGCGAAATTTGACGAACTTAATTAGACCAAGTTGTGGAAATGGAATTTGGTGTTGTTTATCTTCATTTTACAACTATGAAAGACCATTCAGCAAACTTGTCCCCTTTGGCCTCTATGTGGCCCGCTTAAGAAAATTGCAAGAGGCTGATAATTAGATTTTTACCTGTTTAATTCTTGGAACATTTCAGATAATCGCTTCAAATCCTTTAGAAATTTTGGTTCGACATTGTAGCTTTCGGGGCTACTAAGCCGGACAACAAAGAAAGTTTTTCTTGTTGTCCGGTTTTATTTTGTTCAAACCCTTCTGAAAATGAATGTGTTAGAAGAAGGATTGGATTCACTTCACTGGTTCGATAATGATCAATTTTGCGATCGTATTGAATACCTACCGGAAAGAGCAGTTTTTGCAAGTCTTGCCTCTGAGTAACATTTCCTGAAACCCACAAATTGACCAGATTTGAAGTCATTTCAAGGGTATGGTCGATCACGCTAGATGGGTTCGATAAATTAAATTGAGACTGGCTAAGTGCCTCCGAAAGTCCGCTCATTTCCTGCTTCAGTTTTAAAGATACTTTATCATAGATTTCCTTATCGATCTCCCCATACGCAAAGCGCTCCTCTACCTTAGTTATCTTTTGTTTCATCTCTGTGAACTTAGTCTTCAAGTCTTTCGTATCGACTTCGCTCTGTCCAATGATTTCATAATACTTTTCCAAAAGCATGTCCTTTAACGCTGGTATGTACTGTTTCTTGGTTTGATAGTTCGACAGCGTTTCCTCAAACTTGCTATGCAAAGATTTTGCACTCTTGTTACACTTGCAACCAATTTTGTTGCACTTGTAATAGTATAGGTTTTTCTTCTTGACGATATAGCCTGTAAAAAGAGTACCGCAATCAGCACAATGCACAAAATTCTTTAGCGGGATATTCTCGTTTTGCTTTTTGTGCTTATAGCCTGATACATTCATTTCCTTCAAGACTTCATTAGCCTGGAAGAAAAGATTTTCAGGTATGATGGCCTGATGTTTTCCTTTTACGACTTCACCTTCTAGTAAGGAATGCGAAATAAACCCGCAGTAAAACGGGTTCCTTAAAATTTCAGAGATGCGTTTTTTACAAAGCTTCAAGCCGCTTTTGGTAATGCGCTCCGCAATCTGCGTGTTAGACAACCGATCATGGACTTTTAATTCGAAGGCCTTTCGGATGAGCTTTCCTTTTTCAGCAATAACAATCTTTTGTTCTTTCGTATCCGTCCTATCATAGCGATAGCCGACCGGTACATTTCCTACCCACTCACCCCGGAGTAATTTTTCTTTCATTCCGGCAATACATTTCTGTCTCCGAAGGTCATTATCATATTGACTGAAAAGAAATAAAATATTCTGTTGCAATACACCAGATGGATTGCTGGTGTCGATTGGCTGCGTAACCGAAATAATAGTAACCCCTAACTCGCGAAGCTGGCGTGAAAGCCAGATCGCATTTTCACCCGTGCGGCTGAAACGTTCAAGACTGTAAACGATGATGTATGAAATCCCTTCTTTGTAGTTCTTGGCGAAAGCCACCATGCGTTTGAACTCATTGCGCTCATCGGTTTGTGCGCTCTCATAAGTACCTCCAAAGATACCTTTAATGTGCAGCGCACCTTTAGAGGCAAATTTTTCACAGCCTTTAAGCTGCACTTCAAGACTCAAATTTTCTGTTTGTTCTTTGCTGGATACCCTCGTGTAAATAATCGCATTCTTTCCACTACCCGTCTTTGGTTTCTTTTGGCCTTTGCCGAAACCTTGCAGTATCTCCAGACTCTTCATTGGTTAGATTATTTTGTTTATAGATGGAAAGCAAGATACGCGCCAGCCTTTCCAATGTATCAATGGCTTGTTCTGATTCTTTGTCAGAAAAATTTTCAAAACCTGCATAGCTACGCAACCTATCCGGTGTCCACCGAATAGTTTTTCCAACTGCACCCATCCCTCGCTCCTTAAATATATATTTCTTACTCTCCTCTAAAATAGTCCTTCACTATCTTTTCCTAATGTGCATCAGCATTGGTCGCCAGTTCCGTTGCAACCAACCCTCTCCCTTTGTTTCGGATTCAATGATTTTTGATTTGCTATCCAGGAGTATTCCTTTGCTTTCTGTTCGAAAAATAGAACAGGCTCATACTAAGGGTGAAGGAATGTTAAGGGTAATTAACGTTTATGAAGGTTTGTGAAACTTTTTGTTTGATCGTGTCTGATTTTGTAATCGTTTGACCTTCCCTGAAATAACTGACCTGTGTATCCTGTGTGTAAATTCAGAATGAAACTTACCCGTCAGACTCCGGAACCTTCTGGACTTTATGAAAGGATCAATGTGCTCGAAGGGGATATGGTCATGGTAAATGAACAGCTTAGGAAGGCTTAAGCGTAAGTCGGATTAATGTTGACTTTGGGTTGGAATTTTATTGAAATGAAGTGAATTCGAAGAAAAAAGTTGAGTCTGTCTGATCCGGAATTTACTATACTGTCACATCCTGATTTTATTTTACAAACAATATTATTACATGTCCAAAACGCTATTGATAGGAATACTTCAAAACCTTTCAGGATGAATTATATTTTTCAATATCGCTGACTCTGTACCATATCAATTGATGTTGTTTTAGTATTTTTGCCTTTTGTGATTGCAGTTATATATGACCGTTTACTTGTATAACAAAAAAGTGTTTTTGGTTCTATTTCTTAGCCTTGTAAGCATCTATTCTGGACTTAAGGCACAGCAAATCGTTGATTCCTGCTTTATTTCTGTAGAGACTGTTGGGAAGTATACTGGATCTGATGATCTACAAAATCTTTGCATGTGTTCAAATCGGTATGCTTCTTCCGATTTATTGGAGTGGAATCCGGATGAAATGAAGTGGGATGGTGCACTTGTCAACAATCCAACATTGGACTTACCACCACCTACAAGTGATGCTTGTCAAGTCCGCGGAATTTGGATGGGAAGTAAACAATGGACTGAAAATGGTGAAGCCTTTGGACTTCGTTTAAGTGGACCACTGGAAAGCGGAAAAACCTATAGCTATAATTTTACCTACATTGCTGAAGGAGCAAATGATTGGTGGGGGTTCGAGCCAATGATCTATACTTGCAAGGAGGCCAATCTCTCGATTGCCACACCCGTTGCCAGGCTTCCGTATTCTTCAGGTTATCAGTGGTTGAAAAAGAAATTTACCTTTACTGCTTCCGCTGAACAAAATGGTCATACATGGTTAATTATTCATTCTATAGAGGGATCTGGAATCATTCTTTCTAACTGCAAAAATAAAAATCCATTCATAAACCCTTTTCTTCCTGTAGACACTGTTCTCTGTTCCGGTGATCGCTTTACTTTACATTTACCGGAACGAAAAAATGTTGAATATCGATGGGATGACCAGTCAATTGCGTCATCATTGGAGATTTCAGATGAGGGAACATATTCTGTAGAAGGAAGTTTCCACCACTGTATTGGTGGTGATACCATTACGGTAAATCCAATTGACTGCTATACCCGTTTGACTATGCCCAATATCTTTACTCCAAATGGAGACAACGCTAATCCAATGTTCGTTCCCAAAGAATATAACTATATTGAGTATGGAACTACAGTAATTCTAAATCGTTGGGGAAGCGAAATTTTCTCTGGTGATCTTTTTACAGGATGGAACGGAAAAGCAGATAACGATAACGCTTCTAATGGAGTTTACTACTACCGGATTTTCTATACCGACCCTAAAGGTAAGGCACACGAAGCAAAAGGAATTGTAACGTTAGCGCGTTGAGTTTTTGTTGTTACTACTTTATTACATTAAACTTTCTTTTCTTGTTCCCAAGCATATAGTCAAACCCCATTCGGATATTGAGTTTGCTCATCGAAGGAAGTTTCCCTTCATACTCAACTCGATACAAAGTTGTAACGTTCGCTCGGATTTGTCTGGATACATTGAACCGCTTACCTATTCCAAAATAGCTTCCGTAAACGGTATTATTAATGTTCTCTTTTGATGTGGGTGGAGCAGTTGGTATTTTTTTAGGATTAACCTTCAACGCTTCAAATTCTCCATGCACAAATATCCCCTTTTTAATGGCAAAATCTAAATAGACTCGCCCTCCGTATACTTCTTCGTTATTAACAAAATATTCAAACTGCTTGTCGAACCCTACACGATAGGTAGCACCCACTCCCGCTGTTATTCTCGGCATAAAACGATAACCCAGCTGAAGTCCCATATCCATGCGGAAATATTCTTTGTTATTCACTTGCGTAGTTAATCCCGGGACCAGTCGCTCATAGAACTTCTTCCCAACCAATTCATCCGACTTCACTTTAAAAATATCTTTCACGCTTTTTATCTGGCCAGCACCTCGCTTTGCTTTTGATAATTTGTTTTGAGCTTGTTGCACCTTCGCGGCATGTTTTGCCAGCTCATCGTTTGCTACATTGGCAACCTTGCGCATCATTTCTTCCTGGAGCAACTTTTTGTCCTGGTAATTTTTAAGCATGGCTTCGTACTGTGCCTGCTGGGCTGTTGCTTTGTTGATCTCATCACTCAACCCTTTCACTTGGTCGAGCTTACCAATTTGTTTCTCTGCTTCTCCTGGAATTTTCTCCAGTTCAGTTAAATCACCTTCCTTTATTTTTTGCAATTCCTTTTCGTACTCTTCCGCCACAGCAAGGTTCTGGTCGATGTCTTTTATCTGGCTCCCGATTTCGTCAACCTTATCCAGCTCACCAATGGAAGAGGTGTTTATACCCGGCACGTTGACTTTCTCTCCGAGGTTTGAAATAGTGGATCCATCTACAGCAGGTATGTTTGTTTTAAGCGATGGATCAAGGTTGAGATCGTTTTGCTGCAAATTCAAATTCGGAACATCGGTCTTCAATGCGGGCAATGCCTCTTTCGGCAACTCTACTTTTGGTATATCTAATTTCTCCTGAACATCCGGCAGTTTTAGTTGCTCGCCTGTAACCTTATTCAGTTGACTTTCTACTTTACTTGTGCGGTCGGTAATAGCAGAAGTCGCTTTATTCTCAATGTCACCTATTTTCTGCTCCGCTTTGGTTATAGATTCGTTCAATTTCTCTTCCGCTTCAGTTACTTTTTCCCCGGCCTCACTTGCTTTTGAGTTGACCTGCTCACCCACTCCTTCAACTTTAGTAGTAAGACTTCCGGCAAGCGATTGGATGCTATCACTTCTTTGCTGCGAAGCAGATTTTACACCACTTACTTTTTGAGTTATACTATCCAATGGATTCTTCACTAATGAGCTTATGCTATCCTGGAGGCTTGTTGCATTGACAGTATCTTTTATAGATTTTAAAGAAGCGAATGACGATTTACTTTTTTGAGAAAGAGAATCTGTTGCAACAGGCTTTAATGAATCTACCTTGACATTTGAAAATGATTTGATCTTCTTTCTAAGCCGTGAAGTAAACAACTCCTTTTCTGGTTTGGGCGCATCATTCTCTTGCTGTGCATGGATTGGCACAGAAGAAAGTAATAGACCAAGAATAAGAAGAAGCCTCATTATTTTTTAATTCATTCTACATTCACTTCTTATTATACAACTCAATTGCTTTGATAAATTTTTTCCTTTCAATGAACTCCAAAATTTTAGAATCATCCGTTCCAATCATTAATTTAAGATTCTCCTTTGTTAAAGGAACAATGGGGTTATTGCCTGCCTTTTGTATTGCAATCACATAGTTTATACCCGGTTCTGCTAAAAACGAATACGAATTAATCCTACCCGCATCACATTTAAACAACCAGCAACTATCCGCAGGAATACCTATCAACACTTTTCCATCATAATCGACTCGTGAAATGGATTTTGTGTTTTCTGGAAATAAGGTTTGCTTTGCCTTTTTGTGTTTTACAACTATAGAATGATATGCCGTATCGGAAAGGATAATGCGTGTGCGGGTAGTAAAGGTACTGTCATTTTGAAGTGTAATGGTGAATAGATATTTGGCGCTGATATCACGCTGGACATTGTTTAGATAATTGAAATTATGAGAGTATGGAATATTCGGTCTTTGCAACGCCCCATAATTAGGCATGGTTGGTGGAGGAACAAACTGTGCGTAACTTTTCACAAACAGGGAGATGAATAAAACAAGAACTATAAATCTTCTTTTTGCTTTCATATCCATTCTTAGATTGTATTATTCGGTTAACAATTTTTCTCTCACTAAATACACACAATAGCGTCCAAGTTCTATTGACATTAAAGCTTCCAACGAAATGCTAGACCAGCACCCTGCAAATGAAGCGAAACTCTATTCTCCTCTTTGTGCTTTATATTGTCTATTTCCTTTTGAATAGCCCCGTTACTAAGAGGACTTAATAATTCTATCATCGCTACTGTTCGCAATCTCTAGTTTTTCAAGTTTCGCTTTTTCAACAATACGTCTTACTTCGTCATTCAACTCTTTGTAATAAACGCCAAAGCTTCCGGTATGGTGAAAGTAAAAAACTAAATTGCACCTAGGAATGTAAAACAATAATCCATATGGCGCGGTATGATCTAATATGCACCTAAGTGTTATTGGTAGAAACTTATCCCAATTCAAACATTTACAAAACCCAGTGTACTCAGGTTCAATTTTGTTTTGCGATAACATGTTTAAATAATCGGAAGTAGATAAACTTTTATTGTCAATGGTGTAATCATATTTCTCATTAACTATGTCCCAAGTATCAATACAATAATCTCCCCAATTTGAATTTATCCCAAATTGCCCTATTCGAATTTCATCCTTAAAATCATGAAATAAACTATAGAACATAAGTGCAAGTTCATCAATACCCAATCCATGTTTGGAATATAATTCGAACCTATATCCATCGCTATTCGGAAGACTGTCAAAATTCAACCAGCTAAAAGCTACAAAGGGTGTTTTTTCAATTATGTGCATTTTATTTGACTGCTTTTAATTGACCCCAAGGAATAAATACACCTGTGGAACCTTTATGTTTATTAAAAATATAATTTCCAAATTCATCCGCATCTCTGATCCAATTCAATCCTTTTTTACCTTCCTCATAAACTTTAAAGTGACTACCGCCATGTTGGGCATTGTCTTTTGTCCACCATGTACCATCAGTTTTACTTTTATAAAAAGTTCCAAATTTATTATGAACTTTCATTTGAGATGCTCCATTTGGAGTTAGTTTCCATTGTCTTTTTGAAATTAAGATCGGTAAAGTACCTGATACCAATTGCTCATTACTTGGACTATACCGATCTGCTGACATCTGCTCTTCAGTAATAAGTGAACCCTGACCGAGCACTGGTATCACCTCAGAAAGTTCTTTTTGTAGTTGTTTGAAGCTCTTTGCGTATAAAGGATCCACCAAATCCTTTATAAGGTTGTCGGTGGACTTTACAAACTCATCATAAGCTACACCAAAATTGAAACCAGCGTAATACCTCAAGACTGTCAAATCAATAACGTTAGAATATTCTGAAATCCTATTTCCTCCATCATCAACATAAGAACATTTACAATCTCCATGCTTAAAAGTGATAGGTCCATCGGTACCCCCATCTGGATCAGCATAGTTCACTGGATTATTTCCCATTGCTAAATAAGGGCTCCAATGCTGCTCTGCCGGATCTGGTGAAAGCCATCTTCCAATAATTGGATCATACTCCCTCAACTCAAAGTGACTCCACCTTACACACCTTTTTTCAGTATATCTAAAAGCACTGGAACCGCCAACTCTCAACCACTTCAAAGAACGTTACAAGCCCTAAAAATAGCTTTTTCTTTTTCATTAGCCTTCTGATGAAAAGAAAAAGGTTCACGTTTTTTTGAAGGGCAAGTGATGGGTATATATTTCAATCGTTTCAACAAAGCGTTATCATCACTTGGCCTTCAAAAAAATGATGCGAGGCAACTACTGATCAACGTAAATGCACAATATCTTTCATGCCGCTGCTAAAGTGATGCGCACGTGTATTTCTGCTCACGATCAAGTCTTGATGAACTTGCTACAATGTATATCACTGTGAGTACTACGCGCGCCCGTGCCTGGCGTGTGGGGGTGCGGGGGAGCCAGGCGCGGTACAAGGCGCGCACGAACAACAGGCATGGCCGGCCTCCTTTTGCCCCCCGCAAAAAATAAAGGCCGGCCATAAGCCGTGCAAGTACTTTTTGTTTATGTGAGTTTGTCCATAGCCCCGCAGGGTAAAAAATAAAAAAATCAAACGTCCGAGAGGCAACAAGCGTGACAGGTATGGAAGGCAGTGTGAAAAATAAAAATCCATTCAACAACGGTGGCGGTGAGACAAAGCAACGCTCCTTTAAAAAAAAATAATTCAACTGCGTTGCTTTGACTCACGGCCACTCCACTACGTTTTATTTTTTTCACTGTCCTGTAGTACCTGGCGCGATTGTTTGCTGAGGCCATAAACAAAAAGTGCTTGCACTCCGCTTCTACCTTTAAGCCTGAGGCACGAAGGCTAATGCGCACGTTCAACCTTGCACTCACTTTCTTTTTTTGGCGGGGGAGTGTCGGCTTTGCGCGCGGTGCCCCCAGGGCTGCCAAAAAATTACTGCACACTTCCATCCTTAAAAAGTAAAGGAGCTTAAAGCTCCCATACTTCATTTATTAATAAATACGTTCCGGCTGCTGGCTTTTCTATAATGATGCAGCTGAGCGGATGGAACATTTCTTCGAACAACTCTTTTGCTTTTGCTTCATCTCTTTGAGCCATGTTGATTTGAACTGACACGGGTGCGCTAAACACGTTGGTAGCGAACCAATACGTAATGATTTGTTTTTGCTGTTGCATACTAATAAAGTTTAAATATGCTGCGCTTGTCAGGGAGCGGATTTTTAGAGGCAAGGGTGGGCGCTATTATTTTTTCATCATTAACTGTTTACTCCTTGATAAAAAAATAATAGTGACCATGCATTTTACCCTTGACTCTAAAAATTCCGCGCACCTATCTTTGTGGCATGTTTAAGCTTTATTTCAAGGGGTGGTATAGCTTCAAGGCTTCTTCCAACTCTTCTACGTTCGCAGCCCGGTATCTTTCTGTTGTACTTATACTGCTGTGGCCAGCCATGTATTGAACGGTTCTAATGTCTTTCTCTTTCAACCATTCAGTAATCACACTCTTTCGGATTTGCATAGCGTCTTTAACCGTTGGATTGATCTTGCGTAAGTCTTTCATTAAAAAACGTACACTCACCTTGATCTCGTCCGAGCCGTTCAGGCTGATAAACAATTGATGTGTTAAGGCTGATTCACTAATCTTGTTGGGCTTGCGTGTCGATTGCTTTAATCGTTCTCCACTTTTGATGTCGTGTATAATCTTCGGACGGGTAACTAATAAATATTCCTGTAGGTCGAGGATCTGTTTAGCTTCCAGTTTTAACCACCTGGCTTGTCTGCCTCCTTTGCTGATGGTTTGCTTTGTTCCTGGGATATAAATTTTTCCTTCCTTTAGTTTGATGTGTGTAGTTTCTAATTTCTTCAACTCATCTGTTGTAATCGCCTGATAGATGTAAAGCCCTAAGATCACTTTGTTTCGCTGTGTCCGTTCGCTGTAAACCTGATACTTTTCATAGAGGTAATCCAGCATTTCTTTTTCTAACAGATCATGCGGGATGCGTTGTACTTCGCCACGTATATACACGTTCGCTGCGGGGTTGTGTATCTGCAACATGCTGTAGTAATGCCGTAAGGATGTTAGCACAAGGTTGGTGTTCTTAATGCTCCGGCCTTCTTTCCGACAGTGATTAATGAAGGGTAAAAGATCGTTGTAGGTTATTGCTTCAGCTGTCAGGTGGTGTGATAACAGCCAGTTTAAAAAATAGCCAAGGTAATTGCTGTACATCTTCCGGCTATCGGGTGCAAAGCCTTTCTGTTGAAGATAAAAAGTAAGTTTCTGCTGTTGCTCTAAAATATTCGGGTCGGTAAAGTTGTATTCACATTGTTGCCTTCTCATTGGTTATATGCGTATAGATTTGTGTTGATTCAAGTGAGCTGTGGCCTAAAAACTTTGCAATCTGTTCAAGCTTCATTCCACTTTGCAGCAAGTGCGTGGCGATGCTGTGGCGTAACGTATGCAAGCCTACGGGCTTATCTATTCTGGCAATGTCTTTCAGGATTTGTACTCGTTCATAGAGCGCACTCTTTTTCATCGGTGAGCCATACCACCCGGCAAACAAGGCGTTGTGTTTTCGCTTGCGCAGCAACACAGGACGTGCGTAGGTTAAGTAATCTTCGATGTCGCGTTTTACTTTTGTAGCAATCGGAACGTAACGTTCTTTGTAGCCTTTGCCTTTACGGATGTAGAGTAAACTTCGCTGTAGCAATACATCTTCGGTGTGCAGGTGCATACCTTCATTCAGGCGGACACCACAACCGTAGAACACACCTAAGATCACGCGCTCACGCATGGCTAATAATCCGTTGTCTTTTATTCCGGGGTCTGGATATTCTTCTGTGACCTTGTATAAATTCTCAATCTCTTTAAGGGTAAGTACTTCCGGTGTGCTGGCATCTTTACCCTTAATGCTTATCGGCACATCAAAGCTTTCATGTTGTGTCTGGCGTAAGTAGCTGCTGTATAAAACAAGGGCATTACGATACGTCTTCAGGGAGTGAAGGCTTAACGCTCGTTGTGACAGATAAGCAAACCAACGGTTGAGTAAATCCGCTGTGATGTGATCTATATTTTGATGCGCTTGCCACTCGAAAAATTCCTGTAGTAAACGTGGTCTGCTTTTGATCGCTGAGGGTGAGTAGTTCAATATTTCAAGCCAGCTTCTAAAGTTGTTTATGATCTGTTCCATGATGATTGCCAAAGTCCGTTACTATGCGTTTCCGTGATCCACTGACCCACTGCCTTTAACTTGTTGATCTTCTTTCCATTGAGTGGGTCACTAACGCTACTGACCCACTACTGACCCACTGACCCAGTCCGAGGCGGACAGCCTATACTTTTTTGTCTGCTTCTTTGATGGCTTGTAGTATAGTTTCAAGCTTCTGATCGATGTCGCTCTTTAGCTGTTCATACTCTTGTTCATTGGCGATCTGGTATTCATAGCCTTTGAACTTGTTGCCTCCGTTGATCTTCAGATAACTATACCGTGACAGCTCCATCAGGTAACGTTTTAAATTGTTCGGGTTCATGCGTAATGCTTTTCTAATCGCTGCGCTGTAAAAGCTTTGCTTCTTCTCTTTTTTCAGGTGCGCTTTGAGTTGCTCAAAAAACTTTCTGCATGCTCCGGTTAACTCGTCACTCTTGCTAAACAATACTTCTTTGAGAAGTTTAAAAGCATACTCGATGTCTTGTACCGTGCTTTCGATGTAGGCCTCACCCCGGCCCTCTCCAGAGGAGAGGGAGTAATCGTGCTTTACTTCCCGTTGATACTGATGATAAAACGTGATCGTTTCAATGAAGCTTAGTAATAGCAACATGGTACGTCTGGGCTTGAACACGGCTTCCGGTAAGTTGATGTATTGCGCGTAAGGATTACGAACGGTGACAGGCCGTAACAAGCGTTGCACGTTCTTTAATTTCTCTTTGATCTTGCTTTCTTCATTCCGGTTGATAAGGCCTGCGCTGGTCTTCTGCTGATGTTCCATGATGCGCTTATCTTGTTCTACGCTCGTATCGATGTAGAGCAGTATACAACGGTTCGCGTTGTCTTCGTATAGCTTCTCTCTCGTAGTACAACTGCTCACGCTTACCGGGCCTTCTACTTTTAGCGTGATGGTTTTTAAATTCCCTTTGTTGTCTTTCAGCGTTACGGTTTTACTGATGCTCGTTTTACTCTGCAACTCGCGTAACGGGTATAAAACATTTTCCGCTCCGTCAAGGTCTTCAATCAAAATAAGTTTGTGTTTCAGTTCTTCCTGACCGAAGTAGTAAAAGGCATTTTCACTTAGTGTGGTGATCTCTAACTTATCTTCTTCGGGCATGAGCTGACCGATCTTTTCTTGTAGGTAAGTTTTGCCTACACCACTTGCACCGAGGCACATCAGGTGCAACGGCTTTTCTCTTTTCCGGCTCGTATAGGTAAGCCATGCAATCATGCAGTTTAATTTCTCGCCTACTATGCCCGTGCTGATAATATCCTGTAAGGTGCGCTTCATCAACTCTTTTTCTTTGAGGTAGTCAAGCGTTTCGCGTTTGACGGCTTCACTCATGATGC
The DNA here is from genome assembly GCA_031388805.1 of Chryseolinea sp. Lineage (GTDB taxonomy): Bacteria > Bacteroidota > Bacteroidia > Cytophagales > Cyclobacteriaceae > Chryseolinea. The sequence goes on from JANMRZ010000164.1 coordinate 28,237, forward strand.
GCTTGTCTTCTTTCTTTGGTTTGAGTGCTTCAAGCCTGATGTTCCTGTATTCTTCCAAGGCCGTAGTAAGTCCGGCCATAGCATATATAGCTTCCGGTGTGCTGATGTCCAGGCTCTGCGCTGCCTGTGTACAAAGCTGATCGACTTGCCCTTTGTTGTATAAATCTAAATTGTGGCGTAGCGGTAGTAAATGATTCTTTTCCTTATGCTCGAGCTTTAACGTTACTCTCAACCGATCAAGGCCACTGATTTTAATACCGCCAAGTACAGTTACATTCAACACTCCGTTTTCGTAAAAAAGTAATTCAGGGTTATTAATGTGCAATTTGTCAATGTGCAAATGTGCAGATGGGGCAACGTGATGATGTGTTGAAGTTTGTTGATCGGCTTCTGATGAAAAAGAAAATGGTATTCTGTTTTTGATCAGGTGATGAAAAATATCTGCTTCGTGTGATTGTAACAAGCTGTTGATGTCTTCTCCTTCAGGACAATTGACCATTGATAATTTAACATTGGTAATTGACTGCAGCTTCTCCGATAATTTCTTTGCTCCTTCTCTGCCTGCTGCATCACCATCAAAAAATATAATCGCTTCTTCCAGGTACTTTAGTGCTTTAACAGCTTGCTCATGATCGGGTGTAAATCCATTCGTACCATAGCATGCAAGTATCTGTGTAGCTTCTGTAAAAAGATTTTCAATATTGAAGCGTAGTTGCTCTAACGTGGCTGCATCAATAACACTTTCGGTAAAGACAAGTGTACGTGTACCGGATCGCGGCCAGCGTGGATATACTCCCGTTCTGTCTTTGGTGTAGTAATGATTATTCTCTTTGTCGTTGATGATCGAACGACCGTAAAGGCTTACGATCTTATCGTCTTTATCTTTGAGTGGGAAGATTACGCAGTGTTTCATCTGTGGCCACGCTGTACCATTGAAGCCGACTTCGAGTGAAGCAGGATTCAGGTTTCTCCCCTTTAGATAATTCTGTGCCTTCTCGCTCTTCTTCAAGCTCCCTTCGAACACGTTGAACACCTTGGCGTAGTTCACTTCTGTTTTTGCTGGTTCTGTTTTTTGTGTTGATTCTGTGAGGTTAAATTCTTGCTGCAGCCATTGGATAGCTTCATGTGTAGTTACATTCAGTTTCTTTTCTACCAGGCTGATGGCATCCATGGTGCCAGCACTACATCCGCTGCTAAAGCAAGTACAGATCTGTTTGTCTTCACTGAACTGTAAGCTTGGTCTTTTGTCATCATGGAACGGGCACAACGCTTTGCGGTATTTGTTTACCGCGATGCCAAGTTTATCGGCTACGGCAAGGATGGAGAGGCGCGATTTGATTTCAGCTATCTCCATCAGCTTATCGGTTTAATGATGATCTCCTGGTCTTTGATCGTGACTTGTACTTGCTCTCCGATCTTGAAGCCGGATTGCTCTAACCATTGTCCAATCAAGCGTAATTCCGGTACTGCTTTCTTGTCGCTGCTGCGGAAGGAGTGATAAACTTTCAATCTGCGGAAGGCCATAGAAAAATATTTTTAAAAATCTTCGTGATACATAATTGTTTGGCAATAATACAAATTTGTATTACAATACAAAACAGTTATGTATCAAGATTTAGCCCTTATGTTTCAAAAATGGCCTTAATCGCCTACTTTTGATAGGCATTTGTTTTAAAGTGATACATTATGAGCATTGGAGAACGTATTAAGGATTTGAGAACAAAAAAAAAGCTCACACAATCTGACCTGGCTAAAATGGTAGGGCTTACTTATATACAGATAGGACGCTACGAAACGGAAAAGTCTAATCCTTCTTCTGACATTTTGCAGAAGCTCGCGCAGGTATTAGAAACAACTTCAGATTTCCTCATGAACGGTGCTTCTGATGAAGCGGTCTCTGCTCAGCTCGCAGATAAAGAACTCCTCAACCAATTTAAAGCGGTAGAAAAACTTTCTCCGGAAGATAAGCACCTGATAAAAACTTTCATCGATGCCTTTCTCACTAAAAGGCAAATTCAAAAATTAGCACATTAAAAAAGCCCAACCGAGTTTTCTCAATTGGGCTTTCTGGTAAAGTAATTTTTACATTGCAGCTTGTGCCTTTAATTTCTCTCTTGTCTCAAATATTTTTTCTTTCAGTTCTTGTACAGTAGAAAATGCTTTAGGATCAAGCTTATGATCTTCTTCATATTGAGAAAATCTACTGGCAACTTTACTTAATTCAAAAAACGCCTGCTGTTCTACTTCGGTAAGTAAATCGCTACTAATTTCTAAATCATAGCAAAAATAAAATTCATCACAAAAAGTAGTCTCATTCATTCTACCTCCTAAATATTCCTCAATAAGCCAATACAATCTTCGTTTATCATTCTTATTGTACATACTTGTTTATTTTATCGGACTGTATTGAAAATGCCAAATAGCGTTTGTCGCTTTGTCGTATAGGACTTCAAGGTTATACGCTTTTCCATTCTTCCACATCTCAACTGTATGCATTAATGCTCTGGAACCTCTTGGGTCAGCAACTCCTTTTGAACCTTTTATTGCTTGCTGCAAAATCTGAACGGGAACTGCTCTGCCTGGATTTGCCATGTGCTCACCAGCTTTCACACTAAAATTAAAGAACTCTTTTCCTCCTTCTTTAGCACCAGCCGCTAAAACGCCTTGTACTCCTCTAACGAGGTAGGTTGCTGCAGCAAGCCCTACACCATTTTTTATTCCCTCTCCAAGCGCGCGCTCTGTCACAGGATCATAGAGCTTATGCTCCACCATCTTGATGTCATCCGAAAAATAATTGAAGGCTTGGGCAAAAAGATTGGTCGTGTTCTTATAGTAAAGTGCTCCGTCAATTTGGGTCAAGATATCCAATCCATTAGGATCGATACCTGCTGGCAACTCGCAACCCACATACTCCCAACCAAGAGGAGTTGTACTTTGATCTACTGCATTATCATCCCAAAGGTATCTTCCTTCTGAATTCATGATCCAGTCAAATCCACCATTAGGGTCTGTTCCACTCACAGGGTTATTTCCCATTCCTACATAAGGCGAGTAGTATTGACCATACGGATCTTTTGAAGTCCATCTTCCAATAATAGGGTCATACTCTCTAAGTTCAAAATGATTCCACCCCGTCTCATCATCCTTCTCAGCAAATTGCCCCTGGTAGCCAAACCTGTATTTACTTTCGTCACTCTTCTGCTCGCGCAAGACATCACCCCACACCCCATAATCCGTAGCTTGTGTGACAAGGCTTGAAGTGTGCGTGATCTTCAAATCATCAAACCAGACCTTCGTGTTTTCGCTTTCGTTGCTTACCCAAACATAAATAAAACCGTTTTGTGCAATGTTAAGTGGTTGGTCTATACCAATGCGTTTGTGCATATTGGGAAGCCCTTCTTCACCTGCTTCAAAACCGGCATCAGTAGGAACACGTAAACCTTTGCTTATTACATGTTGCATATTTTCATCAAACACAATGTAATTCAAGTAGGCAAAGGGGCGTGATACATCAGTTCCATCTCCCATAAACCCTCCTGTTGCTAATCCGTCATTAAAGGTTTGTCCGGCCTCTGCAACAGTTGAGCCTTCAAAGCCTACGGATGATACAAACGTTCCACCTAAAAACTGCGAAAGGACCAGCATAGAGACTTCACGGGTGTAACTAACTTTCTTTTCGTAACGCACCCAGGTTTCCAAATCTACTTTATCACCCGCACTTACACGTAACGCTATAGACGGGCCTACAGCTTTATCACTTGCTTCCATACCGGCCATACCGTCAATCCAATTTAAATAGGCCGCTTTATCGGGAGATTCTACAGCAGGTAACGGAAGTGTATGATTCATATGCGAATCTGTTACAACCGTTTCAACTATATTATTAAAGTAGGTAAATTCCTGAACAGCCGGATTTGTTATATCAGTCTGGCCGTTGTCTTCCATTGTTGCGGTATAAGTGTTTACGTTTTCACGCAGTAAGGCACGCACATTGCCCAAATGGTCGGTGATTTCATAAACAGAGGACCCATCCTGATTTGGATAAAACGTTGCTAATTTTCCAGATCCGTAAATCGGTATTTCGGTTTGTGTGAGGCCGCCACCATCTTCTGCGTTGGCTTCTTCATAAATGCTGAGAATATTACCTGAAGCATCGCGGATATACCAGGTAGTGCGTTCAATTGCTTCTGTTGTTACACCGGGTTTAAATACTTTCTTGGCCAAACGGAAACCTCGGTCGTCATACAGATATTCTACCTTCTTTGTACCGGGTGCTTTGGAAATGTCACTGTAGACAAATGTTACTTTCCCCGTTACATCGTAGTCTACATATTGATCACCTCCTTCTTCCACTTTATCTTCACCCACCATCTGTCCAATGGCATTGTATTGAAAACCTTGTCCGGAAGAATTCGCAGCAGAAGTATATCCATCTACTTGAATGAGTTTGTTTTTGTTTGCTTCATAGTGATAGGATAAATTATGAAGGTAGCCTCCATTGGCGTTATAGCGTTTTAAGGAATAGATGTTTCCGTTAGGGTCATACGTCATGCCGGTGAGGCGGAATTTATTTCCTTCGCTTAAAAAACTGATACCATTATCAACTTTACCAAAGGTGGCATCTTCAATCTGATACTTATCGTCATAGCTGTACGCGTAAGCGCCTGAAAAATCATCGTTGGTAGAAGCATACACTTTATCCGTACGCCAACGCACAGATGTAATTAAACCGTTATATAGTGGAATAATGTCACCCATTTCTGCATCCGTTATTGATACATCAATTGGTCCACTTTCCAAAATAAGATTGGGTACCCAAGTATTCGTAACGGTGTAGCGGTATTTGCCCCCTTCATTTTCCTGAGAATTCGCTATGATAAATTGACTTGCTACAGTACTTTGGTTTTGCGCATTGACATTTACCCAACTGCCATTCACCAACTTTTCCCACAGATAAATTCCATGAACACCTCCTGCAGGTGCCTCAATTTTTAACTGCGTGTTCATTTGAACTGGAAGAGTGGCAACAACAGGTAATGGATTTTGTTGAGGTGAATAAACAAACGTTTTAAAGGTATGAACTCCGGCAGCCGTAAAACTGGATTCAAGGTCTGCAAAATCAAGTTTATTATTTTGAGTGAATATCTCCAGGTTCGCCTTGTTAACATGAGTGGCGAACGAAGGAAAAGAAGTCAACTGATTATTCTTCGCACTGAG
>JANMRZ010000169.1:0-2811 GCA_031388805.1 Chryseolinea sp.
TAGTTCTCGGCTTTCGGACCGTTGGAAATAACCAAGAAACGGCTTCATGTACTCATCAATACCTGGACATATAATTTCTGTATTCATGTCCGGAAATTATCATATCAACTATTTTATAGCAATCTATATGTCGGAGTAGTATTAATAGTTCTGTCCCGTTTTTCGTCCGTTTTTCTCCTCAGTCTTTTTCAGCAGGAATTGTAATTCCCGAATCTATCTGCTATGATTGATTGAGTTTTTGAACGGATTGATAAAGAAGTACAGGTAACTTTCAAAATGCTCTCAGAAAAACTCAAGAAAGAACTGGTCGATCGCATTACCGCAAGTGAAAAGATAGACAAAATCCTGTTGTTTGGATCGGAAGCCAGGGGAAATGCCGGGGCGGAAAGCGATATAGACTTGCTGGTAGTTCTTGACCTGGATACCGTGCCAGGCAGTTATAAGGAACGCAACACCAACTATCTGCGCATCAGCAGATCGATTCGGGACATAGAAAAACATCACCCCATCGATTTGCTGGTATATACCAAACCGGAGTTTGCGATGATCATCTCCAGCGGCAGTTTGTTTATGCGCAGCATCCTCAGAGAAGCAATTCAAATCGCATGAAGGCCAACACAGCAGATTGGTTAAAATCGGCACAGGCAGATCTTGATACCATTACTGCCATTATGAAGCAGCCGCACCTCACGCCTATCGTGGCATTTCATGCTCAGCAGTGCGTCGAAAAATGCCTCAAAGCGCTCCTGGAAGAAGCCGATATTGAGATACGGAAAACACATAACCTGCTCACACTCAAAACGGCAATTAACCGAAGGCAACAGTTGGATTTTGATGAGGATATGCTCAGTCTGCTGAACAAGCTGTATATCGATTCAAGATACCCGGGCAGCTTTGGACTCTTGCCTTCCGGCATTCCCTCCTTAGAGGATGCGGAGAAATTTGTGGCATTTGCCGTTGATGTTATGCAGAGGACCAGCCAATCGCTTGCGTTTCCTTTTCTATAATCCAATGCCCACTCCCCAAAGTAACCTTAATAACCGTCAGCACCACAAGCCGAAATGATTATCAAGAAGGTAAACGCCCTTAGTACTACTGAGAAGAAATTAAAATGGTTAAAAATGGATTACCTGTAATTCATCCCGAGGAATTCCTGGGCGAAATTTTGGAAGAAATGGGCATCTCACAAGCTGAGTTCGCTAGAGCAATCGGGGTGTCTCCGATGCGGGTGTCGCATATCATCAAAAGGAGCTCGTCCGGTAACAGCTGATATCTTCTAAGCCTGATAATCATCTAAAAGGCACCTCCCTCAGTAGGTCATTGTAATACTCCTCTGGTATACTGAGAAGAAAGCGTCCAAACTTTCACAAGGAGGTGCCAAATGAAATTATATGCCGGAATCGATTTACATTCAAACAACAATTACCTGGCAATCATTGATGAGCATGACCAACGAGTTTATCAAAAACGACTGCCAAATGAGCCTGATGTCGTGCTGGCTGAGTTGGCGCCGTTTCAGGAAAAACTTGTTGGTGCTACAGTGGAATCGACGTTCAACTGGTACTGGCTGGTCGATACCTTAATGGACAATGGCTATACGACACATTTAGCAAACCCTGCCGCAATCCAAAAATACAAGGGATTGAAATATAGCAATGACAGTCATGACGCTTTCTGGTTGGCCCATCTTCTCCGTTTGGGGATATTGCCGGAAGGATACATCTATCCGAAAAAGGATCGACCGATACGGGACCTTTTACGAAAACGAGGCCATCTGGTCCACCTGAGAACCTCCCTCATCAACAGCTTACAGGGAATTATCAGCAGAAATTGTGGTAGCAGCCTGAGCGGCAACAAAATCAAGAGATTCAAAGAAAACCATGTCGCTCCACTGTTAGCCGGCCAGGAGGATCTTGAGCTGAGCGGCGAAGTGAGCAAGGATACCATTGATTTTTTATCGAGACAAATCGTGAAAGTAGAAAATATTGTTTTCAATAAAGTAAAACTGAGAAAGCCGTTTCTCGGGCTGCAAACCATCCCTGGGCTCGGCAAGATTCTCCCCCTGACGATTATGCTTGAAACAGGTGCTATTGAACGATTTGCCAAAGTTGGCAATTTTTCCTCATATTGTCGCAAGGTGCCGAGCGAATGGAAAAGCAACGATATAAAGAAAGGGAAAGGAAATGTAAAGAACGGCAATAAATATTTGGCTTGGGCCTTTTCTGAGGCAGCGGAATTTGCCCGTCGCTACAATGACAACGCCAAGGCGTTTTTTAACCGTAAGGCCAGTAAAACCAATCGAATGATCGCCCATGGCGCTCTGGCCCACAAGTTGGCAAGAGCAGCTTACTACATAATGAGGGATAATGTAGAGTTCGATCAACAAAAGCTTTTTACATGATATTTGGACAGGACGGCGAACCTGTATTGGGGTTGGCGAAAAACCATCAAGCCTGATTGGCAACCGTCCCGTCCATTGGTTTTTTGGTTGCTTTACCGCCCATGTCGTGAGCCATCATAGGGTTGGTTCAAAACCATTTGATCTGTGAGAATTTTCATCTTGGACACGGCATGGAACCGCTGATTTTCTGGGCCGCCGAATGGCGGAAGGGGCAAGAACGAAAAATGGAATGAATCCCTTCCACGCTTCGTTTCTTCAGCCTTGATCCTGATGGGTGACTGGTGCGGCGGATTCTCCGCCGACTCGAAAAAATGAAATATCGGGCGCGGCAAGGTGCTGAAAACCACCAACAGAGGACCATTCACATATAAGCCCTTGCAAGGAAAAATTGTGTTTTTTCTTGAATGGAG
>JANMRZ010000170.1:0-6764 GCA_031388805.1 Chryseolinea sp.
TCGCCAATCCAGCCTCCGGGAAAATCCTTCCTCACTTCACAATGATTACTCCCATCTCCATCCATAAGCAACTCTGTTCCATAATAGAGTTGAGGTATTAACTAAATTAAAAAAGGCCCTACAAATTGCAGGGCCTTTAAATAATAAAGCTTTACAACAAACCTGTAAAACTTTACAAGTGCATCGTAAAACGTTGAAAATAACATTCCAACCGAAACCTGAAACTTGGAGCCTAGTTAAAAACTTACTAAACTTTTCAGCCTCTTTACAGTTGTGAACCGATTAACTCTTCTTCCCTTTCTTCTTCATCGGAAACTCAAAACCAAAGCGGGCATTGACTACATCGCCATACAGGTTTTTATTGCGGGGATGAAAAGCATTTAACATGATGGTAGTCGTGCCTTTTATATTCTTGAAAAAACGATACTCCTTTTTCAATCCAATGAAACTGCTCACTACCCATTCCCGACTTCGACTGTCGATAGCTTGATTGGGTGCTGTATAAGGAGGAATGGCCGTATTCATCACTTCCACTTCTATGCGGGGAAAGAAACCTTTTCCAAGTTTATATTCTGTGAAAGCACGCGGGCCAAAGATGCGGGCCTGCGCATTGAAGTTATGCCGATCGTAGTTGTAGGCTACGCGCTGATTCCAGCCAAGACCACTCGTGAATTTACTGGTAAGGCGATATCCGGCATACGCATTAAAATCAACCAGCAAATTTCCCTGCTTGCTTAAAATCTGAAATTGAATGCCGGGTACAATGCGTTCAATAAATGGTTTTCCTTTCAGATCGCTGAACAATCTCTTTTTTGCATCTCCTACACTAGGCAAGCTTTCATACTTGGCTTTATACTTCGCTAACTTATCCATAGCCGCCTGAAGTATTTCTTGCTTGCCTGCAAAATGATCAATGGCCATCGTCTGCGCCTGCTGCAGCACTTGTTCCTTTGCCTGCTCTTCTGTTGGCATCGTAGTGACGGGAAGATTCCCCGTAGCCTCTTTTAAATCCTTTACACCCTCAAGTTTCATTACCTGGCTTTCAGCAAGCTGATCGATGTTGTTTACCTGGCTAACGCCTTGGGTAATTTCGCCTGCTCCTTGCTGCAACGTACCCGCTTGTTCACTTACGCCTGAAGTCAGATCTGAAACACTCCCTAAGTTTTTACCCACATCCGGCAAACCTTCAGAAGGTAAATTTGGAAGACCTGTTAAGGAATGATTTGATCGAGAGAGGTATTAATATCCTTTAGATCGATAGGAGAATTTATTCCGGAGGATAACGATGAAAGACTTAGCTTATCAAGCGAACCAGTAAGCGCTGAAACTTTTGATTGCAGTTCCGGTGGTAACGGAATGGAATTGATTTTCTCCGTTGCCTTTTGTTTGATGGATTGAATCTTGCCTTCTACTTTCTTTACCATTTCAAGCCGGGCGTTGTTCAGGCTGTCTAATTTCTTTGTGTACTTTTCGGTTGGTAACTTAAGCTTTCCTAAACTATCAACTTTTTGCTGATAACTTGAGGCCAAGCCTTGAATCTTCACCGTCTCCTGGTTGTAATATTGAGTAACACTATCAATGCTACCTCTGGCTGATGCTTCAATGGAATCCAGTTTGTTTGTGAGGGTTGCTAATGTATCAATAGACAAAGCGGGTACTGAAACCTTCAATGAATCCAATTGGGCCAAGGCTGTTTGACTGAGGATAATAAACGCTATGGTGGCTAACTTTTTCAAGGTGGGCAAAGATAGAAAATGGTGGGGTTATTGGTTAATGCTTATCTGTTAATTGTTAGTGGATTTCAAGTTAGCGGCTCTGGTGTAAAGTTGTGTACCTGAAATGTGAGTGGCTCACTTGAGCCTACTATGTTTGTAGTCTTCTTCGAAAGATTCCAGAGTCCTTCGAACAGACTGTAGTATTGCAACAACTTAAATCATCCAGTACTCTTAGGGGTGATGTGGCTTTGGTCAGTACCCACAAACAAAAGTGAGCAACACTTCGCTTCTACCTTGAGGCACGCCGAAGGATGCCAGGCGCGGGCGAGAAATTGTGTGTTGGTAGCGTGGTGGGACTACCCTTGTAGTAGTGTTTATTCCTTCCCGATAGATATTATAAATCCAGGAATTCCATAAGGAACGAATTTAACTTTACATATATCTTCATTGTCTTTTAGCAAGATTTTTTCATTTGAAGATATACTTTTCACTTCATTAATTTTATAACAAATTTTCAATTTTTTGATTAGGTCGTCCATACTTATCAAAGTATCAGGAATTTTATCAAATATAACTCCCTTAACCTTACTTTTCTCTATCTTATGTATTTCATCTTCCGATAAAATATCACTCAACTCACTTTCCGATATCACAACAAAGGAGCTTAAGAGTGTATCATTGTACACGCCCTTAAAACCTTCATATTGATGGAATACAAGAGAGTAATCATCTACAATTTCAGAAATCTTTTTATTTGAAAGATCGCTACCATTAGGCAAAATAACTTTTTCAAAATTTTCAATGCACGCAGAAAGAATTAATGCAACACAAACAAAAAGGGATCCTATAAAAGGCTTTATAATATACATTAGTAACCTCCTTGACTTGGCGTAGCTATGGTAGTTCCATTCGGCTGCACCGTTGGGTGTGTTGATTTAACCATCTGTTTTTGCGAATTATCGCTAACGGCTAATCCATTTGCCGTTAACACTGCTGTCAGTCCTGGCGCATCAGATATTGGATTATTTGACGAATCAACAGCTAAGTTAAATACTTGTTTAATGGCATTGCCTTTAGCGTCAACGCCTATCGTGATGTTAAAATCCATTTTCACTATCATTTTTAGTTCTCCATTTGCCATTGCTTGATTTACTAGGGCGGCGAGTTCAGTATCTGTCGCATCAGGGTTCGCCTCTCCTATCAATCGCCCTTTTTCATTGTTAAATAAATCCATTTGAACAGCTATTGGGTCGTATAAATTACTGCTAGGGTCATTTGCATTACTACCTGTTTCATGAAGAGTAGCAAAAGGTTCAGCATCATCTGACCCAATATCACGCGAATTCATGGCGTTCCAAATGGTGTGCCGAAATGCGTCCTGATGTCCATCCCTCGCTCCAGGTAATCCAGTTGCCCTAGAGACAGCTCCAGCGTCGTTCCTGTTGCCATTTACTATGAGGGAACCTGGACTAATAATCGCATTTATAACTTCATCTATTCTCACAGATTCTAGACCTTCTAGTTCCACATGTGATGTTACTTTGTTTTCACTAAAAGCATATGGAGAGTTGTAATAATATTTCTCAGATAAAGGATCGATGTTAAAGAACCTGCCGATCTCCGGCTGATGATTTCTCCATTTAAACGAATCCCAATTCAAACCTAAATCATCAACATGCTCCTGTCCTTGGAACTTGATATCATTAGGTACTGAGTTCTCTCTTGAGTACGAGTTGTAAGTGAGGCCAAACGGATAATAATCATCCGTCTGTATCACCGGAGATTTAATGTGGTCTACTTTAAATTCATCAAAATACACTTCGTATGCGCTTGCACCTTCTTCGTTGCTTAAGTAAATATAAACATAACCAGCTTCGGCAATACTCACTGTGCCTGAGAGTTTTTCGTGGGCCGCGTCTTGTCCATATTCGCGGGCTGCAGTCGTTAATCGATGGTAGCCGCACTTGGAGAGAATAAGATTATCGTTACGATCGTATACGAGCCAGTTTAAATAGGCTTTCGGGCCAGTGCCACTACTGCTGGTGGTTCCGTTTAGTCCGGCAGGAAAAGGGAATGATGTTGTGCTTGAACCATAAGTGCCACCATCTATCACAGTTCCACCCGGTGCTGTTCCTGATGCAATTTGTGACACCAATGTATTTAAAGCTGTAGTCAGGTTCGCCGTGTTGGAGTCAATGTATTTTCCATATACCTCCATGTTGATTACATCGCCTGGCATTACACTGAGTGATCGGGCAAGGCCATATACTTCGTTGGTCTGACCACTAAGGCGCTGCGCAACACCAGTCGTTGTTGTTGGAGAAGAACCATTGGTGTGATCAAACAAGTAGTAGTTTACTTTACGCGCATTGCCGTAGCGCAAAAACTTACTTTGTTCCGCAGCTTCATTGGCTGTTTCAAGCGTGGCTGTGGCAGCATCTGTTTCCTGTTTGGTAGTAAACGTTAAGCGCACATTGCCTAAATGATCTTTGAGGTTGTATTGGTATTCTGGTGTGGTGGTTTCGAGTTTGGTGATTTCAAATTCGTTGAGGTAAAAAACCTCACCTCCAACATTTGAATTCCACACTACACCGGCCTCCAGTGTAGTTGCTCCTGCCGGTATGGTGATGATTTGTTCAACCCACGATTCTGATTGGACACCATATGGAACTTTGGCGCCAGGCCAATTCAAATTTACACCACTGGCTTTAATCAATATGAACGGACCTGTTGCGCCCATAGTGCTCCGATATCCTTTTACGCGTATCCGATAGCGCTCGTAGGCCACAACCGGGAATGTACCTCCAATCGGAAACGCCCCGCTGCCCACAGCAGTACCGGAGGTTACCTGTACATACTTTTCTGTTCCATTTTGAGTAAGAGTGGCAAGCGTAGCACTTAACCTGGCGGTAATTTTGGCTGTACTTTCTCCATGATCAGCATAGATCAATTTCGTGGAGCTCATCATCACACGCCCTTCTTCATGACTGATATATTGCAATGCATCATTCTCGTATGTAAACTCACCCACATAATCGGTTTGCTTTTGTGTTGTGCCGGTGGTAACTACTTGCGAAAGTTTGCGGCCTGTTGCGTCATAGATATACCGAATGTTGTTACCTCCTTTGGTGATGGTTTCAGGAAGGTTTAAATAGTTATAGGTAATGATGTTAGTTGGATCGGTCAGCGAGGTGCCAATACCTTTATTGCGGTCGCGCGTTAAATTGCCGTTGGCATCATAAGTATAATCTTCTGATGCATCTGCATTTCCATCAATGAAGCCAGCGAAGTCATTACCGCCATCTTCTACTTTTAATAGTCGGTTACTTAATGTTGTACCGCTTCCATAATTATACGTCAAGCTATCCATAAAGCCTGCTACTTTTTTATCAAAGCGGGTTAACTTCGTAATGTTTCCATTGAGATCGTATGTAAAACCGCGTTCATCAAATCCATTATTTGCAGGATCATTCCAAGTGGTTGTCTTTTCCTTAAAGAACGATCCAGCAATGCGGTTCATGGCATCGTACTTATAGGTATATGCGTTTTGCTTTGTTGTGCCCAGGCCCTGGTTGCTGCTCCAGGTCATGCCGCTGATGTTGCCGTTGAACAAACCTGTATTACCAATACCCAAATCAGTATTGTTATACACGAGGTTCATGCCGAAGTAATCTTTTGGTTCGGCTCCATCCAGTGTAAGGGCTGCATCATTCATGGAGGTTAACCAACCACGGATGTTATACCGGTAATCAACGGATTGTTTGGCATCCACTGCGTCTGTTACAGTGCTATGTAATTTCTTATCCACCAATTGGCCCAGTTCATTGTATTCGTTTTTGCTGAGAAGGATCTGAGGTTGAGTATCAATCTGGTGCCAGATTTTGGTTAATCTTCCTGCATGGTCATATTCAAACGTACGCTGAATGAATTTCGATGTCGCGCTAAACGATGTACGAACCCCCGCTACCGTTGAATTTAAATCATACAATGCTACATCCACCATCAGAAGGGTATTAGAAGCAATGGTTGATGGATACTTCAATATTCCATTCTGATAATACTTCACTGACGTTCCAGTCCGTTCAATACGAAGGACATCACCAGAAACATAAGGTCCGAATGCGCCTCGTAATGTTCCGCTCTCATAAATTTCCAGCAGTCCATCATTTCTCAGAAACCAGGCGTAATCAATTGTGGTGTAATTCGGATCCGGGTTCGTATCCGATAAACCTGCCATTCTATACAAGTTGGTTTCAGAAGCAATTACTTCCATCCATCCATTTTGACCTGCAGGCAATTGTTGAAGTGATGCAGCACCACTTGCACCCCATGACGAACCTGCAGCTGTTCTTGTAATTTTAATTCCGGTTACAGAAGCACCAACGATATCTTTCCAGGTGACATCACTTTCTTCATGGGTGAATTTTGTTTTTAAGATTTTGCCCGTAAAATCATAGAGGTTTGAAGCGCGATCAATGCCTCCCTTGTGGTTATCCGCTTTGGTTTGGATTGTCCTATACTTATCGTCATAATAATTGATCGACTTAAGCCAGGTAGAGCCACCGGTAATTCCTCCATCCAATACTTTTATTTTAGAACCCGTTACTTGACCAATAACACGTTGATTTTCTAAACCTGTTGCCACTTGTGTGTACGTTCCTGTTAAACTTGTATTAGTAAGGGCATCGGATAGGTAAGCGTATGATCCAAGCCAATCATTTCGGAATGTATAATTGTCGTAATACGTTACCGTAAGGTAATTGTTAACATTTAACGTTGCTGCACTTGTTACCCGTGGGTACGAATAGTTCGTATATCCATGAACATTGTTTGCAGCAGCAGTGCCAACAAATTTTTCTCCATACTTTCTCCAGGGCTTAGTTGGTATCTCTGAATAATAGAGATCAACAACACCTTGCATTTGCGCTTGTGTCAGTTGTATTGTAGTAGTGGTATCTTTTATACCTGTGAGTATTGGGCGATTCAATTCATCGTATCTTGTAAAAGTCCAATACTTAATGGCACTTGTTGCACCTGTCCGCTGGTTGC
>JANMRZ010000180.1:0-23845 GCA_031388805.1 Chryseolinea sp.
GGAAGCGGTGGCACCAGAACAACTGTGCTGCTGAAATCATCTGTCTTTGCTGACATGGCAAATCAGAAGGTTGCTGATTTGATAAAGAATAACTGCCCTGATTGCACCACATCATCTTTTCTATTTCCCTATGTAGAGTCAAGACTGTACAATGAATTTGAAAACGGAAAGAGCGCGGGAGGCAGAATACAACAGATTTATCTGTTCGGTGCAGTGGCCATTTTAATTCTGGTGATGGCTTGTATTAATTTCACAAATCTTTCAACCGCCAGAGCGACAACTCGAAGTCGCGAAGTAGGAATTAGAAAATCAATTGGTGCTCAAAAAAATAGTCTTATTGTTCAATTCATTTCCGAGTCGATGCTGCTGTCTTTCATTGCGCTGATATTCGCAATGGTAATTGTTCAGCTTCTTCTGCCATTCTTCAATGAGGTTACGTCCAAAGCTATCGGGTTAGACTTAAGCAGCCCCATGTTCCTTACGGGAGTTTTGGGAATTACAGCGATGTGCGGATTGCTTGCGGGTAGTTATCCTGCCTTTATCTTGTCACGATTTAATCCTGTTAAAGTATTGAAGGGAGATACGCAACTGGGTCTGACTGGAAATGCCCTTCGTAAATCGCTGGTCATCGTTCAATTCACCGCTTCTATCATACTGGTTGTTGGGAGCATTGCTGTGTACAAACAAATCGGTTTTATCAGTGAAAAAAATCTTGGATTTGATAAAGACAATATCATCGTGGTTAATCAAAACGAAGGTATCGTTAAATCGTACTCCGCTATTAAAAATGACTTGCATCAGTTAGCCTCTGTTGACGGTATCGCCTTTGGAGGGAATAACATATTTACAATTCCCATTACAACAACAGACCCCGTTTGGAGCAGCAAGCCAGATAACTCATCCATCCTTTTTAAAATTTACCGATGTGACGCAGAATTCATTCCGACTTTGAACATTAAAATCCAGAGTGGAAGAAACTTTATTGATGGTCAGGATGCTTCCAACTACATCATTAACAGGAAGGCTGCGGAAGTTATGGGGTTGTCATTTGAAAATGCAGTTGGTAGTGAGCTTGAAATGTGGAATGGAAAGGGGAAAATAATTGGCATTACAGAAGACTTCCATAATGACAATTTGAAGTTTGGTATTGAACCGATGATATTCATGTATTCTGAAAATGTTGGCTCTCACTATTTCATCAAGTTAGGCGGAGAGTTATCCATAACCAAAAACATAAGACAGGTTGAAAGTATATTCAAGAAACACAATCCCGATTACCCTTTTGAATTTATTTTCCTTGATGAAGTTTTTAATCAAGAGTACCAGTCAGAAGCCGTCATTGGGAAACTGTCTTTAAGTTTTACGGTCATTGCTGTTCTTATCTCATGCTTAGGACTTTTTGGTTTAGCATCGTTTAATGCTGAAAGAAGAACCAAAGAATTAGGTATCCGAAAAGTGATGGGTGCCTCCGTTGGAAATCTCGTCATTATGCTTTGTGGTGATTTTACGAACCTCGTCATCGTTAGCTTGTTCATTGGCTTTCCAGTCTCTTATTACCTTATTCGCGAATACTTGTCAGGTTATGCTTTCCATGCTGAAGTCAATTGGGGCATTTACATTTTAACATCAATTGCAATGTTGTTTATTGTGCTACTTTCTGTAGGATACCAATCTGCTAAGGCTGCAATATCAAATCCTGTAGACTCGTTACGTAATGAATAACGCGAAGCATTTAATATTTTCAGCAAGTTGCGTACTCTAAAAAAGTTTAAGAATAACAATCGACAATAATGACAAAGAGTATCCTGGTAACTATTTTCATCTTACTGGTTCTAGGCTGCAGCCCATCAGATAATTCGAAGACTCGTAATTTTGAATTGATTGTCAGAGATTTTGAAAAACAACTGCAAAAAGATCTAAAAGATGATAACATCGAGGGAAGTATTTCTGTTGCAATTATTAAGGAAGATAAAATAGTTTGGTCAAAAGCACTTGGCTGGTCTGACCAGGAGAATAAGGTACTGGCCGACACAAGCATTATCTATCGTACAGGTTCTATTTCAAAATCCTTTACTGCATTCCTTATGATGCAATTGGTGGAAGAAGGATTAATTAAGTTGAACGATCCAATTGAATTGTATTTGCCCGAAATTAGAGCGCTAAAGGGATATTCAGATTCAACGAAAATTACGTTTTTACAACTATCAACTCACACGTCTGGACTTATACGTGAACCAGAATTAGAAGGCGCAGCCTCCGGATCAATTGGAAATTGGGAAAGTAAAATTATAGAATCAATACCAAAGACATCCTTTGAAAATCGACCCGGTGAGCAATTTAACTATTCAAATATTGGCTATGGAATTCTGGGGCTCTCACTGTCGCGCGCTGCAGGGAAACCTTTTGTTGAATTGGTGAAGGACAAAATATTTATTCCGCTTAAGATGAATAGCTCTTATTTTCAAATACCAAACGACAGAACAGTCAGCCTTGCAAAAGGTATGGATGGTGGTCCGTTTGGAGAAATCGATGTAGAAACACCAAGGATTGAACACGCAGGACGAGGTTATAAAGTTCCTAACGGAGGAATTTATTCCACTCCAAATGACTTAGCAAAGTTCATGATGTCTAATATGGGGTATCGTGCGCTTCTGAAACCGGAGACACTTAACCTTATGCAAACAAAGAAGTTAGCGAACGGAGACAACTATGGTTTGGGATTTTTTATATCTGAGGGTAACGGTATAACGATTATTGAGCATGGCGGAGCAGTTTCGGGATATACAGCTCAACTTGCTTTCGAAAGGGATAGCAAATATGGAGTTATTATTATGCGGAATTATAATTGGGGTACAACAGACTTATCTTTACGGTCTCACATTCTGCTTAGGGATCTTAACAAATTGGAAAAGAGTAAATAAGATTAGGTAGGGCTACCCCTTCTCGCGCGAAAGTTACTTTCGTGCGCTAAAGAAATCGAAGTAAGTTGTAGTATTTAAAACAGGAACTTAGTTCCGAGTCCTCACTTTTGCCGATCAGAGTCACCGGCCTCCGGGACGCTGCGTAATTGAAGCAACCTTCTCCACCAATCTCAATAGAGTAGAGGCCTTGCAACTCTCTCCATATCTTTTTACATTGATCAACGAGTTCTCTGCCCCACCTGATCCAATCCGATCTCAGCCACGACAATCCAAATGTCGAACCAAAATTCATTGAGGATTTGAAACTAATTTCGAGTTTAGCTGCTCTTTTAAATATAAAACAAATCTGTCTCCGACAGGAGCATTGATTTCCAGAAGAATAAACAGCGAAAATAACGCGTTTGAAATAAGACTGTGGCTCTCTACCATTTTGCCCGTTACGTCCTTTTACGCCATTGCATATAATTTGACAGTTGACTCCGAACGTGAGTCTATTCAATTTTAAATAAATATTTTGAGAGGTACTCACTAGAATGATTTTGGAAGAGTCAGGCATGATCAGATTTCCCATCAACAGACTATCGGATTTTATCTGAAGTATTTCTCTCTTTCCCAAAGTTAAATCCTCGCCCCTGGATTGGGCCGTTGTTCTAATGAATAAATGAACTATTAAAAAACAGAGTATGGTAACAAAAATGCCTCATATGATTAAGTGGTTTTACTTAATCCTCAAAAGTTGTTGATTAATTACTTTTCATTTGTAATGATTATTACACAGAGTATGCTGATTTTTTTACCTATTAAGTAATCGGTATTTATACATTAGATAAAGAGAGAAGAGATATAATTGAAAATAATTATTATTCTATAGCAATGAATTGAGACGCATTGAATTCTTTAAAAACACTTAAAAGTAATCTTAAATTATGTAAGTGTGACTTGCAAGTCTTTTGCGGGATCATTAGCTTTTCATTAGGTTAGCGATTAAGTTATATTCACCTCAACCTTAATATTCTGGAAGGACAAAAAAAATTCTAATCAAAGGCAACAGATGTTAAATACTAATTCAAAAAGGAATGAAACCTGAAACCTAAAAAGGAGGTAAAATATGAATAATCAAGGACGCCCCTGATTCATTCCAAAGGCCATCGTTATTTTCGACTACATCAGATCCTACATAACTTACCACTAACCGGGGAGTTGAAAGGCTAATCCTCCAAAATTTCAATTTCAACGCGAACATTTTCCTGTGCACGCGCGCTGTGCTTATCCTGTAAAGGACGTTTACCTCCCCACGCTTTTATTTGCATCCGCTCAGGGTCAATGCCGTTGCTCACCAAATAATTCCGGATGGTTTCCGCACGCTTTTCTGACAACTGCTTTGCCGACCCGATACCTTCGCGGGCATCTGATAATGCAAAGAAGCTCTTACTGTTCTTATTCATAGAAATAATTTTTCCGTTGGCCCCTCCATTGGTGTGCCCGTGAATCTTTATTCTGTACTTTTCATTCTCTTTGAGCATCTCCAGGAGGCTGTTAATTTCAAAACGTGATTCCGGTCTCATCACATCAGCATCGATAAAGAAGTAAACATTATACATTACAGCAATATCACCCTTGCGAAGGCGCTTGAGTTCGAAGGGTATTATGATCGTTCCTTGCTCATCTCTTGTGATCGTTGGATCTTCAGGATCATTGTAAGGGATATGGTACTGAACTTTACGATATCCAAAAACTTCACACACCAGAGTTATGCTATCCTGTTTATTCATAGGCGCAGAAACCCTCACCACTGTATTGCCTTTGTAAGACGCCATTTTGCGCAAACGCCTGATGTCGATCACATCCACATCTCCTTCGACCAGAAAATTGCTTGTTTCATTGAAAATTTTAAAAAAGAAATTCTTTCCATCTACTGCTTGATCTGTTCTCAATTCATTGGCATGGAGGGTAGCATTGTTTTGAGGATCTGGGCGATCATCGCTGGTTACATCTATTATGTGCTGCTCTGTTACTGGATTAATATCGATTCCAAGTATTGACTCTTGATCGCCTATTTGAGTGTCAACCTTGTCAAATGTGCCATGATAAACCCAAGCACCGGTAAATTCTGCCTCGGTTCGGAGCCTCATAGCCTCATTGATCGCCTGAACCCTGTCATCAGTATCAAGCACATAAACATAGTAAAGGTTACGGTTCTGATTCAGTTCAAATTTCGCATCCAGATGGCATTTATTACGAACGTGTTCCGTAAACTGAATGGCATTTTTGTGTATTAAAAACGCTCCGATTACCACATAGTTCGAAGCTTCCGAAAAATCACTTTGACCATAACGACAAACTGCATTTAATGAACCTGAATTAAGTAGTATCAAAATAGAAATGAAAAAAATATATAATCGTACTTTCATATCGTAGGCAAAAAGAGTTTGTTTTATTTAGGTGAACCCTGGATGTGAACATGACCTACTACTCAAACTATGCTGCTGCTTGCACTGGCTCAAAGTGAGGGTGTACACGTTCGTGTTCGTTTACTAAACCACGAAATTTTAAAGGTCTTTGGAAATGTGAAGCAGATTCAAATTGAAAAAAATATGCCGGGTCATAAATTTTATAATACAAGACCAAAAATAAGGAAGGGCTAGCGACCGCCTCATCGGTATTATTATGCAATCAATGGTAGTTTAAATACGCAGAAATTTATCCGTACTTACACCTATTCGATGATCGCCTGAAAAGTGCGTGAAGCTTTCTATCATCAACGGATGACTTAAGGGGTTGAGATTACAGAAGAAACGAACCTGATTAGCTTCTTGAAAGCGAGGCGATTCAGGCCATGGTAACTTGCTTTTTAAAAATTAATTAAGTCACCCATTCTCAGTAATTGAAAGTACGCTGTCCTCTATTACCCACATAAAGATAGGCGCCACATCAATTTTTTTTGCAAAGGAGAAAAAGATCGCGTTTACGTAAACTGAATCTGAGAGTTCCCAAAAGTCCTTGCGTACTACCTTTGTTAAATCGTCATAAATCAAATTCTCTATTACGGGTGGGTTGCACTTTGCATCACAATTAAACTCTTGTGATAAACCATCAATAACGGCTGAGGATAGGACAGCAGCCAATCCTTTCAAAAATGTTTCCTGCCTGACAGGCGCCTCAACATCATCCTGTATATTTTTGCAAAAGAAATTAAAATCATCTTGGGAAAATAGAAGGTATCCCTTACCGAAAAAGCCACTGTTCCATTTAACCGTAATTGCATAATGCAAGTGATCCAACCTGTTAGGAATGATTTCATCCAGGGAAAATGATGAAAGCGGCTGCACTCCTTTATGGAAGTTATTGTAATATATTTCTTCGTCTAAAATCTCCGATAGAGTCTTAGTCGCTTTATGATACCCTAACTCAAAGCCCTTCCTTAAGCGATATAAATGCTTTTTTTTCATGCTATTCTAAATTATCCTTGAGAATTTATCTATAAAAAAAAGGGTGCACTTTTTGTGCACCCAGCAACCGGGCCCCTTACGAATGAATCCGAACCGATGTCAAAGAAACAAAATATGATATAAAAAGGCTGTATGTATTTTCCAGCAAACGGAAGTGAATTAATTGCCTATTTTACTATCGGTATTCTTACCTATAGCGTGCTAAGTATTTTAAGAGCACAGAACAAAGTTGTGATTTAACCCTGATAAAGAGCAGGAATGTAGATAGTGAAGCTTACTGAAAAATAGATACCTGCAACATGGACTAAATTAAAACATCATGACTCCACCTCAATGTTTTTAGTACATACAACTAGACAAAATGATCAGGAGTGTTTGGTGATCTACTTTTAATATTCTTAAAATAAGCGTGCTATGATTATTGCTGAAATCTACCATTGAACTTTCGTAACTATCTCCAAATCAATTATTCCTTTCTTGCTGCTGCCGAAATTGTAGCACTCCCGTTTGTGTCCAATCTATTTGTTTAAGGTCTCCAGCGCAAACATGATAAAAATGATGAAGGCCACTGTAATCACGAGCAAGAACAAGAGAACCTTTTTATCCCCGTTTTTAAATTTCCCATTCGATTGCATAATTAAGTTCTATTTTAGTTTGCTCATTAAATTCATACTTCACCTTAAAGCAGGTTGTTCATCAAAGGCAAAGACAAAGCCTTTCCAAATGATTCTTTTCGTTTTAACTCTTGCATCATCTTAACATGCCTCAAGTGATGACAATCGCTTCCAAGAAAATGCACCCAGCCCCTTTCAATAAACTTCTCAGCGGTTTGTTGTGCTGCCATCGAATATTCAGTCACGAGTGAATTAACATTAATCTGAAAAAGTACGCCCTGATTAAGCAAGTGTTCCGCTAGCAAGAAATCACGTTGCAAATATGTACACCTCTCGGGATGTGCCAGGACAGGTATGTATTCATGAGATGCACAAAAAGCAATAAACTCTTGCACGTTGCCGGGCATTTTTGATGTGGGCATTTCAAAAAGGAGAAATTTATTGCCGAATATGAGCAGTGGCATATCTCCGTTGATCCAATCAAAAAAATTATCATCCAAACGGTATTCTGCTGCTGCCTCAATTATGATATCGCATTTTTTACGTCCCAAATATTCCTTAAGTTCCGAAAGCCTTTGAAGTATCTGTGCAGAAGTATTTCTGTATTTTCGGCTGGTAACGTGAGGTGTAGTTATGATCTTCCTGTAGCCTAACTTCTTAAAATAGAGAATAACTTCTTCGGCCTCTTTGAAAGATTCAACGCCATCATCTAAACCAGGAAGGAGATGAGAATGGATATCAACAACAAGGTTTCCCTCGTCCACAGAATTCGTTCTGGTAAACCACTTACGCATTAATTTTATGTTCAGTACCTCTTACTGCAAAAGTACACAGTAGAGTAGTTTCAGACGCGACTATAAATACTGATGCCGCTGTGAGTGATTTTACTGATAAAGAAATTCTTCATGCCAATTAAATGAGAAACACTATCGTATCATGAATTATCCTCATTGACTGGAATTGAACATGGAAGTCTCTTTAGTGCTAATACCTTAACGCCCGTACATTCGTACACACATCATTAACATACCCTCAGGCTATTAATTCTGGTACTTTGCGCGATCGTTTCAAAGCATATGATCAGAGTCAGCAACAAATAAAAACCAAACTTTTTCCCAAGTGTATTGTTTTAATGATGCGTACCTCTTCCAACTAAAAAGAGATGGTAAAAAAAGTGAAGAGTAGATGAAATAAGAATACATTAATCACCCAATCAAAGCCCAAACTAAATTTATTGACATATACAATCTCTTTATTAAAATCCTATTTTCTGGCCCATAACCTTAGCAATCAGTTCAGTTGTATTCCTTAAGCCATATTTCCCTAAAACATTTGCGCGATGTGACTCAACGGTCCTTGGACTAACATTCAATTTGTCAGCAATTTCTTTACTCGAAAAGCCTTCCATTAAATATTTTACGATCTCCTTTTCTTTATGTGTAAGGAATGGAAGTCCATGATGTGTCTTTCTACTAAGACAACCAACAAGAAGGTTGGATATCTCTAACGAATAGAACTTCTCTCCTCTCATTACTTTGTTGATTCCTAGAATCAGTTCTTCTGGGTCCGCATTTTTGTGAATGTAGCCATCAACATTAGCTTCAATTGCATTGATAAGATAAAACTCCTCTTTATGAGAGCTTAAAATAACAATTTTCATTAGCGGCCGGATACATTTAATGGTCTTCGCCACTTCAATGCCGCTTTCCTTATGAAGCGAAATGTCTACTAAGATAAGATGGGCGTCCAACTCAGAAATACTTGATCGGAGTTGGCTGAAGCTTTGGAACTCACCAATAACATCAAAGCACGACTCCTTTTTAAGTATTGCAACCAACCCTATCCTGAACAAGGCGTGGTCATCAATTATAATAATCTTTACCATAATTCTTAGTTGAAATTTTGTCTGGCGTGTAGCTTCGTTGTTTCATCAACAACAATGAAGTCTCAACATTTTAACAGCTTTATACCGCACTGATTAATTTAGCATTTCAATTAGCTCTCAACGCTTGTCATAAGCAGTGGCGGTGTAAGTTGTGCGTCACTGTCCAATTACACCAAATGTAATTTAGAATCTAAAACTACAAACTTAAAGTAAGCCGCCATTTCTTATGCACGTTGTTATGCGCTGGGCATTTTTGTCAGACTTATTTATTTAATGAATTTGTCGTCGCGAATTTCATTGTCGCAAAACAAATCGTGTTTGAAAGTCTACCAAAATTATCAGCGAATAATCTTCTATCTACAAATAGTAACGTACGCAGTCGGTAGCCACCACATATTTACTCCAAAAGCAACTGTCACTATTTCGTAACCATCTCTAGTCTTCTTATTGAGTAATTGTTCCACTTCTGCTGTCAATCTTGATGTTGACCACATTGTCGAAAGCTTAATGATTCTGTAAGTTCTCATGTTTATAATTTGTTATTTCCTAGTCCAAATTGTCCAAAAATTGATATTTTTTAATTGTGTGTCAGTCGTCAAAATGTATTGGCCAAATCTTGTTTATTTTTTTAGTTTTTCGTCTTTTGAAACCAAAGCTGTCAAGTTTGTAAAATCTTTCTTTCGTAGCGGATGCTTTGCGCACAACAATAGAATTACTTTATGATTACTTTCTCATAATAAATTCGGGATGATTTGCGATGCTAAGAAAATAGATCTCAGCTGCTACATAATCTGGCAGGGTGATCGTTGGTCTTTGCAATTGCTCAAATTCTTGTGAAAAGAGTTCTTTCTGCTGACTATCCAATTATTAATAATTTAGTCAAACTCCGCTCAGTATTTAAAATTTCATTTAATGATTGATCAAGAATATTAAGTACATCTTGGATAACTTTCCATTCTTTCGCATTGAAATCATCGTCACTATCTGAAATAATAAACATCCACGCTAATATTCGAATTTGCTCAAGGTTATCCAATTTTTTTAATTCAATAACGCATTTGTTAAACGTAGTGGATCTATCATTTTGATTATAAATCAAAAACTGTTTTTCAAATTCAGATTTATTAAATTTTTCAATCGTAGCAATTCTATCCATTAATGCAATTTCTGCTTGACTAGCTTTTCCGTCAGCATAGGCAACTAAATAATAAAATAGGCAAATAACTGAAGGATACAATTCAGATCGTGTTTGTGAATTCATGTGGTAGCAAATAGATGATTATTAGGTATTTAATAGAGAAATAATTCAAATAGCAAAAATCCTGTGCATAAAAACTAAATCATGGTTCTATCCATTTGCTTTAAGAATAAAAAATTCAAGTAGTAATCCGTAGACCAGGCCGCGAGACATTTTTCACGGAATGAATCGTCTTAGCTTCCAAACTTGAAACATTTCGTATTAAGCAGTATAATATACTTTCAATTCTTAATCGGAAATCGAATCATCATTGTCAATACCTTGCGGAATTCGTTTAACAAAGATTGGTCTTTTTAAAAATGAATCATAAAAATTCAATAGACAAAATAGTAGTCAATTGGATGAACAGAAAAGTAGACATGAAAATATACACATTCTGGTTAATGATTATTGTTTTTGGGTGAGGTCAGTTTGTTATGAAGTTAAGAGGTCTTGTTAGATGGGATCTTCAAATTTTCAATGAACTCCTCTACGGTTTCATTCTCCGCTAGGCCTAATTTCTTTTTAAACCGATAGCGTGATGTCTTAACGCTATCAAGGCGATATCCCCAATATGGAAGCAATTTCTTTAATGGAAAGGTTTAGTTTTATGAGTGCCGACAGGCGTAGTTCTGAAACCGTTATTGTGGGATACTTGAAACGAAGCTTTGAGAAAAAGGTAGGGTAGATATCTTCAAAGGCTTGCTTAAAGTTCTCCCAATCTTCGTCCGTGAGAATATTCGATTGAAGTATCTTATCAATTTTGGCTATCTGCACATCTTCATTTGAGCCATTGCTTTTAAATTGCTCAAGCTCCATATTAATTCTGTTTATGGTCTCAGACTTTTCAATCAAGCTTTGAGTATAAAGAGTTAGTTGTTGTCTTTTTAATGCAAGCCTTCTTTGAACGATTAACCGGAACCGGTTATAGAGCAAAAGGCCGATGATAAGCAACCCCGTCAAAGCGACTATAAACATATTCCTGCGCAGTGCCTCAGTCTGATGACGGTGCGTTAGCAGAGTAATCTCTAATTTTCAGTATTTAGTATGAGTTAATTTTAGAACTCACCCTTTAACTCACCGACTAGCCCAATGGCCGTAGGATGAATAAAAGTGGCAGTTAGGAACTGATAACTTGAATTAACAATAGTTACCTGACTTTGGCAACTTACAAAGTTTGATAAAATAAAAACAACTCAAATTCTTATGTCTTTTCCTCCCTTTCAAGGATAAATAGGTTAAGCACAGTTCTATTACTTTCTTCCTTCATCAGGAAACTTAATGTATAATCTTTCCATCTTCCATTTCAAGACATTATAGGGAAAGCTTGGAACGAAAAAAGGGAATAATCATAAGACGTTATACAGCAGTACTTTTGACTTATGCAGTTTTTTAAAAGCGGAATAATTCGACAAGAAAATATCCGAAGTGCAAATCAAATTTCGGAAAACAAGTTATTCAGTTTGGATTCGCTTTTGGGTATGATTTGGATACCATCGGAATCTCCAACTTATTCTTCTTTAGCGTTTTCGATTAGATGGCTACCCAATTTTTTAAAGCGGTATGTTGTTCGTGTTAGTCTTCGAAACTCCACAACTAACCCTATAGGTGTATCAAATTGATATTGATCAAAAAAATCAAATATTTTTTTTACTACGGGATAAAACCACCATACTGGAAGGAAATTCCAATTTCTGGATAAACTCCTCCACTCTTTCATCTTCAACCAGGCCAAATTTCTTTTTTAGGCGATAGCGCGATGTCTTCACACTTTCCGGTGATATCCCCAGCATGTTGGCCATTTCTTTAATGGAAAGGTTTAATTTTAATAGGGCTGACAAACGTAGTTCTGAAACGGTAATGGTTGGGTACTTATAGCGGAGCTTTGAGAAAAAAGCAGGGTATATATCCTCAAAGGCTTTCTTAAAGTTTTCCCAGTCTTCGTTGGTGATAATGTTTGATTGAAGTATGTTATCAATTTTTGCTATCTGAGCGTCTTCACTTGAGCTTTCTCTTTTGAATTGCTCCAGCTCAAGATTAACCCTGCTCAAAGCCTCGGACTTTTCAATCAGGCTTTGTGTATAAAGATTCAATTGCTGTATTTTTAAATCCAGTTTTCTTTGGGTGATTAGTCGATGCCGGTTATAGAGCAAAAAACCGATGATGAAGATTGCTATCATGGTAAAGACAACTACATTCCTGCGAAATGTCTCAACCTGATGGCGTTGTGTTAATAAAGCAATCTCTGTTTCTTTTTTATCCAGTTCGTGCCTGGATTTAAGCTTTTCCATGGAACTCAGATTTTCCGAATTTTTAAGACTATCGTTGAGTGCCATGTACAACGATATGAATTCATAAGCTTTTGGATAATCCTTTAATTTTTCATAGGACTGGTAAACTTGGTGGTAGCTGTCTTCTAAATCTATCTTTGAAGTTATTCTCCGGGCAATTTTTAATGCATTTTGTGCCATCCGCAATCCCTCTCGGGGTTGATTTTGAGCAAGGTGAATTTGACACATTGCGTTGTACGCCCGGATTTGCGCAATGGGATTATCAGACTCAATTGCATACTGCAAGGCTTCCTTTTGATACTCAAATGATTTTGTAAACTCTTTCTTCTTAAGGTAGATTAATCCAATAGCATTTAATGTATTACTTAATCCTGGTTTATTATCAATTTCCTTCGATAACTGTAATGACCGCTCATAATGATCTATGGCCAATGAATCCAATTGCTCAATTTCATAGATCGATCCTAAATTTGAAAGTGCCAGGGAAATGCCTTCTTTAAAGCCTTGCTTGTTCCATGTCGAACAGGCTCGTCTAAAAAAAATCAGCGCATCTTTTGTCTCATCTTGAGATTTATAAATTAATCCGATCGCATTATACGCGTAACCGATCTTATTGGTATTACCTATCTTCTCATAAATACCAAGTGCTTTCAAGATTGACTCTAATGCCTTAGGCATATCACCGGTTGCATAATAAGAATATCCTAAATAAAAGTAAGTATTGGCTTCACCTTCTGGAAAGTTAATCTTTTGTGATAGGGCTAATGCTTCATTGGCAAACTGTAGAATTAGTTTTAAGTCAGAGGATGACTGCGCTTGGCACAATTCAATAAGCGTATTTACCCTGTTGGTATCCGGAGGAAGTGTTTTCAAAACAGCCTGAAGGCTATCAATTTTAGCGTTAGGGTTTTGAGCAAAACCGAAATTGAATGTGCTAAGCATTACCAATGCGAATAGTGCACATAAGTTTTTATTTTTCATCTGATAAAGGGCTCATTTGTGCTCTGTCTACTATTTTGTCAAGCACGAGCAAATATT
The DNA here is from genome assembly GCA_031388805.1 of Chryseolinea sp. Lineage (GTDB taxonomy): Bacteria > Bacteroidota > Bacteroidia > Cytophagales > Cyclobacteriaceae > Chryseolinea. Next base: position 13,436 of record JANMRZ010000180.1, read on the forward strand.
AAGTTTGATGTTTCGTAATATAAGAAACCCAAATTTAGCTCAGCACAGGCAGTGGCATGTAACTAAAAATCTCATTTAGGGGTAACTTTCGTACAAAAATGAAAATATTTTGTCTTAATTCAGCCTTGCGGCCTCCACAATTATTAATCGGATAGCATTTCGATTTTAGCACTGCCTCCGGATGGAGCCACAGAATGGTTATAGCCATATTGACCCAATTTTTGTCAACCTTTTTGTTGTTGTTTTTACTCACCTTTTTGTATTGCCATTTTTTTCTTGAACAGGGATTGATCATGCACTTTCGCGTTCGGGTTAGAATAATCCGAGTAAATAGAATTTTAAAATCTATCTCTTATGAAATTTTTAGTTAACGGCAATATTATTTTTCTATGGCTTCTATTCTCATTCGCTAGTACAGTTAAAGCTCAGGAAAGCACCCACTTAATTAAAAGTGATCCTAATGCACAATTTACTCAAGCAACGAACTTATTATTTCAAGGCTTATTAGATGAATCAATATCATCCTTTGTCCATGCCGGAAATGAATACAGAAAATCAAAGAATGAGCATCAGCTAATTGGGTGCTATTTAGGAATAGCCACCTGCTATTCATTAAAGGGTAATTTCAGAAAATCATTGAAATTCAATGAGATGGCCCTGTCAATTCATAAAAGGAATGGGGAAAATGATCAGGAAGGTCTTAATCTGATACTCAGTAACATCGTCCTTTGTAAAGAAGCCCGCAAAACAGCAAAGTCGAGATAGAAACAGGATTAGAATTTGAAAAATCCAAACAACATTAACATACAATGACTGCAATTTTTAAAAGTAAAAATCTCATACCCGCATTATTGTTTTGTTTTGCCCTACTTCTGGTAATCAATTCTGTTTTCACTTTTTATAACGCCAATATAATTATTGAGAACAATGCGCTGAAAATTGAAACGGAGAATGTGAAGCGAAGAACGGTAAGCATTATTACTGATGTTATTCACGGTGCCGATCTTTCTGTGCGTGGATTTGCCCTTACTAAAAACCCTAAGTTAGCCGACCCTATTAAACTTGTACTGGGAGGTAAGGACTCTGTTTTTAACAATCTTGAGACCTTGCTTGTCAAACAGCACTGTGACTTAACCAAGTTTCGTGAAATGAAAGCCACCGTTGAAGATTACCTCGTGCTTTCATTGGATATGATTGAGCTTGCCAGAAAGGACAGCATGAGGCAATTTGTAGAGATATTAAATGAAGACCGCGGTTTTGGCGTGTGGAAAAAATACCAAGCCTTTTATGTACCCTTGTTTGCTTATGAGGATTCTTTGAACGCTGCCGCTGATTCGAGATATTTAAACGCAATTTCAAGAAACCAGTTCATTCAAATTATGTTGGTGTTACTCGGTATCCCCACCATGATTTACATTAGCCGAAAACTTAGATCCGAAGATGCTCAACGCGCTGGGCTTCTCAAAGCCCTGGATCAAAACAATCGTAAATACATCTTTGATACAGGAATCCCTATAGAGCATAGCGACTGGAAAAATATTGTGGATGAATCAATCAAGAATTTTCAGCAAGCCAATGAATTCATAACCAAGATTTCTGCGGGCGACTATACCACGCATTGGGACGGGCGGACAGAGGCCAATCAATCACTTAACCAGACCAACATGGCCGGTAGCCTTATAAAAATGAGGGAGCATTTAAAGCTAACAAAAATTGAGGATGAAAGGAGAAACTGGGCGGTATCTGGCCTTGCCAAGTTTGCCGAAATCATCCGCAACCAAAATGATTTTCAAAAGCTGGGAGATGCCATCATCAGCAACATCGTTAGTTATACCAACTCTAATCAGGGAGGTTTGTTTGTGCTCAACGATGAAAATAAAGAAGATGTGCACCTGCGGTTGCTCTCTTGCTATGCTTGGGACAAAAAGAAGTATTTCGACGTAGATAAAGTAATTAACGTAGGAGATGGACTAGCTGGCCAATGCTGTCAGGAGGGCGATCCTATTTTCATAACACAAGTCCCTTCCGATTACGTCAATATTACTTCCGGTCTAGGGCACGCTACCCCACGTTGCATTTTCATTGTTCCACTAAAAACAAATGATTTAACCTACGGTGTTTTAGAACTCGCTTCTTTCCAACCGTACCTGGACCATGAGCGGGAGTTTATTATAGAAGTATGCAAAACCATTGCTTCCGCTGTCGCGGCAGTAAAAGTTGCTGAGCGGACAAATCTATTGCTTGAACAAAGCCAGCATCTAGCTGAAGAGATGCGAAGGCAGGAAGAGGAAATGCGGCAAACCATGGAGGAATTGCAAGCCACGCAGGAGGAGATGCAGCGAGCACTGGAGGATGGTGCAATGAAAATAGAGGAGTTGGAGCGCGTAAATTCTCTAGCCGAAGCTCAAAAACAGATGATGGCTAAATCTCTTGAGAAGTTCATACGAGGAGAAAAAGAATTGATCGCAGAACTTGCCTGAAAGAGAGAGCCATAGTCAACCTTACTAAAACAATCAGTGATAACTAGATTTTAATTACATGAGTTTTTGAAAAAGACTATATCGAAATCGGATACAGCACGAGCCATTGATTGGCTAAGACAGTTCTGAATCATCTAAACCTCACTTACATATATTTATGCAAAATTATTTTGAAAAAGATTCTTTCATTATCCGCTACGATGAAGAAAACCACCTGCTGATCCATGAGTGGAAACTCGCTCCCACATCCCAAGAGTTTAAAGAAGGCACAAATATTCTCATCACTGCTTTTGAACATTTCAAAACAGGTAAGCTGGTGGGTGATGTTCGTCTGTTGGGTGCAGTGCTGCCCGATGACCAACAGTGGATTTTAAAGGATTGGATTCCCAGAGCTTTTAAAGCAGGCTTCTCCTGTTCGGCAACCATTGTACCTCAGGACATTTTTACCCAAATGTCTCTGGAAGGCATGTCTGAGCAATCAGGCGATCAGTTGCCAACCAAAAATTTTGATAACATAAAAGACGCTGTTGAGTGGATCAAACAGTTTTAACACTATGGATTAGCTACACTATCTCAAATTAATTTTCAGGAAACCATCAATTATAAAACATGAAGGAACGATTACATAAAACAATGAGAGGAAGGGTTGTTAATCTTGGTGTGACTGCCAGGTTATAAAATAATTTTGATACAATAACAATAAACAACTATCTGCATGCAAACTTATTTTAAAACAGATCATGCACAGATCGACTATGATAACGAAAGTAACGCCGTTGTGTTTACTTGGTTAATCCCTCCTTTATTTGATGAGTTCAGAGCTTCAATGGATAAAACTCTTGAAGCTGAACAGTATTTCAAGACCGGTAAACTCATTGTAGACATTAAACATCAAGGAACTATTCATACGGAAAATCAAAAATGGTTAGCTACAGACTGGACTGAGCGAGCCCTAAAAAAAGGACATTCGCATGCAGCCATCATTATGCCTAACGATATTTTCTCATCATTGTCTAATGATGAGATGATGGCCCAGGTCCAGGTAAATGGAATAGTTATAGGTTACTTCGATAACATCGAAGATGCTATAGAATGGATACAGCAGTTTTGATATCCCAACTAACTTTAAAATACAACTATTTCATTTATATATAATATTGGTCTGTTACAGAATATTACTACATGGCACAAGTTCCGGGCACCCAATTACAGCGTTAATTCATCTTCAAATCCTCGTTTATGAAAAAATTTCTTTTTGAATCAAAGACAAAAAAGAAAGTGGAATTGCTTTCAGAAAATCTAAAGAACCTGGAAGGACAAGCAAAAGAAGCCGCTAGTTTCATAAGTGAAATAGAGAAGGGAAATTTCCAAAGTGAAATTTCGGATAACCTATCTCAAAGTAAATTGGGTATTTCATTACTATCGATGAAAGCACATCTCGATAAAATTGCGATTGAAGAGCAAACCAGGAATTGGCTTAATACGGGGCTTGCCATTTTTTCAGACACTCTGCGAAACGAGCAATCATTAAATCTACGAGACCTTTCTGATGATATACTGTTAAACTTGGTGAAATATGTATCGGCTAACCAAGGTGCAATATTTGTATTAGAAGGTGATGAAAAGGGTGAGCAATACTTACAAATGATTTCATGTTATGCTTACAACAGAAAGAAATATTTAAATAAACGTGTTGAACTTGGTGAAGGGCTGGCTGGACAGTGTGTTTTAGAAAAGCATTCTATTTATTTAAAGGAAATTCCAAGTGACTATGTTAATATCACTTCAGGTCTTGGTGATGCCTCTCCTCGCTCTATTCTGATTTCTCCGCTTCTAATAAATGAACGCATATTCGGTGTGATTGAATTGGCATCGTTAACTGAGTTTAAGCCTCAGTTTGTTGATTTTATAAATAAGTTAGCAGAGAATATAGCCGCTAGTATTAAAAATGTAAAGGATAGTGAACGAACTCTTTCATTACTGAATGCTAGCCAGCAACAAGCAGAAGTGTTGAGGACTCAGGAGGAAGAAATGCGTCAAAACATGGAAGAACTGACTGCGACTCAAGAAGGAATGGAACGTATTCTGGGGGAAAAAACATTCGACTTAAAAGTTCGCGAAGACGTATTTGGTGTAACCTCAATATTGTCGGAAGCAGATTTGTTTGGAAACATTATTTATGCGAATACAAAGCTTTCCGAGATTTCAAAATATAAAAATGAGGAGTTGATAGGTAAGCCTCACAATACATTTCGCCATCAGGATATGCCCAAAGAACTTTTCAAGCTTTTTTGGGGGACCTTGAAAAAGGGAGAAGTTTTTAAAGGAATCATTAAAAATAAAGCAAAAGACGGTAGCCATTATTGGGTAGATGGGTGCTTCGTACCTGTAAAGGACTCTCATGGAGTCATCTTTAAATATGTAGGTGCACGTTATCATATTTTGGACGATGAAATTGCCCTAATGATGTATAACAAACAGTCGAAAAGATTTGGCCTTCCATTATTGGAATGATGAATTGACAGAATTAAAAAACACCTCTTACATTTTGAAACAGGCAAGGTAGTCTTTAGCCACCAGTATCAGGGGTGGATACAAAGTATGACCAAAATGAAATATCCAACGAAGAGAAATATTCAACAAATTAAGAGCAGATGATGAAGAACTTTTTGGGAATAAAAACGATTCAAAACTTTTCCTGTTTCGTTTTTTTTATTCTAACCACTTTTTCCAAGGAGGTACTTTTAGCACAAACAAATGGTGAGGACGTAACTTTCTCGAGGATAGAAGTAAGTTCTGGTCTTTCAAACTCAACGGTGACGTGCATACTTCAGGACACGAAGGGGTTTCTCTGGGTTGGAACGCGTGATGGTTTGAATAAATTTGACGGGTACAATTTTAAGATTTACAGAAATATTGAGAATGACACATGTAGCTTGCTGAGAAATAACATCACCCGAATTTTTGAAGATGTTCAAAAGACAATTTGGGTTAGCACTCGTGGAGGTGGCTTGCACTACTATGATGATAAGTTAGATCGGTTCGTTAGACTAAATGAATTTTCATCAGATTGCCAGATTCTTCAGATCACCGAAGATGATGAAAAAAGAGTATGGATAACGGGAGCAACAAACTCAAGTGCTTTTGTTGCTCAGTTGGATGCCAAAACAAGGAGACTGAGTAAATTTTTTCTACCGTTTAAGCAACCAATTGTTTCCATTTTACAAGAATCTCAGAACGAGTTCTGGATAGGAGTCAGAAAACAGGGATTTTTTAAGTGGAACAAGAAAACAAATACGGTTCAGAACTATTCATCGGTTGCTAGTAGTTCTTCCCCCATTCTTGATATAGTTAAGATCATAAAAGGTAAAAACAATAGCCTGTGGATTGCGACATATCAGGGTCTAAAGAAATTTGATATAAGTAAAAACAAATTAACCAACGTTACTTATGACACATCAGCACCTAACGATTTGGCTCTTCATCCGGTGTTGGATATTATCCTGGATAATGATTACCTATGGGTGGCAACAGAAAATAGTGGTCTATCTCGAGTTAATACTAAAACAAACCAATTCACCAACTTTACTTTTAACAAGGATTACGCATTTTCTCTTAGTGATAATACTGTTTGGTCTGTTTATAAAGATCGCCAAGGTAGAATTTGGGCAGGCACGTTTTCTAAAGGGTTGTGTGTAATTGACCGACTTCAAAACAAATTTAGCCCATTAGCCATTTCACTTAGAAATGATGTTGTCAACTCAATCTTAAAAGATCACAAGAACCGAATTTGGATTGGCACGGAAGGCGGATTAGCTGTTAAAGATGGAATCAATGTTAAGCATTACAAACATGAGTTGGGGAAGGAAAATAGTCTGAGCAATAATCCTGTTTTATCAATTTTTGAAGATAGCAAAAAGAGAATTTGGATTGGCACCTGGGCGGGTGGTCTTGACATGTACAATGAAAGATCTGATAACTTTGTTCGTTATCAGCCGGATGAATACCTAAATGCCTCTAATGTTTTTTCAATTAGGGAATGGTCGAAGACCAAGCAAATACTTACAAGTACGTATGATGGATTAAGCATTTTAGTTGATGAAAGTAAACCTGCATTTCTAAAGTACAAGGGAGACTTTGAAGCTGACAATCAAATTCAAAAGATATTTGAAGATAGTGAGGGGAATATTTGGGTGGGTACAGTCGGGGGCCTCAATTTGTTTGATCCGGTAAAAAGAAAAATTATTCCATTGAATTCAGCGCCAACAGGCAAAAAGTTGATAACGGAAATGATCAATTGTATTACAGAGGACAGCAAGAAAAGGGTGTGGGTCGGATCCACTGAAGGGCTCCAGTTAATGCTCAATAAAAAAGTAGTTAGACGGTACACTAGTGGTGATGGTTTGCCATCCAACGTTGTTACTGGTATCCTCGAAGATAATCACGGGCACTTATGGTTGGGCACAACAAATGGCCTTTCTAAGTTTGATCCAAATCAAATAACATTCGAAAATTATGATATTAATGACGGATTAATCAGTAATGAGTTTAAGCCAAATGCTTGTTTTAAAAGTAACGATGGCCAATTTTATTTTGGCGGCAAAGGGGTAATTGTTTTTAACCCCGACAGTATTAAGAGAAATCCAATAATTCCTCCAGTTTACATTACTGACTTCAAGATTTTCAATAAATCAATCAGAATTGGTGAGAATGATTCGATATTGAAAAGTCAGATTAGCGAAACAAAGGAACTTACCCTCGCGCATCGTTACAATTTTTTTAGTTTTGACTTCGTAGCGTTGAACTTCTCCTCAAGCACAAAGAACGAATATGCATACAAGTTAGAAGGCTTTGACAAAGACTGGGTTTATATTCAAAACAGGCACACAGCGAGTTTCACCGGTCTTGATGCCGGCACTTATGTTTTTCTTGTCAAGGCAAGCAACAATGACGGAGTATGGAACGAGTCAGGGGCATCGCTCATTATTCATGTTTTACCACCGTGGTGGAATACCTGGTGGTTTAGAGCTACTGTTGGCCTTGCGATTATCGGATCAATTTTAGGTTTTTACAAAATCAGAGTAGCCGCAATAAAAAAACGAAGCCTCTTGCTTGAAGAGCTTGTGCGAGAAAGAACCTTAGAGCTTAAAAATGAGCGGGCACTGATCCTTGAAATCAACGAAAAATTGCAAGAAGCAAATGTGGAGATTTCAGCACAAAACGAAACCATAGCTATTCATAATCGGCAGTTGGATGCAATGGTAGAAGAAAGAACAAAAGATATTCTGCAACTCAATGAAAAATTAATCGAATACTCGTTTGTCAATTCACACAAAATCAGAGGCCCGTTAGCCAGAGTGCTTGGTCTGGTCAATCTCATGAAGATGAACTCCGGAAGCAACGGAACGGACAGATATGAATATTTGGAATATTTAGATAAGCTCGAAACAAGCGCCAATGAACTTGACTGCATGATAAGAGAGCTAACCATTATTTTAAGCGAGGAAACCACTGGTCGAATTGAGTTTGTAAAAAGCATTGACACCAAAACGGTACTCTGACTTTTAAAACCTTGTGATTTCAATTTAATAAAGTAATTATCTAAATGTCGTTAATATGCGATTTCCATTACTTGTTCTATTCTTATTTTATCAACCGATTGTAATCGCGCAGCAATTATTTGTGCAGCCGTATCCTATTGAAGTTTATAAGGGAGCCAACCAAAACTGGGATATGGCACAGGATGAACAGGGCGTTATTTATTTTGCTAATAATGATGGCGTACTTAGGTATGACGGAACCTCGTGGGATCTCATACCACTGCCTGATAAGAATTTTGTTTCTTCTTTGGCCGTTGATGCTGAGGGTAAAATTTATATAGGCTCCACTAATGAACTGGGTTATCTTCAAAAGGATAGTGTGGGGATATACCAATACCATTCTTTAATGCCTCAATTACCTGTGGAGCATAGAAAAAATGTAAAGTACATTTTCGACATACAAATATTCGAGAATGGTGTTTTTTTTAGTGATTTTGAAAATGTTTACCTGTACTCGAATGGAGAATTCAGAATCCTAAACATAAAAGGCTTCGGGTTTATTACACAACAAAACCAACTATACCTGGTAAGAGAGAACGGCTTGTATGTCTATAAAAATGAAAGCTTTCAGTCAATGGACTTCAACAAGGAATTGGAGGGGATAACAATCTATTGGATAGCAGAATATACACAAAATAGTTTTCTGATACTGGACGCTGAAAATAAACTGTGGGTACTTAGTCCTCAGGCTCCTCCCCATAGCAAATTGCAGCCTTTTTCCGAAAACCTCAACGCCCGTCTAAAAGGTTTACCGATACTCAGAATAACGTCTATGAATAATGGCACCATAGCCATTGTGTTGAAAGATGAAGTACACTTTGTCGGCAAAAATGGAGAGACCTTATATTCTGTTCCAAAAGGTTTGTTTGAAGATGATATAAGGGCGGGTTTTGTTTATAAAGATACACAACATAACCTGTGGCTAAATGCAAACTCAATTATTTTACAAGTCACCACCAGTTCTCCGCTGTCCTACTATGATAAGCAAAACGGCATTAAAGGGACAATCCTATCATTAGGAAAAAAAGATCAGCATCAATATATCGGCACTACTTATGGTATCTTTTATAAGGAAAGCAAAACGTCATTTAAACTTCTTCCTGGCACGGAAGGGCTGATATGGAATTTTTACAACTTCAACCAAAAATTATATGTTTCCCACAGCAGCGGGGTACTGGAACTTCAAGGAAAAAAGGTAATCTGGCTAATAAATCGCCACGAGGTTCTTTCCTTATGTGAATTCAGCAAGCAGCCCGATCGTATGATTATGGGTACCTATAATACCGGTCTCTGGCTGACGGAAAAGAAAGCAGGTACGTGGCGCAAAAACAAAATCAAGGGGTTTGAGGAAGAGACTCGCTTTATGCAGGAAGATGAGGAAGGAAACATCTGGATCAGCCATTATAACAAAGGAATATACAAGCTCCGGTTAAACGGGCAAATGGATTCAGTAATCAGCAAAATCTTTTATGACCGCAGCAACGGATTGCCCTCCAACCTCAACAACCGCATTTACAGGTTAAAGAATAGAAAGATTATTGTAGCAACCACCGATGGGTTATATAGTTACAACAAGATAAAAGACCGGTTTGAGCCAGAAGAAAAATACAGGCAAGCGTTGGGCAAAGGGTTTTGCATCTACACGCTCACCGAAACTCCCAATGGTGATATTTATTTCTGGGGAGCAGTACCTCAAAACAACGAAATTGCAGGAGCACTGATTAAACAACCCGACAGCACTTTTAAGTTACTGCTAACTCCGTTTAATAAAATTGCAGTGCCTACACATGATTTGAGAGTAGATGTAGACGCCCCCATACTTATTGCAGGCCCCGAAGAAATCTGGATTGGGTATGGTAAAAAACTTCTTAACTATAACCCTACAAAAAAAACATTTTATGACGAACCTTTTCAAGTCTCGATTAAGCATATATGGGCAAAAGATTCTTTGATTTTCATAAATGCTAAACGGCAATCGGAACTCCATTTACCATTTGCCAGAAATAATCTGCGGTTAGAGTTTGTCAGCTCATTTTATGAAAATCCGGAGAAGATGATGTATCAATATCAATTAAAAGGATTTGAAAACACATGGTCTACCTGGGCGTTAAGCAAGGAAGCATTTTTTACCAATCTGCCGGAAGGAAGCTATACTTTTTCAGTAAGAGCAAAAAACCTGTATGGAAAAATAAGTGAAACTGTTTCTTTTTCTTTCCATATCCATCCGCCCTGGTATAGAACATGGTGGGCCTATTCGGCTTATGTAATTTTATTTGTGCTCTTTTTTTATTTAGGATTAGTATTAAACACCCGAAGGATAAGAAAACAAA
>JANMRZ010000182.1:0-66155 GCA_031388805.1 Chryseolinea sp.
CCAACCACTACAATTTCAGAAAGTGTTTGAGAATCAAACAACAACTTAATATTAATTTCACTCTGACTCCCTAATTTTATTTCCTGACTTAATGTTCCCACAAAACTGAATACCAACACCGACTCACTAGAAGATACAGAAAAGTTGAACCTGCCATCCGCATCGGTTACCGTACCATTTGTTGTGCCTTTTTCCAGCACATTAACACCCGGAAGAGAAAGTCCAGCCTCGTCTGTCACCTGTCCAGTTACAGATACACCTTGAGTGGTTTCTCTTAACATTGAAGTTGTATTCAAACTCTTGGCTGATGCCTCTTGTAAAACGAGACTGGTAAAGACACTCAGCACAATCATCAGCAAGTACCTTTCATGCTGTGCTGCAAAAGTTTTTCCTTGTTGAAAGATTCGATAGATTTTTTTCATACGCCTACAAATTTTTTTTAAATCTCTTGATCCGTTGTTAGAAATAATTTTGCGCAAGAGATAATTTTAGTATGGCAGTATTAGAAATTAATTGTTAAAATTCTATTAAGGATTTATGCACAGTGTTAAATGGAGTTCGCTCATCAATAATAAAATCGAACCTTCAACTTCATTCATTATTGAATCTATATCGTTGGCATTGAGAGAAGAACAACATATTGTAAAAGTTATGAATGCGTTTTTCCTGATTTAATGGGAAATACATTAACGTGAAAGATTCAATGCAGCAAGCGTAACGTTTGCTGAAATTGGGCTTGAACTTTTATTTCATTGATCGGAACGATCAAGACTATGCGGTATACATGCTCTCATCGGTTGGTAATGATGGGGTTTTTATGAAGATTAAGGGTGTTTCTAGGGTTTCTAGGACTAAACCTTACAATTGTTGCTGGATTGGCAATTCAATTTATTTGAGAAAAATTCAGTCAGGTTTTGGAAAGTTTAGTCACAAGTCATTAATATTGCACTCCCAATTTTAATAATCCCCCTTAGCTCAGCTGGTTAGAGCATCTGACTGTTAATCAGAGGGTCTCTGGTTCAAGTCCAGAAGGGGGAGCAAGAGCCGCAGACGCGGCTCTTTTTTTTGGCCTTTTTTCCAGCGAAATGAGTTTAGAGTATTGGATTCCAATCTGCGGAGTGATCCAAAACCGTTTCATTCAAACACCGTTAGAAAAGCAAATTCAATTCGGTATGAAACACCTCTTTACTATACTCATTATTACATCTTCTCTTTCATCTTTTGCTCAGCAACCTTCAATCGTTGAACCTCTTCGTATTTCAGATGGAGGTGTCTTTGGCTTTACATTATCAAATGATGGGAAAGAAGCATTCTGGGTAAGGTCGAATGGTGGGAGGGATACATTGGTTATTATGCACTCGTACAAAAGAAATGAAGTGTGGCAAAAACCTGCGCCTGCATCTTTTTCGGGTCATGCTGGTGAGTGGAAAGATATTGACCCGGTTTTTTCTCCAGATAATAATACCTTACTTTTTCAATCTAACCGACCTGTTGAAGGTAAACCCAATAGAAAAGGTTTTGACATCTGGGCTGTAAAAAAAACAAAAACAGGATGGAGTGAAGCCTACCATCTTGGTGATTCAATTAACACCGATGCATCAGAATCATTTGCCTCCATGGCGAACAACGGAAATATTTATTTTATGAAAGATAATCCGGATGGCGTAGGCTCATCTGATATTTATGTTTCAAAGTATGTTAACAAACAATATCAGAAACCAATTAACATTGATAGTCCAATCAATACTAGCTTCAGAGAATCTAATCCCTACATTTCTCCCAAAGAAGATTACATCATTTACTTTTCAAGTGATTCTACCGGACTAGGTGATGTTGATCTGTTTATCAGTTTCAGAAAGAAAGATCAATGGAGCAAACCGAAGTCATTGGGGGCACCAATCAACTCAACAATTGGAGAATTTTGTCCTTTTGTGCATCAGAAACAAAAAAGACTTTACTTCTGTCGTACTGAACAGAAACCCGGAGGAAGAAGAGTAGAAGATATTTATTCGTTCCCTTTTGATGTAGAGAAGTATAAGTAGAATAGATACCTTCAATTTTAATACTTCTCCTCTTCGTTTGGAAAAGTCTTCGCTTTCACATCGGCAACGTAATGGCCTACAGCTTCCGTGATGATGGTATGCAGATCAGCATAGTGTCTTAAAAACCGTGGCTTAAATTCTTTATTGATACCTAACATATCCTGCATTACCAATACTTGTCCATCGGCATCTGCGCCAGCACCAATACCTATGGTTGGAATAGTAAGCGATTTCGAAACACGACTCGCCAACTCGGCTGGTATTTTTTCCAATACAATTCCAAAGCAACCACACGCTTCTAAAAGTTTGGAGTCTTCCATTAATTTTTGCGCTTCTGCTTCTTCCTTTGCGCGAACAGAGTATGTTCCAAATTTATAAATGGATTGAGGTGTTAATCCTAAATGACCCATTAACGGAATACCAGCGCTTAAAATACGATCAACCGATTCCTTCACTTCGCTACCACCTTCCAACTTCACAGCGTGCGCCCCGGACTCCTTCATGATGCGAATGGCCGAACGCAATGCTTCACTTGAATTGCCCTGATACGTTCCGAAAGGTAAATCCACCACAACCAATGCACGATTCACTGCACGCACAACAGAGGCTGCGTGGTAAATCATTTGATCAAGTGTAATAGGTAATGTAGTCTCATGACCCGCCATTACATTGGATGCTGAATCGCCCACCAAAATAATATCTACACCAGCACCATCGATAATTTTCGCCATACTAAAATCGTAGGCTGTCAACATCGCGATTTTCTGTCCGCGATTCTTCATCTCCTGCAATTGGTGGGTAGTAATCTTTTTCAAATCTTGTTTGTGAATAGACATGGTGGTTTCGAGTTTAAAGTTTGGAACAGTCGATAGTTCATGGTCGATAGTCGATGGCTAGTATCGAAATGAATTGATGTGGGAATACTCTATAAATGAGAACGAGTAATCTATGGACTATCGACTATAGTCTATTGACCAAAGAACCTACTTCAAATAGATAGCGGTTTCTTTTCCAAGTACAACTTCAACATGATCTTTGATGGTAGTTGAAAGTTCGTAGCCTGTGTATTGCGGGTATATCGGAAAGAGTGTATGACTTCTATTCACCAACACAGCAGTTTCAATTTTCTTTACCTCAATATCAAGGAAAGGCTTTAGTCCATAGGCGAACGTGCGCCCGGTATTCAAGACATCATCTACCAGGATAATGCATTTCTTTTTAAGGTCTTTCAAATCGCAATCCAGCGTTACATCGCTTTGCTGAGGTGCGAGCTTATCCAGGCTCACTTTTACGAGCTTAACCTGAAGCGGGGAAATATTTTCAACTTCTTTCACCAGCAATTTAGCCAACACATAACCTTGTCCGTCAATGCCCGCTAATACAATAGTTTTCTCTTTGAAGTTGTGCTCAAAAATTTCAAACGCCATCCTGCGGATTTTTTGCTTGACCTGAGCACCTTCAAGAATCAACGTCTTTTCTGCAACCATAGTAGCTTTAAGTACGAGGTAAGAATTACGAAGTATGAATGTAAATTAACTATCCTCAAATTTAAACTGGCAAAGGCAGTGATTTACTGTCCTTGAAAGTAGAAAGGATAACCATGGATTGAAGACTATCGACCACTTCAATATTCGAAACATGATCGAGCATCAATTGTTGATAAGCTGATATATCTGCCGATACCACTTTTAAGATAAAATCGCCAGCACCGGTAATGTGATGACATTCCACTACTTCATTAATCTTATTGATGGCCGCAATGAATTTGTTAATGTTGTCTTTGTTGTGACCTTTTAACGTAACCATTACGAACGTACTCACCCCAATACCAACTGTAGAAGGATCGATAACGGCATGGTAACTTTTAATCACACCAGAACCTTCCAGCTTATTTACGCGCTCTAGGGTTGGGGCTGGGGATAACCCAATCTCTTTTGCCAATTGTGCATTGGTAATGTTGGAGTTAGCCTGAAGGATTTCGAGGATCTTGCGGTCTGTGTTGTCAAGTTTTATGTTTTGCTTCATGATGAGTGAGTTTTCCAAATAAAATTTGGTCAAAAATAATAGAAAAATGGAATTATATGGCTAACACCTGTTAAAAGTTAGATAATTTATGCTGTATTGCTCTTGAATAAACTTCTCCCAACTTCTGAATTGTATTCTGATTGCTGAATTTAACCCGAACCTTTTGATATGCCCTCGATGCCATAATCTCCCTTTCTTTTGGATGGCTTATTAAAAACTCAATACCTTTTGCCATGGCTTTCAAATCATTTACCGGAACGAGAATTCCTGTTTCATTAGCATCAATAATTTCGGATGGCCCTCCACAGGCCGTTGCCACCACAGCTCTGCCGTAGAACATGGCTTCAAGACAGGTAAGGGAGAATGATTCGGATTCAGAAAAATTCAAGATGATGGATGATGCTGTATAAAGACGGGCTATATCATCTGAAAAACCTAGCCACTCTATTTGATTTGAGATGTGTAATTCTTCCGCTCTTTTTATGAGCGCAGTTTTAAAATCTTTATTCTTCTGCAAATTCATATCGCTACCGACAAAACGCAGTTTCCAGTCTGGATACTTTTTTGCAATTACAGCAAAACTTTCAAGTGCGTAGTCGTGGCCTTTGCCGCGTATGTAGTTGGCCGGATATAAAAGTAATGTAGATTCAGAAGGTGCATATGCTGCATCTTCCGTCTGTGGCAACTCATTTCCAACAACAACAACTTTATTTTGGTTAGGCAGTTCTGTTTTTACAGCATTTGAAACTGCGATAATGATCAGAGCATACCGTTCATGAAGACCACTCCATAGTCTAACCAAAAGGGACGGAAACTTTGATGGTAAAAATCGCACATAACAAACATAGGGTATTTTACCACCAAAGAATGTACAGGTGGCTGGAAGAAGATTGTAAAAGTCATTGTTAACAATAAGATCAATTCTCAAAGTCCTCATCAATCGAGTAATCTTTATGGTATTGAAAATCAAAAAAGGAAAATAGAGGAGCAGGGAAAAAAAATTCTTTCGCATTTCCTTCATGGGAAGCTCCAGGCAATGAAAGCCTTGCTTCTTTACATATTCGGTGGCTTTGCTTTTTCGGGGTAGTATAAAAGTAAACTCATAAAGATCACTAAGAAAATGACTGCTACGCAAAATGGAATTTAGCGCCCCTGTTACATCCGTTGAGTTCTCAATGATTAATATCCGGGGCTTGGCCATAAATTAATTGCAACCATTTTTTATGAATCTTATTTTGATCAAATTCTGACATACGATGTTTGGCTGCTTCAGCGAGGGACTTTCTTTCGGTTCATCTTCCAGTAACCGGCAAACTTCATCTGCCCAAAGTTCAATATTCCTTGCTGAGTATGCAAGAGGTATTAATATACCAAATGATATTGGGAGAAGCACTTGGATAGATTGTGCTGTCGCAGTTCGGGCAAGCGCGAGGTTGATTGAAGTTCAGAACAGAACGAATTAGATTTTTTTTCACCCATACCCTTAATACATTCTTATTCCAAAGCGTTGTACCATTTCTCCATGATCAATTCCTTTTCGAATTGATCAGCGCGTTGCTGGCCGTTTTGCACAAGTTGCGATAATAAGTCTTTTTTTCCGAGAATGTCATTCAGCATCTCCACCCACATTTTTTCATCTCTTTCCGTCACGATCATTGGCATTAGAATTCCAGACGAGGAGATGTAGGGTTTAGTAATGGAAGATACAAACGGAAATTCAGGTGCTAAAATCTCGCGGGGTCCATAGGGACAATCAGAAGATACAACCGGAACTCCACAAATCATAGCTTCAACTAATCCATTCGGAAAACCTTCCGAAGATGAATTCATCAGAAACAGTGTTGCTCCTTTCAAAAAGGTGAACACATTAGGCTGGCTACCAGCAAAAATAACATCCGGAGATTCTTGAAAATCAAATCCCATCTCGACCTTAAGATTGAGTTGATTGGCAATTGAAATTAATTCAGATAACTCGGGCCCATCTCCAACAACAACAAAGCGAAGATTTTTATGAACTTTTTTTAATTGATGAAAAATCTGAAGCAATTGTTTCAACCCTTTTTCGACTGCCAGTCTGCCTGTAATAACCAGTACCCGATCAGCATATATTCTTGTTAGACTATTACTCTTCGGTTCGACTGATAGTCTTTTTATTTCCTCCGTATCATAAAAATTGCCAATGGTGAGAATGTTTGATTTCCCTAACCCATAGGATGTTCGAAGTTCGCCCACAATTCCATGATTCACGGTGACGATTAAATCTGCTTTGCGATAAAGCCATGGGATGAGAACTTTATTTCTTAGTAAAGAAAATTTTCCCTGAATCGTTTCATCGTAACGTTTTGAACCACGGATGCTCAGAATGATTTTCTCCCTTAATCGTGAAAGAATATTTATATAATCTGCGCCTTCTAAAAAACTGATTGAAACATCGACATCTAAATCTTTCTTTAGCTTTCGAAGCCGATTGACGCGTTGCGCAAATGATTTTATTTTATTGAAGATCCCTCCAGTCGGCATTACATCAAGACTAATCAATTCTCCTCCATGCGAGTAAGCAACACCATCAACTGTATTGAAGACAACAAGGTACACGATATGATGTTTCGAAAACTCAAGACTTAATTTGGAAATGGAACGTTGAGCACCACCCATCATCATCTCGGGAATAATCAATAGTATTTTCTTTTGGTTCATACTTGATTGTACTTTTCCCACCACAACATAAAACTCAGTATGCGCCACATCTTTTCAATATTATACTGCTTGTCGTTCTTCTTATAGTAAAGATACTTGTGATACTCTTTCTGAACTTCTGTACTATTGAGAATATCATCTACCTTATTAAGGTACTCCTTACTTAAATAGGTTTCAAACATGTCATCAAAATCCTGACTGAACCATGCAAATATCGGAATGCTAAAACCTTGTTTCTTTCGCTCAAAATATTCTTTCGGAACATAACGCGATAATACAGCGCGAAGTGGATGTTTCCCTTTTCGATCTTTCATTTTTAACTCTACCGGCATTCGTGCAGCAAACTCGACGAGTCGGTGATCTAAAAAGGGCTCACGACTTTCTATTCCGTAAAACATGGTAGCACGATCAACCTTCACAAGCAGATCGTCAGGTAAGTAGTACTGAAAATCCCAGCCCATCATGGCTTGTATCGGATTATTTATTTTCTGCGAAAAGCCCATTGACGATGATCCAGCACGATGAAGCATATTTGAAACTTCATCGATTGATTGATTCGCCAGAAAAGCTTCAAAAAATGTTACGGGATTATTTGCCTCTATAATCTCTTCGAAAGCATACGCCTTATGCTCGACATTAAGAAAATTAATTTTTCTTCGCAGCGAGGGCGGTAACATAGTGCGTGTGCTTTTTGAAATGGCATGACGCAAACCTTCCGGCAATGTTCTGAACTTGTTAAACAAGTCATTTGCTTTTTGATAATGAGTGTATCCACCGAAAAGTTCATCACCACCGTCGGCCGATAACACGACTTTCATTCCTGACTCTTTCGCCAGTTGGGTAACGCATGCGGTAGGTATTCCTGATGTGTCAGCAAACGGCTCATCGTAAATTGAATAGAATTGACGCAATAAGGAGCGCGCCTCTTCGAGTTTTAAAATCTTTTGAGTATGACGAACCTTTAAATGTTTTGCTACTTTTTGGGCATATGTAGATTCATCAAATCCAGATTCATCAAATCCTATTGTGAACGAGTGAATATCGCCACAATGTTTTTGCAAAATGGCGGTCAATAAAGAACTGTCAATACCACCACTCAGAAAAACGCCTACAGGAACATCCGACACCATACGATATCGAAATGCCGAAATTAAAAGCGCTTCGAGTTCATTCAGCCAGTCGTCTTCTTTTTTGTTTTGGATTGTGGTATAATTCACACTCCAATATTTTTTTTTCGTAATGCCGTTACGGGATACTTTTATATAATGACCCGGTTCTAGTTTGGAGATCGCACTGTATATTGACAAATGATCAGGAACGAATCCAAAACGGAAGTAAAGTGAAACTGCATCGGGATTAATGTCCTTATTGATATGAAACACAGACAATGCCTTTAACTCGCTGGCAAAGAATAACGTACCATTCCGATAATTATAGTACAATGGTTTTACACCAATACGATCACGAAAAAGAAATATCTCATCGCTGTGTTCATCATAAACACTAAAAGCAAACATGCCGATGAAATGATGCACGCATTCTTCCCGCCAACAATGAAATGCTTTGATGAGGACTTCCGTATCCGAATTGGATTGAAAGGAGTACCCCAGCGGTTTTAGTTTCTCTCGAACTTCCTTATAATTATACAACTCACCATTAAAGATCAATACAAGATTTTCAAAACGGTAAGGTTGCGAGCCTAATTCACTAAGCTCAATAATAGACAGACGCGTGTGAATTAGCCCCACATCATTGTGCTGATAGAATCGCTGATCATCAGGGCCTCTGTGACGAAGTTTGTCGATCAGGTTATTCACCTGATTCTGATCAACTTTCGCATTGTA
Organism: Chryseolinea sp.; assembly: GCA_031388805.1. Taxonomy (GTDB): domain Bacteria; phylum Bacteroidota; class Bacteroidia; order Cytophagales; family Cyclobacteriaceae; genus Chryseolinea. Next base: position 8,609 of record JANMRZ010000182.1, read on the forward strand.
AAACCCGGCTATTCCACACATAAATTTAGGTACTTCTGAATTGTTAAATTGAAATCAATGTAAGCGGTTAATTCTTACTCTGAATTTAAATAATGCAGTTCTTTTCGAAGCATCAATTCTAATTCATTAATATCAACGCTAAAAGATTTTGCGACAGCATCTTTATAGTGTGATCCTAAAATTGCATGATAGGAAAACTTAAAGATACGAGACATTAAAAAATAATGAGGCGGAATTTGAAATCGTCCGGTTGCCCATGGAAATATTTCAATAAGGGTTAATGATGCGGGGAATCGAAACATAATGTTGGAGAGTCCGGCACCATGAATTCCAACCACAAGTACTGTCTCGGAAAAAAGTTTAATCTGATCCTGAATAGTCAACGTATCGGCATCCACTAGTTCTATATCAAGCTTTTGTAATACGGGTATAACCTCGTCCATGTTAGAAATAAATCTTCCGCGTGATGAGCTTCTGTTGAGGAATATATTTCTTTTTTTAGAAAGGTCGCCTTTCCATGATTTAACCAGTTGCGTTGTTTGATGATAATATGCTGGTCTGTGTGGCATTGGTTTAATAAAAAATACCTGCTGCGCAATCATCAGAAAATCGTCTTGTACAATAATCTCACGACCTTCAAACAGGGAGGTATTCTGTACAAAGAATTTGAAGTAGGATTGTGAGGCAAGGTTTTTTGAAACAAGAATGGGGACATTCTTATCTAATGCGTCATGAGCATTTAATACATATGCTTTATGAAGTATATCCGTAAAAAAATGCCAATACCCAAAATCGAAGATCTCGCGAAAGGATATGATCTTCTCTACGTATTTTTTCTTATTGTTAAAAAGTGAGAGCACAGAAGGAACCGGAACGATATTTTGTCGGCTATATGGAAAACAATCGTAGACTAATTGATAATTTGACGTAATCGGCCAGCCATATTTGGGTTCGATCATGCAGTTGTTAACGCATGCGAAAAACTCAAATTGTTCTACAGCAACAAAGGAATCGAAAGCCTCTTTAATAACAGGAGGTAGGGTTGGTGGTGACAACTCATCTTGTGGAATAAAATCAACTGGTTTTGCTTTTTCCTGATAAAAGAAAATAATTAAATCGGATGGATAGTCTTTGAATAAGAGTGTTGTTGTTATGCTTCGATAATACTTATTAAAGTGAATAGCGATAACCGTAATCCATGCTTCTGGTAAAATTTTCTTTAACAGTGACTTCATTCTCCGCTATAGAATTAGTGTAGTAAATAGGTGCTAATGCAGTTTACTATTTTCTTTGCACTATCTCCTTTACCATATGGATTTTTAATTCGCGACATCTTGTTGTAAACCTGGGTATCCTCTAATAAGATTTTTGCCGTTCGAACAATTTTTTGTTTGGATGTACCCACCAGTACACTGCATCCAGCTTTAACACCTTCTGGTCTTTCGGTAGTATCGCGCATCACGATTACGGGTTTATTCATACTGGGAGCTTCCTCCTGCACACCGCCAGAATCGGTTAAGATGAAACTACATTGACTCATCAGGAACACCATGTGATCATACGGTACAGGATCAATTAAAAAAACATTTGACAAATCGGACAAATGTTTCAACACAGGTTCTCTTACGTTTGGATTGAGATGTAATGGATAAATAAAGGAGACATCAGGATATTGAATGGATAGCGTGCGAATGGCTTCGCAAATCGATAAAAAACCTGCGCCAAAACTTTCTCTTCGATGACCAGTGATTAGTATCATTTTAGCGAAAGGCTTGAGAAGGCCTTTATAAATTTCCAGAAATTTTTTCTGCTGTGACTTTATTTTCTTTTGTGTAAACAATAGACTATCAATAACGGTATTACCTACCATGAATATTTTGCCTGATACATTTTCGGTTTTTAATGCTGCGGCTGAACTCTGGGTAGGTGCAAAATGGAGTTGCGCCATTGTGCTGATGATTTTTCTATTTACCTCTTCCGGAAATGGAGAGAAGATATTGTGAGATCTTAATCCTGCTTCAATATGTGCAACGGGTATTCGCTGATAAAAAGCAGCCAGTGAAGCTGTCATGGCAGTTGTTGTATCACCTTGAACAATAATTAAGTCGGGTTTCTCTTGTTCAAAAAATACTGAGCATTTTAGTATGAGTTGTGCTGTTAGTTTCGGAAGTGTTTGATTCCTGGTCATGATCTTCATGTCCAGATCGGGTTGCATTTCGAAGAAGTCAAAGATGGGTTTTAGCATCTGCCGATGTTGTCCTGTTGAGATGAGCATTGGCACTATGTTTTTTCTCTTTTTCAATGCAGTGAAAACTGGCAATAGTTTAACCGCTTCTGGTCTTGTGCCTACGATGACGAGTATTTTCTTCATGATTGAATTCAGGTAGTAAGACTCCGAACAAAAGTTTGAAATAAAGACAAGCCATCAGACATTTCTTTTTGGTTGTTTGCTACATCAAGGTGAGTGGCTTTTTCCAGAAATGTTATTTGATCGAGTGCATTCTGAATCGTTTTCAAAATTTTCCCCTCTTCAAAAGGTTGCTCAATCAGGTTGGCGGAATTTTGCAACATATTCGCAACTTGAAAAAGTTTGGGCTCTATTCCAACACACAAAGTTGGTATACCAAGACAGGTCGATACAATTGCACCATGCGCCCTGCTTGAAATAATTAGTTGACACGTTTCTAATTCGCTTAAAAAATCACCGACAGTCATCGTCTCAGGGCTCCATGAATGAACGATTGCAACGGTTGATGCGGCACTGATATATTTCGAATCGGCACGCTCATCAAAAGAAAAGAATTTTACATCAATACCTGTTGATTGGAATTTTTTAGCTACAGCGAGAAATTCTGATACATAATTGCCAGTGGGCCAATCGCGAAGAATGAAACCAACTGATTTTGAATTTAATGTTTTCTTTCTTTCAGACAATTTCCGATAATCCAATATAAAAGCCAAATCCGTTGCCTTGTGAATTTTTATTGCATTACAATATTTGCTTGCATTTGAAACACTTTCTTTGTCACGCACCAGTAAGATATTAAAGCTGCTGAGTGCAAGAATATCGGCCACAAAACGATTTGAAGAAGGAGTGTAGGTGCCCACTCCAATTCCCAGGCCCGCTCGGTATGTGGACCGTAAATATTTATTTCCTTTTAGGGATTTATAAAGCTTGAATATATTCGAATAGTTACGATACCCTATTACTTTAATGAAATAGTTGATCAAAGTGTTTTTTGTATTGCCATTTCTGAAATCAAAGAAAACACCACCACCACCATGAACAATCCAGTCAGCTTCGATATCTGTATTTGAATTTACAATTCTGATTTCCGGAAGTAATCTATTTATGTAAGAGTGGTCTTGACTTTCAGTACTGATTAGTAACTCGCTTTTCGGAAAAATATTCTTGCATACCTGATATGTGGCGAGCATAAGAATGTCATCTCCAAAATTTCCAAATCCATAATATCCTTTCAGAACTACTTTACTCACGATGTTTAGGGTTGGTTGCTGCCTCAATCATTTTATGTAATCGCTGTGCATTGTAAGAAGTAGCATATTCGCTGTTCTTGTCTAATTGTTTGTTAAAGAAGTCGGAATTTCTCTTTAAGAAATTTTGTACAGCGAAGAACAGGAAAGCAGGAAACTCATTTAGGTTATCTGGATAAAAACATATCCCGAATTTATTCTCCACCACGTCAAAAGATGTACTGTTCTTCTTGGTAAATGCCAGAACAAATCGTTGCGCAATCAGGTAGTCTAATAATTTGGATGGAAAAAACATTTCGTATCGACTATCGTCATCCAGCGAATCGATGAGTAGAAGCAAATGTGCATTTCGCTGAAGTGTAACGGCGCCATCATAGGGTAAAGCTCCAAGGTATTTTACACACTTAAGTGGTGAAGTCTCCATTCTGTGAACATTTTCATTATCGAGAAATCCAGCAATATTGACTTCAATAGAATTCTCCAATTCCGGATATTGTTGAATGGCATTTTCCAGACAATCTAAAAATATATGTATAGAACGTGTACCATACAATCTGCCCGTAAAATTGATCTGCATTTTCCCGTTAAAGGAGATGGGCTTTGTATGGAGATCATCATCATCAAAAACGTTTGGTAGAAATTGAAACTTAGAAGCTAACTGCGGATATTTCTTCGTATAAAACTCAATGACCTTTAAAGAAGTTAACGTAATGGTGTGCGCACGATTAATACACATATTCTCCATAATCAGATGCTTCTTCCGTGTTGTGTCGTTCAATGAAGTAAAAGGACTATCAACCCAAAGATCGCTTAAGTGCATTAACCATGGAGTTTGCCAGTGCTCTGAAAGCTTTAGCGCCATAATAGCCGAACTAAAAGGTGCAGATCGTGATACGATTACATCGGGTTTAATCTTGATTTTACGAATGGCTCTTTTTACTTGCCAGAAGAAAAAGAAAGCTTCATCTGGAATCAGAACAGAGGGGATGATTTTTTTGAGAAGCCAAATCAATCTCGGGTGAAGACTCCATAAAGCAATATACTGATGAACATTCTTTAGATACTTAGCAATACCATCATCCTGTGGCTCCCATCCACCCACGACAGTAGTTGTTAATAACGTTACCTTGTGTTGTTGTGACAGGTATTTAATGTAGCGTCCTGTTTGAAGACTCTCGGGTGAATTCTTTGGAGGCGCAGAAATACTTACAAGCAGAATATTCATGTTTTTTAAACAGTCATGGTCTTGCCAGACTATTTTTTTCGATAGACAATAGCCGAGTGAGCCTCTTGAATTTTAACATTGGAGGTGTTGAACTTATGAACAAATCCGCTATCCGGTAGTAGAGGAGTGACCATCGTTTCAAAATCTTTAAACGCAGATGAATCTTCAAAGCGGAAATTGCTGTTGTAGATTACTAACAATCCACCACTTTTAAGATTATCTGCCAGCAGAACCACAGTCTCATGGTATTTAGCGAATGGATAGATATCTTCACAATTGTCAACAAACTCTGTATCGCCCCATCGGCAGAGCACGGAAAGGCAGAAAATAATATTGTAAGGGCCTTGATTGGCAATATTGGTTTTGTCGCTATGCATAAAAGCGATACGGTCATCCGTATTTGCTCTCAATGCTTTGCGCAGGTTTATTTTGTTGATATCCACTCCAACAATCTTTGCTGTTGAAAAATACTCACGGAGTGAAAAACACTCTTCGCCGGTTGAACAACCAAACGAAAGGATGACTTCATTTTGAATAATTGGATGTTCATTAAAAATTCTCTTTACTTCAGAGAATAGTTCGGGATACCTGTTTGGGAACGTAGTAGATGTTAATTGATGCTGATGCTGATAAAAGCCTCTGAAAAACTTCAGTATTTTATTCCATCGAAGGAACAGGTTGTTGCTCGCATAATTCTTAACGTTCTCCAGTTTCATCTATACAAGAAAAAAGTAAATGTAAAAATCAAAATGCACACTAATGAATCTCGTAAGATTATTTTATAATCCAACGACACCATTCGAAACACAATGATTAATGATATGCATGAACAAAGCCAGGATACAAAACTATAGCATATAACAGACAAAAGTATGTCATTGTAGTATAACCCGGGAATCAATGCTAATGTTTTGAGTACTACGAAAAGTATGTTCAGATAAAAATCCAATTGCTGGCGATGCATGATTCTGAAAATAGTTGAAATAGGACTGTTTACAATAAAGAGGGCACTAAGTGAAATAAAAGCAGCAAGCACTCCTGCCATTTCCCATTCATGGCCAAAAATGAAAGCGAAAAGCCATTTGCTTATCATGGCCATAATCACCAGAGGAGGAACGGAGACCAATAGCATTCGCTTGTAAAGTTTTAACACAACGTCACCTAAAAGGTGTGGCGAGTTTTGATGTGTTTCTGCTGCCTTCTGAAGAAACACAACGTTGGAAGAGTTTATTAAAATAGAGAGAGGTGCGCTAATAACACCATTGGCTAAAGCAAAGTGACCTACTGAAACAGGGGTAAGGAAAGCAGAGAAAAAATACACTGGCAATTGCAAGCTTACTCCACTGATGAATAAACCAGGTGTTACGAAGAACGGGTATCCTTTGAATTTATTCCAGGTTTCTAATAGTTTACCTTTTGTAGACTTTATCCAGATGTGTGAAAAACTATTCGATATTTTTCGACTGATTAGTCCGATACTATTGATTGGATAGAGAACAAGATTTCCGAGGATCATTCCGATCGCCAACGGACCACCCCAGATTGTAAAAAGTAAGGTAAAGGCTTTACTCAATGTAATAGCCGATAGCTTAGCAACCGATGCTCGTTTAAATTCTTTTTCTCTTGTGTTCCAGCCGATCATATGATAATCAAATCCCATAAAAAAAATGTAGAATGGAATTAAAAAGAGATAACCCTTCAACTCCAACACTTTGAAATAGTCAACTGCCCTGTTGCTGAATAACAAGATCAGAATAGCGACTAGCGCTGTAAATCCCATCAAAAAAGTTAATGTGATTTTGAGTAGCCTATAAAATTCATCTTCAGAATTAGCTACTACATACCCTGCAGGAAACTGAAGTGTTGATACAGGGGATATTGTATTGACAATCGAAACAAACAAGGCAAAAACTCCATAAACCTCCGGACCATATATTCGAGCGATAAAAGGAGTAAAAGCAAATCCAATAACCTGTGCCAGTGCGTTACCCGAAAAAGAGATAGCGAGGTTTTGAGCAAACGATCCTTTCGTTTGAACTCCGCTAAAGATATAATTCAGTAACTTTCGAATTAAGCCCAATGTGGTGATGTTTAGGTACAGTCTAGGTTGAATGTAGAATTAAAAATTAAAAAGCTCTTCCGGGGATAACATCACAAAATCTCGCATATGAACAGGACTGCTTAAATCGTGCAATTGAAACAAAGGTACATTTCCATAAAATGAAGCCCATCTTGTATAGGTACTAGGAGGCCCCAGTATTAAATGACAACCTGCAAAAGTATACATATCCTCTACAAGATGCCCTGGGCCAATGAAGTAATGAAGGCCTTCAAATACAGTGCTATCAATCTTTTCATTAGAACAAATAATAAACGCGAACTTCTTTTCAGGTTCAGTTGATTGGAGTTCAAACATTTTTTTGCAATACTCAGGTTGACTGTAAAAATATTTTCCGTTAGCAAATTGTTGATAATCACCTCTGCGAATGTGAATGCCCACTACTACATCTGCGTTCTTTTTTACATTCTCAAGGAATGCTGAAACGTTCCTTTGAATTGGTAGAGTAGGTTTGAAATAATCTCGAATGACATTTTGGTGCTTTACAATATTTGCATAGTCTCTAAAGAACCGTCCAAACAGAAATGTCATTTTTTTTGAACGAACAGTCGCTTGAAAAGCAGGTGAATCCAATTGATAAAATCGTCCGTCATGAAATTGATATTCGGGCAGATCGGCTATTACAACTTCATGTAAAGAACTTTTAGTTACAGTGGTTACGCGTAGGAGTTTTAGAATAATTCTGTTAAGATGAAAAAGGAAAGTTCTTAATCGATTTGATCTTACTCTACTTTTTGTGAATGGATATCGGCAGAAAATATCCTCATTAGTGGTTTTAAAATACTTTGCATATTCATCAAATGAAAGATTGACGATGGTATAGTTATTTGCAGCAGCATTGCCAACCAGATGAGCAAAAGCAAAAAGCCGATTGCCTAACTGGCCACACTTATGAGAGAATAGAATCAGCGGCTTCAAATCTTATTGAAAAGTTGAATTGATGTATACAATATCAAAGTACTTCGTGCCTTCATTGTTGTAGTTTGATATTTGTGTGTGTATGATAAAACCATTCTGCCTTAAGAATTCATCAAGCTCAAAATACAAACAACCACCACGATACATTTCTGTTATGGATACTTCGGTAAGCACGAGTTTTGTTTTTTTTAATGTTTCAATTCCTGACGTTAGAATATTAAGCTCCGCACCCTGAACGTCTAATTTAATCAGCAGAATATTTTCATACCTTTTAAAGAATGAATCAAGGGTATCGACTTTTGCTTTAATCAGTCTGTCAACAGAAACTTCGTTATTTTCATTGACCGGGAATAAGGAAGATGAAACCAGATTTTTTGTAACGTGAAGATCAACTTCGCCAGCTTTATCTGAAAACCCAATGTTATGCAATTCAATATTTGGAAGATCCTTTATTCTTTTTAGTCCAGCCTGGTATGGAATCGGATTTGGTTCGAAACCTAAAATTGTATTGTTGACTAATTGTTTACCTAAAAAAAAAGTAGAGTCTGCATCATATGCCCCGATGTCAATGACAATGCCTCGATCGCCTGGAAAATAATTTCGTATTATATCTAATGCGACAACATAATGTTCATCGTATGTTAAAATTCTTCCCTTTACATAAAGCGCCAATCTGTTGCTTAGCCGAAGGGGCAATAGGTAAAGGGAAATAAAAAAATCAATGAGTTTTCTCATCAGCGAAATCGTATATATATATCACCAAATAAAATTTCTGATGATAGAGTGTTAATTCTTTTCATCAACTCTTCTCTTGACAACCAATCAGCGCACTCAAGATTCATTTTTTCTCCAATGGTATAGTTGCATTGAAAGTTACCAAGGGTAGAAAGATGATCCAAACAATTCGTCACACTTGCCAGTCTTTCTGGAATGGTGTATTCAAAACTGATCATTGGAATCGGGTTTGATAATCCTTTCAATACTTCTTCTTCAAATCCTTCAACGTCTATTTTGCAAAACTTAGGCAAGCCATTTTGTTTAATGATTTCATCTAGTGTAGTGATTTTCACTTCTTCTTTTTTATTCCATTGACTAGTTTTAAACCTTGATTTTGAAACCGATTCAATCCAGTCTTTTGAGAGTGAAGAAATTTCTGCTGTTTCACTAATAAAGATGATACCATCTCCTGGTTTTTTACCCAGCGCTTGGTGAATCAACTTGATTTTATTGCCAAATCGAAGTTTTAAGATTTTAGCACATTCCCGTTGAGGTTCTACCGCCACTACCTTTGCACCCAATTTTAGAAAAATCTCAGTGCGGTTTCCAATATTGGCGCCAACATCAAAACAAAGGTCATTGTTGTTAATGAACTGCTTGTAGAAAGCGAGTCGTTCCGGAATAAGATTCTCTTCCTCTTGTTGACTAGCAGAGGGGAAATACGTTTTCTTCAGGTATTTTAGGTAAGGCCAAACACCAATGTTTCGCAGTATTGATCTGATCATTTCGAAACTCTCATTTTTCGTAGTTTAAAATACTCAACTTCATAAAGTGTTAAGGGAGAAGATGAATTGTTATGGGCATTTCGGTCATAAATTCTCACTTTTGTGCAAGTTACACTGAAATGCTCCACTCCAGCCAAAATTAGTTTAAATGAAGATATTGTTTATAGTTCCTTATCCATTGGGGGAGTCACCCTCTCAGCGATTTCGATTTGAACAATATCTTAAAGCGCTCAACTCAAAAGGTTATGCCTGGAAGTTGGATAGTTTTTTATCGCCCACAGCGTGGACACGTCTTTACGATCCAAATAAAAATTTCTTAAAGACCATTGATATAATAGTAGGTATCCTCAGAAGAACAGCTTCATTATTCTCTGTGATACGATACGATTTTGTTTTTATACATAGAGAGGTTGCTCCTATGGGCCCTCCTGTGTTCGAGTGGATCATCGCGAAAGTTTTAAGAAAGAAAATTATTTATGATTTTGATGATGCCATTTGGTTGACCGATCGAGTTAATGAATCAGTTTTTTTTAGAATATTTAAATGGAGGAGTAAGGTGCAGGCCATTTGCCGATGGTCGTATAAGGTAAGTAGTGGTAATGAGTACTTGCGTAGTTATGCAGCGAAGTTCAATAAACAAGTTGTACTCAATCCTACAACAATTGACACTCAACGTGTCCATAATCCGGATGTGTATTCGGGATTACCAAAGACAGATTCAATGCTTGTGATTGGATGGACTGGTTCTCATTCAACATTAAAATATTTGCAAGAATTAGAATCGGTACTTCAGAAAATTGAATCTGATTTTCCAGCCATTCAGATTTTGGTTATTGCTGATAAAAAACCGGACTTGAAACTTAAATCTCTTCTATTCATTCCATGGAACGAAAAAACTGAAATTGAAGATTTGATGCGTATTGATATTGGTATCATGCCGCTTCCTGATGATGAATGGGCTAAAGGCAAATGTGGGTTTAAGGCACTTCAATATATGGCGCTTAAAATGCCAGCGGTGGCATCACCCGTTGGGGTAAATTCTCAAATTATCGATGAGGGTATAAATGGATTTTTGTGCAGCACTCCTGAACATTGGGAAAGTTCATTAATCAAACTTATTAACGATGCTTCACTACGAAAACAAATGGGGGAAAATGGAAGACAGAGAATTGTAGATCACTATTCTGTAGCTTCTAATTCATCCAACTTTTTATCTCTTTTTGAATGATGAAGAATCAAAATAAGAGCAACGAGAAAAAAAGGAAGCATTGGAATTTTGTACCGAACCAGTGTTCCGAAATTAAAGGTTGATACTCCCACTGCAAAAGCAAAGGAAACAGAAAACACCATTGCAAATAAAATATCAGGCTGACATAATGCTTTCAGGATCCTGATGTTTCTGTTAAAGAGAATGTAGGTACAAAAGAGGAATAGGAATAAACTTTCTAACGCAGATAAAAGCATCAACGGATTTTTGACCTCCCATATATAAGGACGGAAAAACGAAACATTAATCGCTTGTGGTGCAAGACGGATCATCGAACTAAACGTTCCATCTAACTCGCCCAGAGTATAACCCGAACCAGCATCTCGTCCGGTCCAATACCGGATGTCGTATGCTGTAATCTGTGCAGTTTTGGCTAAACTATTGAGCGCGTATTTTTCATTGTCCTCTCCGGCTTTTAGCATAGCGAAATATCCCAGTACAAAAGCGCTACCGATTACGAATGGAAACAACATCATCTTTAAAACCAGGGATCGGATGGATTGTAGGTTACCCAGAAATACCCAAAAAATAAGAGCAGGTAAGAAGGTGAGAAGGATGTAAAGTTTAATGGTGTAAATCCCATACAAAGCAAATAAAAGAAGAACCCAATACTTCGTAGATCTTTCTTTTAAAATGAAAATCCTAAAAACCTGGTAGGTAACAATACCCAAACACCCCATGATTAAGGTATCCTTTAAAAGCCCTGATCCCCAGAAGACGACTGATGGGATAAAGAAGGATGCTGCAGCAAGCCATCGATGGAGATGTGGATATTGCTCATAGAAAGTCAGGAAAAACATCCACAATCCAATGAAACTAAAAACAGAAAAGAGTACAGCTGTAGCTGAATATGTTGAGAATGTGAAAAAATCAAGAACCGCTGCAATGCGCACAACCGCGTATGAACTTGGATCATTAAAGAATAGAATTCTGGAGGAGTACTGATAGATGCCGGTTTGGTCACCATTGCTGAACAGAAGTTGAATACCCTTTCCTGGTGAATTCATAAACGCTTCCCAAATATGGCGGCTGCCATGTGTATGATAGCTGAACGTATCCCCACCACCATAATAGAATTGATAAATAAAACCCAAGGCAAGCGCACCAATGATTTTTACTGTTAAAGCAGGAATAAAATAAATACGATTTACTTCATCGGTTACAGACGACCTGATAGCAAAGGCAATTCCGTAGACCAGAATAATTACAATGGGAGTAACGATGAAGTCGCGTAGTTCCAATGAAGCTGGGGGTTACAAATTCAAAGTTGAAGGTTTAGAAACTAGTAAACAACTTAAAACGTAGAGACGATATCAATCTCCTTTCTCCAATTTCTTAAGCCTGCGCTTTGCGTCTTTATACGCTTCATCTTTTTTGCCAGCTTTCTTTTTTACTTCATTGAAATATCTTTTTGCCTCAGCTTTGTTACCTTGGGCTTCTGCAATTTCACCTAATGCAATTAGCGAGTAGAGATAATATCCTGACTCGGTGGCGCCAATCTTCTCAGCGAATTTCATGCACATCTGATAATATTTTTTTGACTCATCGTATTTTTTACGAGCCTCATAAATCTGTCCCAGGAAGAATGCAGCATATCGACCACTGGTAGCTTCATAGCCTATTGCTCCACTATCAATCTTGACAAGAATATTTTTACACGTTGGCTCGGCTTCACCAAATCGCCCCTGACTGTAGAGCATACGCGCATAGTATCGATGGAAGTAAGGGTTGTGCGGATAGGTTTTAAATAAATAATCACTGATCTGAAAAGCGCCTTGCTGATCATTCTCATAACTATTCAAAATTCGCATCAGCCAAACCATGGCTTCTGTTCGTGTGTAAAACGCATTGTATGAAACTTCTTTCAGTTGTTTTAGCCCAAGAGCCTTATCGCCTTCTGGGAAAAACCACATGACAGGTCGGAGGGCCTTGTAGTTTTCCGGAACCCACACTGAAAAATAATTATACAGGGCATCACCAAATAAAAGTTCCGGGCTCAGATTTTCTTTCTCTTTGCTTATCTCTAAATAGTTCATCGCGCTCTTTCCGGCAGATGCAGCTTTTGTCCATTGACTACGATCTTCATCCGAATACAATCTTCCCTTAAATCCATAAGCAGCAGAAAGAAAAAAAGCAGCTTCTGTTTTATAGGCCGGATGATTTTCATACAAGTTCTCCGCCACGCTTATTGTACTGTCCATGTAGGCCATGAATTCTTCATCGTGCGATTTGTCTTTGGTATTGGGCATTATCTTCCACCATTCAATTAATCCCATTAAAAAATAAGGTAGGGGATGCCAACTGTATCTGGCTTTAAGATATCGGAATTGGTAAACGGCATCATCAAACTTAAAGTCGTAAAGATCGTTCAGTGCTTTGGTGCATTCCAGCTGAACCGAGAGATCATTCAGCAAAATAATAGTAGTATCTTTTTTTATCTCCGGTTGTGCTGAAGAGGTAAAACCCGCGACAGATAAGAGGAAAATTAAAAGGAGAAGTCCACGGTCGACTGTCGACTGTCGACTGTCGACATTAAAATTTGATGTAGAAACAGAACGCTTAATTTGCATCATAAACAGAAAGACCAACGACCAGACATATCCCCTTATTTTAATGAGCGAAACTAAGTCATTCTTTTCAGCCGACAAAAGGCTTCTCTTTTTACTGCTCTGTTTGGGCACTTTCTTGTTACTCTACATTAAGATAGCCTTTATCGAAAATGAAACAGCGGCTTTCGAATTTCTTCAAGATAGACCCGAAGGCACCGTTTTAAAACTAATCAATGCTCTAAAGTTCTTCACGATCCCGTTTGTTTACCTGTGGAAGTTCACGGTTATCGCCTTTGTGGTGTGGGTTGGTTGTTTCATGTTCGGCTATCGTGTTACCTACACCCAATGCTGGGGAGTAGTGATTGGCGCTGAATACATTTTCCTTATTCCCGAGGTAGCCAAAATTCTCTGGTTTATGTTCATTGAAACTGATCCGAACTATCATGACATCCGCGGATTTTATCCCTTGTCACTCATGCATTTTTTCGATTATTATGAAATAGACAAGCGATGGGCATATCCGCTGCGCGCACTTAACGTATTTGAAGTTGCTTACTGGTTTTTGCTTGTGGAAGGTATTCATCATTATGCCCGTAAAGACAAAAAGTATGTTTGGATCATTGTAGCGTGTTCTTACGTCCTTATCTTCTTTTTATGGCTTTTGTTTTATGTCATCGTTTATAAGTGAAAAGTCCATAGTCCGCGGTCGATAGTCCATGGTAGTGTGTGCAAGCTTTTAAGTGTACACATTTTTCTATGGACTATTGGCCATCGACTCTCTGCATTACGTCCGTAGGCCATTGTAGTGTGATACGCTTTTCAATGGACTATGGACTATCGACCATCGACTTAAGGCTATGTACTAAAGACTAATTTCCCTATTTTCGCCCCCTAGTTTTATATCCTAAAAAATGAACTCAAATTTTCAGAAGACGAATAACCTTGTTGGTTGGTTTGTATTTGTGGTAGCGCTTGTTACCTATTGGCTCACCATGGAAGAAACCGCCAGCTATTGGGATTGCGGTGAATTCATATCGGTATCCTATAAACTGGAAGTGCCGCATCCTCCCGGAGCGCCTTTGTTTTTATTGATCGGCAGACTTTTCTCATTCCTTGCCGCTGGAGATGTAACGAAAGTGGCATATTGGATAAACTTTAGCAGTGTGCTGGCCAGCGCATTTACCGTTCTTTTTCTATTCTGGTCTATTGTGCTCTTCGGCAAAAAGCTGATGAAGATCACCAAGTTCGAAGAATTGGACGGATCAAACTCTTGGGTACTTCTGGGGGCTGGTTTAGTAGGGTCACTGGCCTATACTTTTTCCGATTCAGCCTGGTTCTCTGCCGTTGAAGCGGAGGTGTATGCGATGTCATCCTTCTTTACCGCTATTGTTGTTTGGGCCATGTTGAAGTGGGATGTAATCGAAGACGAATCAAGAGCAAATCGTTGGTTGTTGTTCATCTTTTATATGATGGGTCTTTCCATTGGTATTCACTTATTGAACCTGGTTACAATCCCAGCGCTTGCGCTGATTTATTATTTCAAAAAATATAAGCCTACACCGTGGGGTGTGGTAGCCGCCATGATGGTGAGCTTGGGTATCATCTTCTTTGTAAACGAAATTATTATTCCGGGTCTGCCAACTATGGCCGGTCGTTTTGAAATCTTCTTCGTGAACAGTTTGCATTTACCTTTTGGCTCTGGTGCCATTGTTTTTTCATTGATATTACTTAGTGCATTGGTGTGGGGAATTATGTTCACTCAGAAAAAACAGAAGGTAGTTCTCAATACTTTTCTAAATGCAACTGCATTTATCATGATTGGCTATGCTTCGTATGCCTTAGTGGTAATTCGTTCTTCATATAATCCTCCGATTGATGAGAATGATCCTTCTGATGTAATGAGTTTCGTGAGTTATTTGAAACGCGAACAATATGGAAGTCGCCCGTTGTTGTATGGTCCATACTTTACATCCCAGATTGTTGATGTAGTGGATGGTGACCCCAACTACAAAAAGGGTAAGGACCGCTACGAAATAAAGGATCGCAAGTTTGAATATAAATACGAACCCAATTCAGAAACCATATTACCTCGTATTTATAGCAGTGATCCGGATCATGCGCGCATCTATCGCGATAACTTAGGATTGAAAGAAGGAGAGAAACCAAAATTCAGTGACAACATTAAGTTCATGGTGCAACACCAAATAGGTTGGATGTATGTTCGTTACTTCTTCTTCAACTTTGCTGGTCGCGAAAGTGATATTCAAAATGCCGATTGGATGGGGCCGAACCAATGGTTTGAAAAGGTCCCTACTGCGCTTGCTGAAAATAAGGGAAGAAACAATTTCTTTATGATTCCTTTTGTGTTGGGATTGATTGGTATGTTCTATCAATCTGTTAACAACACGCGTAATTTTGTAGTCGTAACACTGCTCTTCATTTTGATGGGTGTTGCTCTGGTGATTTACCTTAACTCTCCGCCAACGGAACCACGTGAGCGAGATTACATTTACTCCGGATCATACTATGCGTTTTGTTTCTGGATCGGTTTCTCTGTCATCGCGATGGTTAACGCGTTCAAGAAATTAATACCGAATACAAAAACAGCTGCACTGATTGCTACAGTAATTGGATTGTCGGCACCTGCATTAATGGCAAAAGACGGTTGGGATGATCACAATCGTGCGAATCGTTATTTCTCTGTTGATTCGGCTATAAATTATTTACAATCCTGCGCACCGAATGCCATACTTTTTACGGGTGGTGATAATGATACCTTCCCTGTTTGGTATGCTCAGGAAGTGGAGGGTGTTCGCACCGATATCCGTGTAATTGTATTGAGCTATTACAACACCGATTGGTACATCGATCAAAGCACGCGCAAGGCCTATACATCAGAACCGTTTCCATATACACTTACCAGTGATAATTATAAGCAAAGTGGGTTGAATGATTACCTGCCCTATTATGCTGAAAGCGGAATCAAGCAAATGGACCTGAAGAAGTTTCTTGAGTTGGTGAAAGCAAATAACAAGAGTCTTCTTCATCCTGGATATGGTGGAACACGCAACATGCTACCGGCAAAGGAAATTATATTGCCAGTTGATGTCGATAAAATAAGAAGACTGGGTATTGTACCAAAAGACATGGATAGTCTCATTGTACCACAAATGGTATTGAGAGTAAAAGGTAATGGGTTAGAAAAGAAAGATCTTGCCCTGCTTGATGTGTTGGCGACAGCCGATTGGGATCGTCCACTTTATGTAAATCAAACTTCGCTTTCTCAATTTAATGTTGATCTGAGTCGTTATGTGGTGCAGGAAGGAAATGCCTATCGCATTCTTCCAATTTTGAATCCACGTTCATTCAATCAATTGGAATTGGTAAACACCGAAGTAAGTTTTGAAAACATGATGAAGAAGTTTCAATTCAGAAACCTCGATGATCCAAAAGTGTATTACAACCAAGACTATCGAAACTTTGTGTTAAACCACCGCAGCAGCTTTAACGCACTTGCCGAATTTTTAATCATGCAAGGTGATACAGCAAAAGCACGTGAGGTATTACTCGCAAGCTTAACGAAAATGCCCGATACGGGAGTGCGCTACGATTACACCACTTCACAAAGTGTTGCTTTATTATTTGAAGTAGGCGAAAAGGAAAAAGCGGTTGAGATTGCAACCACCATGGCACAACGTGCCGATGAACTTGCAGCATATTATACAGCAAAAGGCGACTATGGACGCGAATTGCAAGTGAACGTGATTATTCTGGGCGAACTTGAGCGTACACTATACAAGTATGGTGAAGCTGACTTAGCAAAGAACCTCGAAGAGAAGTACGAAAAATATGCAGGTCCATTACAGATGAGAATGGATCGATAATTGATCTGTGAATTCTAAAAAAGCCACCGCTAACAACGGTGGTTTTTTTATAGCTAATAAATTACTTGGACGCAAAATCCTTGACTTTAGGATCGATCTTCCTTAACTTTCTTTTACTGTTAGCCGTTTCCCATTCTTCTAGTTGATATCTCTCAACTTTGAAATGATGTGGTGGTTACTCTTGAACCACACTTCTGATGGCAGTCTTTTGATGATGAAATTTCAAAGTTGCTACATCTTTCATTGAAGTTTACAGAAGCAAATCTTTATTCGATGAGTTGCTCCCATGTATTCATAACGGCATTGAATTTTACCACCTAAATCAATTTCTTATGAAAAAATCCAATCTCTTATCGTCTCGAAGAGAGTTTATAGGAACTCTCGCAGCCGGAGCTACCGGAATTTTGGCATCTTCAAGTCCATTAACTGCAACACCCCTGGCGGCAGCCGATGTCGATGATGCCGAAGCATGGATCAACAAAATAAAAGGAAAGCATCGCATCATTTATGATGCACCCGAACCACACGATGGTTTCCCGATTATATGGTCGTGGGTGTTTTATAAAACCAACAATCAGACGGGAACATCGGATGCAGATCTGACGGCTGTTGTCGTTCTACGTCATAATGCAATTCCATTAGCAATGGAAGATCGTCTTTGGGAGAAGTATAAATTTGGAGAAACCTTTAAGATTAAAGATTCCACAACTTCTGCCCCGGCAACACGAAATGTATATTATACTCCTACCGATCAGATGTGGGTTACAAATGGAATTCAAGGCATCAAAGATCTTCAACCTCGGGGCGTTATGTTTTGTGTATGTGATATGGCCTTGACTGTTTACAGTGGCATGGTAGCAAAGGGAATGAATATGAAAGCGGAAGATGTGAAGAAAGATTGGGTCAGTGGTTTGCTTCCTGGAATTCAACCTGTGCCCTCGGGTGTATGGGCGATAGGTCGCGCGCAAGAAAAAGGATGCGGATACTGCTATGCTGGCGGATAGTTTAAAATTAAAAAGTCATGATCCGCACTCTTTGAGGCGGATCATGACTTTTTCAAAACCAATATTGATCAACCATGAAAAAGTATTTATTTACCACTATTATTCTGTTGTTGTTTTCTTTTATTACTTGGGGACAAACACAACCGGTAAAAATTATTTTTGATGTTACCAGTAAAGATACGCTGACGCATCAGGCTACGCTTCGTCATATTTCAGGTATGGCAGCAGCATATCCTACCTCTGAATTTGAAGTGGTGGTTTATGGTGGTGCGCTGCCGATGTTTATAAAAGGCAAATCGACTGTGGCTAATGGAATACAGAAACTAGAGAGCAATAAAAATGTTTCATTTAAAGTTTGTGAGGTTACGATGAAACGATATAGTGTAGATAAGAGCCAGCTACTGCCGAATATTACAATAGTTCCGGATGCTATTATGGAAATTGTAATGAAACAAAAAGAAGGCTGGGGCTATATAAAAGAATCGCATAATTAGTTTACTTCGATAATGCTCAATAGAACTACCTGTATTTGTACTGTCATTATCGCCTCGTTAAGTTGGTCGTGCAAGCCCGCAAATAAAGAGGAATCAACAGCATCATCTAAGAAAGTATCGGAAGAACTATGGAAGGCTCCGGACACTGCACTCATTCCATTGACATCTGAAGGAAAATTAATCCGATATGGCAGAGATCTAATTGCGCATACTGCAAAATACCTCGGACCAAAGGGAAAAGTAAAAGCCATTTCAAATGGAATGAATTGCCAGAACTGCCATTTGAATGCGGGCACAAAAGAGTTTGGAAATAATTATGGATCGGTTGCTTCTCTTTATCCAAAGTTCAGGGCACGCTCAGGCTCTGAAGAATCGATTGAGAAACGAGTGAATGATTGCATTGAACGAAGTTTAAATGGCAATGCACTTGAGGATCAATCTGTCGAGATGCGCGCCATTGTTGCTTACATAAAGTGGTTAGGCAGCAATGTAGAGAAGGGAGAAAAGGCAGCGGGGTCAGGCCTAAAAGATATTGAGTTTCTCGATCGCTCATCGGATTCATCAAAAGGCCATCTTCTCTATGATGTGAAATGTAAACTATGCCATAGCAAGAATGGTGAGGGCTTGTTGGTTACAGGCATAGGTGAATATATTTATCCACCGTTGTGGGGTGAGAATAGTTTTAATCAAGGTGCGGGATTGTATCGTCTTTCTATGATGGCGAAATACATTCATGCGAATATGCCATTGGGTGCGCGTTATGATTCAACGCTAATCACGGTAGAAGAAGCCTGGGATATTTCTGCTTACATCACTTCAAGACAGAGACCCTTTAAAAACTTTCCGCAAGACTGGCCGAAGATAGAAACAAAACCATTCGATCATCCTTTTGGGCCTTTCGCTGATTCATTCCCGGAAGACCAGCATAAATTCGGACCCTTTCAACAGATCATTGCTGCATCAAAAACCAAGTAGAGTTTTTCTTGACACTCGCCCAACTCAATTGTGTTGATAAAGGTGAATTGATTGAGAGGAATTGGAATCTATTTTTTTGTAAGTGCCAATTCTCTTTCGATATCAACTAAAAATATTTTATCAACAGGATGTGTGTAGCCGTCAGTTCGTTTGTATCCCTTTAGGTAAAAAGCTTTTGCTTGTTCCATGCTTCGTTTAAAATCATCAAACTGATTCAGTTTTTTGTAGGTAAGCCCCAGGTAGTAATGGTTTTCTGCCAGGTAATCGTTTAAAACAATTTCTTTTTTAAGAAATTCAATAGCGCCTTTTAGATCATCGGTCTCGAGCTTGAGAACGCCAAGATGCAAATAGTCAAAGGGCATGGGTGAATAATCTTTTTGCTTCAGTTGTGTTTCGATAATTTCAATGGCTTTTGTTTTTTCGCCAAGGGCTTTATAACAAAGTGCCCGGGCGATTTGTAAATGGTAATCACCGTTAATCGAATATCCAATGTCAAAACGGGTGAGGGCATCCAGTTTTTCTAAATCGGAAATTGCGCCTTGGTAATCACGAACAAATTGAAAACGACACCATCCCCGATAACCCAGGTGTGCCATCGGATCAAGTTCTACGGCTTTATCAATTAACTTTTTCCACGTAATAAAGTCACCATTCTTAAGGTAAGGCACTGCTTTTTCGAAGTATGCATAGGCCATTGTGGGACAGAGTGCGATGGCTTTATCAAATTTCTGCTGTGAGTAGCCCGTACCTTGAAATTCTGCAGCCTCGTTTGCTTCTACACATGCCTTGTAACAAGCCGAATCATTTTTTAATGTGTAGACATTGCAATTGATTTGAGCATGCGAGTAAGATGAAATGGATAGAAAAAAGAATAGGTATCTCATGGCATGATTTCTATTAGTATTCCATTCTCTATTTTGAAGGTGAGGTATTGATAATAATCAAACGATTCATTCTCCGTTTCACCAATTACCCAACCGTCTAATCCTTTTGTGATTTTAAAAAGGGCATCAACAATATCTTTGTTAAATGTTTTCGGTTTATAATCATTATCCATCTCCTGAATTCTGAACCATCCGGAGTGGCCATTGCAGTTCACTATAAACCGAATGGTGAGGTATCCTGTTTCACCTTTCTTTTCAGTGGTCTTGAAGTTCTCGTTGAATATTCTGTTGACCTCACTTTTCTCACCTTTGTACTGAAATCCATTTCCAAAATTATAATACTGTGCCACGCGCAGTTCATTGCAAGGCTTGAACGCAGGATCATCTTTAGTGGAATCAAATTTGGTTTCACCAACCACTCTGGGGTAAACTACTTCGTGTGTTTTATTCTGTGTCTGGCCACATGAATAAACTATCAGAATCACAATGATGGCTAAGAGGAAATGTTTTGTCATTTGATGATGAGCTTCAAAATATTTCTAACTCACTTATTCGCGTTCTTTAAGCAACAGCTTTCTTTAATGACTTCTTCAAACTGGAACGCGCCATTAATGTTGCTGTAATAGTTAAAGCGGCACCGAGCAACATGGGTGCTCCTGGTAGATAATATGAAGTTGAACGATCTGTAAAGTAAGCAAAGGTATTGGTCATTAATACCGGCCCAATGATGGAGGTTACACTCATCAAACCGGTAAGTGCTCCCTGAAGTTCACCTTGCTCGTTAGCTGGAACCTGAGTAGAAATTATACCTTGTAATGCTGGTCCTGCAATTCCACCAAAACAGTACACAACAGTGAAGGCAAACATCATCCATGATTGTGTAGCCAATGCAAAAAGAATAAAGCCCATTGCATTCAGACCTAAGCCTACATAAACGCTGCGTTCCTGTCCGAGCTTGGGTATGATGAAACGAATCAAACCTCCCTGAACAATAGCGAAGACTAATCCAACAACACCAAGTGAATAACCAATCATGGTAGGAGTCCAATTGAATTTTTCGATGGTATAAAACGACCAATTCGTTTGTACGGCATGTGATGATATGTATACCAACACAAGGGATGCAACCAAACCCAGAATAACAGGATAACGTTTTAAATTTAGCAGCGAGCTTATGGGGTTGGCCCGGGACCATTCAAATTTTCTTCTATTCTCTGGCTTAAGTGATTCTGGCAAAATGATTAAACCATAGAGAAAATTAAGCAGAGATAAACCAGCGGCCACCATAAACGGAACCCGTGAACCCAGAGGTTCGAGTAAACCACCCATCATCGGACCAATGATAAAACCTAATCCAAAAGCAGCACCAATTATTCCAAAATTTTGTGCACGTTTTTCAGGAGTGCTGATATCAGCAATGTAGGCTGCACCTGTTGTGAAGCTCGCTCCGAGCATGCCGGCAATAATACGTCCTACGAAAAGCCAGGCTAATGTAGGTGCAAGGGTTAGAAAGATATAATCAATACCAAAACCAAAAAGTGATGCAAGTAAAACGGGCCTTCTTCCATAACGGTCGCTCAAGCCACCTACAATGGGTGCGCAGATAAATTGCATCAACGCGTATGCGAAGTACATCCATCCACCGTAACGAGAAGCTTCACTTAACGTACCACCCGTAAGCTCTTGTATGAGCTTTGGCATTACCGGAATAATAATACCTAAACCAATAATGTCGATTAGGAGCGTTACAAAAATGAAACCGAGGGCAGGACGTTTAGAAGACATAGTAGTGAGATTCAATCAATCGAGACAAGGTAAGGCTAATTTTGAAAATGCACCAACGTATTCAAGGTTCAAAGTTTAAGGTTTAACGTTCGAGGTTAATTTCTTTAAAATAATATTGTCACATTCGTTCCTGTTACCTGAAGAAGTGTAATTTTTTTGAGAAGAGTTTCTTTATTTTTTAATGAAATATTAAATGTCATTGAGCACGTTTCCTTAAAAGATTGTTCAATAATGGTTAAGTCAAAATCTTTTACGAGTCGCATTATTTCAGGAGTGCATTTATAATCATAGGTAATAGAAATTTTTTCTTTTACTTCTTCTTCGATAATGATGGCATTCTTCAATGCATCTTCTGCTGCTGCTTTATAGGCGCCAATCAATCCGCCTACACCAAGCTTTACGCCACCAAAATAACGCACCACAATAATCAATACATTCGTTAAATCATTTGATCGGATTTGACCGAGGATAGGCTCGCCAGCGGAATGATTAGGCTCGCCATCGTCAGACGCACGAAAATATTTTTTCTCAGCGCCCAACATCCAGGCAAAGCAATGGTGACGCGCATCGAAATATTCTTTTCGAATGGCGTCCAGATTATCTTTTATATCGGCCTCAGTAGAAACCGAAAAGGTAAAGGCGAGGAATTTACTGCCTTTTTCTTTGTATGTGCCGCGTGTTGGTTTTTGTATCGTTCGGTAAGAAAAAGCGGGCATGCGTAGCCTGTTGAATATTTCGGAAGTCTAAGCGGTGGTAAATATAGTGTAAGATGGAGCGCACGCAGTGTTCATGTTTAGACATTGAAAAAATATACGTTGTTTATGCAACCCTGCTCTTTCATTACCAGTCTATAGAAAGAGAATAAAATCAGTAATCAACTAACCTCATCAATATGAAAAAGCAATTATCCCTTTTCGCACTTGTCTTCTTATTGTGCGCTTCGTTCAGTTTCGCACAAGATCGCGAGACCCGAAATGTAGCCACGTTCACTAAAATTGCATTCCGAGTGCCGGGCAAATTATACCTTCGTCAGGGAGCGGTACAGAAAGTAGAAATTCAAGGTAAGAAGGATGTATTGAAAGAAATCGAAACAGAAGTAGAGGGAGGTAAATTAGTAATCGGTAAAGAAGGAAATTGGAGCAACTGGAGTTGGGGTAATGACGATGACGATGATGATATTAATGTTTACATCACTGTAAAAGATATTGAGGCATTGAGTGTAAGTGGTTCAGGTGATTTGATTGGTGAGACTAAAATTACCTCCGGTGATCTTGATTTGAACGTAAGCGGTTCTGGTTCATTAAAAATTGAAGTAGAAGCTTCGGGCGATTTAGAAGCGGATGTATCAGGCTCAGGTGATATTGACTTGAAAGGAAAATGCAGAAGCTTCAATAGCGATGTAAGTGGTTCAGGTAAAGTGGTAATGTCCGTGAGCATTTCTGAGAAAGCAGACTTCGGTGTTTCAGGTTCAGGAAAAATTATGGCAAGTGGTTCAGCGCAAAAGGTAAAGGCTTCCATTAGCGGATCGGGAAAAGTATTGGCTTCTGATTTAGTAACCAATAGTTGCGAAGTACGCATCTCAGGTTCAGGCGATGTGGAAATAAATGTGAAGAGTGAATTAGATGCAAATATTTCAGGAAGTGGAACAGTAAGTTACAAAGGTAATCCAAGCAAAGTAAACAGTCATTCATCAGGAAGTGGTAAGGTGAGTAAGATGTAGTTGTTGAAGAATTTAGAATGTAGGATTTAGAATATAGAATGGATAGAAAAGCGGAGGAGGAATCTTCTGCTTTTTTTATTTTAATGCAGTTCTTTTCTTCCTCTAAATGAATGTCATAATTAAGTCAGAGTGCGCTTATGCGCGGGATATAAAATCTACGTACCATTTCTTGTATAGTCCACGTAAGAAGAAACTCATCAGTTCAATCCTGCCATTCGCAGGATTGAACTGATGAGTTGAAAAATACCAAGAGGCAAACACGCCAGAAGCGTGTTTGCCTCTTGGTATTTTAAATGTGCGCGCACGAATTGTATATGAAATGCAATTGACTTTTCGCACATCTGAGATGAAAGAAGAGCAGAGAGTGGCACACTTTAGAAAATGTGCTGATTTGAATGTAATTGCAATTGTTGTGCTGGAGTCACGCGAAGTATTTATTTATGCGCAATCAACCCCTTCACAATAAGATATTGTGCTGATATGTAGGTAGTAATAATCCAAACATTACCCAATGGTAGCGGTTCAAGAAATTTATTAATTGCGAATAACGAATCCGAAATCATAAAGAGTAAGGCTCCGGAGAAGACCATCCAAAAACTGGGTTGTGTTGTCTTCCCTAATCGCAGTAAAGCATTCAATGTCATCACGACCAACACCAGGGCATAAATCATGACTGGAATTTTAAGATCACCCAGCACCGGATAAAGAACAAACACTAAACCTGTTCCCGATAAAATGATCGGAAAGGCAAGTCTTATTCTTTGAATCCCCTGTAATCCGTTTTCACTTTCACTGTGTTGATGTTGACGATAGGTAAAAATGTAGAATACATGTGATACTAAAAATGAAATCAAGCCCACCATAAAAAAAGAACCATTCGTATCATAAAACATTAGGAGAATATCTCCAGCACCAGAGAACAACAATGCAAACAGCAATGTGCGTGATCGATCTTCATTTGAAACTGTAGTGAGATAAGAAAGAATAAGTGTGATGATAATAAGTGGTTTGCAAATTGTTTGCAATACTTCAATGCCTGCTATCAATGAAATAATTTCACCAACACTCACTAACAAGAAACTATACCACGCTAGTTTTTTCATGCGATTGATTTAACAGGTTTACGCGATACTATTAAATAGATAAAAGCCAAAGCGCTCAATGCGCTACAGGTGAAAAATGTAATAAAGAAATTTTCTGAGTTGTTGCCGTAGATAAAACCGGAAATCAATGCGCCAAGACCAATCCCTAATTCCATAAATATATAGAGCGATGCTACACCGCGACCTTTATGATGCTCATCACTCAGATCCGTTGCCCATGCTAGCAGAGTAGGAGAGGTGGCACCTTGTGCGAGTCCATATAAAGCTACACCTGCTATTAATTGAAACTGCGTTGTAGCCAATCCAATAATTAACATAGCTGCTGTAATCAACATGGAAGAAACCAATAATACAGAGCGTCTTCCCCAGCGATCGGAAGCTTTGCCTCCGATCAATCGCACAACAAGTGATGCAACAGTGAGGTAGGTAAAGAGTAATCCCTTATTTTTTATTCCAACAAATTGCCCGGAGTCTGGAATGATGGTGAACACGGCACCATAAGCAAATGCACAAAGAACCATTACAATACAAGGCATTAATACTCGTGGTTCAAAGAGATCGACCTTTTTTACTTTCAGCAATCGAACATGAAAAGAATGTTTATCCGATACGGTTTCTTTTATACCAATTAAAATCAATACCGATAAAATGGCAAATGCTGATGAGCAATAGAACATCACATCTAATCCAAATTGATTGGCTAATGTTCCACCAATGGCTGGTCCACCTGCCATACCAAGTGTACCGGCCGTTCCGAGTAATCCCATTGCCTCGCCCATGCATTGTGCCGGAATAATATCAGATAAGTAAGCCGTTTGTCCTGTGGGTGTAAACCCGGTAGAAAAACCATGAACAAAACGAAGCAAAAGAAAACCAGCAACAGAAGTTAGTACTGGATAAATAAGACTACATATAAAGCAGACTACTGACCCTGCCATCATAACAGGTACACGACCAATTCTGTCGGCAAGCTTGCCACTAAAAGGGCGTGATATCATAGCCGTGAGTGTGAACAACGAAATTATTAAGCCTTTATATTCTCCACCTCCGAGATTAGCAAGGTATTCAGGAAGTTCAGGAATCAACATGTTAAAGCTCGCAAAGAATAACAGTGAGCTTAAACAGACAAGCCAGAATTGTGAAGTGTATATTTTGGTTTGAATCAAATGTGTATTCGTCTTTGAAAATAAAAATCTTATTGCTGCTCGGGAACTTCTTGTGCGCCCAGTAAAAATGCTTTTATAAAATCATCGAGATCACCATCCAACACACTTTGTGCATCATGACTTTCAACGCCAGTGCGGGCATCTTTCACCAGCTTATAGGGATGCAATACGTAGTTTCGTATTTGCGAACCAAAATCAATTCGCATTTTTCCGGCTTCTACTTTGTCGCGTGCAGCATTGCGTTTATCCATTTCAAGTTGATACAACTTTGATTTTAACATTTGCATGGCGCGCTCACGATTAGCGTGCTGTGAACGTTCTACCTGGCAAACAATCACGATACCGGTTGGTTTGTGTGTGAGCTGAACTTTAGTTTCAACCTTGTTTACGTTCTGACCGCCCGCACCACCCGAGCGTGAGGTATGCAATTCTATATCTGCTGGATTAACTTCAATTTGTATCGAGTCATCTACTTTAGGATAAACAAAAATAGAAGCGAATGATGTATGTCTTCTTTGATTCGAATCGAAAGGAGAAATGCGCACCAATCGATGCACACCGATTTCAGATTTCAATTTTCCGTATGCGAAAGGTCCATCAATTTCTACTGTTGCCGATTTGATTCCGGCAACATCGCCCGATTGATAATCAATCTGCGAAACCTTGTAACCACTTTTCTCACCCCACATAATATACATGCGGTTGAGCATATCGGCCCAATCCTGGCTTTCGGTTCCACCGGCACCCGGGTTGATTTCAATCACGGCACTAAGCTGATCTTCTTCCTGGCTTAGCATCTTTTTGAATTCAAGTTCTTCAACTGCTTTAGCAGTTTTTTGAAAGTCGCGATCAAGTTCATCTTCCCCTACATCACCGGCCTCATGAAATTCATTGAGCACGTCAAGATCATCCACAAGTTTACTCACCTTGTCGAAAGCATCTGTCCACACTTTTTTGGTGCGGATATTTTTTAAAATGACTTCAGCTTGTTTGGGATTGTTCCAAAAATCGGCCTGGTGGGTAATGTTTTCTTCGTCTGTTATTTCGATGCACTTACGATCGTAGTCAAAGATACCTCCTTAAGGCGGAGGTGCGGGCCTTCAAGTCTTTCAACTGTTCTGTTGTCATTTTCTTGAGTTAAGTAGAGTGCAAATATATTTAATCGAATAGATTTCTTTCGGTTGCGCGTGAAAGTTCTACGGATTAAAAACTACTTCCTCATTGACGACTCCCGAATAATAAGTTCGTGACGTAGCACAATGGAATTTAAGTTTGCTCCTTCCAGATGATCTAATCTTCGTATGAGCGTGGAGGCAGCCATTTCCCCCATCTCTTCTCCAGGATACTCCACCGAGGTGAGGTTGGGTTTAATCACTTTTGATAGCGGGTCGTTGTTGAACCCTGCCACCGCAATTTGCTCCGGTATTTTTATTCCTGCTTGCTTTAACTCGCGAATGCAACTAACAGCGCAAGCGTCATTAGCTGAAAAAATTCCATCGGGCAATGTTTTCATTCCCAGAATTGAACGAGAAACATCAATTCCCGCCTGATCACTCAGGTTATTCATAAAAATCAGATTTTCATCAAAAGCAATAGAGTGATCCGACAAAGCATGCTTATATCCTCTCATCCGGTCAGCATACACATTGCGCTTTTGGCTGGCGGTTATATGTGCAATGCGTTTACATCCTTGCTCTATTAAATGATTTGTTACTTCATAACCCGCTTTGTAATTATCGATAACAATGCTGGTACAATTGGGATGTTCAAAAATACGGTCGAAGAAAATAAGCGGTATACCTTTACTCAATAACATCTCAAAGTGTTCGATATCCGGAGTGTCATAGGCAAGTGAAACCATCAGTCCATCAACTCGGCTGTTAAACATCGTCTTTACATTGGCAATTTCTTTATCGATCGATTCCATCGACTGACTTATAATAAGGTTATAACCTGACTTGTTTGCAACCCTTTCCATGCCCGCAATTACTGTTGACATGAAATAGCTGTTGAGTCTAGGCACAATTACTCCTATAGTATTGGTCCGATTTCTTCTGAGGTTGCTGGCAAATGAATTATGCTGATAACCCATTTCCTTGGCCTTATCTAAAATCCGCTTCCGGGTGTCTTTGCGAATGGCCGGATGATCCTTTAATCCGCGGCTTACGGTAGCTGGAGACAGACTTAGCGCCTCTGCAATATCATAGATGGTTGCCGCTTTTTGAATACTCATGTTTATGATCTCAATCTTAAATGGAGTGCAAAATACGATGCCTCCAATAACAATTCATTAAATAATTCGAACCTTATAATCTAATTAATATAATCGGTTGCACAACAATTAGCTCAATTTTTGAGCTGTAATGCCAAATTTATGAAAATACTAAATAATATTTTTGCAATCGGTTGCATTTTCTGAGATAATCTATGACCTTAGTGTACCATTGACTATAAGCCTGGTCAGTAATCTTAAAATCTTCAGAGGAAAAGTGCAGTTGAATTTGATATTAAGTATACCCAGCGACCGCAAACGTTTACGATTCACTTTAAATAAATGATTATGGAAAAAACAATTCTACTAATGTTTCGAAGCTTGTTGAGGGGCACCTATCTCGGCAGGTCTTCAATTTTGATTTTTTTATTTGCGGCCACCACAGCAAGTGCGCAGGTAATTGTAAAGGGGAAGGTTACAGATGAATCTGGTTCAAGTATGCCAGGTGTTAACATCCTGGTAAAGGGAACCACTGTTGGAACAACAAGTGATGCTGACGGTAATTATTCCCTTGAAACTAAAAATCTAGATGGTATCATCGTATTTTCTTTCATCGGTTATGAAAGTCAAGAACAGTCAATAGGAGGCCGCACTATTATTAATGCAGGCATGACACCCAACATCCAATCACTCTCGGAGGTTGTGGTGATAGGATATGGAGAGCAGCGACAAGAGGCTGTAACTGGTTCAGTCGTTTCCTTGAGCGGAAAAGAATTGCGTGAGATACCTTCAGCAAATATTACGCAGGCTTTGCAAGGGCGTTTAGCAGGTGTTGAGATGTCCCAATCTTCCTCTAAACCGGGTGAACCGATGCAGATACGCATTCGTGGCACGCGTTCACTAGGTGCTACCAATGACCCGTTAATTGTGCTTGATGGAATTCCATTTGCTGGGTCAATAACCGATATCAACCCTAACGATATAAAGAGTGTTGATATTCTTAAGGATGCCTCGGCAACAGGTATTTATGGTTCACGTGGTGCTAATGGTGTGATATTGATAACAACAAACAAAGGACGGAAAGGACAAAAAGCACAGTTTAGCTACAATAGCTATTATGGAGTTAAAAAGGTGTTTTCCGAATACCCTATGATGAGTGGTGAGCAGCTTGCGAAACTCCGTACCGATGCGGGTGTTTATATAAATGGTACTGAGCCACAATATGGTCCCGATGAAGTCGAAGGTATGAATACTGATTGGCAAGATCTGTTTTATGGAACGGCTGCAGTTACGGATCACGATATCGCGGTTGCGGGCGGTACAGACGGTGGTAGTTATACCTTTGGATTGGGTTATTACAGAGATGAGGCAGTCATTCCATCTCAAAATTATAACCGAATTTCATTGCGGGCTTCCATCGATCAGCAGATCGGAAACTACTTTCATGTTGGGTTTACAACAAATAACAACTACTCCATTACAAATGGTAGTAATCTGGGTTTTTACGATGTTCTCAGTTCATCACCCCTTGTTGATCCATATAATGCAGATGGTACTTTTAAGAGAACGATTAGAATGCCATTGGACGAGCCATGGACCCGTACCCGATCAACGGTGGAAGCCTTAGGAGATAGTTGGATAGATCAAACCAAAAGTTTAGGTTCTTATAATTCACTGTTCGGGGAGTTCCAAATACCGGGTGTGAAAGGCTTAAGCTATCGCATCAATCTTGGATTGAACTACCGCCAGTCTAATGGCGGCCAGTATACTGGAGAGGGCGTATTTAGTACAAACCCAACAACAATATCTTCTGCATCCATTAGCAACACGCTTAATACCAGCTGGACCGTTGAAAACCTGCTTATTTATGATCGTACCATTGCGGAGAAGCACAACGTAAATCTTTTGGGATTGTACTCAGTGCAGAAAGAGTTTTACAACCGGTCGACTGCATCGGCACGGGATATCCCGAATGATGCTTTCCAGTTCTACAACATGGGTAGAGGGAATCAACAACCTATTATTGACCCCCAAAATCAAGGCTACAGCGTGAGCGGTCTTATGTCGACCATGGCACGCTTGACGTATTCTTATGACGACCGCTATATGTTGTTGGCAAGTTACCGATTCGATGGTTCATCACGATTGGCAGAAGGCAATAAGTGGGTTTCTTATCCGGCTATATCTGCAGGATGGAATATCAACAAAGAGGCCTTCTTGCAAAATGTCAACGTCATCGATAGGTTGAAGTTGCGTGTTGGATATGGAGTAACGTCTAATCAGGCCATTGGAGCTTATTCTACACTTGGCTTGTTGCAGACAAGGCCATACAACTTTGGCGATACGTTCACCACAGGTTATTATGTGAGCGAGTTGCCAAACCCTGAGTTAGGTTGGGAATATTCTGAAACCATGAACTATGCATTAGAATTTGGTCTCTTAAATAATCGCTTGACTGGTACGATAGAATATTACAGTACAAAGACCAATGACCTTTTGTTTAGAGTAGGGCTTCCTCCAACATCAGGTGTTAACGGGTACACAGCGAATATTGGAGAATCTGAAAATAAGGGCTTTGAAATTACCCTTAATGGTTTGGTATTGGATAACCCGGATGGCTTAACATGGGAGGTTGGTTTTAACTTATATGCTAATCGCAACAAACTGACAGGGCTAGAATCAGGACGAGATAGAGAGGATAACAACTGGTGGTTTGTGGGGCATCCTATTGATGTTATTTACGACTTTGAAGCAGTAGGAATTTGGCAAGCTGAAGACGCAAACCTAACTGCCTTCGAGCCCTCAGGTAATGTTGGTATGATCAAAGTAAAATATACCGGTGAATTTAATCCGGACGGTACTCCTGTAAGGCCGATTGGGGCGGCTGACAGGCAAATCATGAGTATGCAGCCGAATTTTCAAGGAGGTTTTAACACCCGCCTTGCGTATAAAGCCTTCGATCTTAGTATTGTTGGTCTCTTTAAAAGCGGTGGATTGTTAATAGCTACTCCGTATGGATCGAATGGATATCTGAACATTTTAACCGGACGCAGAGGTAATATCGATGTAGACTATTGGACACCTGAAAACACTGACGCCCGATATCCGAAACCTGGAGGTATCGGAGGAGACCAGCCGAAGTATCTCAACTCATTATCGTACTTTGATGCGTCATTCTTGAAAGTACGAACCATCACACTAGGTTACAATTTTGATCAAAGTAAATGGTTTAATGTTAAAGGTATTTCCCGGTTGCGGGCTTACGCAACCATACAGAACCCATTTGTGATGTTCTCACCTTATCATAAGGAATCAGGAATGGATCCTGAGACAAATTCATACGCCAACCAAAACTCAGCGGTGGGGTACAGTAATAACGTAAGTCGTTTGTTGTCAACCGGTACAAACACGCCTTCTACACGCAACTTTATTTTTGGTCTTAATCTGACTTTTTAAAATGAACACTATGAAACGATATAATAAAAAAACAATAGGAACATTCTTATTGACATTGTTCCTGATGGGGTGTTCCGACATTCTGGATGAAACGCCACGCAGTAACTATACACCCACATATTTCAAAACTGAAAAAGGTGTAGTTGGAGGTATAACCTCTATGTATGCACATCTTCGTTATTTCTATGGTAATGGATACTATTTTGCAGGAATGCAATCAGGCACTGACGAAAGTACTTGGGGTCAGAATGTAAATGTTGTTGCCAAGAATGTAGACTATACAGGAGTAGGCGTAATAACACCCATGGATAATCCTTTTGGTGGAGTCTGGGGTGTATTTCCCAACATCAACACGGCTAGCGGTATCATCGAAAATGCTGAAGCGGTTGGAACAATCTCGAATGCATTGATCGCTGAGGCCAGATTCTTCCGTGCTTTTGATTATTTTTTGTTGGTTCAAACGTATGGTGGAGTACCGTTAGACTTGGGAGCCGGAGAACTAAGGTTCAACACCTCTACATCGCGTACTTCCGTGCGTAACACTGTTCCAGAAGTATATACAAAAGCCATATTCCCTGATCTAGAGAGGGCGGTAGCAGATCTGCCTGCAGTGTCTCGTTTTAAAGGGACAGTAAATAAAACGGTAGCCCAATTATACTTGGCAAAGGCCTATTTGACATACGCATGGTGGCTTGAAAACCCCAATAACATCCCTACTTATCCCGAAGCTGCACGAACTGACCCGGACGGACATAATCCGGCCTATTATTTCCAGCAGGCTTATAACAGAGCAACAGAAGCTATAAATAGCCACGATCCTTTAATTGGCCTATTAGATCATTACTATGATGTTAATCTGGGATCCAATGACCGTAATAAAGAGATGCTACTGTACGCAGACCATACAGAGAAAAGTGACCTTTACAACGGATCGCCTGTAACAGGGTTTGGTGGTGGCGCATCACCCGGAAGTTTTGCAGGATGGTTTTCTACTTGGAATTATACAGATATCAGAAGCGCGGGTACTTCAGGAGGTGCATATAGTAGAAGTTCCGTTCAACGTGAAGCAGCACAGCCTCTTGGCCGTCCGTGGACAGGAGTAGCTCCTACTCACGGATTAGTGTTGAACGTTTTTGCGGATAAGACCAATGACTCGCGTTACGATGGTACTTTTACCACGGTTTACCGGGGTAACTGGAAGAGAAGCCAATCAGCAGCTGATTTGGCATCTGATGTATTGTACAATGCTAACAATCTGCCCGTAGCAATGGAAGATCCCATATTTACTATTCTTGATACGGATCCGGGAACAATCGTTTATCCAACCGGTGCAGGCAGTAGTAATATTGGGGCCGGTGTAATACCCGGAAGGGCGGATTGGGTGATGGCGTCAAATTATGTAAGCAGGATAGTTTATCCAGCACTTTGGAAGATTGGCCCTTATCGTACCGACAATGGCAATTCTTTGGGTCAGATGAATATTGAGTACACGCGCCCTTTCCCGATTGCTAAATTTTCTGAACTATACTTTGTAGCAGCTGAAGCAGCTGTAAAAGGTGCCGCTACACTAGCCGGACAAGATGCAAGGGAATTGATTAACGTAATTCGTGCACGTGCCGGTAAATGGCGGTGGGACAATAACGATAGGGTTGCAAAAGTTGAAGACAATAGTGCGGCTATGATAGCCGCGACTCCGGCTGTGATAGACATTAACTATATTCTCGATGAGCGTTCCCGCGAATATTATGGCGAAGGGTTCAGGTGGTTTGATTTAGTGCGCACCCAATCATGGCACACCAGAGCTGCTTCATATACAATTTGCGGGACTGCCAAGGGAGACCGCACACCGGTAACATACAATCGAACAATTCCTTTAACAGCTTATCTGCGCCCCATCCCTCAAAATCAGCTTGATGCGATGCAAGCGACAACCGAAGAAAAAGCTGCTTATCAGAATCCTGGATATCAGTAATCATTAACAAATCTTGACTAGTGAGTCAAGGTGCTGAACACTGATCATTCTACTATCCGAAATGAGGGGAGCGTTGGCTCTCCTCATTTATTTTCCATCTACTATTTTAATGAGTTATGTTATGATTGAAAAATGTAAATTATACTCGTAATAATCTTCAATGAAGTGGTAAATTCTGGCGTCATTAACTATTGGATAATCAATCTGACTTCTATACCATGATGAAATGTATTTCAACTGAACTCAAATATTTTGGATTTATATGCTTCATCTTGCTTTTAAACACCGTAGTGAGAGCGCAGTCATCTTCAGAAAACCAGTTACGCCTGCGCATTTCTATCAACGAAGGTTGGTGTTTTTATAAATATGATTCCGTATCGAAGGCAGATAACTTTCACTACGATGTCCGTCCTGCAATTACAAACAATGTTGAGCAAAAGGTAGCCGATGCAAAACCCACTGAGGCTGTAAAAGTTGATGCTGCACAAGACGTATTGAAGCCATGGATTTTACCTTCTGGCAATCGCTTCATTAAAGATCCAAAAAATCGACACGTTCGTCCGGAAGGAAATCCCGGCAGCAATTTTCAATTTGTAAAAAATGATTTTGATGACAGCGCTTGGGAGAAAATAAAATTGCCCCACGATTGGGCCATCAAAGGTCCATTTATGGCAGGTCCGAATCCTGAAGTAGGTGGAGGAATGGGAAGACTTGCCAGCCATGGCGTTGCGTGGTATCGAAAAAAATTAGACATCCCGGAAAGTGATAAAGACAAATCCATTTTTCTGGATGTTGATGGTGCTATGTCGTATGCCACCGTTTGGATGAATGGCAAGCTTGTCGGTGGCTGGCCTTATGGTTATAACTCTTGGCGCCTTGATCTTACACCTTTTGTCGTGCCCGGTGGAGAGAATCAGTTGGCCATTCGTTTGGATAATCCAAATCATTCGGCTCGGTGGTATCCCGGTGGAGGTATTTATCGCAATGTCTGGTTAACGAAAACAAATCCTGTTCATGTTGCTCAATGGGGCACGTACATAACAACTAAGAATATTTCAAAACAATCCGCTACAATCGATCTTGAAGTTATTGTAGATAACGACTCTAAAGCAGACGCCAGCATTGAAGTAGTAACGAGTATCTACGCAGTTGATGCTAAGGGTAATCGAATTGGAAAGGCTGTTGGCACTTCTGCCAACATAAAAACAACGGCTGCGGCATTTGGATACACTAAAGTTCAACGTTCGATATCACTTAAGAATCCGAAGCTATGGGGACCACCTCCAACACAGAAGCCGAATTTATATGTTGCTGTCACAACCGTGAATCAAAATGGAAAACGTGTTGATACGTACGAAACACGATTTGGTATTCGCGCACTTGAATTTAATCCTGACAAAGGAATACTGGTTAATGGAGAACGTATTCAGATAAAAGGTGTTAACCAACATCATGATCTTGGTGCATTGGGATCTGCATTCAATACACGCGCTGCCGAACGTCAACTTGAAATGTTACGGGAGATGGGGTGCAATGCTATTCGTATGTCTCACAATCCACCCGCACCAGAATTGCTTGAGTTAACCGATCGCATGGGTTTTCTTGTGGTCGATGAAATATTTGATTCGTGGGAACGAAAAAAAACACCACATGATTTCCATTTGATATTTCCAGATTGGTCTGAGCCGGATGCACGAGCATTTATTCGCAGAGACAGAAACAGTCCTTCGGTAATGATGTGGAGCATAGGTAATGAAGTGGGAGAGCAATACAATGGTGAAGAAGGTGGAGCAGTGGCGAAGCGATTGCATACTATTTTTAAAGAGGAAGATCCAACACGTCCAACAACTACGGCTATGAATTTTGCAAAACCGGATATGTCATTGCCTCAGGTTGTAGACCTCATCAGTTTGAATTATCAGGGAGAAGGTATTCGTCAGTCACCTGAATTTGAAGGAACAGAACGCATTCGTACTGCACCTCAATACGATGTTTTTCATAAACAATTTCCAGGCAAAGTAATTCTCAGCAGTGAAACAGCCTCTGCCTTTAGTAGCCGAGGTATTTATTTATTTCCTGTTTCGAAAGAAGTGAGTGCCCCTGTGCGCGATGGAAGAGGTGGTGACTCGAAGAATCATCACGTAAGTTCGTATGAGCTTCACGCTGTCGATTTTGGTTCATCGGCTGAAAAAGTTTTTGCTTCAATAGAGCAACATCCTTTTGTTGCTGGCGAGTTCGTGTGGACTGGTTGGGATTACCTTGGAGAACCAACACCTTACTATGACGCGCGAAGCACCTACTGTGGCATCATCGACCTCGCAGGTTTTAAAAAGGATCGGTTCTATTTATATCAATCACACTGGCGTCCAGAATTGCCAATGGCTCATATCTTACCCCATTGGAACTGGCCTGAACGTATTGGACAAGTAACTCCTGTGCATGTATTTACTTCTAGTGATGAAGCTGAACTTTTCTTGAATGGTAAATCATTGGGTCGTAAAAAGAAAGCACAGTATGAATACCGCTTACGCTGGGATAGCGTAACATATGAACCTGGCGAATTGAAAGTAG
Source organism: Chryseolinea sp. (assembly GCA_031388805.1). Classification (GTDB taxonomy): domain Bacteria; phylum Bacteroidota; class Bacteroidia; order Cytophagales; family Cyclobacteriaceae; genus Chryseolinea. The sequence goes on from JANMRZ010000182.1 coordinate 44,910, forward strand.
TGACTTACAAAAACGGAAAGCAATGGGCCGAGAGCACTGTGAAGACTACAGACAAACCAAATAGGTTAATAGCGTCAGCCGATCGTGAAGTTATTGATGCCGATGGAAAAGATCTGGCATTCATAACGGTGCAAGTATCCGATTCGAACGGACTCATGGTGCCCCGTTCAAATAATTTAATTGAATTTAGCATTGAGGGCCCGGGAGAAATAGTCGCAACGGATAACGGTGATCCAACAAACATGGTATCCTTTTTATCCAGGAAACGAGAAGCATTCAATGGACTTTGTCTGGTAATCGTTCGATCCAAAAAAGGTGAAGCTGGGAGTATCACTGTGACCGTAAAATCTTCTGAGCTAAAGACTAGTCAGGTGAACATTACAAGTAAGTGATAATTATATAACGCTATGTTGAAAACGAAATCAATTTCAATGGTCAATAAGAATACTTTATTTGTCATACTACTTTTTCTTCTGTGTCTATGTAATTATCCAGTACTTCTAGGTCAGGTCCGGCTACCGCATTTAGTTGGGGACAGTATGGTGGTTCAGCGCGATACACCATTGAAAATCTGGGGATGGGCAAAGCAAGGAGAAAATGTTAAGGTGAGTTTTAACGGGAAAAATTTCCAGACCACTACCAATGCCGATGGCAAATGGATGATATCACTACCACCCATTAAGGCTGGTGGCCCTTATACGATGGATATTAGTGCGAGTAATAAAATCTCTATAAAAAATATTCTTGCAGGTGATGTATGGTTTTGCTCAGGACAATCAAACATGGTACACTCCTTGCAATTGCATCAGGAACGTTATACGAGTGAAATTGCACAGTCGAACAATCTGCAAATCAGAAATTTCACAATACCTACAGCAACCAATATGAATGTTCGCGCTGAGGATTTACCTGGCGGAAGTTGGAAGGCTGCAAATCCAAAAGACGTTCTGAAATTTTCTGTAGTAGCCTACTTTTTCGCTAAAAAATTGTACGAACAATATCATATCCCCATCGGAATCATCAATGCCAGTGTTGGTGGCACGCCTATCGAGGCATGGACCAGTGAACAAGGGTTTAAAGAGTTTCCGCAAATTTTGAGTGCGATTCAGAAAAATAAAGATACTACGTACGTCAATAGTACAAATCGGGCAGCGCTCGCCATTAGTAAGGAATGGGGAAAAAGGCCGGTAGTGGATAAAGGTCTCACGGAATCCAAACCTTGGTATGATACTTCTTACGTTCCGAAAAATTGGCACACGATTAATATTCCAGGCTATTGGGAAGATCAAGGTGTCAGAAACCTGGATGGTGTTGTGTGGTATCGAAGAGAGATTGATTTGCCTTCATCATTCGCAGGTTTGCCTGCCAAGATTACATTGGGTAGAATAGTCGATGCTGATTTTCTTTATATAAATGGTGTACTGGTCGGCAATACTACTTACCAGTATCCACAGCGGAGATACAACGTACCGGCAGAATTGCTGAAGGCTGGGAAGAATATTTTTGTAGTTCGTGTGATTAACAATGGAGGTAAGGGAGGTTTTGTGCCAGACAAGCCTTACCATCTATCAGCTGGAAATCAGACCATCGACTTGAAGGGTTATTGGCAATACAAAATAGGTGAAGTTTATGAACGAAGAGAACAAAGTGTAAGTGCAATCGCAGCACAAAACCAACCAACAGCATTGTTCAATGCGATGGTAGCACCATTAACGAACTATGCCATAAAAGGAATTGTCTGGTATCAGGGCGAGAGCAATGCGGGAAAAGCGGAAGAATATAAAAAATTATTACCAGCATTGATCGCGGATTGGAGAAGTCAGTGGAAACAGAATGAACTTCCATTTTTATATGCACAACTGCCAAACTTTATGGAGACAAACTATTCTCCTGAAGAAAGTGGTTGGGCAACATTGAGAGATGCACAATTAAAAACACTGAGTGTGCCAAACACTGGAATGGCTGTCGCGATTGATCTTGGCGAATGGAATGATATTCATCCGGGAAATAAAAAACCCTTGGGCGAGCGACTTGCACTGGCGGCACAAAAAGTTGCATATGGAGAAAAGAACGTGGTATATTCTGGACCCACCTATACATCATATAAAGTAGTTGGTAACAAGATTGTGATTACTTTCTCCAATGTGGGTAGTGGATTACTTTCAATAAATGGCGAAGAGCTTCATCATTTTGCTATCGCAGGTGCTGATAAAAAATTTGTGTGGGCAAAAGCCATCATTGAGAACAATACTGTAGTGGCGTGGAATGAAAAAGTTTCGGAACCACAATTTGTAAGGTATGCATGGGCTGACAATCCTGATGGAGCTAATCTTTATAACAAGGAAGGTTTACCAGCATCCCCTTTTACCACAGAAAAATAAAGCGCACGACAATTCATAAACCAAAATATTAACGACCTTGATTATGAAGTTCAAAAAGATATCAATCCTCTTCAGCCTCTTGTGTTTTGCTTTGACACTTGCAGCTCAGGATAAATATATATCAACAAAAAATGAAACTGGGAGCTTCAACCTTTCTTCATCGGGTAAATCAACTTCGCTTTGGGTTAGTGCAACAGAATTTCCGGGAGTACTTCGTGCTGCGAAGAATCTTCAGGAAGATATTTCTAAAGTAACAGATGTTAAACCTTTATTACTAACGGGTAAATCGAAAGAGCGAGAGGCTGTCATCATTGGCACGATTGGAAAAAATGAATTGATTGATCAACTGATCAAGAACAAAAAGATCGATGTAACCTCTGTTCAAGGTAAGTGGGAGACTTTCCTCATTCAGGTAGTTGAGAAGCCAATGAAAGGTGTTGATCGCGCATTAGTGATTGTGGGTAGTGATAAACGTGGAACCATCTTTGGAATTTATGACCTATCAAAACAAATTGGAATTTCTCCCTGGCATTGGTGGGCTGATGTGCCTCCGAAGAAAAACGCAAATCTTTTTGTCTTGCCTGGCCGCCACAGTGAAGCACCGGCCGTAAAGTATCGCGGAATTTTTCTTAACGATGAAGAGCCTGCATTGGGAAGATGGGCTGTCGAAAAATATGGTGGATTCAATCACGAGTGTTATGAAACCATCTTTGAGTTAATTCTGCGATTGAAAGGAAATTACCTATGGCCAGCCATGTGGTGGGCAAGTTTCAATACAGACGATCCGCTGAATCAAAAATTGGCAGACGAATATGGAATAGTGATGAGTACCACACACCACGAACCCATGATGCGTGCCCATGCTGACTGGAAAGCATTCAAAGGAACAGCCGGGCCATGGAACTATGAAACTAATGAAGAGACGTTAAAGAAATTCTGGAGAGAAGGAATACAACGCATGGGCAATTATGAAAGCGTCATTTCTATGGGCATGCGTGGTGATGGTGACATGGCAATGACTGATGACACGAATATCGCATTGCTGGAAAAAATTGTTAAAGATCAACGACAGATAATAAGTGAGGTAACTAAAAAACCTCTTTCTGAGGTGCCGCAATTGTGGGCGCTGTATAAAGAAGTACAGGCATATTATGACAAAGGTATGCGCGTACCTGATGATGTAACATTGTTGTTGTGTGATGACAATTGGGGCAACAATCGTAAATTTCCTAAACTCGAAGACAAACCGCGTACCGGTGGATACGGTATTTATTATCACTTCGATTATGTTGGCGATCCAAGAAATTACACGTGGTTAAATACGAATCAGATTTCGCGTACGTGGGAGCAAATGCACATGGCGTATGAGTATGGTGTCGATCGTATTTGGATTGTGAATGTGGGAGATCTTAAGCCGATGGAATTCCCAATAGAATTTTTTCTCGACTACGCCTGGAATCCAAAGCGGTGGACTGAAGATAATATTGGTGACTATAGTCGCTTGTGGGCAGAAGAACAATTTGGAAGCGAGCATGCAGCGGCCATTGGAAATATCCTAACAAAGTACACCACGTATAATGCCCGAAGAAAGCATGAATTGCTTTCGCCTGAAACGTACAGCCTTACCAATTACCGGGAAGCGGAAACGGTCACGAGAGAGTATGAACTACTTACCGTTGAAGCAGAACGAATTTATACTTTAATGCCAGCGGAGTATAAGGATGCTTACTATCAACTTGTTCTACATCCAACAAAAGCAAGTGCAAATCTTTACGCACTTTATCTGGCCGTTGGAAAAAATAGACTGTATGCTACGCAAGGTCGAGCGGAGACTAATGCACTTGCCGAGGAAGCGGGACAACTGTTTAAAAAAGACTCGTTGCTTTCGCACTACTACAATAAAGTAATGGCAGGTGGAAAATGGAATCACATGATGGACCAAACTCATATTAGTTATACCTATTGGCAACAACCTGCCAAAGATGTTCTTCCTGAAGTCAAGACGATAACATTGCCAGTGTCAGCGGACATGGCGGTTGCCTTTGAAGGATATACACACTGGGAACAACCGGTTTCAAAAATACGACCAATAGATAAAGTAGAATTTCCGACACTTCAGTACGATTGTTTTAATCAGCAAAGTCGGTACGTTGAAATTTTTAATCGCGGACAAACACCATTTAATTTCAGGATTGAATCAAACGTTGAGTGGATTAAGCTAAGCCAAGATAAAGGTACAGTTGAAAAGCAGCAACGAGTTGAAGTCAGTATTGATTGGCTTAAAGCTCCGGTGGGAAAACACAGCACCTTAATTTCAATTCGCGATGATTCAGGAAAAAGGGTTACAATAGATATATCGATCAACAATCCATCTTCGGCAGCACGAGAAGTCGTAACGGGGTTTGTTGAAAGTAACAACTATGTTTCCATAGAGGCTGAACACTATACGAAAGCCATAAATACGAACTCGATTCAATGGAAGGTCATTCCTGATATTGGTCGTACACTTTCTGGCGTAACCACTTTTCCAGTCACGGCAAAGAGTCAATCACCTTCTGGTGATAGTCCGCATCTTGAATATACCGTCAATACTTTTGAAGGAGGAGATGTAAAAATAATGGTGTATCTATCACCTACACTAAACTTTCACAATACGCAAGGATTACGCTACGGAATTTCTGTTGATGATGAGTCACCACAAATTATAAACATCCATACTGACATGTCGCCACCGGCCTGGGGTAAAATGGTTGCCGATAACATCAATATTAAAGAGTCGAGTCATACTCTTAAAAACGGAGGTCAGCACACTATTAAATTCTGGATGGTTGATTCAGGTGTAGTGTTGCAAAAAATTGTAATGGTCTCAGGTGAACTTAAGCCTAGTTATCTTGGACCACCAGAAAGTTTCTATCAACGTAAGCAATGACGGTTCTTTTTTTAAATACATTTTAATAATTCTAGTCATGAAAAACATCTTACTGGCATGTATACTTTGCGCTTCCTTTTCTGCGCAAAGTCAATCAACATCTAAATCGGAAAAAGGACTAAAGGACTATTATGAAAAATACTTTACGATAGGTGTCGCTGTATCACCGAGGGCATTAAAGTCAGATGAGGCTCAACTTATTCTTCAGCAATTCAATGGCATGACTCCTGAGAACGCCATGAAGATGGGACCAATCCATCCAAAAGAAAATGAATACTCCTGGGCAGATGCCGATTCCATTGCTGCTTTTGCCCAACGAAATAAAATGAAACTTCGTGGTCATACGTTGTGCTGGCATAGTCAAACACCACGCTGGATGTTTGTTGATGCGGAAGGAAAAGATGTTAATAAAGAAGTTCTTCTTCAGCGATTGAAAGATCATATCACAACAGTAGCGAGTCGATACAAAGGAAAGGTGTATGCCTGGGATGTTGTAAACGAAGCAATATCAGACAGTAAAGATGAATATTTGCGAAAGTCTAAATGGCTTGAGATATGCGGTGAAGAATACATTGCAAAAGCTTTTCAATGGGCACATGAAGCCGATCCGAATGCGTTACTTTTTTACAATGACTACAATGAAATTGATCCAATAAAACGGGAGAAGATGTATAAGCTCGTGAAAAGCTTGAAAGACGCTGGTGTCCCCATTCATGGTGTAGGACTTCAAGGACACTGGGCCATCAACGAGCCATCACAATCACAACTTGATAGCACACTTACGCGTTTCGCTGAACTTAGACTTAAGATTCAGATAACAGAGCTGGACATTTCAGTATATAAGAAAGAGCACAATGCGAGAGAACGACAGCAAGAAGACAATAATGCAGTGTTCACACCGGAAAAGGAAAAACAACAGATAGAAGTGTACAAGACTTGCTTTGATCTTTTTCGAAAACATAGGAATGTAATTTCAAGCGTAACCTTCTGGAATATTTCGGATCGCGCTAGCTGGCTGGATAATTTTCCGGTGAAGGACAGAAAGGATTATCCACTTCTCTTTGATCAAAGCCTGAAACCGAAGAAAGTGTATTGGGAGGTCGTGAACTTTCAGGAGACTGTTAAATTTTAATGCTGCAGCCGGATCAAGAAAATCCAGCTGAAGCTTCAATATTGCCATTTGCTACTCCATTTGTAAACCCACGTTGAGCAATACGAATAGAACTTACTCTCGGTTTACAGTTTTCTCTTCCCCCATACTGGCCGTCCATTAGTCGTAAGGCCAGAATATACAGGAGTGGGGGTACGTGTAGAGGCCTCCCAGTCCAGCCCCCATTCAACACAAAGTTTCAAGTTACCTATAGCGAGTATTTTTTTGTCCTTGTCGTAAGTCCAATCACCCGTAAGCGCTCCTGTGGCTTTGCCGTCAGCACCGAGCGTGAGTGTAGTGGCTGTCTGCTGTTGCTGGTACTGGTAGTTCATAGAAATATTCTCCCATGCACCAACCAGGTCGCTTGCAACAATGGCCGACTGAGGTACGCCTGCATGGCGCTCTGGCATCACCACAGGCCACCCGTCTTCCGTCCAGCGGATATGACGGACATGACCCATCATGATGGCGTTGCTGAAAGCATTACCTCCCGTGTTTGCGGGCAAGCGACCTTGAGAGGTGTAATACCATTCTCCGTTGGCTTCATCCTGAAAGACAGCACAATGCGAAATTCCTACCCAGCCGGAGTGAAGGTTGAATTTATAGGGATGCGTCAACATTGGCCAGCACTCACCACCTTGTGTAACGTTTTTACCATCAATCCCAAGCCAAGGTCCCTCGATACTCGTGGAACGACACACACGCGTGTTGTAAGCTATAGATAGTTCATCGTAAGCTAAGAAGAGATAATAATATCCCGTCTCTTCATTATAGATAACCTCTGGTCCTTCGGAAGCCTGCCATCTCGATCCGGTTGCGCGAGTGGATATTGAAATACCCCAGGTAGGTTCATCATTAATGTCGAATTCGTTTAGTGGAAGACCAGTATTCGAATTAATTTGAATAGCGGCAATGCCACTGTGCCACGACCCATAAAATAGCCAATGTTTTCCCTCAGGAGTAATGACATAAGAGGGATCGATCGCATTGTATTTAAAATAGCCACTCCAATCATTGGTCGATGATCTGGACCAATTTGTTCCTCTATCTGAAACAGAGCAAATCACCATTCCTTTATCCACCCAGTTATTCTGTGACGGATTGGAAGTCTCCATCATACCAATGAAGGCACGTTCGGTCCAGCTTCCATCAAAGTTGGTCATCACACCTTGGGCATTATAAGTAGGACTGTTACCCGTTTTAATAAGGTTATCGATAACAATACTATAATACATGCGATAGACATTACCGACTTTCCGTACCACAGGAGCCCAGTACCCATATCCAGGATTAGCAATGGGATCTAAATCAACTCTAGCGCGCATATTGTTTAGCGTGTCTTTTACCCAGGCTGGTGTTTCAAGCATAGACGCTCCCATATAGGTCCAATTAACTAAATCCTTAGACTTGCGCCCATGAAAATGTCCATGTCCGACATGAGCATTACCATAAGATGCATCGGTGCCATACATGTAGTAATACTCGCCATCATACACAACGCTTGGGTCATGTACATTTTCCAGGTTCCATTGCGAACGGTTACTCCACGCAGCCATCGATGAGTAATCGTCTGCGTAGGTTGGTGCTGTAAAATCCGGATTAGTGTCAGGATCTTTCGTAGTGATGCCTGTTGGTTTTAAATCATCGCTACACCCTCCAATCAATAGAGCCGTTATGATTATAAATAAATTCAATAAATACTTCAATCTCATGTCTAATGTGTTTTTCATTAACCCCGCAGATACAACCTGCATATTTTGAATCCGCAAAATACGGATAACAACGCTTTAACCCTGTCGCATTACTATTCAAAAAACTTCCTTATCGATGTAAAATACTACATCGATAAGGAGTCTTTATTTTTTAGAGAATAATTCCTAGTCCACAACAGGCCGAACAGTCCATTTAGATAGGAAATCAGGTCCGTTATCTTCGTTCTTGTTTGCTGAGTTACCTACAAGGTGAGGATTGGCGTTAAGCGTACCTTGAAATATAGGAAAATACTCATGTCCCTTATAGTAGTATTTGAACGAAGAATCATCAGCGGTTGATTCGTTCAACTCATCTGTGTTGGCTGTACCATCACGCTTATAAAAACCATGCTCAACCAACTGATCCAGACGACCTGCATCGTAGAAGAATCCCCAACGAAGCAAGTCAATACCACGTCCATTTTCGCAACCAAATTCTTTAGGCCGCTCCACGTTTGCTATTTGTTCGAAAAGATGGTTAGCAGACGGGAAGTCGGAAGCTTGAAGATCTTCAAGAGCAACACGTCTGCGGACTTCATTAATGTAATTGATAGCCGTTTGGGTTGGGCCATTGATTTCATTCTCGCATTCTGCTGCACGCAGTAACACATCGCTGTATCGCATCAAACGAAGGTTGACGCCACATTTTAATCCCACATCGATAGAACTATAGATGTTGTTTCGTGCGTTCGTGAACTTGGCAATGGATATACCTCCTTGTGCAGTATTCGATACTGGAGATGCTGTTATGTCTTGTTGATAAATTGTGTTGCTGCGTGGATCTCCCCCGGGATACGCTGCAGTTGGAATGTCTGTATAGGTGTTATACTCAGGTTCGTATGTCACCAATGTCCAGTACAAACGAGGATCGAGACGGCCATCTGTACTATTCTCTTTTCTAAATAGATTATACAACCAGGGTGAGCCAGCCAAGTCGCCCCAACTGCCCAATTGTTGAGAAGCGTAATTGCTTTCTACAGCATGACCCTGACTTGCTTGTGAACTTATGTTTACGGGAGTCCACTCCTGATCTGGGCCACCTGTACCATAGTCCATAAATTGAACTTCGAAAAGGCTCTCTGAGTTATTTTCGTATGGCGAACCTTCTTTGAAGTTATCACCATAGTTGGCCGTAAGCGAGTAGGTTCCGTATTTGCCAGCGATGATGTCTTTCAGTACTTCATATGCTTCAGCAAATTTATGACGGAACATCAACGTACGAGCCAAATAACCTGCAGCAGAACCGCTTGTTGCACGACCTTTAGCGAATTCGCCCCCTTTGTTTCGGGATGGCAATATTTGCATAGCCGTTGTGAGGTCAGTCTCTATTTGATCAAGCACTTCATCTTGTGTATTATTCGGTGCATACAGGCCGTTGAGGTCTGAATACGAAGCATAGTCTGTAATCAATGGAACAGTCTGGTAGTAAGTAGCCAGTTCATAGTATGCCAACGATCTTAGGAATAATGCCTGTCCTTTTATCTGATTATAAGAATCTTCTGGCATATCAACTCCTTCCACTTTAGACAACACAAAGTTTGCGCGATTTACCACATGGTAGTTGTCGCGCCAGGGCCACTCATCTCCAATTCCGATAGTACCTGGGGAATTGAGGTTGTCGTATTCCAAATACCACTGTTGAGATGCATTCCAAACTTCATCGCCACGAACAGCATCCAACGTATATCCAACACGCGCAAAAGTACCTTCCAGGCGTATGCGGTTGTAGCACGCGATAATAACCTCCTGAAGTTCTGATTCAGAATCACCAAAATCGGCAGTTGACTGCTGGTTCGGGTTTGTAACATCTAACATATCTTCGCAGGATGTAATGCTTACAATAAGCATTAACATGATTAGAGTTCTGTTTATTATTTTCATATGGTTACCCATTTATTGATTGTATTTTTAGAATGAAAAGCTTCCTCCAAACAGGAAAGTCTGTGGTGTTGGATACGAAGCGTAGTTATAACCTGGCGTGAGTGTACCTCCGGCAAAGTCTGGGTTATAACCTTTGTATTTCGTGAACCGGGCTACATTCTGAGCCGTTGCGTATATACGAAGGCTTTTAATATAGCCACCAAACAATTTGTCAGGGAAGTTATAGCCCAATTGAATATTAGCAATTTTCAGATACGAAGCATTTTGAATATAACGACTGCTAAACATGTCGTTGGTGATTGAGCCTGATGTTTTGTATGCTACCCGTGGTACATCGGTGTTCGTATTATCAGGTGTCCAGGCATTGAGCAGATCAACACTCTTATTCAGTGCTCCGTATGAGCTGTGCAGTGTAGCATCTACAAAATCCACTGCATTGAAACCTGCAGCGCCAAAGGCGAATACACTCAGGTCAAAACCTTTCCACTCTGCGCGTATATTCAAGCCGTAACTAACATTGGGTAAACCACTACCCAGATAGGTTTGGTCCAGGTAATTGATTTCTCCATCATTGTTAATATCGGCATACGCCACATCACCTGGCTGCGCTCCGTTTTGATTCACGAATTCACCTTCTGAGTTCACACGGTTATCAATCTGATCTTGCGACTGGAAAATACCTTCGTAAACGTAACCATAGAATGAGCCAACTTCACGACCTACCTCGGTGCGGCTTGTACCCGCTGTAATGGGTGTATTTAAAACACCTAGTTTCGTTACTTCGTTATTGATGGTCGATAAGTTTGCCGTAATATCAAACTTAACAGGGGTTTGGTCATTATGATAGGCAACCAGGAACTCAAAACCTGAGTTAACCATGGTAGCAGCGTTCATCGTTACTGTTCCGTTGGTAAAACCGGCCTGCGATGGAACTTCTATACCAATGAGAAGATCTTGCGATGTTGCTCTATACCAGTCGAACGTAAATTCTACCTGATTATCAAATAAACCAACGTCCAGACCCAAGTCGAGTGTTCTTTTCTCTTCCCATTTTATCGCATCGCTTATGAAGTTTGAAACCGCTGAACCGGTAACCTTGGTGTTTCCAAAGCTATAGGTATAGTCATTTCTCATCATCGAACCCATGTATTGGTAATAACCTATGTTTTCATTACCCAGTGCACCATAACTGCCCCGAACTTTGAAAAGGTTAATAGTCGATTCACTTACCGGGAAGAAGTTCTCGCGATCGATGCGCCAACCGACTGATGCTGATGGGAACGTACCCCAACGGTGTTCTGGAGCAAAATTGCTGGAGCCGTCCCTTCGAATGGTTGCTGTGAAGAGATATTTCTGATCGAAATCATATAGGATACGACCGAATTGAGAATATAAATAGTGGTCGCCTTCTGAGCTGGCACCATACGTTGTTAATGCATTCCCTACTTGTAGTACATATGGTTCATTCACATTAACACCTCTGGCACTAAGGTTATGGGTGAGATCTTGCTGGAACGTTAAACCAGCAATTGCATTAAGATGATGTTTACCAAATTGCCCATCATAGTTCAACGTATTTTCTACAAGTGAAGTAGTATAATTACGATAACCCTCTGACAAGACCTCGTTATCCTTTGTTAAGTAGTTGGTTGTGCTCTGGATAAATGCAGGCACGAAAGTAAAGTCCTGTGCAAAGGTCTTACTGTACGACAAGTTAAGAATGTAGTTTAACGTGTGATTGGATTTCTTGTGTCCAACCATATCCATGAGGTCAACATTGGCTGAACCTGAAGCAACAATGCGATCCACTTTTGTATTCCTCTCCAGTAAATTGTTGGTCAGCAGAACGTTCGTTACACGCAAGTCACCGTGCACATCATCATAATAGGTTCCATAGCCGTAAGAGTCGTAAGTATATCCTGATGCAGCAGAAATTTTGTCGTCAAGAACCCACGTTGATTCATCGTAAGCCTTGATGGTTGGAGGTAAAAGAAGGGCTGAAGCCATTACCGGAAATTGCGCTCCATATAGACCTTGAACGTATTCGTTGGCATTGCTGAGCGCCATATTATCCTGATTACTGTGGCTATACACGAAGTTCGTATTGAATTTAAGAAACTTAACGTCCATGCTGTTTTTGATACGAGCCGTAAACCGTTCAAAATTAGGACCGGCACCTTCTATTGTTCCTTTTTGACTGAAATAGTCGAGCGCTACGTTATAGGTATTGTTAGCACCACCTCCTGATAAGTTAATGTTGTGATTCTGACGAACACCTGTTTTGAACGCTTCATCCTGCCAATTGGTGTTTACTATAGGTGTGCCATCGGCTTTGTACAGATAATTTGTACTTGCCGGGTTATATCCCGAAGGAACATCCATGCCGCTGTTCGTATATGCTGTTGCTACGTATTGACCATATTGGGTTGCATCCATAACTTCGTATACTCCCATCTGTACGTGATCAAAACCCACGTAGCCCGTGTAATCTATCTTCATAGGTTGATCCTTCTTACCTGACTTTGTGGTTATGATAACCACACCGTTCATAGCACGCGAACCGTAAATAGCGGAGGCAGAAGCATCCTTCAGTACCTGCATGGATTCAATATCGTTTGGTGAGAAGTCGCGAACAGTATTTGCCATAATTACACCATCGACAATATAAAGAGGATCGTTGTTACCAAACGTACCCGTACCACGGATACGTACTATCGGATCAGCTCCTGGTTGTCCATCCGTTGTAACCATAACACCGGGTACTTTCCCCTGGAGCATGGTTGACATGTTAGAGCTTGATATTTTCTTCATCTCTTCAGGTGATACAATGGCTACTGAACCAGTAAGGTCAACTTTCTTTTGCACACCATATCCGATTACCACAACTTCATTGAGGTTGGAAATGTCGGCTTCCAGCGCTACATCTATTGTTGTACGATTATTAAGCGTGGTTTCAAAGGTGGCAAACCCGATAAAGGAAAAAACCAATGTAATGTTTGGATCGGGTACGTTGAGGGAATAGTTTCCATCGGCATCGGCAGTGGTTCCCAAGGTAGTACCTTTCACAATAACACTCGCACCGGGAAGGGAAGCGTTATCTTCCGAAGAAGTTATTTTCCCGGTCACCTTTATTTCCTGAGCCCATACTGCCGTGGAGTGCACCAAGCACAATACCAGCACAGCGATTATGTATGAATATTTCATAGTTATAATATTTTATCGGGTGATTAATTAACAAGTACGAGATAACAACCGTCTACGGTGAGTGCACAGGTCAAGTCTGAACTGTCGACCGTTACACCTGCATAATTTTGGAAATGCGTTTCGCCATTGGCGTATGTCACATCATAGCGAATATTGGCTGTATTGTTGCCATTATTTGTCACCGTGATCTCTATATAAGAGCCACTTAAGTTTGACGCCATGGTACCAAAATTCCAATTATGTGTCGCGGTTGCTGTACCATAGCCGTCTCCCCAGCCAAAGCTGTCCATACGTACTACGGCAAATTCGGCAAGGTTAGCTCTGCGAAGGATCGTAACAGGGCTGTTCCAGTTAAACGCATTCGTGGAGTAGTTATACAATCTAAATGTCTTGCTCGAACCTGATGCCACTGTAAAATCAGCGCTGTGCGCTCCCCAAAAACCGGTTGATAAGTCAGTGGCACCCACCTGACTTGTACCCTGAACAAGTGTTAGAGGACAAGTTGTAGTTACTGAGCTTGTCGCACCAACATAAGTAATGAGAGCAGACTGAGAACCCGAGGCGGCTGGAATCTTGCCAAACTGAAGACTTTCGTTGGGTAGGATACCGGTTGATCCATCGGAATAGGTAGCGGTTACAACCAGACCTTTGGTATTGAATATGATCGGTTGGCTATTGAAGTAATAATATGTGGTTATGGTTGGTAACGTGGTAACCGCGAGACTTGAAACAGAGTTAGTTACTTCCAGATTGTAAAAAGTTGATACAGCCGGGCCGTATTGACCTTTCTTTGTTTTGCTATAGGCTACCACAACGGTCTTTTCTCCGAGCGTAGTCATATCAGGAACAACGTTGAACGATATATCCGCAGAATCAGCTTCCGCAGTAGATCCATCAGCGAAAGTAACCGTAGCTACGGCATCACCCCAAAAGTTTTCGTTGCCTAATTCAACGAATTCAGGAGCTTCGGCAACTACGATTGAAACTGGATTAACATCTTCTACAACAGTAACTTTGGAGGGCAAGAGATACGCTTTTTTCATCTCGAAATGACTACCATCGCAAACTAAGAAAGCATTGATATCTGTGGTGACAGAAACAGGTTGTTGATACGTCATTTCCAACTCTACCCCATTTGTTCCTTTAGCCTTGGCTGTTATGTATACACTGCCGGTTGCCGAATGGTCAACATCGATCGTAACATAGGCACCTTGCATGGTAGTGCGGAAGTCGTCCCAAATGTCTTCATTACCGTTAAGGTCTGAATAGTTATGGGAAACCATGTTTAGCGCGAAATCACTATTGCCCCAACCGAAGGCATCGGAACGAAGAAGAAAGTATTCTGCGTAACCATCGCCATCACGCTCTACTGCATTGGTAACAGCAAGATTCCAATTGTTCCAGTTGCCAACACCACTACCGTGGTTAACAAACTCCAAATGCAATAGCTTGTTTGTAGGGACGGTGAAATAATCCGAGAATGCAGTCCACCAAGCGGCACTGTTATCTTCAGCTCCGACTATCGCTGTAGCAATGTTGATATAAGTAGTGTCACCAGTATTTGGTTTCGCAGCTGCAATTGAGTCTATTCTATGCTGCAGATCCGATGGCGCATCAATTTTATAAACCTCTAGTTCCTGGCACGCCACTAAGAATGTAACCAAAACTAGTGCGCACAAAGCGCTCCACATTAGTTTAGTTGTTCTCATAAAATTGATTTTGATGACGTTAGAATAAAATCCGTAAAATGTTTTCCTTCCATAAAGGTGGACGTTACGAAGATCCCGTCTCCTGCTAAGGGTTGGTCTCTTTCATCCTCTATTGCATCCGATACTGCTTGATCTTGAGCATGTACCAGAAAACTTGTTCCACCAAACTTTGGCGCAAATCCTAATGATTTCTTTGAAATCAGCTTGTGAGTAAATACTTCATGCATATGGGTTTAATTTTTGGTTTTTGTTGATATTATTTTATCTAATAATTGTTAAAAATACACTTTTCGGTATTAAATGTATCATTCACACTTATTATTTCAAACGATTTAGTAGAGTTTTATTTCGATTGCGGAGGAAAAACCTTGGCAGAACTCGAGCCATGCGATACGTGCGTCTATTCAATAGTTTATTCAAATGCCCATATCTGCCAAAAATCCTTCAGTTTCGCTGGATTTGATTTTCTTTTCAAGTTTCATGGCTGATGTTTCGAGTTGGCAATTCTATTTCCAAAGCAAAAATCAAAGCATGCATAGCTTGAGCAATGTGGTATCGCCAGCATTATGCTCTTTGATTTACAAGCTTTACTATGAAGAATGTACAGCATAACTCATAACGGTTAATAGAGCCTCATCCTGAAATAGGTTTACGCTTTATTCGTGCAGCCCTATTTCAGAACGATGCACACTTCCTTTTTAATTTTCAAGTACACTGAATTACCTATGGACTGCGAAAAAAATGATTTGGCAGGTACTGAAAACGAAAAAGCCCATTATCCTTACGGATATGGGCTTTGAATTTGTTGAGTAATGAAGTGAGTGGAGTCGGATTTAATTATTTCTTCACAAGGAATTTGTATGTGGTTGTTGTGGAGTATGTCTCTCCAGGATTCAGCAGCACGGAAGGGAATGCCGGTTTGTTTGGAGAATCAGGATAATGTTGTGTTTCCAAACATAACCCGCTACGATGTTTGTACACTACTCCGCCTTTTCCAATTAATGTTCCATCTAAAAAATTTCCAGAATAAAACTGAATACCTGGCTCAGTAGTTGAAACTTCAACTACTCTTCCGCTGGTTGGTTCGTAGAGTTCAGCAATTTTTCGAGCGGTCTTTCCATCAGATGGTTTTAGAACCCAGCAATGATCGTAACCTTTCCCAAACTTTAACTGCTCATCTTCTTGTGCGATACGTGAGCCAATCAATGTAAGTGTATTAAAATCGAAAGGTGTGCCTGCCACAGATTTCAATTCAGCTGTTGGTATTAGAGTTTTATCAACGGGTAAAAACTGAGGAGCATCCAACATCAACTGATGATTCAATATACTTTGGTTAGCATCTCCGGTTAAATTGAAGTAGGTGTGTTGTGTAAGATTAACGACTGTCTTCTTATCTGTTGTTGCGCGATAGTCAATCTTAAGTTCATCCGCATCAGTCAAAGTGTAGATCACTTCTGTGTTTAAAGTTCCTGGATAACCCTCTTCGCCATCAACACTTGTGTAGGTAAGTTTAAGCGATGATGAATCAGGTAATACTTCAATATTCCAGAATACTTTATCGAAACCTTTAGTGCCACCATGTAAATGATTCTCATCGTTGTTGGTAGCTAGTTTATAGGTAGTTCCATCAAGTGTAAATTTTCCTTTCGCGATACGATTTCCATATCGACCAATCAGTGCACCAAAGAAGGGACTGCTTTTTAAATAAGATGATAATGAGTCGTAGCCCAACACAATATCAGCAAACTGCCCTTGCTTATCTGGGGTTTTTAGGGAAGTAATAATTCCTCCATAGTTGATAATGCTCACTTCAACTCCATTTGCATTTTTAAGTGTGTATCGCGTTACCGCTTTGTTATCGGAAAGAATTCCGAACGGTGAAGTGGTTACACTATGTTTGATTATTGGTGTTTGCGTTTCTTCAGATGCCTTTTGATCTTTTTTGCACGAGGATATTATCAACGCCATGCTGATCAGGCTTAGTAAGGTAAGTTGTTTCATAGATTTATTTTAAGGTTGTGGTGGGCCATCCATTGTCCCAATGAATTTCAGTTATTTTTAGTTTTGGTTTTCCGTTGTCGACAGCATCATAAGCATGAAACACAAGATAATCTTTTCCATCGAACGTATAAGCAGAATTATGACCAACACCATTCCATGCCGCATTTCCCTGAATGATTAGTGTTCCTCCTCCTTGATCCATTCGAATACCATCCTTATCTAAATAAGGTCCTTGGATTTTTTCTGACCTACCTACCATCACTTTGTACGTACTGTTCACACCGCGACAACAGAAATCAAACGAAACGAAGAGGTAGTAATAATTATTCTTTTTGAAAATGAAAGGAGCCTCCACAGCGCCTTCAGCCGGATCGCGATCATCATGCTTAAAATCTCTTGGCCGCTTGGATACCGTGTACCATTCTTGTGGCTCTGCTATTTGCTGAAGATTATCATCCAACTTTACAAGTTTCATTCCACTCCAGAAAGAACCAAACACCATCCATGGTTTCTGTTCATTGTCAAAAGCAAGATTAGGATCAATCGCATTCCATAAATCACGACCAGGGATAGATTGAATTACTTTTCCATGATCAATCCATTGAAAATCTTTGCTGGTAGGATCTAATGTTTTATTTGTTACCAATCCGATGCACGAAGTGTTTTTCCCGAAAGCAGAAACAGAATAATACAAGTAGTACTGACCGTTATGCAACGAAATATCCGGAGCCCAGATATGACCCTTAAATTCGGGAATGGTTTCAACTGCCCACGATGGGGGAGAACTGAAAATAGATTTCTCTGCTTTCCAATTTTTCATATCAGGAGAAGAGAAGACAGAGATACCATTGCCTGTGCAAAAAAGATAATAGGTATTTCCTTGCTTGATCATTACAGGATCGTGTACCCGAATATCTTGAGCAAAAACTTCTACATTAAAAAGAATTACTAAGCAGATCAGTATGATTTGTTTGCCTTTCATCGCTACTGTGCTTTGAGCCTTACAACTGAAAATGAATGCGCTGGAAGGGTCACTTTATAATTTTTACTTTTTCCTGTTATGCTATTCTCCACAGGACTCACCTGTGTTGGATTATCAAACGAGTTAACATCTTCCAATTGATTACTCTTTAATACCAATACACTTCCTTTGGTTTGTAATTTTTTAGCACCATTGAATTTCAGATCGACAATTTGTTCTTTGTCCGATGCATTTACCAGCTTCACAATAATCTCTTTTGTGTTCTTATCCCAAACGGAGGAAGCATACAAACCATTTTGTCCAGTAACTTTTTCAGTGCCTGATAAAATGGAGAGCACATTTGTTCCTTTATAGTTTGAGAATAATTTTTGAACATAATAATTTGGAGTGCCGTAGGAGTGAAGGTTATCAAACCAAATCAAATCGGGAGTCCACTGCCAGCCTTCTGCATGAGCAAAGAGTGGTGCGTACGATGACAAATGTACAACGTCAGCATTGCGTTCAAGTCCTGTCATGAAAGCAGCTTCTGATAAAGCACATAACCAAGTGTTTTTATTATCGGGACTAACCGTTGATTTGCTTTGTGCTGCATATTCACCTGCGAATATTTTTGGTCCATTGCGATCGTACTTGTCGTATCGTGTTGAGTTTTGTAAGAACCATTCTGGATTTTTATAATAATGCTCGTCAACAATCTCAGCATTTAATTCTTTCAGCTCTTTTGATGCATAGTCAAAAAGTTCTCCATCAGGAAAAGGTCCGGCACCTGAGACAATCTTAATGGCAGGATACTTTGCTTTAATAGCACTTGCAAAAACTTTATACCGTTCAATGTATTGTGGTCCCCATTGTTCGTTTCCAACGCCAATGAGTTTTAAATTGAAAGGAGCAGGGTGTCCCATGCTTGCTCTTAATTTTCCCCAATCACTGGTAACATCACCATTTGCAAATTCAATTAAGTCTAATGCATCCTGAATATAAGGATCGAGTTCATCCATCGGAACGAGTTCGGCAGTATTAAACTGACAAGCCATTCCGCAACTTAAGATGGGAAGCGGTTCAGCCCCGATGTCTTCTGAAAGCAGAAAGTATTCGTAGAAACCTAATCCAAAGCTTTGAAAATAATCGGGTGCTGGACGATGCTTGAATTCTGTATTCCAACGATTCACCATCAACTCACGATCTTCTACTTTGCCAATGGTTTTTTTCCATTGATAGCGTGTTGCTAATTCGTGGCCCTCAACAATACATCCACCTGGAAAACGCAGAAAGCCGGGTTTCATATCGGCAAGCAATTGAATCAAATCATTTCGCATACCACCTGGACGTTGTTTCCATGTGTCAGAGGGGAACAGAGATACCATATCAATATCTAAAACACCTTTCCCTTCAAACCAAAGATTTAGTTTCGCTTTTGGTTCAGTAGCATTTGCTTTTAATGTGATGGTGTATTTTTTCCAGTTTTTATCCGATGGTGATACACTCGCCTCTCCTAAAGATTTGCCTTTGCTATCCACAAGTTCAACACGAATTTTTGTATTGCCTTCTTGTTGACTGGCCATGATTGAAAAAGTATATGTCATGTCTTTTTTAATCCCCATACCAAAGAAACCTTCGTTGGATAATCCATAACCATTATCCGCTAATACATTGATGCGTGCAAAACGAGGATTTACAGATTCATCTCCACGACTAATGATTAATGCATTGCCTGAATTATTAACTGCGAACTTGTCACTCTTGAATTGAGTCCATCCCATTAGCGGCTGAAAAAATTCAAACGATCTGTTCTTTACTAATTCAGCATACAGGCCACCATCTGCACCGTAGTTGATGTCTTCGAAAAAGATTCCCCACATGGTTGGTTGAACATCTGCTATAGGTTTATCTGTATTTATAGTCAGCACAGTCTGTGCATTAATGTTCCAGATAAAAACGGAGAGAAGAAGGAGAGAAGTAAGTATTTTTTTGTATTTCATAAATTCAGTATTCAAATCTATTGATGAATATATACTAACTGTAATCTGGTTTTGTACATTTTAGATCAATCAAGTCTACATTAATGCTATTTTATTTCTAACACCACTACGGAGAATGGAGGAAGTTTTACCTGAATGGTATTACCTTTTAACTGAGCACCATTAAAAGTTGAAGGCTTGATTTTATTGGCCTGATCAAACGAATTAAAGTCCTGCAATTTAGCAGAGGTAAGTATGCGACCCGAAATGGTTTTGTATTCGGATCCCATTGATTTTAAAGTGATTTCTTGAGCATTTTTGGCATCTATATTCACTATCGAGATGTGCGTAACTCCGTTCTTATCGATAGAGGCTGATGCCGAAACAGCAGGTAATTTCTCCGTGCCAACAGCATAGTCATTTGTTTTTATTGACAATGGAATAAGTTTGGCATCCTGATGAACATTATACATCTCCATAACATGGTAGGTAGGAGTCAATATCATTTTTTCTTCTTTTGTTAGAATGACAGCCTGCAATACATTGATTGTTTGCGCCAGGTTGGCCACCCGCACACGGTCTGCATGATTGTTAAAAATATTTAAGGTAGTGCCTGCAATCATGGCATCGCGCATGGTGTTTTGTTGATATAAAAATCCAGGATTTGATCCGGTTTCTACATCATACCAACCACCCCACTCATCCACCACTAACGCAACTTTTTTCTTCGGATCATATTTATCCATAATCGTGGAGTGTCGGGTTACCAGTTCTTCCATTTTTAATGCCTCCTTCATGGTAGCAAAATAGGTATCCTCATTAAATTCAGTGGCTGAACCTTTTTTGCTCCAGTTAATGACCGAGTAATGATGTAAAGCCACACCGTCCAGCATATGGTGAGGAATATCGCGCATCAGTACTTCTGTCCAATTGTAATCAGAGCCATTGGCACCGGATGCAATTCTAAAAAGATTGCTGCCACTCATGAATGTGGCGTATTGACGATAGACATTCGCGTAATAATCAGGAGTCATGTTTCCGCCACAACCCCAGGCTTCGTTGCCTACGCCCCACAAAGAAACATTCCACGGTTTCTCACGACCGTTTTGCTGACGCAGATTTGACATCGGACTAACGCCTTCAAAATTTACATAATTCACCCAGTCTGATAATTCCTTACCAGGTCCACTACCAACATTTCCCGCGAGATAAGGTGAAGCTCCGATGGCTTCGCTCAGGTCGAGAAATTCGGGTGTTCCAAAACTGTTATCTTCGGTAACACCTCCCCACCATACGTTCT
>JANMRZ010000175.1:0-34062 GCA_031388805.1 Chryseolinea sp.
CGGAAGCCCAGCCCTTGCAAGTCACATTCTGGGCATTTAAAAAATATGAGACTCACTCCCGCGGGAGTGACGCATAGCAACAAGATTTCTCTTTTCTTAAACTGACGGCTATGGGGTCTACCTTGTGCTTAATACAACAAGTCACTAGTGGTTGTGCACCGAATCGAACAATGCAACATAGCGGTTTTAACCAATTTAAACTACCCAGGTAGAAGGGTGGGATTCGAACCCAATCAGCTATTGTTTTGCCATTAAACTAACAACCCAGTATTACTGACCAACAAATTAATATTTCTATCGCATACACCCCAAATCGTTATAGTGATCTTGACCACCTATCGCAATTCTCTTCATCATCAAGACGGCCAGTATCCAGCAATCGGTAACGCTCAGCTGAATTAAATCCTCTTTACTGTAATAACGAAGTCTTCGCTGTATTTCTGTTAAAAATAATATCCATCTCATCAGCCCTTGATTTTGTAAATCAAATTAGCGTAGTTTAGAATCGGAACGGGATAATGATCTGCCTCTAAATCCACCAACATAAACACACCGTTAAGCACCATTTCACCTCAAGAACATACTTCGCTATTAACCGGAAACTCGATGAAAAAATTATTAATCCTGCCAATCATTTTTTTATGCTTTAACCAAACCATGCAGGCACAAGAGAGTCATCTATCACTCGTCTATGACTTTGACGGAGGCGATTTTGATTATGCTGTAAGAGGAATGGTTGGAACAAATGACTCTTTATACATTTTAAGCTTCACACCCAATATGCAAGGAGTTTTCTTCAGAATAGATGAAAATGGTGATGGATATGAGGTGATTTGGGAGTTTGATAACATCAATTATTTACCCAATAGCATTATCGGGAATGATACAGCAATTTATATCACTACCCGAATCAGTCCGAATTATGGTGGCGCACTTTTCAAATATTCACTGAAAGATTACTCCTTTAAATTGGTGAAAGACTTTTCCTGGGAGGAAGCGCAGGATGTTAGTATCAAGTATGTAACCGATAGCGTTTTATGGTTTAGTTCTCTGTGGTCGAGTCATGATGAGGGAAGCATATTCACTACCAATTTAGATGGCACGGGGTTTAAGAAAATCTATAATGACACAAACCTGGAAAAAGGTTTAATGCCTGCCGATTTTTTCTTCCATGAAGATAAAATATATATAGCATTCTATGGTGGTGGTACTACCTATCCGGATGGCAACGGTGGTTTTGTATACAGTGGAAACTTCATCCGGATTAATGCGGATGGAACAGGATACGAAAATATTATACCCGGTGGTGATCACGTAGGTACTCAACCTCAATCCTTAATCATTCGAGAAGATAAAATATTCGGATTATTTGCGTACTCGGGAAGCCATCAATCTCTGGGAGCACAATTTTTTAGGAGTAGCCTGGATGGTTCATCATACGACTCGCTTGGCGCATTAGACAACCGAGCGCTTACCCGATTGCTGTCAACGGATAGCCTGATCTATGGAATCAGTGCCTATAACGTTTTTGGAATCAATCCATTTGATGGTGAGATTCGCATTTTCGATGACCTGCTCAGTAACCCGGATTTCGGGGTGGATGTCGTTTCCAATCCTACCTATTTAAATGGCAATGTGTTTATTGCTACGCAACAAGGAGGCCAAAATGCAGGAGGCACTATTTTAAAATGGTTAAATAAAGCTCCTGAAGTAGATATGACGGCTGGTAGCAACGGCCGGCAAATGGGTACAAAGGATATCGACTTGAACAAACTTTTTACCGATCCAAATGGTGATCGCCTCACATACAAATTTGAATACGACCACGAATTAGTTACGATAACAGAATCAAACGGAATACTCAGCTGGATACCTAAAACTTCCGATCTGGTTGAGGTAAAAATCATTGCAACAGACGGATGGGCCGGGTATAATAAGGCAACCATAACGCTGAATCCTTCAGTTATCACTAACGTGGACAAAGTGCATGAACAAGAATTCACCCTATTTCCTAATCCCACACATTCAGTATTAAAATTTACAGTTTCAACTGTAGAATCCATTCAGATTCTGGGTCTTGACGGCAAAGTTCACGAATCATTTCTCAACCCCCGGAATGAAATTAACATTAGCTCACTTAGCAATGGAATGTATTTTGTCCGGAGTCAAATCCACGGAGTATCGTATTGGCAAAAGATAATTAAATATTAAAAACGTTAACCAGCCAGCATGGGTTCATAAAACGATTAAGGGGTCCATTTCGCGCGGATGATATCACACTCCATTCTGGTATCACTAGTTAAGATTGTGAGCTGATGTTTGATTGATATTGGTTATTGTTTTTGAAGTAAAAACAAGGGCCTGCAGAACAGCCAAAATAATGATGGTAATAGCGAACGCGAATTGTGATGTCGCCTTACCGGACCTATATAAATTTTCAGCCTGTTTCATAATTAATTTAGATTCCTCTAGTTGAATCGAAGAGAGTTCATTCAAGAGTAAAAGTGCCTGGTCTGCAATTTTTAGTTTATCTTGAATGTTGGCATAAGACGATGCCTTAAATTCGTTTAGTGTTTTTAGCAAAGCAGCAAACGTTACGTCTTCAGTTTTGGTAAATTTTGTTTTCAAATGCGCATTGCTTAGCCCATCGATTTCAGAAAGCAATGTTTTAATGTGGTGAGTAGAATGTTCACCCTTTACATCAGGAGCGTTCAACGCTTGCTTTATTTCATAAATATTGACTGTCATTTTTAGAATGTAATCTTCAACGATTAATCGATCTTCATACAGGGTGCTAATCGATTTTTTTACGTTGTTGGTATGGTCTCTGTCTACGTAATTGCTGAACAAAACCAACATACAGAGGGGGAGAAGTGCTCCTGAAGCAACCATTTTGTTTCGGATACTATACATCCATTTCATATTCTAAGATAGTTAGTCCATTATTTTCTATTTTCGAATATAGCGTTGTTTATTGATTATTCATTAGGGTCCTCTGGTCCCGGTTGGTTGTCACAGATTGTTGTTTCAAGTTTAGAGAACCCGCTCTGGCGCAAGGGTCGCCTTGTGCGAAATTACTTCAAGCGTCCGCTTGTGTGGAGCATCTAAGAGGTTTTTTGAGTTGAACGCTTTCCTTGACTTCAATTTTCAACATAACGTTGTCTGCCGTCATCTCCTGACCTAGTATTTTTGGCGTTTCGATCTTGTAGTCAGCCAGGGTGACACTGAATTCACTCTGAAGCGTGATTCCTTCTCCCTCTGTAACAACAACAGTTCCCTTTTCTGTTACATCCTTCTCAACTCCATGAATCTTTAATTTGCCCGTTGCTGTAACGTTATAAGAGCCAGGTTTATCATACTTAATTTTGCCTTGAATCTTTCCTTTAAAACCAGCCTTCGGATATTTTTCTGTTTCCAAATATTTCTTCGTGGCATCTCTGCCCATTTTCTTGCTTTTAAACTCGAAATCCTTCATCACAATATCAAAAATCACTTCGCCATCTGAAGTATTCAGTTCCACTTTAACTTTTTTGTTCTGCGCATCCACATCGGCCACGGGTGCCTTAGCGAAGAACGAAACAAATCCCTTGGTGCTTGAGTATTTACTCTGTGCAAAACCAGGTAGCACCAACAAGATGGTGCTAACCACAATAACAATACTAAATGAGGTTTTCATACTGTGTCATTTTTCTTTAGACGCCAAGAAATATGCCATAGTATTTTCTTGGTATTCCTTGCGTATCTGCTGTTATGGACAAACTGTGGTGGGGTCTTACTTCTACAAATCTTTCAAATGGGAAAGCTCGAATGATTTTAGCCCTCTGGGTTTTTAACCTGATGGTTTGACATGGCCATCCTACCTCCCTTGTAATGACATGAGGGAGTTTCTTTGGTTCCGTCAGTGCGCTCAGCGGAACACATCGCACTTCCTCACAAGCACGTGGACTAGCCCGACTTCCGCATCTCTTTTCAACATGTTCTTACAATACATATTTTAGGGAGGGATTGCCGGCAGGATTCATCAGCACGTTCAAAGTTCATCATCAAGTGAGCCTTTATTCTACAGCCACAGACTACAAACACCCCAACCTTTTATAAATCTTTGATTTAGCTCATCTTTTGATCAGGCATAATTTTTTCTAGAGAGACATGGTGAAGGACTTTTCATTCACAACAGTTTCAAAATAACCATTAAATACATATCGCTTATGAATTACATCAAAACCAGCAATGATGCCGCAGGCAATTCTGTGAAAATCAGCTACAACGATTATGGAACCGGGAAACCCGTAATCCTCATTTCCGGATGGCCTTTAAGTAAAGAGATGTGGGAGTACCAAATTGATGACTTGGTAAACAGTGGCCATCGGGTTATTTCGTACGACAGACGTGGTTTTGGTAAATCTTCTCAACCGTGGGATGGATACGATTATGATACCCTTACCGATGATCTGAAGGCACTGATCGATCAACTGAAGCTGGAAGATATAACGCTTGTTGGTTTTTCAATGGGAGGTGGAGAAGTAGTTCGGTATTTCAGCAGACACGGAGGTAAGAATGTTTCAAACGTTGTTTTGATTTCGGCTATAACACCATATATGTTAAAAACAGAAACCAATCCGGACGGCGTGCCCCAGGAAATGTTCGATGCAATGGCAGATCAAATTAAACACGATAGAATTAATTTTCTGGATGAGTTCGGAAAAACTTTTTTTGGTGTGAGCCTATTAAGTAAACCACTCAGTACTCCTTTATTGGAATATTATCGAATGTTGTGCTCCGTTGCCTCACCGCGGGCAACAACAGAATGTGCTAAGGCGTTCTCTACAACTGATTTTAGAAGTGAAATGCAAACCATTAACGTTCCTACTTTAATCATTCATGGTGTCGAAGATAAAAACGTACCGATGGATGCCACCAGCAGGCAATCAGCGAAAGTTATTGCGGATAATACGTTCCTTATTTATGAAGGTGCAGCCCATGGGCTATTTTACACGGAACGAAAGAAGCTGAATGCTGATTTACTTAATTTCATGGTCACGCAACAATCACTCGTGGATCACGACAAACAAGATTTAAAAAGTCGCGTTCTCGAAATTGACCGGCTTTAAACTGAAAAATAGAGATTCTTCTGTAGGGTGATTTTTTAACAACACGAAATAGATTGTCTGCAAGTTGTCACTTAGACGAATTGTGTTGATGTAAGTGTCTTCGTAATTCGTCAAACTATCATTTATACATTCTTCTTTATAATAATTTTTAATTGTCTGTTCAATTCTTGGGGTGATTCGATCGTCTACATGAACAAAATTCTCTGTATTGGTTAAATCAATTTTGTCCAATTCAAGAGGAAAATGTGAATGGATGACAAAAATGTCTTTCTGACTTTTGTTTTCTGTCTTTCTATTTGAACAATGTATCCAAACAACGGATAATAAAATCAGTCCCAATATTTTGGTTGTCGTACTTTCCAATCTATATTTTTTTGAATTCACTTTTTTCGTCAATACACATTGCTACCCTTTTCGTATTTGTGACGGCCTGGGTTTCAAAGTGTGTCTCTGCCCACCGTTACAAAAACTAAGGTAAGAATGATAATACTTTTGTCTTAAACAGCTCCAGTCTTAAGCTGGCTACCCATAATTTGTTCCTTGTCACTCCTTCAATAGTTATCCCATTGAACCTGAGATGTTGTCGTTTTTTTTGCGCCAAAATAGAATAAGCAGAAATCCTACAGCTGCGCCTCCCACATGTGCAAAATGAGCGATTCCGCCACCGAAAATTGAAAAACCAGTAACACCAGAAAATAAGTCGATGGTAATTAAGATAGGAATAAAATATTTTGCCGCTATCGGAACAGGAAGAAAGATGAGTGCCAGTTTAGCATTGGGAAACGCCATACCGAACGCCACCAATACACCATAGATAGCGCCCGAAGCACCAACTGCTGGTGTATGGTATAGATGGTAAAAATTAGCAAGTTGTTCCTCTGTTATGGTTTGTATGGCACTGGTATCATAACTACCCGTTTTTAAAATGGCCTGAATGCTCTCGGTAGAAACACCAGCGCTCAAAAGTTCATTGTAAAGGGAATGGAATTGAAAATAATTAACTGCCAGATATATCAGATTGGCACCAATACCAGCCATGGAATAGAAAAAGAGAAATTTAGTTTTCCCCCACATCTTTTCGAGGGGTGTACCAAAGGCCCACAGCGCATACATGTTTAAAAGCAAATGCATGATTCCGCCATGCATAAACATACTGGTAACGAACTGCCAATACTTGAAATGTTCATTCGCTGGAAAGAATAGTGCCATAGAATTAAACATTTTATCTTCCATTTCAGGAAACAAATAGGGGATGCCGAAGAACACAACATTCAGAAGGATGAGCACCTTTACCGCATCAATGAATTTATTCATGGTAAGAAATTAAAGGAAAGAGTAAAACTACTTAAAGTCATAATATACTACGCATTTGGAGTGAACTATTGTGCTTGTAAAACTTTTATAACAAGGACCAAAAAGCAGCAGAACGCCACAGTGATGTTGTATGGCACTACTGTAGAAATTGAAGATTTATTTTATGAAGATGAAAGCAATAAGAAGACACTTTCGATGGATGGGCATTATAAGAACATCGTTAAGGAAAACGCTTTGAAAAAAAATTTGTAGGACAGGAAGTTCTACCCCCTTCAGGGTAATAGTGATTGTTGCTCTGCAATCGTTAGATACCAGGTAAGCATTCAGTGGCGAACTAAAAAACGTTATAAGAAATAGCGGAGAGTTCTTTCGCTTTTTTTAACCTCATTCAAAATCACTCTCCCACACCCCTGTTTGGGTAGCAGATCTTTTTTTTAAGTTTCAGCTTGAGAGTTAAGTAACCATTCGTTTACAACTATAGCAATCGTTGACGCTTTATAACACAAACATAATTGTGAAGATTTATTTTGATACGAAACAAGAGTCTATATATTCGTGTCAAACATTAACCTAAATGAAAAACATACTATTTTTTGCTGGCGTACTATTCGCGTCAGCGTGCCTGGGTCAGAAGTACACAGGCGACTCGTGGTCCAAAGTAAAAGCAAATGGAGGTACACTCACCGTTATTTACTACGAACAGCCTGGATTAATTTACAAAGACGCAGCCTCTGGCAAAATGAAAGGCGTCTGCGCTGACATCTTGGATGATTTTGCCAAATTTGTGCAGACGAAATACGATAAGAAAGTAGAGATCAAGTATGCAGGACAGGAACAGGTATTTCCAACCTTCCTATCCACTACGCAAAGCACTCCCAATATTTTAGGGGTAACGAACGTAACCATAACCGAGGAACGGAAAAAGATTTTAAAGTTTACACCATCCTTTATGAACAACCCCGTGGTGATGCTCACCCACAGCGATGCACCGAATATTAATCGTGTAGATGAGATTGGAACAGCAATGAATGACTACAGTGCAAAAGTAATTACGGGTAGTACTCATGTAAAGATCATTGAGAAGATTAAGAAAGAGAATGCGCCCGCATTAAAAGTAACATATGCCAATTCCGGTGGCGAGATCTTAAAAGGACTTTCAGCTGCTTCGAAATATTTTACCATACTTGATTTCACAGAATACTTAGATGCTACCCGCAGACAACTTCCGGTGAAAAGACAAAACGTCAATTTTGGAGGTTCCGAAGAATTGGCTTTCATTATGGCGAAACAAACCGATTGGGATCAACCCTGGAATGAATTTATGACGAAAGAATACCGCAGCAGCGTGCGCTACCGTAAAATCATTGTTGAAAACCTCGGCCCGAACTTTTTAGCGTTACTAAAATAGGAGAGGATTCTGTACCCAAAATAAAAGTCCCATTAAGCAGATATGCTTGATGGGACTTTTATTTTTATGAAGATTCAAACGCTGTTCTGCAGTGAGCATCGGAGCCTCCTACTGGAGGAGGTGTAACTCTACTCACTCATCAGTCACCAGCTTTGTTGCCACAAATGCATGAATTAAAATGCACTCTGATCTGCGGGGATTCAATCTGCGCGATCTGCGGGAAAGTGTATTTATAATCACTACCAAAGCAATGCCGCGCTGGCCGGTACCAAAGTAGTTGTTTTTTTTTATATCCCTCGTACCTCTCAACGTATCACGGTCACGCGTAAGAAGGTAGCTGGTATTGAAGTATTATTCTTGTCAGTACTTTTGTTTTGACTGTTAAACAAATCTTCTAATTCACTTTGCAATAACATCGCCTTTCCATTCTTTTCAGCTGCTTCAAAAGCATTCATCGTGGGTCCATAATAGTTTTTGAATGTGTTAACGAGTTCGGATGGTGAATAAGGGGCGTTAAACGTAAACGTATCTTTGGCAAATACTATATTTTCTTTTGGTATGTCCGCATCACTAAAACGTTCAGTTACATTATTCTCTACTCCCCTCAACATAGGACTAATGAAACCCTCAGGTGGTGGTGTATAGGCAGAACTTATTTTTAATATTTGTGCTACTAAGGTAGGATCTCCGGGTATCCAGTTTCCCATAACGATTCTTCCACCTTTGCGCGTAACACGAACCATTTCCTTTGCAACGTCTAATGGCCTTGGTGCGAACATGGCACCAAAGATGCTCACAACAAGATCAAAGGTCTCATCCTTCAGTTCACTCAAATCAGTTGCATCACCCTCGTGAAACGTACAATGAAGAAGTCCTTCTGCTTTTGCTCTCATGTTTCCTGCTTCAACAAGATTCCTTGCGATATCAACACCCAGCAATTCATTCCAACATCCAAACAGAAACAAGATCTACATGCTTTGATCGATCAATACGCGCTGGCAAGAGAAAAGAAAGATACTGTATTGCTTAAAAATATTTTAACGGAAGATATCGATCAGTTGGTTTCATCAGGAGAATGGAGAACCGGAATGAACGAGTCGATAAAGGGTATGTTGAAAAGTTCGGAGAGCAATACAAGCTCCAGAAAACTGATCGTCGATAAAATACGCTTACTGAATTCAGCAGACGCAATTGTAGATGCCCGGTACGAAATTCAAAATTCCGATGGAACTATACGAAAAATGTGGAGTACATTTGTTGTTGTTTATAGCGGTGGCAAATGGAAAATTAGTGCTATTCGAAATATGTTACCGCAAAAATAAGAGGAGGTATCTACCCTGGATTAAGGCCTGAAGGTATTGCAGAATCCTGTATAAGGAAAATCAAAAAAGTTGAACCAAATTGACAATGGCAGCAAGGATCAGCATGATAGTCCAAAATACCAAGTCACCCTTGAGTGCCATTATAAAACCACGTTTTAATCTTTCTAACATATTCGAATATACGCATTTTCGCTGAACAGAGTTTCGTCCATTATTGTGTTTACGACCTACAGAGGAGATTGCTAACAGACTCTTTCTTAGAGAATCGGCAGTTGAAACCCATCGAAGGAACATTAAACATAAGACCAGGTTCAGTGATTCTTTCAATATTAGTATCTTTTTGTCTACAAAAACAATTCATCATTCTCGTGTTCTGGTAAATCTTCAATCTTTACAGTTTCAATACGATCAACAACTTTGTATTCGAGCAATCTTTTCTCTACTGCCAGTGCCCGATTAATAATTCCTATTTTGAAATTTTTCATCAGCACTTCAAGAGACGGATATTCCAACGGTTTCAAAACCCACTTGTCATATTTTTTCCATAAATCTGTAAACATAGAGAAGGGCGTTTCACCTTGTTCAATGATGGTAACAAAGGGTACCATGTAATTGGGTATTGTGGCTTGTAATTCAAGAGGGCTGCTCTTAGGCTCTGTGATGTCCGCAATTACAAAACGTGAAAGCCCTGCCAGTATTTTGACGGTTTCTGTCACATCTTTCTCGGTAGCTCTTTCAAAATCAAAAACGATAGGAAGAAGGTTGTAATTATTGCGTAACTCTTGACGAATAGCATCTAACACCTTTTTTCGCTCTGGCGTGAATCTACCCAAAATCAAAACGCCCTTCTTACCTATGGTGGAGATAGCCGTTGTTATATTTTTATTATTTAATAGTAGGTACACAAATTGAGCAATCTCCAGATCATCTACCGACACAACATCATTAGCCTGCTCAATAAGAAGATTATTTTGAATGGCATTATCTTTTTTCAAGTCCCAGGCTGCGATGCCATATATCCTACAGTTTGTAAGATTTGCACCTTCCAAGTTGGAAGATGTAAACACAGTATTACTCAAATCGGCTGATGTCAGGTTGCTGTCAATGAGCGTTGTTTGTTTGAAGGTAGCATCCGATAAATCTGCAAATTGCATTTTGCTTCTCGACAAATCGCAATAATTGAAGTTGCCCTCCATCATCCTGGTATTTCGCTCGCTTGGCCGAAAGTCCACCTCTTTTAAACTGGCATTCTGGAATCTCGCACCCTTCATCCATACACCGCGCATAGAAGCATTGTCTAGGATAACCCCCCTCATATCAGCATAGCCCACTGTGATGTTATCTAAATGAGCACCGCGTAAATCTATTGCTTGCATGGTTAAGGAGGATATATATCCGCCTTTGGTAAGTCCTCGTTTGAAACTTCTTTTTCTGACACCACCACTTTGTAGAAACGCTTGAATCTGGCGTTGCTTTTTATAAGCCGCCCATTCCTCCAAACCTGCATCGCGTTGTGACGATCGGATAGGAGATTCCACTAATTTTAAAAATTGCTTGAGGTCATCCCAATTCCCATGGAAATTTGGATGCATTTGTTTTAGAGTATCCATAACCAAATTGTTCAGCCATGAATTTAAGCATAACAATGACATTTTTAGGATAAATCAACTTCTCCTAGGACACCCATGAGCTGCCAATTGGTGTTCCTTTAAATGTATGTTCAAAACAAATACAAAACGGAGATGCTGAAGGATTAAAATGGTGATTTGGAAATGATTTAATAACTTACCAATACCATTTCCTTAATCCTGAAATTTTACCTTTTAAATAGCCATGCATAGCACCCGATAATAAACATGGCGTATTCCAATCGACCTCTAAAATCTAACACATGAAAAGAAAGTTACCATTCCTGTTGCTATTATGTTTTGGAAAAATATCAGCCCAAACGAATCCCGAAACCTATCCAGTTGATCCGGCCTCTGTGGAGCAAACGGGAGTGCCAAAAGGCGAAGTATTAACATTTGCGTTTGAGAACTCTAAATTATTTCCAGGAACTTCGCGCGAGATCAGTGTTTATGTACCGGTTCAGTATAATGCCAGCAAGCCAGCTTGTGTCTATGTTAATCAGGATGGAGTTCAATGGAAAGCACCAACGGTTTTGGATAATTTGATTGCAAAAAATGAAATACCCATCACCATTGGTATTTTTATTACTCCCGGAAAAGTATTAGCACAAAATAAAGACGTTGCATTAGACCGATTTAATCGAAGCTTCGAGTATGATGGCTTGGGTGACGTCTATGCAAGATTTTTGTTAGAAGAAGTCTTTCCATTTGTTGAAAGTAAAAAAGCATCGGATGGCCGATCGATCATTTTATCGAAGAGCGGAAATGACAGGGCCATAGGGGGATCTAGCAGTGGTGCTGTTTGCGCATTCACTGCCGCATGGGAACGTCCAGAAGAATTTTCGAGAGTATTTAGTGCGATCGGCACATACACCGGGCTGCGGGGTGCCGACCGATATGATATTTTGATACGAAAGCATGAACCAAAACCAATTCGCATCTTTATGCAGGATGGTTCCAATGATTTGAATATTTATGCCGGTGATTTGTGGAAAGCAAATGAATCGATGGAAAGAGCGTTGATGTTTTCGGGCTACGATGTAAAGCATGTGTGGGGAGAAGGTGCTCACAACGGTCAGCACGGAACAGCCTTGTTCCCGGAAGCGATGCGTTGGTTATGGCGCGATTACCCAAAACAGATTATAGCAAGTCAAACGAAAAATACATTTCTCAATGATATTCTCATCGACAAAGAAGGTTGGGAATTGGTAGGCGAGAATTATGGATTTACAGAAGGAACGGCCGTCAACGCAAAAGGAGAAGTCTTTTTTCACGACATTCCGAATTCAAAAACCTATAAGATAGGAGTGGATGGTAAGTTGGAAGTGTACATCGCTGATTCAAAAAAAGCGAGTGGCACTACCTTTTCTACAATGGGTGATATGATTACGACTACCGGTGGCTGGTCGCAGCCACCAACCAAACAAGTACATCGGTACAAAACATCGGGGACTTACGAAGTTGTAGCAGATGAAATAGCCGGCAATGATATTACCATCGCATTTAATGGAAACATCTATGTTAGTTCACCAGACGGCAGGGAGCGACCCAGCAAATTGTATCTGATAAAACCAAATGGGGAACAAAGCGTAGTGGATGAGGGTCTGAAATTTGCAAACGGCCTTTGCCTGTCGCCCGATCAGACACAACTCTATATAACGGAATCAGCTACGCATTGGGTGTGGGTGTATCAGATTCAAACCGATGGATCATTAACCAATAAGCAGAAATATGGTTGGTTACATGTACGAGATGTGGATGAAAATGCTTGGAGTGATGGATTAAAATGTGATCGAGAAGGTAGAATTTATGTTACCAGCTCTAGTGGAATTCAGGTGCTGGATCAATTGGGAAGAGTGAATGCGATTATCCCACTACCAAAAACAAAAGGTCAGGTTTCCAACCTTTGTTTCGGAGGTCCCAATTTTGATATTCTGTATGCTTCCTGCCACGACAAAGTGTTTCGGAGAAAGGTAAAAGTGAAAGGTGCCAATAATTTTGACAAGCCTATCAAACCCAATAACCCAAGACTTTAGCTCCCATAGGACTCTGAATGTTGATGTACAATTGATTTAGAATGTCTATGAATTCAGAATTTAAAATTCTATATTCCAATCGATTGCTTTTCATAAACCCACCCATCTCATGATGACAACTCGCAGATCATTCTTTCAAAAAGTGATTGGCACCACGGGCGCACTTTCGCTTACTCCCTTGGTTAGCCAGGCCATTTCAGAAGACATCTCTGATGCCCTGCTATCCCTTAGCAAACTTTCTTCTATGGATGCCGTAAATGATGAGGACCTTTGGGCTCGTATGGCACAGGCATACACGGTAAGCCCTACGATTCTCAACCTCAATAATGGTGGAGTAAGTCCGCAGCCCAAAGTGGTGCAGGATGCCGTAGATCGCTACTATCATTTAAGCAACGAAGCTCCCTCGTATTACATGTGGCAAATATTAGATCGCGGACGAGAACCCTTGCGCAGAAAACTGGCCGACCTTGCCGGAGTAAGTCATGATGAGCTGGCCATCAATCGCAATACAACTGAGGCACTGGGTACGTTTACGTGGGGTATTGATATGAAACAAGGGGATGAGATTGTGATGACCAAGCAGGATTACCCCAACATGATTCATGCCTGGAAACAACGTGAACTGCGCGAAGGTGTAAAGATCAATTGGATTAATCTCAATCTGCCTGTTGAAAACGATGATGTCGTCATCAAAGCGTACGTAGATGCTACTACTTCTAAAACTAAAATCTGGCACATAACTCATCTTATTACATGGACTGGTCAAATTTTACCAGCCCCAAAACTGTGCGAAGAAGCGCGCAAGCGCGGCATCATCAGCATTGTGGATGCGGCACATTCGTTTGCCCATTTGGATTACAAGATTTCAGATCTGAATTGCGATTACTTAGGTACCAGTCTGCATAAATGGCTATGTGCTCCCTTCGGCACGGGCTTGATGTATGTGCGCAAACCCCTGATCGAAAAAACATGGCCCATCTTTCCGAACGACAAACCATCGAGTCCTGATATTCGGAAGTTCGAAGCGTTGGGCACCCGGTCATTTGCACCCGAGCAAGCGATTGGTCAGGCCATTGATTTTCACAATGCTATTGGCGGCAAGAGGAAGCAAGAACGATTACATTATCTGAAACGCTATTGGTGCGATGCCATAATAAAAAATCCACGCATTAAGCTTCATATTTCATTAAAACCAGAATACTCTTGCGCATTAGGTACGTTTAGTATTGATGGCATGGATGTAGGCGACATTTCATCAAAACTACTTAGCGAGTATGGAATTCACACCACTTCCATCAAATGGGAAAATATAAATGCCGTGCGCATTACACCACACGTTTACACCACTACTAAAGACCTTGACCGGTTTATTGACGCAGTAGGGAAGATTGCTTCTTCATAGTAGAATTATTCCCTATCGATTACGATGCGTTGCGATTTGTTTTTAAGAGTTGGAAAAGTTGTACTCCAAAACCAAAATCTGATCATGAGAGTGTTTTGCCTCTATGCAAAATAGTAGGATATCATTTTATAGTCTCACGAAATCCTTGTCCTTTAAAATAGTCATGTTTTGGGGTCATGAGTTGCGGTTCTGCTCTACTCAAATCTTCAAAAAGAAAGCTTTAAGAGTAGCAACGATGAGCTCAGAAAAGCTTAACTTCCTTTACGCTATTCAGCTAGAACCAGATTCAACTAACAATCAAATTAAAAATTTATGAGCCCTGAATTTTTATTGCATTGTAAAAATAATCTTCGAGGAAGATTATTTGTATTTGTAGTGTTTTTGATTCCTTGTTTTTCAAGTGCGCAAGACTCGCTTAGTTATAAGAGTGACGATTTGTTTGATTTGTCGTTGGAAGAACTTCTTAAGATTAATGTTACCGAGTTTGATCGAAAACTTAGACTCTATGGTTACATTAATACTAATGCTGAGCAGCAGTTTAGTTTTCCATCCATTGCGCCAGATGGAACTACATTAAAAGAAGATGACCCTTTTACATGGGATACCTGTCAAGGCTTTTCACTTATATGGATCAGCCTATCTTTCCGAAAGAATAGATGTGCTTTTTAATATTGCTTATGTTGATGAGAAACTGGAAGTACGCAATGCGTGGGGAAATTTTAAAATCAAAAACATCTTTCAAATCAGAGTCGGAAAAATGTATCGAAGGTTTGGATTGTATAATGAACGTCTGGATCAAATTCCCACATTTACAGGAATAGAACCTCCAGAAATTTTTGATACCGATCACCTCTTTATTACCCGCACAACCAACCTCATGGTCCATGGGAATTGGAATATAGGATCAGCGAACTTTCAGTATTCCTTAACAACAGAGAACGGTGAAGGTGGTGAGAAAAAGAAAGTGATTCCAATGGGTTGGGACTTACGACTTAAATCGGACAGACAATCATTACTCATCGGAACCTCAGGGTTTACAAGTAGTTTGAATAGTGAAAAGACTACTTCTACCGTGGAGTTTGGTGACGGATCTCCCAAAGGTGGTGTGTTGCCCTGGATGGATGGCGATAATTTTTTTCTAACAGGACTCTTTGCTGAAAAACAATTTGGTAAGTTTAATATTCAGGTAGAGTATTGGATTGCGAAACACGATGCGCTTCGTAATGCAGACAATGTATTAACGATGGTGAACGATGCAGGAATCAATCCGCAACAGCGCGCACGATTTTTGGGTGCCAATACCTCTAAACCCAACAACACACTTACAACAGCTGACGTAATTGTGCCGGTTAAGTATGATGTGCAAACGTATTATATCCGACTGGCTTATAGCTTCGATACAAAAATTGGCCAGCTAGTTCCTTACTTATTCCTTGATTGGATGTCGCATCCGGAAGTGATTAACAACAAGACTTATGGGGGTGATAAGGAATCTGGCTTGGCTGATGACGGCGTGTTCTATAAGACTTCAGCTGGAATCGTGTATAGACCAATCCCAGTAGTCGCTATAAAATTAGATGGCAGCATCCATAGTCAGAAATTCAATGGGAAAAATGAAAGCTATCCTGAAATACGACTTGATTTTTCATGGGCCTTTAAAAATTAGAGTTACTTCATTGCATGGATTAAGATTTCCCAAATGGAATCTGAATTGAAAATGACCAGCGTCACTACCTTGTGTGACCCTGGTCATTTTACTTATTGAGATGCGTTCGTTTAAAGTTAACCTCTTACAGTCAATCGTTTTGCTTTGTGTTAAGCATCTGAAAGTAATTGATGGTTAGTCAAGTCTACGTATTTGCATAACATAGTAAACCTACCGATAATGTGAATCAACCAGCAGCAAAATTTCACTTATTGTTTGTGTAAGCGATTGAATGTCAAATGAAATTAATATCTTTTGTGTTGCAAATAGTAAAACCCTGTGACACAAAAGTATGTAGTCCTTATCGTTCTGGTGTTTTGTAGCGATTTTTGTATCAGTCAAAACCTGAATGAAATAAAGAAATTAAAACATGCCCTTATCCGGGTGAAAGAAAAAGATCAGGTTAAGCTTTTCGGTGATTTAGCGTGGGAATATAGAGCATCTTATCCCGACAGCACAATTTACTATGCACTGAAAGCGCATAAATTAGCAGAGAAACTAAGCGATAAAAAAAATCTTGCCCGTCCACTTAACTTTATTGGACTAGCTTATTTTCACAAGGGCAATCATTTAGATGCATTCGATTATTACAACCAGGCTTTAAAAATCGCTGAAACACATCGTGATTCCTTACAACTGGCACACGCTTGTAATAACATAGGAAGACTTTTTCTGGAGCAAGGCCTTTTACCTAAATCATACGATTACTTATCACGAGCATCGTTGATCTTTAATAATATAAATGATTCTTCCGGACTGGCGTATTCAATTCAAAGTCTTGCCAGTTATTATAAGTTAAACAAGAATAGATCAGATGCGGAGCGAAATTATAAGAAGGCGTACGAGATAAGGCTTGCTTTGGGAGACACACGCGAAATCATGTCGGCCATGATTCAACTCGGTAAGCTTTATATGGATAATCAACTAAATGATGATGCGATACATTATTTTCAATTGGCTGATTCTACAGGTAATGTTATCAAGGATGCTATTATTCTTGCAGAAGTTAAAACCCTTATGGCCCAATGCCTGATGAACAATGGAGAATTGGAACCAGCTGAGAAAATGGCAGATGAAGGACTTCGCTATATTAAGAATTCACAGAATATGCGCTTGCTTCCGGGTGCTTATTTAACGATGGGACAAATTCAATTTAAAAAAGGAAATATCTATAAGGCAAAAGAAAACTTTAGGCTTGCTCTTGAAATCTCCACACTTCGAAAGGATTTGAACACCAGAATGGAAGCTTATTTCTTTTTATGGCAATCGTTTAAGCAAGAAGGAAGAATGTTGGAAGAGCTTGATAACTATACACAATACATTACGCTGAAAGATTCTATTCGATCGCTGGAAGTTATCCGGCAACAGGATCGTTTTCAATTTGAAATGGAGATTGCAAAGCGGGAACAAGAAAATGAAATACTAAAAGCAAATGCAGATCGTATAACCGCCTTCATCATTGTTCTTATTGTTATTGTTTTTTCGATACTTGTTGTGCTCTACCTACAATTGAGAAATAGAAGAAGGATACTTCGTGTAAATCACTTACTGGAAGATCGAAATCGTGAGATAAAGACAATCAACAATATTCTTAATGTAAAAAATACAGCACTTGAAAATCACATGAATACCTTAGTAGGGTTTTCAAAGAACCGAAGCATTGCCGTGGGTAACCTGGCGCACGCTGCACGTGATATTGTTTCGATCACAGCGAAAAATCTGAAGGTAAGCCAGGTGAGCATTTGGGTTTATGATGAAGAAAAGAAATGTATTGAATCCATAGCTTGCTACAACTTGAGCCAAGATACCTACATCGACACAATGACATTGTGCTTTGAAGACGCTCCATACTATTTTGAAGCACTTAAGAAAGAAAGAATGATTGTTGCAGACGATGCGCGACTGCATCACCACACAAAGGAATTCACTGATTCTTATTTCACTCAGCAAAACATATTTTCATTACTTGATGCGACTTTCTTTTTGGATGGACATTTAAAAGGGCTGCTGTGCTGCGAACATCAAAATGAAATCAGGAAATGGACTACGGAAGATTTAATCTTCGCGAGTTCGGTGGCCGATATTATTTCACTTGCTTTTCGAACTGCGCAACGATTGGAGTACGAACATCACATTAAACAAAAAAACAGAGAGATCGCGCATATTAATGAAGGTCTTGAAGAACGTGTAAAACAGCGCACTGAGGAACTGGAGATTCAAAACAAAAGATTAGTGGAGTATGCATTTATCAATTCTCACTTACTTCGTGGACCGCTTTCAAGAATTTTAGGATTGATAAACTTAATGGAGCATGATAAAACAATGAAGCAAAGTGAAATGCTGGATTTACTTCGAAAATCGGGGGACGAGCTTGACCACGTAATTGGTAAAATCAGCAATGCATTAAATGATGGGAATGATCTTACGAGAAAAGACCTTGAATAAATTTAGAGAGGTTGGCAAAGGTGGTTTAGACTATTAAAGCTTCTCAACCTGAAACTGAAATCTGTTTTGTCTCTTGTGTGTAAGGATAGTCGAACAACCCATGTTCTTTAATGGCTTCTTCTACTTTGTGGGGCACATACTTTTCCCATCCGGCTTCACCTTTGCGAATCATGGCCAATACGTTATCGGAGATGATATGCAGGTTGTTTGTGTTCGCATCTTTTACATCTTCGAGCTTGTTGTTTTCGATCAGATAACGGAACAAACTTTTTAAGTTTTCGGGTAATTCAGTCTCGAAATCTTTAAGCGTAAAAATATCTTTTGAATCTTTCTTCCCGGCGGGATAGATATAGAGCTTCACGTTCGATCCAAACAGCGATGCGAAACATTCCATAATTCCTCCGCGTAAGTTGGAATACGTTGTTTCATCGAATACTTTCTGCAACGCAAAAATACCCATGATGATACCAATCTTTTTTCCTCTCGTAATCTTCGATAGGTAATCCACTAATTTGTAATACTCAAAGTAGTTGGATATCAATACGCTTTGACCAAGTGAACAAATAATATCAGCGCGATAGAGAAAATCTTTTTCGTCAATCTTTCCATCGGGACTTAAATCGTTTAAGGTAAGTTCCGTGAGCACCACCATTTTCGATCGGTCAACATCCGGCTCACGTCTGAAATGT
Source organism: Chryseolinea sp. (assembly GCA_031388805.1). Taxonomy (GTDB): domain Bacteria; phylum Bacteroidota; class Bacteroidia; order Cytophagales; family Cyclobacteriaceae; genus Chryseolinea. Next base: position 19,061 of record JANMRZ010000175.1, read on the forward strand.
CTCCGCGAAGTTAACAACATGTCAGCGTTTACATGCGTAACGGGTCTGAAACGGCCACGTAGAACTAATACGTTTTTCTTATAAAGTTCATCTGATGGTTGCATTACATTTCCATCCGGTCCGAACATCGCGGCTTTCGTCAGTCCGTTCTTCACAAGCTTCAGCGCCATCAAGCGATTATCAACATGTTTGAAGTCGGGACCAGAAAGACGGAACATATCAATCTCCATTCTCCTGCTTGTCAATCCATCCATCAACGACATCAGGATTTCTTCCGGATCTTTTACAAACATACAAGAGTAGAGCATGTTCACACCCACGATTCCTAACGCATATTGTTGTTGAAGGGGATCGTTATCGTGCATCTTCACATGGAATACACATTCATTAGGTTCACTCTCGGGTCGAAGTTGGAATCGTAAACCAATCCATCCATGCCCCTGATTGGTACGCTCAAAATTTAAGACTTCAACCGTATCTGCGAAAGCGAAGAAACGTGTGCCTGCAATGCGATGGGGGAGACGTTCGGGTAACAATACGTATTCATGATCGAGCATGCGCATGAGGCGGTCCTCGCATACATATCGTTCACAATAACCATAGATGGCATCGCTAAACTTCATGTCGTAAGCCGACATTGTTTTAGCCACTGTGCCGGACGCGCCACCTACCTTAAAAAAGTTCGCTGCTACTTCCTGGCCTGCACCAATCTCCGCAAAGGAACCATAAATGGCTTTGCTTAGGTTGATTCGAAGTGCCTTTTCCTGGGTTGTAAGTTTCCGTAAGTCCTCCATAGCATGTCTCTCTTTCCGTCTCGAATTTAACTTTATTCAATCATGGTAAAAACATAATTGCATTTAAAAATTATGAGGAATCTATCCACTTGGGTGGATGCTCTATATATAATCAAAGCATAACGTCAATGTAACCGTAATTTGAAGATTAAAGTTTAATGACCGTTTAATTACGGGTTCAAACGATATTGATCAAGCTCCTTAAGCATCTGTTATTAGGATTTCGATTTCAGATAATTGAGAACTTCAATGGCGTTCTCGCCACCCTTTGTTGCGTGATGGATGAGATCAAGTCCGTGCGGACCTTTTGACTTAACCAACTCCGGATAGGGTTCAATCATCGATTTCACAATTTCAATCTTACCTAACATGGCTGCGACAAAAATCGTAAAACGCGCACCTTTGTTAATGAGGTAAAATGCAATTTCTCTATTTCCAACATGACCTGCTCCTTCAATAGCTTCTTCAAAATCACCATTGCCCCAATCCCACGATGCATTGAGTAATCCTGGATTTGCTTCTAACATGAGTTTTGTCTTTTCGAAATTACCATGACCAGCGATAACAAATTCTTTAACAAGGTCCGGCTTGAGAGGAACCTTCTCCTGAGCTTTTACTTCTTTTGGCTGAATAATGAGTGCACCGAAAGTGCTCACTGAGATAAACTTGATAAAATCGGTTCTTGAATATAGATGTGAAAGTGGTTTCATGGATCAATTGGTTTATGGAAGATCCATACAATTGAATAGAATACCATCACAATTTACGCTTGCGGTAAAATGAGGATGAGATTTTTGTTCGAGATAGTCCAGACGGTGAAGGCAATCAAACAATAAAAGTTATGGAGATCCCCTAATTGGGTTAGTCTCTATTTCTTAAGAAGGAATTTTTCTTTTGCTTCGTGTTTAATTTCATCCCATTCATCTGGTGGTGGTGGTGTGCCACGTTCAAATTCTCCTAATAAGAAATTGACTAATCCTTTTTTCATTCCGAACTGCTTTACTGCTTCTTCGCAAAATTCAATTTCGTGCTTGTCGACAACATCATCGGCATACACCATCAGTACAAGATCGTAAAGCAAATTCATTTTATCGTTGTGATTGTCGGGTACGTTCATGGTAAACTTTTCATCGCTATCGATCAATACCTTTACCTGACGATCTTTTAGTCCATAACGCTTGGCAATCTTGTACAGTAGCTCTTCTTCTTTCGGGTGCATGTGGCCATCCACCTTTGCCAATGCAAGCAAATTTTTGATGTGATTCTTTTTGTAAGAAAGATATTGATGTTCAAAGAAGCCCAGCATATTTTTAAGTTTAAAGTTCGATGTTCAAGGTTCCAAGTTTGAAGTTACATGGACTGCAAACCAATGTCAACTTTTAATGTTTTAATCTAAAGTCTTAAATCTAAAATCTAGAGTCTAGTCAACCCAATCGGCCACAAATAAATTGGTGTTTCGGGTTCCACCATTGTGTCGGTTTGATGAAAATACAATACGCTTTCCATCGAAGGAGAACATCGGGAATGAATCAAAAACGCCATCATGTGTAATGCGTTCCAATCCAGTTCCGTCTTCGTTGATCATATAGATGTTAAATTCGAAACCTCGTGTTCCCTTGTGGTTCGATGAGAATAAAATCTTCTTGCCGGATGGATGATAGAATGGAGCCCAGTTGGCTTTGCCTAACTTGGTTAGCTGTTGAAGGTTTGAACCATCTACATTACAAGTAAAAATCTCCATCGCAGTAGGAGCCACTAATCCTTGTTTTAGTAAAGCTTTATATTTTTTTCGTTCTTCATCTGTTGTAAACCGGGATGCACGAAAAACAAGTTTCGATCCATCTGGTGAAAAGAACGCGCCACCATCGTAGCCCAATTCATTTGTGATCTGTTTTACATCCGAGCCACCGATGTTCATGGTGTACAAATCAAGATCACCATTGCGAGTTGAAGTAAAAACAATTTTATCTCCCTTCGGGGATACGGTTGCTTCAGCATCATAACCTTTTTTATTAGTGAGTTGCTTTTTGATATTACCTTTTAAATCAGAAACGAAAATATCGTAGGTATCATAGATTGACCAAAGGTATTTTCCTCCTGGCTTACGTTCAGGTTCAACGGGACAATCTTTTCCACCTAAATGAGTTGATGCAAAAAGAATGAGGGAATCGCCTGGTAAAAAGTAGGAACAGGTTGTTCTTCCTTCACCATTACTAATGCGTTGAGGAACACTGTTTTTCAGATCAACACCATCAACATTTGTAACAAAGATTTGGTCGCACTTTAGATTCCATGCAGGATTGTTCGATTGAAAGGTAAGCTGTTTGTTATCGAAGCTCCAGTAGGCTTCAGCATTATCTCCACCGAAGGTCAACTGCTTTAGATTTTTTAAATGTACTTCCTCCTCATATTTTAAAGTATCAACATTTAAAGTTGTTGAATCGGTAGCTTGTATAGTTGATTCTGTTGATGATTTACCACAGCATATAAATAGAGCAGACAGAAGGAAGAAGGAAAGAATCCTGAACATAGTTGTTAAAAATTTCCGCGAAGTAATTCAAATTATCATGCAGCTGCAACTTCTTCTTTTAATGCTCTCCTTAAAATTTTACCGACATTGGTCTTTGGAAGTTCCGTTCTGAATTCGAAATACTTAGGCACTTTGTAATTGGTGAGATTCTCATGGCAGAATTTCTTTATCTCTTCTTCCGTTAAACTCTGATCACGTTTTACAATAAACGCTTTTATCACCTCTCCTGATTTTACATCAGAGATACCAATGGCGGCTACTTCCAACACTTTAGGATGAGCGGCAATAACATTTTCAATTTCGTTTGGATAAACATTAAAGCCAGAAACTTTGATCATGTCTTTTTTGCGATCGACAATCTTAAAGAATCCATCGGCATTCATAATACCGATGTCACCCGTTCTAAACCATCCACCCGGAAAGAATACACCTTCGTTATCTTTTTGCCAATACCCAGACATTACCTGTGGTCCTAGTGCGCATATTTCACCTGGTTCTCCTTGAGGTACTCGATTTCCATTATCATCGAAAATTGCAATCTCGGTACTCGGCATTGGTACACCAATAGTACCAGCATGATGTGTACCATCCAATGGATTGCAACATAACACTGGAGAAGTTTCACTTAAGCCATAACCTTCAATTAGATTTGTGCCTGTAACCTCTTTCCAACGTTTGGCCACAACATCCTGAACGGCCATTGCACCAGCAACGCCTCCTTTCAACGCAGAGAAATCAAGATTCTTAAAATCAGGATTATTAAGCAGTGCGTTAAAAAGTGTATTCACACCCGTAACGATTGTGAATTTATGTTTTCGTAGTTCTTTAACGAATCCGGGAATGTCGCGTGGATTTGTGATCAACACATTCTTTACACCTGCGCTAAACATCAGCATACCATTAACCGTAAGTGCGAAGATGTGATACATCGGTATGGCCGTAATAATAAGATCACCACCATCTTTATTCATATAGGGTTTGAACCATTCGGTGATCATGGAATTATGCGACACGATATTCGCGTGTGATAGTTGAGCGCCTTTTGCAATCCCAGTGGTTCCTCCTGTGTATTGAAGAACAGCAATATCGTTTATTGAAATCTCAGGCTTGGTATAGTGTGAAGAAGCTCCTTTCTCCAATGCACTGTTAAATGAAATCGCTCCGGGAAGATGATAGGAAGGTACCATCTTCTTTATATTCTTCACTACAAAATTCACAATCATGCCTTTCAATCCACCGAGCATATCGCCAAGCTGTGTAACGATAACATGTTTAATGGAGGTATTGCCTATAATCTTTTCAAGATTACTCGCGAAATTGGCAACAATCACAATGGCTACCGCTCCTGAGTCTTTAAATTGATGTTCCATTTCTCGGGGCGTGTACAAAGGGTTGGTGTTCACTACAATCAATCCGGCACGCAACGCTCCAAAGAAAGCGATTGGAAATTGAAGTAAGTTCGGCATCTGAATAGCGATGCGATCTCCTTTCTTAAGTTTAAGATCTTGCTGCAGATAGGCAGCAAAGTTTTTAGAGAGTGTGTCAACTTGCTCATACGTCATTCGAACACCCATATTTTCAAAAGCTATTCGATCACGGTATTTAGAACAGCTGATTTCAAACAACTCGACTAGCGATGGATGATCGTAAAGTTTAATCTCTTGTGCGGTGCCTTTTGGATATTTATCAAGCCAGGGATGATTTTTCATTATGGATAATTTCAAAAATGGAAGTTAATAATTGATCAAATAATCAATCTCCCAAAGCAAACGATTGTTGGGCAGCAAATCAATAGTTGATAAAACGAAAAGAGGAGGAATGTGCAGAAATAAAAAAACCCACCCCGATAAATCGAGATGGGTAGCTCTGAATCTCATTAACCTAAACTGAGCTGCTGTAGGGGAAGGAATCGAACCTCCACGAAGCGGTTAGGCTTTGACCTGATCCAGTGCCGCTTTAAGCGAAATTGGATCGGGGAGCATTGCTTTATTCCGTGACCTTCACCCCCGAGACCGGAGGGCTTGTCTGCCAGTTTCAACACCCTACAATGGTGTATTTAAATTTCAATCAAAGAACGTCTCTTCGCTGTAGAGGGAGGGTTCGAACCTCCACGGAGCGGTTAGGTCGCCAAAGGCTGGACTTTATCCCGTTTCCTCCACCCCCGAGACCGGAGGGCTTGTCTGCCAAGTTTCAACACCCTACAATGTTTTGTGTGCGTGTGGTTGTTGTGTGTGTGATTGTTAATTATGCAACAAAGTAACGCAGAAACTACTATCGGGAACAATAAAACATTCAAATTATTATGGACTTTTTAATTTTGTTTCATATTTTTGAATTTTAGTTAAAACTCAAATTTCACCATGGCTGAAAATTACAAAGTTGACAATGTTGACCTCAAAATTTTAGAAATTTTAATGCAAGATGCCAAGAAACCTTATACCGAAGTGGCAAAAAAGGCTTTTGTATCGGGTGGAACCGTTCATGTTCGCATGAATAAAATGGAAGAGGCTGGGATTGTAGAGAAGACAACGTTAAAAGTAAATTATGCCAAGCTTGGCTATGACATCACGGCTTTCATTGGGATATTTCTTCAAAAGAGTGCTTTGTATGATCAGGTTATGGCAAAGTTGAAAACCATCGCGGAGATTACGAGCATTCATTATACAACAGGTAACTATAGTATGTTTGTAAAAATACACTGCAAGGACACCAACCACCTTAAAATTGTACTCCACGATAAGATTCAACAGGTTGAAGGTATTGAGCGCACCGAAACGATGATCTCTTTAGAAGAAAGTCTGGATCGTAGCTTAAACCTTATTTAGCAATCGATTTCAGTTATTAAAGGTGTTAAAGGAACCTTAGAATAGCTTTTATGTTATATTTTTGTGTTCAGTTTAAAATTAGTCTAAATAGACTGCTATGAGTAAGGATAATCAGGTGTTAGAGGAGTTGACCTCGAAGGAATATGAGCACGGCTGGACGACCAACATCGAAACCGACTCTGCCCCGAAAGGCCTGAATGAGGATATTATCCGGTTTATTTCAGCTAAAAAGAACGAACCTCAGTGGATGCTGGATTGGCGTTTAGATGCCTTTGCCAAATGGACTAAAATGAAGGAGCCAACCTGGCCTAATGTTCACTATCCAAAAATCAATTATCAGGACGTTATTTATTACTCTGCTCCGAAGCAATCCGATAAGTCGAAGAAATTAGAAGATATCGATCCGGAGTTGATCAAGACTTTTGAGAAGTTGGGTATTTCCTTAACCGAACAAAAAAGATTAACCGGTATCGCAGTTGATGCTGTTATTGATAGTGTTTCGGTTGGCACTACATTCAAAGAAACACTGGGCGAAATGGGAATAATTTTCTGTTCGTTTAGCGAAGCTGTTCTTCATCATCCTGAGTTGGTGAAGAAATACATGGGCTCGGTTGTTCCAGTGAGCGATAATTATTTTGCTGCACTTAATTCAGCCGTATTCACAGATGGATCATTCTGTTATATCCCGAAAGGAGTTCGTTGTCCGATGGAACTGTCAACCTATTTCAGGATTAACGCAGCTAACACCGGTCAATTTGAAAGAACATTGATTGTTGCAGACGAAGGTTCTTACGTGAGTTACCTCGAAGGATGTACCGCTCCAATGCGCGATGAAAATCAATTGCACGCAGCTGTGGTAGAAATCTATGCGATGAAAGACGCGCAGGTAAAATACTCTACGGTCCAGAACTGGTATCCAGGTGATAAGAATGGTAAAGGAGGAATTTACAATTTTGTTACTAAGCGCGGTTTATGCTTTGGCGATAATTCTAAAATTTCGTGGACGCAAGTAGAGACTGGCTCAGCCATTACTTGGAAATATCCTTCTTGTATTCTGAAGGGAGATAATTCGATGGGGGAGTTTTATTCGGTGGCTGTTACGAATAACTATCAGCAAGCGGATACAGGATCGAAGATGATCCACATCGGTAAAAACACCAAGTCAAGAATTGTATCGAAAGGTATTTCGGCAGGACATTCACAAAATAGTTATCGCGGGCAAGTTCATATCATGAAGCGCGCGAGCAATGCCAGAAATTTTTCACAATGCGATTCCCTTCTTATGGGCGATCAGTGTGGTGCACATACATTCCCTTATATAGACGTTGAAAATAGTTCAGCTCGAATTGAACATGAAGCAACAACATCTAAAATAGGAGAGGATCAAATCTTTTATTGCTTACAAAGAGGTATTGACGAAGAGTCAGCAGTAGCCTTGATTGTAAATGGATACGCGAAAGAAGTATTGAACCAATTACCAATGGAGTTTGCTGTTGAAGCACAGAAATTATTGGCGTTGACTTTGGAAGGAAGTGTAGGATAAAATTGAAATAGAAGACATGTTAAGTATAAAGAATTTACAAGCGAAGATCGGTGATAAGCAAATCCTGAACGGGATCAACCTTGAGATTAAACCAGGGGAAGTGCATGCCATTATGGGACCAAATGGTTCTGGTAAAAGTACCTTGGCTTCCGTATTGGCTGGTCGCGAAGAATATGAAGTAACAGAAGGTGAAGTTGATTTTCTTGGAAAGAATCTATTAGAAATGGATCCGGAAGTAAGAGCACGCGAAGGTGTGTTCTTGGCTTTTCAATATCCGGTTGAAATACCTGGAGTGAGTACCATCAATTTCATGAAGACGGCTGTAAATCAAATTCGCTCTCATCGTGGATTGCAGGCGCTTGATGCTGTTTCATTTTTAGGTTTGATGAAAGAGAGAATGAAGTTGGTTGAGATTGATCAATCCTTATTGAGCCGCTCATTGAATGAAGGATTCTCTGGTGGAGAAAAGAAACGTAACGAGATATTCCAAATGGCAATGCTTGAACCCAAGCTTGCTATTTTAGATGAGACTGATTCAGGTCTTGATATTGATGCATTGAAAATTGTATCAAATGGCGTGAATAAACTTCGTAACAAATCGAATGCAGTGATTGTAGTAACACACTATCAGCGTTTGTTGGATTACATCGTGCCTGATTACGTTCATGTTTTATATAAAGGTAAAATCGTGAAGTCGGGCACAAAAGATTTAGCGCTTGAGCTCGAAGCGAAGGGGTACGATTGGATTAAAGACGAGGTAGCGGTAGAATTATGAGCGCAATAGCCATCGAAAAAAACAGTACCTCAGATATTGCTGCAGTGATTCAATCTGGGGTTAATAAATTTCCCTCCTTGCGTGCCCAGCGGGAGGAGGCGTTGAATGAATTTGTGAAACTGGGTTTGCCTGCTATAAAGCATGAAGAATTCAAGCATACTCCTATAAAGCGTTTGCTTGAGAAGAATTTCGATTTCACTCTAGCGAATCCAAAAGGTGGCGTCCGTGATGTAAAAGAATTTGCAATCCCTGGACTAGAAGCAAACATCATTGTCTTTGTAAACGGATTATTCTCGAAAGAGCTTTCAACCATTGTATCTCCTGAAACTGAAATTTCAATTCTTAGTTTAGAAGAGGCATTGGAAAAGAAATCAGAAGTTGTGCTCGCACATCTTTCAAAATACATCGATCTCAAAACAGATACATTTGCCAACTTGAATACTGCGGCCTGGACAAGCGGATTATTTGTTCATGTTCCGGCCAACACAAAAATTGAAACTCCAATTTTTATGTATCACATTCACGATACAAGCAATGGACAGGTAATTTCAAATAATCGTAACCTGATTGTTGTTGATGAGAACAGTTCTGTAACGATTCTTGAGAAGTTCGATTCGATAGGTAAGGCAAACCATTTTTCAAATTCGGTTACTGAGGCGGTTGTTGCAAAGAGTGCTGAGTTGAATCTATACTCTATTCAGAACGATTTGAATAATCGTTTTCAGTATGGATTAACACAGATATATCAAAATGATTCAAGTCGTGTAAATACATTTACCTTCTCACTCAGTGGTAAATTGATCCGGAATAATCTTCATTTAACATTGGATGGAGAAAATATTGAATCACACATGTACGGATTATATCTATTGGAGAACGATACATTGGCCGATAATCACACTGTAGTGGATCACCGTAAACCCAATTCATTCAGCAATGAATTGTACAAGGGTATCATGGACGGAAGTTCAAAAGGTATCTTTAACGGAAAGATTTACGTGCGGCCACAGGCGCAGAAGACCAATGCTTTTCAATCGAACAAAAATATTTTGCTGACCGATAATGCTGGTGTAAACACAAAGCCACAGCTTGAAATTTGGGCTGATGACGTGAAGTGTTCACATGGATGTACTTCAGGCCAGTTAGATGAGGAGGCATTATTTTATTTGCAATCACGAGGCATTAGCAAAGAAACATCACAAGCAATGATGCTTTATGCTTTTGCAGGAGAATTGCTGGATAGCGTAAAGCATCCGGTAATTAAGGAATACATTGATCAGATTATCAGCGAAAGATTACATAAAGACTTCTAAGATGACCAACACTGCGACCCTTTCTGTGTCTATTGATGTTGAGAAAATAAGAAAAGAATTTCCCATCCTTCATCAACAGGTGAATGGTCGTGATCTGGTTTATCTTGATAATGCAGCGACATCACAAAAGCCGTTGTCTGTTATTAACTCGCTGGTAGACTATTACAAAGGCTATAACGCGAATATTCATCGCGGCATTCATACATTGGCAGAGAAGGCTACAAAAGCTTTTGAAGAGACTCGACATACTGCCAAAAAATTTATAAATGCTTCTTCTGAACAGGAAATCATTTTCACACGAGGTGTAACAGAAGGTATTAACCTGGTTGCTTCATCTTATGGTCGTGCGTTTTTGAATGATGGTGATGAGATTATCATTTCAGGATTAGAGCATCACTCCAATATTGTTCCATGGCAACTCATTGCTGAGGAAAAGAAAGCGAAGATCAAAGTTATTCCGGTAACGGATCAAGGTGAACTGGATATTGAAGTGTATAAGAAATTGATTTCCTCTAAAACCAAAATTGTTTCGGTTAATCACGCATCGAACAGTTTAGGGACTATTAATCCGATAAAAGAAATTATTGCATTAGCACATGAAGTAGGAGCAGTTGTCATGATTGATGGTGCACAAGCAGGTTCACATCTTGAAATTGATGTTCAGGATTTAGATTGTGATTTCTATTGCCTCTCTGCACACAAAATGTACGGACCAACCGGTGCCGGAATTCTTTTCGGAAAGAAAGAATTATTAGAAAAAATGCCTCCGTATCATGGTGGAGGAGAGATGATCAAAGAAGTAACATTTGAGAAAACTACTTACAATGATCTTCCATATAAGTTTGAGGCTGGTACTCCCAACATTGGTGATGTAGTGGCTTTCAAATATGCGATGGATTTTATTCTTGAGCATGGTAAAGAAAATATTGCTGCTCACGAACATGCACTGTTAGTGTATGCAACTGAAAAAATTTCTGCATTGCCTTCTGTAAAGTTGGTTGGCACTGCAAAGCATAAGGTAGGTGTATTATCTTTTACAGTTGACAATATTCATCCTTTTGATATTGGTCAAATGTTAGACGCGCGTGGTATTGCCGTGAGAACAGGACATCATTGCACACAACCGCTAATGGATCGATTTGGAATAGAAGGAACTGTGCGTGCATCGTTCTCTGTTTATAATACGAAGAAGGAGGTTGATCAATTGGTGGAGGGACTGGAGCGGATTATTAACTTCATGAAGTAGCATGTCAATAGACCAAATTCAGGAAGAGATCATAAGCGAATTCTCCCTTTTAGAAGGAGACATGGAGATGACAGTATTCTACATTATGGAATTGGGACAGAAACTTCCTGTAATGAATGAGTCAGATAAAACAGAGGATAATATCGTGAAAGGTTGCCAGTCTAAAGTTTGGTTAACGGCTGAGATGGAAAACGACACCATTCACTTTTCAGCAGATAGTAATACGGCAATAACAAAAGGATTAGTGAGTTTGTTGATTCGGATATTCAACAACCAACGCCCTGAAGATATTTTGAAGGCAGATCTGTTTTTTATGCATAAAATTGGGATGGAACGATTCATTGGGACGCAGCGTTCGAATGGTTTTGCTTCCATGATCAAGCAAATGAAATTGTATGCTTTGGCATACCAAACAAGGACACAAGTAAAGTCATGAGTGAGTCAGTAGAAAATATAGAGCCGAAAGTGGACAGCGCAACTGTTCCTGATTTACAGGAAAAGGTAATGGCTGCTATCAAAACAGTGTACGATCCTGAAATACCGGTTGATATTTTTGAACTGGGCCTTATTTATGAGGTCAATATCTATCCTATCAACAATGTTTATGTTCAAATGACGCTTACATCGCCGTCATGCCCATCTGCGGAAGCGATTCCGGGAGAGGTAGAGCAAAAGATCAAAGCTATTGAAGGGGTAAATGATGTAAAAGTGGAAATCACGTTCGATCCGCCTTATTCGCAGGATATGATGAGCGAAGCAGCGAAATTGGAACTAGGTTTCATGTAACTATGTTTTGAACTGTGAACCTAAAAGTTATAAATCTAAAATTTAATTGATATGTATCCTGAACATTTAGTGGCTCCCATGCGCACCGATTTAACGGTGGCAGGCTTCAAAGAATTGAAAACCTCAGCTGACGTTGACAGCCAATTGAAAGACCAGAAAGGGACTACCTTATTGGTTATTAATTCGGTTTGTGGTTGTGCAGCTGGTGCAGCTCGTCCTGGAGTGAAGTGGGCTGTTGAACATAGCACAAAACGACCAGACAATCTTGCAACTGTGTTTGCAGGGGTTGATAAAGAAGCGGTAGAAAAGGCGCGTGAATACACGTTACCATATCCTCCTTCTTCACCGGCCATTGCTTTGTTTAAGGATGGTGAGTTGGTTCATTTTGTAGAACGCCATCACATTGAAGGCCGCAATGCACAGATGATTGGTGAGCATTTAGTTGAAGTATTTGATGAGTATTGTTAATCAATAAAACATAATGAAAAAGCCGCTTCTTAAAAGCGGCTTTTTTTATATCCAAAATTTTATTGTTACCGAGGAATGAGTCTACACTACCATCTCCTTTACGTCATCAGCAATAATTAATTTTCCTTCAGTAGCATTCTTGATTTGTTCCACCGAAATTCCGGGAGCATATTCCAACAACTTGAATGCACCTTCTGGCAGAACATCCAACACCGCCATATCACTTACAATTCTTTTTACACAACGAATTCCTGTAATCGGTAATGAACACTTTGTTAATAACTTTGACGCGCCATCTTTACTGCAATGCTGCATGGCTACGATAATGTGTTTAGCTGAGGCAACAAGATCCATTGCACCACCCATACCTTTCACCATTTTGCCTGGGACTTTCCAGTTCGCAATGTCACCATTAATGGATACCTCCATCGCACCTAAAATTGTAAGATCAACATGACCACCTCGAATCATTCCAAAGCTCTCTGCAGAGTCAAACAGAGATGAACCTGGAACCATTGTGATGGTTTGTTTTCCGGCATTGATTAAATCAGCATCAACATATTCATCGGTCGGGAATGGGCCGATACCTAGAAGTCCATTCTCTGATTGAAGAATAACATTCAGATTTTTAGGAATGTAATTGGCAACTAGTGTAGGTATGCCAATTCCGAGATTGATGTACATACCATCTCTGACTTCTTGTGCAATTCGTTTTGCTATTCCGATTTTGTCTAACATAGTTCAATTTGAAGATTTGAAAATGTATTGATGTGAGCATTTACTTTGAGATGGTCCGCTGTTCAATTCGTTTTTCATAATTCTTGCCTTGGAAGATACGCTGAACATAGATGCCGGGAGTGTGAATGTTATTTGGATCAAGTTCACCAACTGGAACAAGTTCTTCTACTTCAGCAATTGTAATCTTACCTGCTGCTGCCATCATTGGATTGAAGTTGCGAGCTGTACCTCTGTATACCAGGTTTCCAGATGTATCACCTTTCCATGCTTTTACAATAGAGAAGTCTGCACGAAGCCAACTTTCTAACAAATGCATCTTGCCATCAAACTCTCTTGTCTCTTTACCTATTGCTACCTCCGTTCCATAACCTGCAGGAGTGAAGAAAGCAGGAATACCTGCTCCACCAGCACGAACTCTTTCGGCTAATGTACCCTGAGGAATGAGTTCAACCTCTAATTCACCAGAAAGTAGTTGTCTTTCGAATTCAGCATTCTCTCCTACATATGAAGAGATCATCTTTTTGACTTGTCTTGTTTTTAGCAGCAATCCAATCCCGAAATCATCAACACCTGCATTATTGGAAATACAGGTAAGACCTTTGACTCCTTTTTTGAGTAATGCTGAAATACAATTCTCAGGAATTCCACTTAGTCCAAATCCTCCGAGCATAAGAATTACATTGTCCTGAATATCCCGAATTGCTTCGTCTGCATCTTTTACTACTTTGTTAATCATAACTTTTAGATAATGATTTCTAAATTATGCTGCTTTAATAAACTACGTTGACTGCAATAATCGCAATGCATCAATTTTATCCAAACCAAGTTGTGTACGTAGCCCTTCCAGGTCGCTGAATTTAATATCGAGCCTTATAAGGCTGTGAAAATGAATGGTTAAAGAGTCACCGTATATATCCTTGTCGAAATCAAAAATATTGACTTCAATGTTTCTCTTTATACCGTTGATGGTTGGTCTGTTGCCAATGTACAACATGCCATTAAATGTTTCATGTGCATAACGAACCGTAACAGCATAAATTCCATCCGCGGGAATCAATTTGAAAGCGGTATCAACTTCAATATTTGCCGTTGGATAACCTAATAGTCGTCCAAGCTTATCGCCCATTACAACACGACCTGTCAAGCTATATGGATTTCCAAGCAGATGAATGGCGTTATCAATATCACCTTCCTCTAATGCTTTTCGGATTTTAGTTGAACTCACGCCAATATGATCTACATCTTGTCTCGAAATCTCTTCTACGTCAAAACCATATTTAGGTCCATTTAGCTTGAGTTGTTCAAAGCTACCTTCACGATTTTTTCCGAAATGGTGATCATATCCAATCACTAACTTCTTTGTGCCGATAGTTTCTACAAGAATTTTAATAATGAATTCTTCTGAAGTAAGCTGAGAGAATTCTTTTGTAAACGGAATACGAATGAGATGCTGAATACCTTGTTCCTTTAAAAGCTCTGCTTTTTCTTCAAAGGTGTTCAATAGCTTTAAAGAGGTATCTGGTTTTAAAACCAGACGCGGGTGAGGCCAGAATGTAATGACAACCGTTTCGCCATTTTGATTTGACGCAATCTCGTTAAGTCGAGATAAGATTTTCTGATGACCAAGATGAACACCATCAAATGTGCCACTGGTGACAACAGCATAATCAAGTCTGGAAAAATCTTCAATGCCGTGGTATATCTTCATCTTTAACCGTTGGCTGAAATTAAGGAATAACTAGATGTACTTCATCGATAGCAACAGCATTTTCTAATCTATGCGGTCCGATACGTGTTCTGCAAAGTTCTGACATATACGCTCCTACTCCCAAGGCATTACCAAAATCACGAGCAATACTTCTGATGTAGGTTCCTTTGGAGCATACAATTCTAAAACTTATTTCAGGAAGTGTAATAGAAGCGATTTCAAATATGTTCACATCCACCTCGCGAGGCTTTAATTCAATCTCTTCTCCCTTTCTTG